>NZ_CP113948.1:1621875-2288750 GCF_026810365.1 Flavobacterium praedii
TAATAAACGTTTGAAAATATGATTCTATATATCAAAAATATGGTTTGCAACCGATGTAAAATGGTAGTCAAATCTGAATTGGAAAAACTTGGCATGGTCACTCAAAGAGTCGAATTGGGCGAAGTTACGATTGACAAAGATTTAGATCATACCGAAAAAGAACAACTAGACCATGTACTTAAAGAATTAGGCTTTGAATTAATTGATGATAAAAAAAGTAGGTATATTGAAAAAATAAAATCTTTAATTATCGAATTAATCCAAGAGCAAAACAATAATTTAAAAATCACCTTATCCGATTATTTGAGTCAAAAAGTACATCACGATTATTTCTATCTTTCGAATCTTTTTTCAGAAATTGAAGGTACCACTATCGAGAAATATTTTATTGCCCAAAAAATTGAAAAAGTCAAAGAATTATTAGCTTACAAAGAATTGTCTTTGGGAGAAATTGCATTTCAATTGAACTATTCGAGTGTAGCACACCTAAGCAATCAATTTAAAAAAGTAACAGGCCTTGCTCCTAGCCATTTCAAGAACATACGATTAGGAGGTAGAAAATCTTTGGATGAAGTATAAATGAATAAAAATTCTTTTATTGCCTATTTTTTTTATTACAAAGTATTGCAACACTTTTCCAAAAAGCTGTAACTTCTTTGGATAAAAACTCCTGAACTTTGACGTGTAAATCAAATTTATACAAAATGACAACTGATCAAAGAATTACATTTCATATTCCATTGGAGAATGTAGAAAGCGAACATTGTGCGCTTATCGTCGATAAAGGTCTAGATAAAATAAAAAGTATCAGTTCCCATAAAGTGGAACTTAACAATAATAGAGCCATTATTACAGTAACAAAACCCGAAGCGTTGTTTGACGCTGTTGCTGCAATTCGGAGTTTAGGATATGGCGTGACTACCCTAAAAAAAAACATCCCCGTTCTCGAAATGAGTTGCGCTTCCTGTGCAATTGGGGTAGAAACGGCTATAAAAAATCAACCAGGAATCGTTAGCGCGTCGGTCAATTTTGCTACAGCTACGGTAGCCATCGAATATTTGCCCAACATTATTACTGTACCCGAAATCAAGAAATCGGTCCAGTTGGCTGGTTATGATTTATTTATAGAAGAAGGAAATAAAGAACAAGAATCGCTGGAAGAAATACACGAAAAAAAATTCAGCCAGTTGAAATTGAAAACCCTTTGGGCTGGATTGCTTACAGTACCATTGGTAATCATTGGGATGTTTTTTATGGATATTCCGTACGCAAACGAAATCATGTGGGTTTTATCGACTCCAGTAGTCGTTTGGTTTGGTCAAAACTTCTACATCAATGCTTGGAAACAAGCCAAACATCGTTCGGCTAATATGGACACATTGGTGGCTTTGGGAACAGGAGTCGCCTATGTTTTTAGTGTATTCAATACTGTATTTCCTAATTTTTGGCACGAAAGAGGTTTACATGCCCACGTCTATTTTGAAGCCGCAGCAGTAATCATAACATTCATATTGTTAGGTAAATTACTCGAAGAAAAAGCCAAAGGAAATACATCGACAGCGTTAAAAAAACTTATGGGATTACAACCCAAATCGGTTACTGTGATAACCAAAGATAATCAACAAATTACAATTGCGATTGATAATGTAAACGAAGGAGACATTATTCTCGTCAAACCAGGAGAACAAATTGCAGTTGATGGCATCGTAACCAAAGGAAACTCTTATGTAGATGAAAGTATGCTGAGTGGGGAACCTATTCCGATATTGAAAAAAGAGCATGAAAAAGTATATGCTGGAACGATTAACCAAAAAGGAAGTTTTCAATTTTGTGCAGAGAAAGTTGGTTCCGAAACGATGTTGGCTCACATAATTAAAATGGTCCAGGAAGCACAAGGCAGCAAAGCGCCTGTACAAAAACTAGTCGACAAAATAGCAGGAATTTTTGTTCCTATTGTAATTGGAATTGCAATTATCACATTTGTTACATGGATTATTTTTGGCGGTACAAATGGTTTCTCTCAAGGATTGATAGCTTTTGCTACTGTTTTGGTGATTGCCTGTCCATGTGCCTTGGGATTGGCAACTCCTACCGCAATTATGGTTGGAATTGGTAAAGCTGCCGAAAAAGGAATTTTGATTAAAGATGCTGTAAGTTTGGAATTGGCACATAAAGTGAATGCTGTTGTTCTGGACAAAACGGGTACAATTACTGAAGGCAAACCAATTGTAACCAATTCACATTGGATAAACGATACAACAGCTCTAAAACAAATCTTAGTCAGTATCGAAAAACAATCCGAACATCCATTGGCGGAAGCCGTACTACACCATTTTGATGACAACAATAGTATTGATTTAGAACATTTTGAAAGCATCACTGGAAAAGGAGTTGCTGCAACTGTAATGGGCAAAACGTATTTGGTAGGAAACAAAAAATTATTGCAGGAAAAAAATATTGAAATTTCAAATGACCTTATTGCAAAAGCAAACGAATGGAGTGGCGAATCAAAAACTGTAATTTGGTTTTCGGATGATACTCATGCAATTGCAGCAATTGCCATTGCCGATAAAATTAAGGAAACGTCTATAGCTGCTATAAAGCAATTACAAGAGTCTGGAATAGCCATTTATATGTTGACAGGTGATAATGAAACTACGGCAGCAGCAATGTCTAAAAAAACAGGAATTTCGAACTATAAAGCCGAGGTTTTGCCCGAACAAAAGGCCGCTTTTGTAAAACAATTACAAAACGAAGGAAAAATTGTAGCAATGGTTGGAGACGGAATTAACGACAGTACCGCTTTGGCGCAAGCTGATGTCAGTATTGCAATGGGAAAAGGTAGCGATATTGCAATGGATGTGGCCAAAATGACCATCATTTCATCAGATCTCAATAAAATCCATGAAGCCATTATACTATCCAAACAAACCGTGGCGACGATTAAACAAAACTTATTTTGGGCATTATTTTATAATGTGATCAGTATACCAATTGCGGCGGGAATTTTATATCCCATCAACGGATTTCTGCTGAATCCCATGCTTGCAGGAGCAGCAATGGCGTTGAGCAGTGTAAGTGTGGTGAGCAACAGCCTTAGACTAAAATGGAAAAAATAATATAGCTTAAGGTCAATAGTAATTATACCTGCTAAAACTAAAAAATTAAAATAACGATAAATTAAATAGCAATGAACATTAATCTAAACGAAAAAGAAACCACATTTCATTTCAAAACAAATATAAAATGTGGCGGTTGCATAGCTACAGTAACACCTTTTTTAAATGCTGCAAAAGGAATTACTAAATGGACAGTAGATACTACAGCTAGTGACAAAATACTTACTGTAACTTCCAATGGTATTTTGGAAAGTGAAATTATTGATATAGTTCAAAAAGCAGGTTTTAAAATTGAAGTTTTAAACTAAAGAATGTTTTTTCTGTTATCGAAAAAATGAATTGGTTTCCGACTCATTGGATTAAAAATAAGTGGTTTTAGGGCTTCACTTGTTGTAAATTCTATTTTAGGAGTTACACGCAATTTGGCTCTAAAATGATCTTTTAATTCCTGCATAAAAACAGGTGTTGGATTTTTAACCACAATCTTTATCAGAATTTCATCTGTTCCCAAATCATTGGTCGAAATTTCGATAATGTAACTTTCAATGTTATCAAAATCGTTCAAAACATCATTCATCGCAGGCGGATACAAAGTTGTTCCTTTGTATTTTATCATTTGTTGTTTCCTTCCAATAACGGGTCCCACTCGCATTGTTTTTCGACCACACAAACAAGGTTCGGTATGCAATTGTACAATATCACCTGTTTTAAAACGGATCAACGGCATGGCTTCTATTCCCAAAGTGGTAAATACTAATTCACCAGATTCACCATTTTTTACTGGATTATTAGCTGCATCCAGTACTTCAATAATAATCAATTCGGGATGATGATGCCCTCCTACTCCATGTTCACATTCTGTAAAGGCTGTACTCATTTCGGTAGAAGCATAGGTTGAAAACAACTTGATGTTCCATTTATCCGTAATTTTTTTGGATAACACATTCATGCTGAAATCTTGATTTCGGAGAGGTTCTCCAATACAGATAGCGCCTTTTACACTCGAATTATTCAAGTCAATACTGTGATTTTCGGCATATTCGATCATTTTCAATAAAAAGGAAGGAACAGTAATTAAATACGTAGGTTTGTATTTTAAAATAGAATCCCACTGCAATTCTGGTATTCCCGCACCAACACGAATCACTCCTACTTTCATTTTTCGAAGACCCAAGAAATAAGCCAATCCTGCCATAAAACGGCGATCAATAGTGGTCATTAGTTGCACAACATCACCTTCTTTTATACCCGCACAATCAAATGAAATGGCTTCGTTATAAGCCAATCGATCCAAATCTTTATCGGTCAATCCAAAAGTAACAGGATCGCCCAAAGTTCCAGATGTAGTGGCATAATCTATAATTTTATTTGCAGAAACACACAAAAAATCATCATTGTGCTTTTGTAAATCTTCTTTTTTGGTAAGGGGCAAAAGCGATAAATCCTCAAGGGTTTTTATACTGGAAATATCAATATTTTTTTTAGAAAAAAGAGCTTTATAAAAAGGAGAATTGCTATTGACATAGTTTAATATTTCTACTAATTTTTGTTCCTGAAACGATTTTATTTCGGTTGTAGTGGCTAGTTCTATCTTTGGAATCATAATCGTTTTGTTTTTATTTTCTTAATATAATGGCTAATCTTTTCTCTTTCAGGAAGTGTGGAAATCTCTTTGGTCAATGTTTTTTCAAATTGTTCTTTAGCCAAAGTATATTTTTTATTTTGATAAAAGTACAATCCAACTTTATAATAAACAACCCAATAATCAGGATTTAACGATTGATAATAGTTGATATAATCAGGAGATAATTCTTTTTTGTTTTCTAAAAAAAAGTCCATTTTTTTATCTTCTACCCGAAATTGTTCATAGTTTTTGTATTCGACTGTTTCTAAAAAAGGATCAGCAGCAATATTTTTAAATTCATCTTCTATGGAAACTAAGTTGCCATTTGCATTGCTGTTTTTAAAAATAGCAGACAAATCATAACAGACAAATTCACCCAATTGATAAGGACTAGACGAAACCCAAACTAATTGTTTTGCAGGCTGAAAGACAATTCCATGATGAGCTAATAAATGATTTAAAGCCTTATCATTCCCGTAGCCCAAAGGTATATTATTTAGTCCCTCTTTGTTTCGTAATATATCCACTGCAATTTGAGGAGTAATTTTTGAACTTTGATCCAATAACTGGTTCATTCGATCAAAACGATATTGGGAATGACTGTTTTTAATTTGTTTTTTATTACGTTCATTCCCTTTTAAAGCATCACTTTGAAAATGATTGGTACTTACCAACTGAGTACCATTGGACACTTCAAAAACTCCCAAATTATCAGGTGTAATTTCAATTAAAACGGCCCTATTATCCTTGGCACTTCCCACCATAATTGATTCTGAAACAAATACTTTTTTCTTTTTTGCAATTGCAATTGCTTCATCAATGGTTTTTGCATATTGCACTATTTCTCGAGTCAAAATAGAGATTGGAGTTTTGGCAATCAATGGAATTTTTGACTTACCCGCATTTATGGTTACTGTCAAACCTTCGACATTCATACCAGAGCAGACTCCTATCATTCCAGGCCAAGTTAGCATCATAAAAGGGTAGCCGTCTTTTGGATTGACAAATGCCACTATTTTATCTTTTGCGAAAGCATCACCAACATAAAAATCAAAATTTCGTCCAAGAATTAAATTTCCATCTTCGGTTTTATCACCCCAAGCAGCAAATGATGAACAACCTACTAAAGCTAAGTCCTGAACAGCATGACCAATATCATGAGCACCATGCAAATACAAATCTCTTAAAAAACTTGGAGCAATATAGTTTAAATCCTGAGGTGAATATTGTGAAAGCCCATAAATTTCGGCTTGAAATTCATTTTCTACATTTAAGAATAACTTCCGATTGTACCAATTTAAAAAGTCAACCATTACACGCTTTTTAAAATTGGAAGGAACCAAATCATTTACTTTTTCAAAGAAAACATACTCTTGTTTTTTTAATAAAGAATCCGTCAAACTGCCAATAGCCAAACCACGCTCCAGAGGATCTCCTTCAACGTAGAGTTCCCACAATTTTTGTTTGTTTTTAAGTAAAAAATTATGACCTGTATAAAAAGCAGTATTGGACTTTTTTTCAACAATGGGGATGGTGCTGTTGTAATTTGCGATATTAGGTTGGTGTCGCATCGATTTTGAAGTGCCACAAGAAGCAACCATAAAAAAGAGAAATACAATATAACAAAGATGTTTTTTCATGCACTTTAAACTAATGTCATTAGGCGTTTTGATTGATTTTATTGACCAAATATGTTTTTCCTAAAATCTCTGAGCAAGTAACAACAGCACCTATTGTGACTCCCAAAACACCGTGCATATTAACACTTTGACCTGTAAGATAAAGATTATCTAACTTTGTTTTGGAAGGAATAAAAGTTTTCATCGGATTATTGGAATCCTTTTCATAACCATACATATTTCCGTTATGCCCTCCTATATAATCTCTATATGACAAAGGTGTCGAATTATGTACTGATCTAATACAAGTTTTAATTCCAGGAAACTTTTGTTCTATTGCTTCCAAAAAACGATTTGTTTTTCGAATTTTGAAAGCTTCATAACTCTCTCCTCTGTCATTTTCATTTGCAACAGTATTGAATGTTTCTTTCCAAGAATCCATCTCAGAAAATTTCATATAAGTTAAAAATGTCATTCCCTCTGCCCAACCATCATCATTTTTTGAAGCATTCATCGAAGCCATAAATGCTTTTGGCCAAGTATCCTCCGTATAGTCCTGTGCTGTCCAAACCTCGTCACTATGTGTAAAATGGTAATAATTTCGATTGGAATACTTAAAAGTTTTTGGTTTAAATACGATATACAAACTAAAGGCTGAAACTCCTCCTTCTAAACTAGAAATTCTATTAACGAAGGCTTTCCTAAAATGATCTTCACCTGCCATTTTCAAGGTGGTTTTAGGATCCACATTAGATATGAAATACTTTGCAGAAACACTCGTACCGTCTTTTATTATAGCTTTTGTAACAGCATTATTCTCAATGGCCAATTCTTGTACTTCTTTATATTTAAAAACTACTCCACCGTGTTTTTTGAGTTGTTTTAATAATTGTTTTGTTATTTGGCTACCTCCATTTATACAACGCCATGCACTTTGCATATAACTATTCACCGTCAATGCATGTACATAAAATGGGGATTTATCGCCACTCCCGGCATATAGAAAATTACTGCCCGAAAAAACGGATCTCAACAATTTATTTTCAGTTAATCCGTCAATAAACACTTTGGCATTTACTCCCAAAATATCAGTATCATATTGCCCTTCCGATCTTAAATTATAAAGTGGAAAAGAATTACAGGTTGCTATTATAGCATCACAATATTTGCGTATTGCTTCTTCTTCCTCAGGAAAAAAATGAGCCAATTGTTGTATAAAATTTTGATAGCCTTGCGCATGAGGAAACTCCTGACTTACATCACCGAAAGAAATCATATCATGTCCATTCTCGTCTAATTTCTTTAAATTTAAATCATCCATTATTCCAATATATTTGAAATAGCGATACAGATTCTGACCTTCACTTAAACCACCGATGTAATGAATACCGGTGTCAAAAATAGTTTTGTCCCTTACAAATGTTTGCAGATTCCCACCATACTGATTGTTTTTTTCCAAGACACAAACACTATAACCTTCTTTGGCCAAAATGATTGCCGAAACGAGTCCTCCCAATCCGCTTCCAATTATAACGACATCATAGTGTTTCTTTATTCTCATTCTACTTTTTTCTTAAGAATAATTAAATTTTCCATCTCAAATTCAATGCTAAAACCAAATTTCAAAATTATCGGTTTTAGATTATCTGCTTTTAATAATAGGACTGTTGGTGCTAAATTGCAAATGGTTTCCAAATTGTAATTGTCAATTGCACTTTCATCTGAAATCAAAACAATATCATATTTCTTTAGAACAATTAACTCCATTGGCGCCCCATAAAGTATCTTTCTTTTCCCTACAATATAATTGTTTTGGGCAACAGCACGATTTTTACCCGAAACGAGTATCGCATCAATTTTTCTCTGTGGTTCCTGCAAAGCTAATAAAACATCTAATTGCCCATAATCATTGGCAAAATGCGCTATTTTAGCTTTAGCATCAATCCATTTATTTAAATTATAGTATAATGTTAAATGCTGCTCTAAGTCTACTTTTACCGCTTGTATAATTTCAGATTCTTTGAAAGCATAACTATTGATTAACTTTGCTCTAAAATAATCCTTTCCTTCTAAATCCAAACGTAATTGTTTATAATGTAACTTAAAAAAAGTACTTATTTTTTTGGTACGTTCTGCCAAATTATTTCCAAAACTGGTATCATTAAATGAAATACGATCCAAAATAGTCACAGTTGTAACACCTCCGTTAATTACAAAATCCCCCTTGGGCAAAACCTCCGAATAGCCATGAATGACTATCGGCACAATGTCTAATTGCAATTGTTCTGCCAAATAAAAGGCTCCTTTATGAAAACGTTTAATCGAATTATCATCAGATCGTGTACCTTCTGGAAAAACCATAATAGAAAATCCTTCGGCTACTTTGGTTCGTAAATGTTCTATTCCATTATCCATTCCGCTGGACACTGGATAAAATCCTGCCAATCGAACTCCTTTGCCAAAAACAGGTGAGTTATACACCCAATCACTGACCAAAAAAATGATTTTTGGGTTCAACATACCAATGGCTAATATATCCAGAAACGAACTGTGATTGGCAATAATTACAGCTGGTTTATCAAACTTTTCGTTAGAAACATTTGTGATTTTGCGTTTTATCGAAGGATAAGTCATCAAGACTGAATGCATAAACTTGGATAAAACAAAATGAAAGGCTCTACGTTTTGTTTTATCCGAAAAAGGAATAATTCGCATCAAAATCCAACTGACCATTGACAATAAAAAACCACCTAAACCAAAGTAAGAAAATGACAAAACCGAATGTAATAATAGTCTGATTTCAAAAGGTGCTTTTCCTTTTTTTACTCGATTGGTAACAAAAAAATGAAACACCAAAGGTTGTAGAATAAAGGTAATCATCAATGCCGAAAATATTCCAATTATCGCAATTAAAGAAATGGATTTTAAGGCGGGATGATGAGCAAAAATAAGTACACCAATCCCTAAAATTGTCGTAGCTACCGATAATAAAATTGAGGTTCTATAACTAGGCAATTCAATTTTTCCAAAAGTATATTCCTTTTGCAAAGCCGAAGTCATAAAAATGCTGTAATCAACTCCTATTCCAAATATCAAGGTACAAACAATGACATTGACCACATTAAATTGCAAACCAAAGATTCCCATTAGCCCTGCTGTAAATATCCAACTTATCAAGATTGGAATAATGCTAATAATAGCCAATTCTACTTTTCTAAATGCCAACAACAATACAAAAAACACGGCAATAAAAGAATAATTAACCAAATCTTCAAAATTTGTTTTTAGCGTACCCAGAAATGTTTCATTGGTTTGTTGTCTATCAATAACAACTAGATTGGGTTGTTTTTTAACTTCGTTTACAAACCAATCCCTTTTTTCAACAGGAACTTTCACCAAGGTAGAAATGGTATAAAATCCATTCTTTTGAGCTATAAATTCATCCAAATAAAAAGATTTCACTCTAAGATATTCTTCAATGGTTATTGGCTTAAAACTTTTATTCAATAACTCATAAAAACCATCAAATGTAGTGGCTTTAAAACCATATCGACTGCCTTCGCTTTGTAACGATTGAGTTAAACTGGCTTTTTTTTGGGTGTCCCAGAAAGTATTCCACTCTGCAATTTTTTGTTTTTGCACTTCGGCCGAAAAAACAATTCCACCTATCGAGCTAAAATTTAAAATTCCGTTTGCTTGTTTGTCTTTTACCAAAACTTGGAAAAGAGCATTATTATTTGCTACGACTTCATTATAACTTTTTCCATATGTTGCTAAATAAATCGATTTTGAGGAGTCACTATTGGCAATATGGTCCAATTGTTTCTCAGCCATTTTCAATTTAGGTGTCATAAAATTCAAAGCAGAAAGATCATTATTGAAAGTCACTTTTGAATAGGTAAAAAGCGACACAACCAACAACAATAGCATGGAACCAATCAACACTTTATTTTTGTGATAGGAATACCCTCCCAATGTATCAATTATATTTTGCCCTTTTGCCTTTGAAAATGAAAATTGATGAACTGAATTGGAATTTGATGGTTTTATAGCTGTTTCAATAATTTGTTTTGAAGATTGCGGACGATACAAAATTGGTATCAAAACCAATGAAAACACAGATGTTGAAACCACGCTTAAGGCAGCAAAAATCCCTAAATCCTGCAAAGCTTCCGATTTGATAAAAAACAAACACAAAAAAGTAATCGACGTTGTGATTCCGCAAAGCAACAATGGTTTTGTAATGTCTTTATATAATAATTTGACATCTTTATTATTTCTCAAATGTGTCAAAACATAAATAGAATAATCTGTAGTTTCTCCTAATAATATCGAACTTATTCCCAATGAAATTGCCGAAATACTACCTTTGCAGAAATACAAAACAGTCAAAGCAAAAAGAGCTCCAAGCAATGATGGAATGAAAATAATTATTGGTGTAGACAAACTTCGATAGAAAAAAGCCAAGAGCAAAATCAATGTAATTCCAGCAAAAATGGAAGTGTTTTGCACATCAGCTTTGATTTGAGTGGCGTTGGCAACAGCAACAGGTGTTGACCCAAAATAAGTCATTTCAACTTTGCCTTTGAAATGTTCATTCAAATTTATTCTAATTTTTTCCAGTTTTGAAATGAAAATGGAATTTTTATCTGTTTCATTTGTAGCCAATTTTGGAGTTAGAAAAAGTAATAAATGCTGTTTATCCTTGGTTAACACAAAACCATTTTCAATTGCAAAATTATCCCCAATGCTGAGTTGTTGCATTTTCTTCAATGCAATAAACGAAATACCAAGCGGATCACGAAGAATAAAATCTTTGGAAACCAATCCCGCAGGAGAAATTAATGATTTATAATCGCTGGCAACGCTATTTGCAATACTATCCTTTTGCAATTTATTTTGAATTGCCACATAATCCTTTTGATCTAAAAATAACGGCAAATTGGCATACACAAAATCAAAAGTCTCTTGTATATTTTCTTCTTCAATTTTACCTTGTACTTTGTCCACAAAAGGCTGACAATTTACATCCAGACTGTCTATAAAAGTATTGGCAAATGCTGTTAAATCCTCGGTCGAACCCTGCTTCTTGTTGGAAATAATAATGGTGATTTTATCAGCAAAATTAACCTGATCCAATACTTTTGTAGTTATGCCAGATGTATCGTTCGAAGGAATTAATTGATTTATATTCTCCTGAAATGAAATTTGGGAAGCAAAGAATCCCAAAAACAAAACTATAGCAACTGCTATACCAATTGAAAATAATTTTCTCTTGGCGATGAATGAATTTAAAAAGAATAGATATTGGTGCATACTGCTACTTTTTATTTTTTAAATTATCCATCAAAGTGAGTAACAAATAACTCGTTAAGCCGAATAAAATAGCCATAAAAGTAGCTAGAACAAAACTACCAACAACGTATTGCATAATATTCTTTTGAATATCTGCCAATGTCATATTCATATTAAGAATCAATGGTTTTTCATTTGTTATAAAATAACTGCCGATTTTTAACGATGCATAAATAATAAATGGAATGAAAGGCGGGAAACTCACATTGGAAAAAGCAAAAGCAATTGCTTTATTCAACTTTAACAAAACAGCCAAAAACAAAACTAGAATCGTTTGAAATCCCCAAAAAGGTGAAATCCCAATAAAAACGCCTAATGCTATTGAAAATGATTTACGGGCATTTGAATCATTGCTTTCTAGTACATTTTCAAGGAAAAATTTTTTAAGTCCTTTTTTTTTTAATTTCTGAACAAAATTTCGCGGTTTTATATAAATCAAAGTAATAGTTACCAAAACAGTATTGAGAATACTAATTCTCGTAAAATCTTTGAAAGGTCTAAAATGAGAAACTCGTTCTACGGGGTCATACAAAACCTGTACCGGTATGTTCTTGACAGGAATATTTTTCCAAGCTGAACGTACGATTATTTCTATTTCAAACTCAAATTTATTGGTAAAAAAACGATTTGGGATTTTTTGTAAAGGATACAATCTATAACCCGATTGGGTGTCTTCTAACTTATTTCCAGTTTCAAACCAAAACCAAAAATTAGAGAACTTATTACCAAAACTACTTTTTTTGGGTACATTTTCCTGAGTCATATTGCGACTTCCTATCAAGAGTGCATCGGCATCTTTTTCAAGAGCTGCGATAAAACTGGGAATATCCGAAGCAAAATGCTGACCGTCTGAATCTATAGTTATGGCATAATTGTAATTCAATTCCAATGCTTTTTTTATACCATTCCGTATCGCCCTTCCTTTTCCGGTATTTTTAGTATGGTGAATTTGTTCCAAATGCGAGTAAACTTCCAAAATTTCATTCGTACTATCGGTAGAGCCATCGTTGACCACAATAACATTTGAAGTATATTGCAAAACCGAATCTAAAACACGCTTCAACGTTTTGTGATTATTATAGGTCGGTATAATAACACAAACTTTTAATTGCTCCATTCGTTCTGTTTCTGGAAAACTAGCACTCATTTACTCTTTCTTTAAACTTTTTAATCCAATGTTGTTTAAGTTACAATTTTACTTCTTCTGTAAACAATCACAATATTTGCTAAACCTAGATTGCGATCCATTTGAAGACTTCAGCTATTTATCAAATAATTATTTTACCAAAAGTTTTTCGGTAGCTGTAAAACTTTTTGATTGCGTAATAAAATCACCAATATAGGTTTTCAAAGCTCCTGATTGTTCTTTAAAATGGTCTAATAGGAACTTTTTATCTTCCTTTTTATTTCCTCTATAATTTACAATCTTAGGTACATTTTCCTGAACACTCAATCGGATCATTCTAATTTCTATTGAATTTGGCTCATTTGCAACAGCATATTCAATTAAACTTGAACCTTCTTTAAACTTCTTAGATTTATCTGAAATCTTTTTTTCTAATTTAGAAATAATTGCCAAAGAAGCTCCTTTGTATGCAACCAAAGTTTTACTGTCTTCTTTGCCTACCTCATTTAGTTTTGCGGCAAACTCTTTAGCATTAATTTCAGAATCAGTAGCGGTTGTATATAATTTCCTGATTTCAGTTATAGAAGGAGTACTGGAAAGAAATAAAAAAAGAAATAAAAAAATAGTTTTCATATGTAGATCATATTTGTTTTTTATAGGAATATGGCATCGCTAGATCTTCATAGGTGTTTGAGACAGCTTCTGTCATGGCGATTTCATTTTTATAAATTAAAATTTCATAAAATTATACATTGATGACCAATTATTCTCTAAGACAAAAAAAAGTTTGTTATTTATCTCGAAATAACGAAATGACATTAAGAAAAAAAATCATTACTACATAAGTATCGAGAGGTTTTAAAACTAAACTTTTCTATATACACTGCTTAATTTTAAAGCCACAGTTTCACCAAAATAACTCACATTTTTCACTTTTATCAAATTATCTTCTGTAGCGGTGACATCCAAATCCAAAAGTAATTCTGGTGTATTAAATGGATTAATCAAAGCCATGAATTTAACATTTGATAATGATTGCATAAATAGTGCACTTCCTGTAATTTGCTCTGTCAGTTCTTTTATAATTTGCATCATACAAACTCCAGGCATTATCGGATTTCCAGGAAAATGTCCTTTAAAAACTTCATGCTTTTCATTGACTAAAATTACAGCTTTGTATTTAGAATCTGCAGTGTTTTCCAACGAAATTATAGTATAAAAATCTTTTAATAACATAGCTTATTTTACATCAAAAGTATAAGTTCCTCCTAAAGAAAAAACGACATTAGTATGGTTCTCATTAAAATCAGCAACTGGAATAATACCTTTTTTTACTCTAGCTTCTATTCCAAAATTGGGTGTCAAATTTAATCCCACACCTAATACAAAAGCCATATCAAAATTGGTATCGGTATCAAAGTTTTTATTTGTAACAAAATCGAGTGTCGGGCCTAAATGCACGTTGAATCGATCTGCAAATGTAAATTTATTTACTACTCCTATCGATAAATAATCAACATCTAAAGTAGTATTCGTATTAATTGATCTATACTTTGATCCTTGAGCAGAATAATTGATTTCTGGCTGTAAAGTATAAAATCTTGAAAGTTTTATTGCACCATAAAAACCAATATAAAAATCTGTTTTTGTATCAAACTGAATATTCGTTGTACCTAGATTTGATGGATTATTAAGGTCAGTATAATAATTGTCTCCTTTTGTGAAGTGGCTAAAATTGGCACCTCCACGCAATCCAGGTCTGAAACTCACTTGAGCATGCGCTTGAATTGTTCCAAAAAAAGTAAAAAGTAAAATTAATAATCCTTTGGCAATTTTCATTTTAAAATTCATAGTAGTTAATTGTCTTGTTGGTTAAAATAATTTAGTGCAATTGTTAATTTAATATTTTTATGTTGGATGCTAATTTTTTCTGCAAAAATATTGTTTTCCGAACTAAAAAAAAGGTTTATTATTTCTTTTCTTTTAGATGCATGTACAATTTTACTTAATTTATTTGTTGATTTGGAAAAGAACAGATAATTCATTTTAGTTTTATCTAATGATAAATAAACACTATTCTCAGCATTTTCATATTGTTCGCTAATCGTGTAATGACATCTTAAAAGCAATCTAAAATCAGTTATTAATGTATTTATCACAATATTTCTATCCAATTCCTCCAAAATATAATTGACTTTGAAATCATTCTCTGAAATTTCAAAATCCATGAGTTTATTGCCAAATTCTGTTGTAAAAACGACTCTGTGCGTACTGTCATCAATTTTTTTTGCGATAAAAATACCGGTTAATTCTTTTCCATAAACTGTTATATTAGCCTTGTAAACATAATCCAATTGAGGATTAGAAAAATAAGGCACTTCCAAAAAAGTTTTTTCTAAAGCTACAGTTTTATATTCCTTCAACACTTTATTGGTAGAACAAGACGACAATACAAGAACCAGAATACTACTAATTTGTAAAAGAAGCTTCATCGACTTTGGTATTGATTATTTTGTTTTTAAATACAATTCGGGTAAAATCTGCTGAGGATTCCAATAACTTAACTTGTATAACCGTTGCATCGCCTTTGTTAAAAGTCAATTCTATTTGTTTGATATATTTCTTTAGTGTCGCCTCATTTGGAATAAACTTGGCCGTATTTTGGTCTTTATTTTTAAAGTATGAAATAGAAAATTCCTTATCATCAAATAAATCACCACTCACACTACCCACAATTAGCTTATTTATTTTTCCGAATAATTTACTGTTTCCAATATCTACGGCGCTTTTCTTTCCTTCATCATTAATCAATATTTTTCCGTTTTTAAAAACAATCGAATAATTATAGGGTTTTTTGTACTGCCAAAGCAATAAATTAGGCTCTTTGAAAACCATTTTACCAGATGTTTCAATGTCTTTCGAAAGAAAATCAAGATGCTTGTATTGAATAAAATCTGTACTTAAAGTGTTGATTTTTTTAGAAACAACAGCAACAGATTGTTTGAAAGAAGCAATCTCACTTTCGCTCATTTTTTGCTCTTGCGCCAATGATTTAAAAGGACCGACACTCAAAAATAGTAATAGCAGAAAAAATTTAATTCGCATAAGCTTTTATATTCAGGAGTTCCTCTAAGGGAACAACAGTGTAATTATTTTTTTGTAAAAACGATAACAATTCTTCTAGGACGCTTACCGTTTGACTCGACGTATCGTGCAAAAGTACAATTCCTCCAGGTTTAATTCTTTTTACAATTCGATTCAAAAGAAACTTTTCGTTTTTGATAATCCCATCCAATGATCGAATATTCCAACCAATCGTTTGGTGCTCGGTTACCTTCAATGCTCTTCGAATGGAAGGATTGGTTACCCCATAAGGCGGTCTGAATAATTTTGGTTTCAAACCCGAAACAGATTCAATCAAAGCATCGGTTTGTTCAATTTCAGCAATAATTTGATTTTTATTATAAAAATCAAAAAAAGGAGAATGACTATAGGAATGATTTCCAACGGCATGTCCTTCCTTTATCGTGTTTTTTAAAATATCGGGGTGTTTTGCTATATTTTTTCCAATACAAAAAAAAGTGGCTTTAGCATTGTACTTCCGTAATACATCTAAAACCGTAATTGTTATTTCATTTGGTCCATCATCAAAGGTAATCGCAATTTTCTTTTCGTTTTCCAATGGATTACTGCAATAGGTTTTGACATGATAATTGGAAGCCACAAACGTAGAGCCCCAAAATACAATCAAAAACCAAAAACAAGCAACAATAATAAAAAAATGGACTTCTATTACTACAAAGAAGCTAATCAAAGCGAGTAGTATTAGAAACAAAATAAAAAAAACAGTTACAATTTTATGTTTCAACAGCTTGATATTAAAGTAAAACTATGATCTTTTCCATTGCGTTGATTGTACAAAAGTATAGTTTTATACGTTGCTTTATCAAGTGCATTTATTTTTACAATATCGGGAATATTTTGCGTTTGGATAATTTTTGAACCAATCCATAACCCAAATGCAGAAGCAGTATCATACTCCCCACTTAAATGTTTGTAATATACTTGCGGGATATTTGCAAAAGTAATTTTAGAAAGATTTTTATAATACAAATCAGATTCAACATCGCCATTATATCCTAAAATTATAGCGTCAATTTCATTAATTTTCAGATCATTTGAAGCTAAAAAAGAAATAATCTTTCCTTCAACCTCGGATACATCCAATTTATTCAGGATTTCTACATCTAAAATTTCGGCAATTGTATTTTCTTTTATTTCATTTTCTAAAGCAAAAAAAGTAGCCCCTTCCCCAAAAACAACTCCATTAGTAGTTGATTCTAAAACGGAATAAGGTCCTTGATTTTCTTTCTTTAAAAATCCAGCCAATTTAAACAAAGACAACGTATAATCAGCAGTTTCATCAATTCCTCCAACTAATATAGAAGATGCTTCCTGCTCTTCAATCTTCATTTTTGCATCAAAAAGAGCAGATTCAAAAGATACAGAACCGTTTACATAGGTCAAATTATACGATTTGCATTGCAAGCCCAAAGCAATTTGTCCTCCAACCGTATTGTGTGTCGATTGGATAAACGAAGTGGGTGTTAAAAACTGTTCATCATTATCTAAAATAGCTTTCAAAAATTTTTCAGAATCTTCAATACAACCCATTCCGGTTCCAGTAATAATTGCATCAACAGTTTCTAACTTGGCTTCACACAATGCAAGAGTCGAAGCTACAATTCCGTTTTTGACTCCTTTTGCCATTCTTCTAATCGCAACAGGAGGAATAAAATCTTTATAAATGGGAACTTTTAAAGCAAAAACAGTGTCATTTTCGTTTAATTCTGCTTCTTCCAAAAAAATAGTATCGAACGTTTTTTGAGCCGAAATACAACCTAGTCCGTTAATATATGTCTTTTTCATATTGAAATACTATTCGCTTTTTGAAAATATAAGAGTCGAACAATTTCCTCCAAATCCAAAAGAATTAGAAAGAACATGTTCTATCTTTTTATGTTTTAAAGTAGTTTGAGGTATCAAATTGAATTCCTCCATTGGTGTTTTAAAATTCAGATTTGGGAAAACCACATTGTTTTGTATTGCCAATACGCTATAAACCGCTTCAACAGCCGCTGCGGCCGCTAATGTATGTCCGGTAAAAGGTTTGGTTGAACTAAAATCTGGAGCGTTATTTTCGCCAAACAATCGAACAATCGCTCTTCCTTCGGATAAATCATTATTGGGTGTTGCAGTACCATGAACATTGATATAATCGATTTGTTCTGGTTTTAATTGGGCTATTTTAAAGGCTTTTTCCATTGCCAAAAAAGCACCGTCTCCATTTTCGGAAGAGGCAGTTTGATGAAAAGCATCATTTGCATTTCCATAACCAGAAACTCTAGCCAATACTTTTTTATTTTCTTTTTTGACCAATTCCTCCGATTCTAAAACCAAATAAGCAGCTGCTTCGCCGAGATTCAAACCCGTTCTTTCATTATCAAAAGGTTTGTTGTAACCATCTGATAAAATCATAAGTGTTTTAAAACCATTAATGGTAAATTTGGATAAAGCATCGGTTCCTCCAACAATAACACGATCGAGTTTTCCTGATTGTATCAATCGAGCGCCTAACATAATTGCATTTGCAGCAGAAGAGCAGGCTGTACTAATGGTTGTTACCATGCCTTTCAATCCCAATTCATGCGCCATTTTATCAGTATTATCTCCGGCATTGTGACTGCTAATGTATTTTACAACTTCTGGATTTTCAAAGTATTCATGATAATAACGTTCCGTCATATCCATTCCGCCCACACTAGTAGCAGAAATCAATCCTGTTCTGTATTCGTTTATTGAAGTTATACCAGCATTTTTCAAGGCTTGTTTCGCTGCGATTGTACCCAGCATAGCCGTTCTTGTAAAATTATTGTCTTTGTCTAATTGCAATTCTTCAATTAACTCCTGATTGCTTTTTTTTATTTCACCAACCTTTATTACATCAGCATGCACTGTAGTAATATTTTCGATAGTGGTGATCCCAATTTGACTATTCAATAATGCATTGTAATTCTCCTCAACCGTATTACCGATTGAAGAAATAATACCCATTCCTGTTATGGCAACTCCTTTAGACATTTTAGATTTTAGATTGCAGATTTTAGATTAATTTTAGACTCCAATTAATCTAAAATCTACACTCTAAAATCTTAAATTATTACTTAACTCTGTTTTCAGAAATATAAGCAGCCATAGTTTCTATAGACTTAAAAATAGTTTTCCCTTCTTTTGGGTCAACCAATTTGATTCCGTAATCTTTATCCAACATTACAATAAGTTCCAAGGCATCAATAGAATCCAGCCCCAATCCGTCACCAAATAAGGCATCATCATCATTTATATCTGCTATTGCAATATCTTCCAGGTTTAAAACTTCAATGATTTTACTTTTTAATTCTTGCTTTAATGCTTCCATAATTAATGTTTGTATAATTTTTTTAATAATTCTTGATTGTGTTCTAATTCATCTTTGGTATCTACTACATACAGAAAGGCTTTATACTCTTCCTTATAATATTCAACCCAACCGCACAAAACTTTATCTGCTTTTTGGGTTTTCAAAAGTATGTTGCTGTACTTTTCCATAAATTCAGGATTGTAATCCGCAAATATAAAGAAAGAATTTTCGCTTTTCAATTGATGTTTGATACTAATTTCTCCTAAACAAATATTCGGCAATGTATAAACAAATACCGCTGGACTCGGATAATAATTTTCGGTGTCAGAAATTGAATTTTGATATTTCACATCAGTATCCAAACTTGATGATTTGTTGGCAAATACCAATGCCGTATTATTCTCTTTAGACGATTCACCTTTAGTTCTCAAAAGCAATTCTGCTCCTAAAAAAGCCAATTTACTCAAATTATCCATTTTAAAAAATTTAGGATAATTCATTTCCAAAAACTGATAGGCTTTCTTTGAAAAATCGGTAAACACAGTCTGTTCCGTACCGAAAACAGTTTCACCATTCAGTGAAATTTGATTATTCTGAATCGTACAAAAGGATTTTATATAGGTTCTGTTTGCTGCCATTAGTTAACTTTTTCGAATAAAACTGCTGTATTGCAACCACCAAAACCTGAAGCTGTTTTTAGAAAATAACGAATATTTTTATCCTCATTTTTTTCAATAATATGAATTGGCTGACTCACTCCAATAGTGTCAAATCCCAAGGAAACAAACAATTTGCTTTCCTGTACCGATTGAATTCCGATAACGGTTTCTAATAATCCCGAAGCTCCCAACGTATGTCCATAAAATCCTTTCAGACTATTGACTGGAACATTTTCTAATCCTAATCTGTTCAAGGCTATAGCTTCCATTTCATCGTTATATAGAGTTGCTGTACCATGTGCTGAAATATAATCAATTTGACTGCTGTTTATTTTGGCTTCCGCCAAAGCACTTTGAATGCTTCTAAAAAGACCTTCACCAGTTCTAGATGGTCCCGAGATATGATTCGCATCATTGATAGAGCCATCTCCTATTACTTTTATTTTGGCGTTTTCTTTATTCGAAGAAACCAAAACCGCAGCAGCAGCTTCGCCTAATGTAACTCCAGTTCTGTTTATTGAATAAGGCTTACACGGCAAATCACTCATGGCCTGAAAAGAGTTGAATCCTGATAAAATAAATTTCGAAATTTCATCCCCTGCAACTATAAATACATTATCAAAAACTTCAGCCTGTAGTAACCTTTTGGCCACCGAAACAGCCAATATTCCAGAAACACAAGCATTTGAAACCACAATTGGCTCTGTTTTAAATTTAAAAAAATCAGCAATCGTTTGAGCTAATTGATGTAAATAAGCAGATTCTAAATTTTGATTTTCTAAAGCCGTAACATTCCCTTTTGTAGTTGACAGTAAAAAACCAGTTCGCTCACTGAAAACGAATTTAGCCTTTTTAATGATGGGATCTAAAGCCAAAATCATCATTTTCTCTAATCTAGAATAGTGAGTGGCTGCAGTAATTTTGGCGAAAGCTAAATCCAAATCGGCATCATCAATTATAGAAGCGTAAAATGGCACATGAAACAACTTTGGTTTATCATGCAATTGAATACCAGAAACTTCATCACCAATATTTTTTATATTGGAGGTCACATCAAACCCTATGGGTGTAATGCAATTCGTTTCGGTTATGTAAACTTCTTTTATCATTTTATTTTATAAGGCCTACTTTTCGTTTCCACTCTTCAAAAAAAGGAGGATTTGTTAGCATTAATTCTCCATCTTTATCCAAAAAAACCTGAACAGTTTCTCCTGAACAAGCAATTTCATTTTTGGCATCAAATATTTTGTATCTGTAAATCATTTTTGCCGCAGGAGTATCAACAATAGTAGTTTCTATGCGGGCTACATCACCATAACGCAATGACAATTTATGTTCACAACTTGATTTTACAATAGGTGTTGTATAGCCACTATCAAAAATATCCAAATAGGAAATCCCGTGATGACGACCAAAAGCCTCTCTCCCATCTTCAAAATAGGTAATATAATAGCCGTGCCACACTATTCCAAGCGGGTCGGTTTCATTGAAACGTACTCGAATCTCTAGTGAAACGGTTAAAGCGGTTGCTTCGTCAAACTGCTCTTTTCTTCTTTTCATACAGCAATGCTATCGTTGTGGTAACTATAAAAAATAAAAATAACAAACTCAATTCTGGAACTAAATCCCAAAAGGATGCGTTACGCAAAAGTACATCATAAAAAGCTTCAAGTCCCCAGTTCATTGGTGAGGATTGCGCAATAACTTGCATTATTTTAGGCATGGCAAATACGGGAACCCAAACGCCACCTATAGCTGCTAAAATAATCACGGCTGTAGCACCAAAAGGAGCCGATTGCTCTTGTGTTTTGGCAATAGTACCCAATAAAATACCAAAACCAATTGCCGCTAATCCAGAAAATAAGGCTACAACACTCATCAATAATAGATTTCCTTCTACATTCAGAGCCGGTAGTCCCAAATGAGGAAATAAAAATATGGCAACTGCAATCATCATATAAAACTGAATCAAACAAATGATTAAATACATAACTGTTTTACCTCCCAAAACAATCATATTAGAAACTGGATTGGTTCTTAAGCGAATAAAAGTTCCTTGCGTTTTTTCCTTTACTATATTGATTGACAATGGAATAACAATGAAAAATATAGCAAAAAGTGTCCAAGCTGGAACATTGTGTTGCACAGAATTTGGTTTATTATCTTTATTGTTGATTTTAGGAACGATTTCTTTGAATGTAATAAAACTCTTTTGTTCAAATTTACCATCTCCTTCTCCTAATTGATCTTGAAAAGTACTGTAAATGGATTTGGTTTCAATTTGAGAAATCATTTTGTCAATGCCATTCATAACGCCATTTTTAAAACTCAATTGCACTGCTGGATCAAAGTAGAGTTTGACTTCTTTTTGATTAACTAATTTTGTTTTTGAATCGGTTGTCAAAGAATCGGAAAAACCCAAACTACTGACAATTTTTTGAACATTTTGATCGATATTAGCTTGTAAATCAATACTTAAATGGGATGGAATAATAATTGCCATCTGATATTTTCCTTTAAAAACAGCTTCTTTGGCTATAGCCTCAGTAATCGGAATTTTATCTATGGTTGTAACTACACTAAAAACGTTGTTTTTTTGTAAATTATCAAAAATCGTTTTGGAAACATTTCCTTTGTCATAATCAACCAATAGTATTGGGATTTTAACCTCTTCACCTTTTTTATAAGTACTATCCTGAATAAGTGTAACTGTTATAATTAATACCAACGGCATCAAAAACAATGTCACAACCCCTCCCATATCTCGTTTCAGCAACAAGAATTCTTTATAAACTGACATCCAAATTTTATATAGCATCTCTCAATTCTTTTCCGGTTAATGAAATAAAAACATCTTCCAGATTTCTGGCATTTGGTGTAGCAGTAATTAAATCCTTTGGCGTTCCCTCAGCATATATTATACCTCTATCTACTATGGCAATGTTGGTACAAAAATCCTGCGCTTCGGATAAATGATGTGACGTATAAATAATGGTTGTACCCGTTTTATTAAGTTCCTTTAAATAATCAATAATAACATTTTTAGAATGTACATCAACGCCTACGGTAGGTTCATCCAGAAAAAGAATCTTGGGATTGTGTAGAATTCCAGCAATCAAATTGACGCGGCGTTTCATTCCTCCCGAAAAAGTTTCGATTCGTTTATCTGCAAACTTCAATAATCCTAAAAAATCAAGATTGTTAATTACTTTTTCTTTAAGGTCATTCCCTTTTAAACCATACATACTTCCAAAATACAGTAAATTTTCCCTTGCGGTTAATGTTGGATATAAAGCATATTCCTGTGGTACAACTCCAATTATTTTTTTTATACCATTGGCATTTTTTGCATACGTCAAATCATCAATGGTAAAAGTACCCGAAGTAGGTCTAACCAATCCACAAAGAATTGAAATCAGAGTGGTTTTACCAGCTCCATTCGGACCAAGTAAACCAAAAATCTGCCCCTCTTTTATATCCAAAGAAAAATTATCCAAAGAATACATTTCGGCATCTTTGTACATTTTGGATAAATTTGATATTTGTATGATGGATTTCAAAATTATTACCTTTTAGATTAAATCTTTATTTATTGTTTCTAAAATTTCTTTGTCATTCAAAATATCTTCAAACAATTTTGACATAGATTT
Organism: Flavobacterium praedii; assembly: GCF_026810365.1. Taxonomy (NCBI): domain Bacteria; kingdom Pseudomonadati; phylum Bacteroidota; class Flavobacteriia; order Flavobacteriales; family Flavobacteriaceae; genus Flavobacterium; species Flavobacterium praedii. The sequence goes on from NZ_CP113948.1 coordinate 1,645,488, forward strand.
TGGCATATAGGTTTCAAATGAACATGGACCAAATGCTATATTTCCGCCCAATTTATCTTTTCCAACAATTACTTTATGTTTTAAAAGTTCTCCTGATTTATTATATATGTACACATTAATGTTATAATATAAAAATTGAATTCCATAACCATTTGTATTCAATTGATTAAAAACAAAAAATATTTTTATATCTCCATTTAATGCCAATAATTTTGATTTAATCGTTTTTTCGTCATCTTGCCATTTTGTAATAACATTTGTAACTTTTACATTATATTTATCTAATGAATTTACTAAATTGTTTGACAAATCATCCATTAAATTATTTTTACTTAACGTTCCCATTGGCCAATGTATTCCAGCTCCACTTACCATATAACCAACAAAGTCTGGTTTTCTTGAACCATCAATCACAGCTTCACGATGGTCTAGAAGCGCTAAATCAATATTTTTGGTTTTGATACCCGTTAAATCTAATTTTACTCCATCATATTTTACTTTTCTATTAACAGCACAACTAGAGAGTAATACTAAACTCAAAATCCCTAATAAATAGATTCTCATATTGATAATTTTATTCTTTTTAAATATAATATTATTTAATTGCTAACCTTAACTTCTTAAAAAAAACTTCTTCTTTATCGGCAATAGCCAAAAGCTCGTCCGAAAGTGTATTGTAAACATCAACTTTGGTGCTTCTATTTTTATAAACACGAGACGCTTCTACAGCAAAATCCCTCCACATATCACCAATAGCAGTCATTTCCAGTGATAAAACTTGAAGTTCTTTATTATCTAAAATCACAGAAGCTTCCTGTAAAAAAGCAGCGTATATGAACCGAAAACCACCTCCACCAGTTCCTATTTCTTCCTGCATTCTAACAATTTGAGCCAAATAATGATTGGCTTTCTTGATTCCTTCTTTTACTGGCCATTTCTTAATTAGTTTGGCCACATATCGAATACCTCGCACTCCAATTATTGGCATTGGTGCCAGCATATCACGACAAGTATTTTTTATTCCTTTTATAATTGCACCTTTCAAATCTATATTAACAGGAATCTGAATAGGATAATACATTTGGCCTCTTGGCGCGAAGGCCCCTTTGGCAAAACGTACTTTATTTAATTCGGCATGCGTAAGTGTCGTTACGTTTTCCATAACGGGATCGCTAATCAAATAATCGGTTTCCGTTTTACCATAAACCACTAAGTTGTGGGCATTGAAATGAAAACGATATTCATCTGGAAAATAAGTCAAATTATACACTCCTACCTGCAATCCAGAAGGAATATTATTTTTTAAATTTTCGTCTAATGCTTTGATGGCATTGGTTTCGCTAGAGAATTTTTGCCTTTTGATTTTTAATCCCAAACGTTTCGCCAACTTATTAAAAATTAAACCTGGCATGGGTCTGTAACTGATAGCAGGTGCGTAATTTACTTTTAGAAATGGGATATAAACAAAGAAAAGTCCAGAACCAATTCCAAAAACCATTGGTTCACTAATATTCAATCCATTATGTTTTAACAAATTGGAAGCAACTCCATTTTCACAATGAGCCGATTGATGATGTGTAAAATTTGTTTCCATTAACTTGTTTTAATCTGTTTTAATTCTGCAATAGTGATATTGAAAGTTTCGGCATATTTTTTCAAAACAGATTCGCTTAAACCAGCAAAAACTTTGGGTTTGAAGTGTCTTTTCACCCGCCATTGCCACATTCCCACATAACTGGAAAGCACACCAATATCCATTCTACACAATTCCATATAGTAACAAATGGGGCTAACTTCATTATTCTCGACTTGTAATTTTGCAATTGCAATTCGCTCACTTATCTCTTCAATAGAATTTGATAACGCAATAGTTTTAGGTTCCCAACCTGTACTTAAAGCAGTGGTATAATTGCCTTTTTCGTCTGTGGCATAAACCAACTCTTTCATATTTTTGTTGGAAAGATTGCCTTTATCTTGGGGAACTTCTTCTGTTTTCATGGTATCTGTCTATGATTTATTTTCTTGAATAAACAAAGTAATCTCGCCTTCTAATAGCAATTCGTCTTTATTAAAACTTTCACATTTCATCGCACATAAACTATATGAATCAGTAATAAATTTTGAAACCAATACTGCTTTTGTAAAAATAACATCATTCACTTTAGGCAAAGAATGGATTTTTAATGTTTTGATACCACTAATGAAACCAACAACGTATACACCTGTTTTGTCCTTCTTATTTTCATCAATAAAATAATCTTTTGCAACAACAGAGGAACATGTTTGCGCCATATTTTCTACCAAACCTGATTCAGTAAGAAACCCATTTTTAAGAAAAATATTATCTTCTTTTATTTCAAAAATAGTTTCGACTTTTTCGTCATCCATTTCCAAAATCATATCCACCATAAGCATTGGTGCACGATGAGGCAAATATTTTTTTATATCAACCAAATTTGAAGTTTCTTTATAATTCACGTTGTTCTAATTTATTTAGCCAAAACAGTCTTCATTTGACCTTTGGCTATTTCAACATCGTTTAACGTGGTCACAACATCAACCAAAGTAATACCGGCAAACTCCTGTAAAATAGAAACCGTTGTTCTTATTTTATCCTGAACTTTGGGCAAAGCTATAATTTCGATACTTTTTATGGAACCAATGTAACCAGTAGGAGCTTGTTCTTTTCTTAAATAAAACTGATATCCAGTATGTAAGGCTACTGATTGCGCCATGTGTTCTATTATCCCAGACTCAACAAAGGATTTATTTTCGAAAAAAATTGCCTCTTCTTGTATCGTAAATCCAGAAACCAATTCTGTTTCGGAATAGGAGTACAATTTATCAACCATTACAAATGGAAACTGTTGCGGAATTAAAGATTCGACAAAATCTTTATCTCCTAATAAATTATTTCCAACCGTTGCCATTAACAAACCGTTAAATAAGCATACGCATACGAGAAACGTCCACTTTCTGGAACCGATAAAAGAATTTTATTTCCTTTTATTAATTTACCTGAATTCATCAATTCCTCTAAAGCTAAATAAATGGATGCTGCACCAACATTACCAACATGTGCCAAATTCATAAACCATTTTTCCATAGGAATATCCATTCCTCTTTCTGCCAATGATTTTCTTAATCCTTCAACAAAATAATGTGATGATACGTGTGGCAAGAAGTAGTCAATTTCATCTGATGAAATATTGTTTTTGGACAAAGCATCACGCATACTTTCGGCTCCTTTCACCAAAATAAATTCGTCTAATAATTTAACATCTTGCTTGAAAGCAAATAATGATTCATTCAGCCATTGATCTGGTTCGTAGTCATTCCAAGGTTTTATTTCGCCATTTTCTAATTTATCCCCACCAGCATACATACAAGTTTCTAGTTCGAAAGCATATGAAAAAGCTTCCATCCATTCCATCTTTAAAGAAATAGTACCACTTGGTTTATTTTCCAACAAAAATGCGCCAGCACCATCAGATAACATCCATCTCAAAAAATCTTTTTTGAAAGCTAGAATTGGTTGTTCTTCTAAGTTTTTTAAATTAACCACTTCATTTTCATACTTTTTGGCTAACATCCAATTAGATATTTTTTCTGAACCTGTACAAACTGCATTTTGAGTATTACCAGACTTTATAGATAAAAAACCAAATTTTAAAGCATTCATACCTGCACAACACACTCCTGAAGAGGAATTTAATTCTAAGCTTTTATTTTTCAACAATCCGTGCACCATTGCAGCATGAGAAGGTGCTAAAACATCTGGAGTGGTTGTACCACAAGATAATAATTCCATGTCTTGTGGCCCAAAACTATCATCAAACAATCCTTGAATAGCATTAGTAGTCAATTCCGCATTATTATGAGTACTTTTCCCTTTTTTATCTAGAGCATAATACCGGCTAACAATCTTGTTGTTTCTTAGTATTAGTCTTCGGGCTTTGGACGCGGTTTCATTTATTAACCCTAAATAACCTTCCATTTCATCGTTAGAAACAGCGTCATTTGGTAAACATTTAGCCGCTTTTGTAATATATACATCAAACATAATAATCTAATTTACTCCTTTATAATATTCTAATTCTTTTCTTATTTTTTGGATCTTTAATGGATAAGTAAGAATGTGCAATATATAAACTATTGGTGAGATTAACCAAATAGCTAGTAACAAATACACTTTAAAAACTTTCAACCAAGTTTTTCTAGATTCTCCCTTTTTTATGATCAAATTAGACCATTTATTAAAAATCTTATTTGCAGTTCTATCAACCGTTACCAAATAAGAACTAACCCTAACTGCATCAATACTAATTAATTCTGATTGTAAATTATCTAAACTATTTTGTTTCAAATTCGATAAAATTACAGCTCCAAACTTCGAAGATTCATTAATATCTTTATCTGAAACTCCAGGTAAAGGAAAAATACCAAGATATTTCTTTTTTATTCCTGAAAACATCCACTCTACAATAGTAATAACACTAATTAAATTACCCGCTCTGTCTACCAATGCTATATTTCCTTTAAGCGATGCATTATTAAGTTTTAATAATCCTTTGACTTTTTCCTGAGCCATAATCCACATGTTTCTTGAACCATTTATGGTAACAACTGGGGTATTATTCAATAAAATTTTAGCTTCGGAACTTTTCAAAAAAGAATTTATAGGAATAGATGGTGTTAAATACCAAACTTGATAATTCAAAAGAATTAAGTCAAATTTTGTGTTCATTATTTCTTTGGAAACTGGCAAAAGTGGCGCAGGAATTTGCAAAAATGTTTCAGGAAAAGCACCAAAAAAAGCTTCATTATCCCATGGAAATGGAAAAGGCTTTTCTAATTGAATTTCATGAAAAAAAACATTTACGTTGTCAGAATCTAAAAGTGGTTTTGCAATATTTCTAGCAATAGACTCCAATTGTCCCGATTGAGAATAGTAGATTACGAGGACGTTTTTCATTGCGGTTTTCGATTTAAAAAAGCGAAAATAACCTAAATTTATAATTTATACTAATAGTCTATTATTTCTTTAATGACAAAAACTAGCCTAGTTAAAAATAAAAAAAGCATCATTTTACTTTAACTATCTGTAAATCATAAACAAATGAAATAAAATAAAAAATTAGGTAAATAAAAATTGAGTTCCATCCACAAATCAACCTTTTTGTTTTTATCTATAAAGCAATAACAATCAAACTGTTAGTGTTATAAACTTAACAACCACTCTTAAAATGAAATAAAATGTAAATAAATTGTTATTAATCTTCGATTTGATTCCAGAAATCAAAATAATTAAACCATTGCAATGGGTATTTTTTAATCATACTTTCAAGGCTTTGAGTATATTCTCTCAACAATCCTTTTTCATCACGATGTTTAACTTTGGCTTCAATCGTATAAAGATGATAATGCAAATTGGGTTCCTTCATGACATATACAAAAACAACCGGAACTTTTAATCGAGAGGCAATTAGAAACGGACCTGATGGAAAAAGAGCTTCCTCACCTAATAGATTGTCGCTTAATGCTTTTACTCCCTCAAAATATCTGTCTCCTGTAAAACAAACTAATTCATTTCTTGCTAGAGCCGAATTAATTTCAAAAATATGAGACATATCATTACTAATGAGTATAAAATTTATTGTGGGCTTTTCGGTAATACTTTCTAGATATTTTTTAATGGTCGAATGCTCCAAATCGGTAGTGACCAGATTTATTTGAAAATTAACATCTAACTCACTAAAAAAATGTTCTGCTATTTCAAAATTTCCAATATGGGCACTAATAAGAACACCTCCTTTTTTTTCTTCCAAAAGTTTGATTAGAATTTCTCTTCCTTCATGCTCATAAGTAAACTTACTTTTCAATCCGGCACCAATAGCAATTTTATCTATAATCGTTTGCCCAAAAGTGTAATAACTATTAAAAACCATTCTTTTTGATTTAAAATAGGAATACCCCAGTCTTTTCCTAAAGTAATAAAAGATGGAGGCATTACTTTTTTTTAGAAAAATAAAATAATAGCTAGCAACAAAATAAAGAATGAGATAAGCTGATTTGACTCCTACATTTTTTATAAAAAAAACAAAGATTTTATATCCTAAAACAGTGCCTTTAGATTTTCCATCCCATTGACTCATTTTAAATTTTAGATTTTAGATTGCAGATTTTAGATTAATTGTCACATCTAAAAAATATAAATTATGCTTTAAGTTTTAGTTTGTTTTCTATTACATCATAAAAAGTTTGAAATGTAGAAACACCAACAAAATCAGCCTCTACTAATTTTACACCAAAGTTCGATTCTATCGAAACAACTAGATCAACATAGTCTAAACTATCCAATCCTAAAGTATCTTTTAATATAGCATCTGACTGAATATCATCACCATCCACCTCAAATTCATCAATTAAAAAACCATTAATTTTCGCTACGATTGCTTCCTTGTTCATTACTTTTTTTATACTTTTTAACTACTAATGCTGAATTTGTTCCTCCAAAACCAAAGGAATTCGACAAAAATATGTCAAATTTTTTATTTAAAGTGGTTTTAACTAAATTTAATTTTGCGGCATCTTCATCTGGAGTTTCCAAATTTATATTTGGAGCGATAAAATCATTTTGCATCATTAAAACGGAATAGATTACCTCACTGGCTCCAGCCATCCAACATTCATGGCCCGTCATTGACTTTGTGGAACTTACATAAGGATTGCTTTCGCCAAAAACCTGAAAAATAGCTTTCGCTTCGTTTTCATCACCTACTGGAGTCGATGTTGCATGAGCATTGATATAGTCTACTTCACTAGGCTGCAATCCTGCTTCATCCAATGCCCGTTGCATTGCAATAGAAGGACCATCAACATTTGGAGTAGATATATGCCCCCCATTTGATGAAAATCCATACCCCACAACTTCGGCCAAAATAGTTGCCCCTCTCTTCATAGCTGATTCGTAGGATTCTAAAATCAAAGTAGCACCACCACCACTTGGAATTAAACCATCACGATTAATATCAAAAGGTCTTGACGCTTTTGTAGGTTCATCTTCTCTAGCAGAAAAAACACCCAAACCATCAAAACTACTCATGGCATATTTATTGATTTCTTGTGCACCTCCACAAATTATGATATCCTGAAACCCACTTTTTATCAAAAAATAAGCCAATCCTATGGAATGAGATCCGCTAGCACAAGCTGCACTAACTGTCAAATTAATCCCCCTTAACTTAAAAATTGTTGAGAGATTCATCGTAACTGTAGAATTCATGGATTTGAAAATAGCTCCTGAACCTATCAAAGTAGTATCTTTTTTTTCACGAATAATATCTGTGGCTTCAATAACAGCCTTAGACACACTATCGTTACCATACATAATTCCTACTTCGTTTGTTTCAAAAAAAGCATCGTCGATATTCGCATTTTTTAATGCCTCTACCGTCGCCATATAGGCATATTCTGTTTCTTCCCCTAAACTTATTCTTTGTCTTCTGGTAAGTAAATTTTTCAAATCTGGTTTTGGAACCATACCGGTTAAAGCGGATCGAAATCCGAATTCTTTGCGTTCTGTATCAAACGAAATTCCTGATTTTCCTTGGTACAAAGACTCTTTTACCTCATCTAATGATGTTCCTATACAAGAATAAATTCCCATTCCTGTGATGACAACTCTCTTATTCATTCTCTTTATACTATTTTATGAATAAATTCCACCATTTATATTTATAATCTCTCCCGTAATATAGCTTGATTTTTTGGAAACTAGAAAACTAACCAAATCCGCCACTTCTTCTGCTTCTCCAAAACGATTTACAGGTACCATCTTTATTAATTCTTTTTCGTCTAGAGCACTAGTCATGTCTGTTTTAATAAAACCTGGAGCTACAGCATTTACTGTGATATTTCTTTTGGCCACTTCTTGTGCCAAAGCTTTAGTAGCAGCCACTAAGGCCCCTTTTGCAGCAGAATAATTAGTCTGTCCAGCAGTTCCTTTTACTCCCGAAAGCGACACCATATTTACAATTCGCCCGTATTTATTGCGCAACATTTTTTGCATAAAAAAGTTGGTCACATTAAAAAATCCGTTCAAACTCGTATTCACAACACTAGACCAATCTTCTGGACTCATCCACATGAACAAACCATCCTTTGTTATTCCTGCATTATTTATAATTGCTTCAACAATTGCTTCTGGATTTGCTTCTTGCCATTGTGTCAATACCGATTGTACTTCATCAAAATTGGCTACATCAAATTGAATGATTTCACCAGTAGCTCCATTTGCGATTACTTTCTCTAAAGTTTTTTCGGCAGCTTCTTTATTGGAATGATAATTAATCAAAATATGATAACTGCTATCATGTGCTAATTTTTCACAAATAGCGCTACCAATTCCTCTAGAACCTCCTGTTATCAATGCACATTTCATACTTTTATTTTAAATTACTTCGTCAGTTCACCCTTTGGATTCCTGTCTAGATTTTAGATTATTATGGAGGGATTAGTTATTAATCAAATATTCTTTTACTTTTTGTACAAAAGGATACATAACCTGATCTTTTTCAAACTTTGGAATAATGACACGAATATCATCGTATATTTTTCTGGTTACAGATGAAATTTGATCTTTTTGTTCCAAACAATCGATTGCTTGAACAATGGTTATCAATTCGATAGCCAAAACTTCAAATGCGTTTTCAATCACTTTTGATGTAATTACGGCAGCATTGGTTCCCATACTTACAATATCCTGATTGTCATTGTTATTTGGAATACTATGAACATACATCGGATTCGACAACATCTGATTTTCTGCTGTTGTTGAAGTGGCTGTAAATTGCACACCTTGCATTCCAAAATTAAATCCTAAAGTTCCCAAATTCACAAAAGGAGGTAGAATTTCGTTTATTTTTGAATTCAGCAAATAATTCAATTGACGTTCAGCAAGCATTGTTAACTTGGTAATTACGATTTTCAATTTATCCATTTCCAAAGAAATATAATCACCATGGAAATTTCCACCATGATAAACGTGCTGATTTTTTACATCAATAATTGGATTATCATTTGCAGAATTGAACTCTTCTTCCAAAATAGAGGCTACATTATTTATGGTTTCAAGCACTGGCCCCAAAATTTGAGGAACACAACGCAACGAATAATATTCCTGAACTTTTTCTTTAAAAATATCTTCGGTATTTTCTCCAGAATACAAATGATCTTCTCTCTTTCTGATTAGAGTACTGTCTTCAAGGTTTGTTCGCATTCTTTGCGCTACTTCCCGCTGACCATTATGGCGTTTTGTATTGTTTAATTCTTCTGAAAAATGATCGTCATACGCTTGCACGATTTCATTTATTGCGCAAGAAAATTTAATCGACCAATCTAATAATTTATTAGCATGATACACATTAACAACACCAATCCCTGTCATTACCGAAGTTCCATTCATTAAAGCCAGCCCTTCTCTAATTTCTACTTGAATTGGTTCTAGTTTTTCTATGGCAAAAACCTCTGATGTTGGTCTTCGTTCTCCTTTATAAAAAACTTCTCCTTCACCAATAAGAACCAAAGCCAAATGAGCCAATTGCACCAAATCACCACTTGCGCCTACTCCACCATGTTCAAAAATTAAAGGAGTAACATCTTTATTAATTAATTCTTTCATTAACAGAATCAATGAAGGATGAACTCCAGAATTACCTAAAGAAAGTGTATTAAGTCTAGCTAAAATTGCTGCTTTAACACAAGTTGCATTCAAGGGTTTTCCTGTGCCAGAGGCATGACTTCTAATTAAATTATATTGTAATTGTATGCGATCTTCATCTTTTATGCGGTATTGAGCCATTGGTCCAAAACCTGTATTTACACCGTAAATAATTTTATTAACTGAAAATGCTTTTAGAAAATCAAAACTTTCATTAACTCGATCTAAAACAGCTTCACTTATAGCTATTTTTTCATTATTAAAAATTACAGTTTCAAACTCTTTTAGACTTAAATATTCGTTTATAGTATTCATTCAATTCGTATTGTTTTTTTACAACTAAATAAATTAAAAATTTATTTTTATTTAGAATATAATTTGGTTAATTTGAATAAACAAATGTAGCATAATATCGCTAAAATTTGTAATTCAAAATATTTTTGTTTTCCTATTGTCAAATACACATTTAACTACAATAACTACAACAACTTACAACACAATTTAAAATAACAAAATACGAATGAAAGATTTTGGTTCTGACAAAAAAAATGTTATTCAAGCTAATTTAGATGCTCAAAAAATTGCTTTTGCCCCAATTATGTTTCAAGCAGCAAAGTCGCTAAGAAATCTTGGAATTTTGGAATATTTATTCAACAACAATAAGGCAACTATTGAAACTATCGCAACCGAATTGAATTTATCTGTTTACGGTGTAAAAATTCTACTCGAAGCTGGACTTAGTCTAGAGATGGTGTACTTAAAAGACAATGAATTCTTACTGACAAAAACGGGCTATTTTATTTTAAGAGATAAAATGACCAATATTAACATGAATTTCACCCAAGATGTCAATTATCTAGCAATGAATCATCTTGAAGAATCCATTAAAAATGGAAAACCTGAAGGATTAAAAGAATTAGGAAATTGGGATACCGTTTATATTGGCTTATCTGAATTACCCGAAAAAGTCAAAAAAAGTTGGTTTGACTTTGATCACTTTTATTCTGACTATACCTTTCCGGAAATTATGCCTATTTTATTTGGAAATAACCCTAAATCGCTTTTGGATGTTGGGGGAAATACCGGAAAATTTGCATTACAATGTGCCAAATACGATCCAAATGTAAAGATTACTATTCTGGATTTGCCCGGACAAACAACGGTGGCGCGAAAAATCATTGCCGAGGCTGGTTTTGAAAACAGAATTGATACAGTAGACATCAATTTATTAGACAATTCATCAACAATTCCAAAGGATTTTGATATTATTTGGATGAGTCAGTTTATTGATTGTTTCTCAATGGATGAAATTTTCACTCTTTTTAGAAAAACATACGATGCTATGAATGCCAATACCAGTTTCTATATTTTGGAAACATTTTGGGACTTACAAAAATTCCAAGCTTCGACATACAGTTTACATGCCACCTCTTTATATTTTACAGCAGTTGCCAATGGAAACAGTCAAATGTATCATTCTACAGATATTATAAAAGTTATCGAAAAAGCTGGGTTTATAGTAGATGAAATTCACGAAATGATCGGCATGAGTCATACTTTGATTAAATGTAAAAAAAGAATTATATAAATTGATAAATCTCTAAATTTGCATTTTATACAACGTATTTCTAGTATTGACTATAAATCATTGTTCAAATCTTTACAAAACTTTAATTGCAATACATAAATGTTACAAGAATTCGTAGATGTTTTAATCATAGGGGCTGGACCATCAGGATGTGTTTCTGCTTCTTATCTTCATAAAAAAGGAATCAAAATTAAGGTCGTTGAAAAAACAAAATTCCCTCGAATTGTTGTCGGCGAAAGCCTAATTCCCAGAGTGATGGATCATTTTGCAGAAGCCGAATTGTACGATTGTTTGAACGCCATGAATTACGAGAAAAAACTGGGTGCACGATTTATACGAGGCGAAGAAATTTGTGTATTTGACTTTAGCAATAAATTTTCCGAAGGTTGGGACTGGACATGGCAAGTACCAAGAGCCGATTTTGACAATACAATGGCTCAAGAAGTAATCCGAAAAGGAATTGATTTAGAATTTGAATCGGAAGTGATTTCGGTTACTTTCGAAGGAAAAAATTCGACAACAGTTGTAAAAGACAAAGACGGGAATTTAAAAGAAATCCACGCTAAATTCATCATAGATTCTAGTGGTTACGGAAGAGTACTCCCTCGCCTTTTAGATTTAGACACCCCTTCAAAACTAGATCCCCATTCTTCTATTTTCACTCATGTTGTTGATATCAATCGTCCCGCAGGCGAAGAAGGAACAATGATTTCTTTTGACATTCTAGAAACCGAAGTTTGGTTGTGGGTAATTCCATTTTCGAACGGCAATACCAGTCTTGGAGTTGTGGGGCCTACTCATTTCATCAATTCTCTTTCAGAAAATAAGGATAATGCCGAAGCATTAAAAAATGCCATTCAACTTTCAGATTATTATATCAAGCGATTTGCGGGAGTGGATTTTTTATTCGAACCTATCAAATTAGAAAATTACTCCAGATCTGTAAAAAAAATGTATGGAGATGGTTTTGCTTTAACAGGAAACAGTTCTGAGTTTTTAGATCCTGTATTTTCATCGGGTGTAGCATTTGCCACGGAATCAGGAATGCTTGCTGCCAAGTTATACTTCAAGGAAACACAAGGAATCGCAGTAGATTGGGAAGCCGAGTTTACAGCATACATGAAGAGAGGAATTGCTGTTTTTACGACTTATGTAAAAGAATGGTACACAGGAAACTTACAAACTTTATTCTTTCACCAACCTGAAAATCCAGATGTAAAAAGAAAAATATGTGCTGTTCTTGCTGGGTATGTTTGGGATGAGAGCAATCCTTTTGTAAAAAAACATGATAATCTAATCAAAAATATGGCTCACATACTCCAAATGGGAGGCGAATAAACATTAAGACTCCTAGTTCTGCTAGGAGTTTTTTTATTTAAATTGTTTGCTTTTCTTTCAAATTGCGCTGTTTCATCAATTCATTGGCTATTAAATAGTTAAATAGATATAACCATTTAAAAATCGTCCATTTTTTTATATCTTTATATTTCGTACAAAACAAACAATTAAATACGATCATTTATGAAAAAGAAACTTTTTATCACAGCCGTTCTTCTATTAGGAAGCTTTTCATTTGCCAATGCACAAAGCTTAGGAGACATTACAAAAGCAGCAAGCACCGCCAACAAAACAGCTGCAGCAGCCTCAGCCACTTCGTTTGATGTCGGTAGCATTTCCAATCAGGTAATGGGAGTATTATCACCAAAATTGAAATTAACTGATGCCCAAAAACCAGCAGTGAATTCACTGGTTAGTGAAATGCTAAACAAAAAGAAAAACATTTTACCGACTATGGCTACAGACAAAGCAGGCTACACTTCAAAAATGACAGCCAACAGAGAGTCCTTTACTACCAAAATAAAAAAACTAATTACTCCAGCTCAATTCCAAACACTTACACCTTTGTTGCCTAAATCGGCTCAATCTCTTTCGCCTTTAGCACAAATGTTATTTTAGCACCAAGAAAATACCTGATACTATTTCTTGAAAAGCAAAATTTATTCGATTTTGCTTTTTTATTATCAATCTATATCGTAATATTGCAATATAAATATATCACAATGGGCGCGACTAAAACAGAACATTTTACAGACGAGCAAAACGAATTGGCAATTTTGGCAAAAGCAATAGGACATCCTGCTCGTATTGCTATTATTGAATACCTGATTAAAGTCGAAAGTTGTATTTGTGGAGACATAGTAAACGAATTGCCTCTCTCACAACCAACCATATCCCAACACTTAAAAGAGCTAAAAAATGCAGGTTTAATAAAAGGAAACTTCGAAGGAAACGCCATCTGCTATTGCTTGAACGAAGTGGGATTCGATAAAATAAAAGGCTTTTTTCTAAATGTAAACACATATCTCGATAAAAGAAAAGACCGTTGTTGCTAAAAACTTTAAACTATTAAACTTTCTTCATCATGAAACTATCAGAAATTAAAAAACACTTAAGCACTGCTACGGGAGTGACTTTTCAGTTGCCAAACGGCACATTTGTTCCAGAACATTTCCATGTAACCGAAGTTGGAATGATTACCAAAAACTTCATCGATTGTGGTGGAACCGTTCGCAAAGAATCGGTTGTGAATTTTCAATTGTGGGATGCCAATGATTTTGACCACCGTTTGAAAGCTCAAAAACTATTGAATATCATTGCTCTTTCCGAAAAAGTATTGGGACTTGAAGATCTTGAAATTGAGGTAGAATACCAAGATACTACTATCGGGAAATACGATTTGGATTATAATGGTGAGACTTTTTTACTGTTGAACAAACAAACTGCTTGTTTGGCATTAGACCAATGTTGTCCTCCACAAGAAAAACAAAAAATACAACTCTCCGAAATAGGAAACGAAGCCAACTGTTGTACTCCTGGTGCAGGTTGTTGTTAGAACACTTCCTCCTGCAAGGTCTTTTTCCAGACCTTGTAGGTGTTTTTGCACTTAGCAATACCCACAAATTCAAAAATAGCCCACATATGACGCGGATTAAAAGGATTGGCGCGGATTTTTAAAAAAGATATTTAATCTGTGTGAAATCAGTTCAATCGGTGTTATCAGTGCCAAATATCCACCTTACAAGTAATAAACCAATAACCAATTCCAAATGACCCAAACCAAAAACACCCTATTCGCTCCCATCCAGAGCACTATTGATACTTTAGAATTCAAAAGCATTTCAGCTGAACGCTTAGTCATTTTGCAACCGCTTATCGATTTTATCCAATCCAAGGTAACAGCAGAACAAGATATTCGACTCAATTTTATCTGTACCCACAATTCCCGCAGAAGTCATTTGTCCCAAATATGGGCACAAACCGCAGCCGCTTTTTACAACATCAAAAATGTATTTAGTTATTCGGGCGGAACCGAAGCCACTGCTTTATTCCCCATGGTAGCGCAAACATTAACGAACACCGGTTTCCAAATCAAAACGCTGACCGAAGGCAACAATCCGGTCTACAGTGTAAAATACAACGAAAACGATCATCCGTTAATTTGCTTTTCCAAAACGTATGATGATGCTTTCAACCCACAAAGTGAGTTTGCCGCAATATTGACTTGCTCGTCTGCCGATAATGGTTGTCCGTTCATAGCAGGTGCCGAAAAACGAATTCCAATCACCTTCGAAGACCCAAAAGCCTTTGACAACACCCCACAACAAGCTCAAAAATATCAGGAACGTAGCATCCAAATTACAACCGAACTGTTTTATGTTTTCTCCCAAATAAAAAAATAAAATCAAAATTTGAACCATTAAGAAATTAAGAAAAATAAGTTTTAGAGTATTTCAAAACAATACTTAACTAATCTTAATCCCTTAATGGTTTAAAAAAATAAATGGTTCAAAAAAAATAAATTATGTCTGCAAATAATTGTGCTCCCGCTTTAGAGCGAAAAAAATTAGGCTTCCTTGACCGCAACCTTACCCTTTGGATATTTCTGGCCATGGCTCTAGGCGTTTCCATCGGCTATTTCATTCCGTCGAGCAGTGGATTCATCAACTCGTTTTCGAGCGGAACGACCAATATTCCACTGGCCATCGGATTAATTTTGATGATGTACCCGCCACTGGCCAAAGTCAAATACGAGCAAATGGGCGAAGTTTTCAAAAACACCAAAGTTCTGGGGGCTTCTCTCTTTCTAAACTGGGTTGTCGGCCCTATTTTAATGTTTACCCTCGCTTTACTTTTCCTAAACGGTTATCCCGAATATATGATCGGCGTTATCCTCATCGGCCTAGCTCGTTGCATCGCCATGGTCGTAGTCTGGAACGATCTAGCCGATGGAAACCGAGAATACGCTGCGGGTTTAATAGCCCTCAACAGCATCTTCCAAGTATTGCTGTATAGTGTTTATGCCTATGTTTTCATCACCATACTCCCACCCTATTTCGGCTACCATGGTTTTGAAGTCAACATCAGTATTGGACAAATTGCCGAAAGTGTCGGTATCTATTTAGGAATCCCTTTTGCACTAGGAATCATCAGCCGTTATGCCTTGATTGCCATAAAAGGAGCCGAGTGGTTTGAGACCAAATACGTGCCATTCATCTCCCCTATCACCTTAATATCCTTGCTGTTCACCATTGTATTAATGTTCAGTCTCAAAGGCGAATTAATCGTTCAAATTCCAATGGATGTGGTACGCATCGCAATACCATTAGTGATTTATTTCGTCATTATGTTTGTCATGAGTTTCTTCATTGGCAAGTATTTTGGTGCCGATTATTCCAAGTCAACCGCAATTGCGTTTACGGCTACCGGAAACAATTTTGAGTTGGCCATTGCTGTAGCCATTGGTGTTTTCGGTATTAATAGCGGCCAAGCCTTTGCGGGTGTCATTGGCCCCTTGGTTGAAGTTCCCGCATTAATCGCCTTGGTCAATGTCGCCTTCTGGTTCAGAAAAAAATACTACGCAGGCAAAGAGTCAACCAAATAACCCCACCAATGTCATCCAGAGCGAAGTCTAAGGGAGGAGCTATTTCCTGCTATCCGTTTCAATCTTATGAGCCGAACACCGGCTCATAAGGATTTCCACTTCTATCAGGGCTAGGGCATCCGTTTTCATAAAAACATTTGTTTTTAAAAATCACACAAACTGCAATTCCGTTTTTTTTCGGAGTTGCAGTTTTTTTATACAATTAAAAAAAAGACAAATCCTTTTCAAGCTCCCATAATCTCATTTTTTGACTTTATAAAACCATCTTTATAATGCTCTTGATTCAATGTTATAGAACGAAACAGACATTCGCAACTCCTTAATATTAAATAGTATACGCTTTTTTTTGTAACTTTAAAAAAGTGTAAATGATATAACTCTTTACAACAATTATATAAGGTATGATTAGTCAAAAAGAATAACCTTTAACCTATTGTGAAAACTCATTCACAGTGTGAAAAAATATGCAATGGAAAATAATCAAGAGTTAGTGGCCAACATTCAAAACACTATCAAAAAAGAAAAGTTATGGAATGCAACAATAAAAAACTTTGAAATCAAATCCTTAGTCAAAAAAATTGAAGTTACATTTCTAAGTCAATTGACAATCGTTTTTACTGAAATTTCAAACAAAGTCATGGTCAATTTAAAATCCAGCTGGTTACTCCCCGAAAACAAAGCTACCGTAAAGGTTCAAAATGGATGGTATACTTTAGAAAATGAACTGATAATTATATACAATTATGCTACTCCTTACTAAATCTGACCTAAGTAAAGAGAGCAAAATACCAATGCTTTCTCTCGGTAACAAAAAATTATCTTCCTTTTTGATTTTTATATTCTTCTTGTCTACAACAATCGCTATGTCACAATCCCTTCAAACAGTACCTTATGTCGATTTGAAAAAATATGCAGGAAAATGGTATGAAATTGCAGCATTTCCGCAATGGTTCCAAAAAGGCTGTTATTGCTCAACAGCTGAATATACTTTGACCGACAAAGGTTTTGTAATTGTTGAAAACAACTGCAACAAAAACAGCATTAACGGAAAACAATCAAACATTAAAGGCAAAGCATTTGTTGAAGAAAATAGTGGAAACGCAAAACTAAAAGTACAATTCTTTTGGCCGTTCAAAGCCAAATATTGGATCATTGATTTGGCAGACGATTACAGTTATGCGGTCATTGGTCATCCAAAGAGAAAATACTTGTGGATCCTTTCAAGAACGCCAACTATGGATGATGCAATCTATCAACAAATCATTTCTAGAATAAAAGAGAAAGGATTTGATATTTCAAAAATTAAAATGACCAAACAACAATTAAAAAAGGCATAAAACAATGCTATGAAAGCTAAAAAATTGGACTAATGAAACGATTAGAAAACAAAATTGTATTTATCACTGGTGGTAATTCGGGTATCGGAAAAGCATCAACTCTCGAAGCAGCGAGAGAAGGGGCAACAATTGTAGTGGCAGATTTAGAAAAAAACAATCACGATCAAACAATAAAAGAAATAAAGGCTTTAGGTGCTGAATGCCTTTTTGTACCAATTGATGTATCGGATGTAAATAGTGTAAAACAAGCAATAACAACAACAGTTGCAAAATTCGGAAGGTTGGATATTGCTTTTAATAATGCCGGTATTGGTGGTGTTTATTCTGGAATTCATGATTTGCCAGAATCCGTTTGGGACCGCTTAATTGCTGTAAATCTTACTGGCCAATTTTATTGTGTGAAATATGAATTGCAACAGTTTTTAAAACAAGGTGGTGGTGTTATTGTAAATATGTCATCACTCGGTGGCCTTAAAGCAGAACATGGTTTAGTGCCTTATACAGTTGCTAAACATGGCGTAATAGGAATAACCAAAAATATTGCGGTTCAATATGGTGCTCAAAATATCAGAGCCAATGCAATTTGTCCTTATTATGTCGAAACACCTCTTTTGAGTGCTGCTCCCGAAGAAGTGCACAAAGCCTGGATTGAAGGAACTCCTGCAAAACGTCTTTGCACCCCCGAAGAAGTGGCAAAGGCATTTGTTTATTTGGCCTCAAATGATTCAAGTTATTGCAATGGAACGCAACTCATTTTGGATGGTGGTGTAATGGCGTAATTAAAAATGGTTCTACCATGAATTGTGTTGGTAAGAAAAAAATAAAGAAAAATTTTTACCATTAAGAGATTAAGAAAAAATAAGTTGTCTAGGACTTAATGAACCTTAATGACTTAATGGTACAAAGAAAAATTAAATTTTTAATTTTTCAAACCCAAACGATTGAATGTAGAACCTCAAAAACAAACAAAAATCGAATATTTTAAAAAAATCATAATCATGAATAAAGTAATTCTATTAAACAAGCGTCCTTTTGGAAAACCAACACTAGATGATTTTAAAATCGTTAATGAAGAGATTCCCATTGCAAAAGATGGTGAAGTTTTACTAAAAACAATCTATGTGTCGGTTGATCCTTATTTGCGAGGCAGAATGAATGACAGCAAATCGTATGTACCTCCATTTGAATTAAATAAACCCATACAATCTGGTATTATAGCAGAAGTTGTAGAGAGTAAACATGCAAAATTTAAAACAGGTGACTTTCTAACAGGCAATTTAGAATGGAAAGAATACCAAGTTACTACTGGACAAGGACTTTATAAAGTGGATGAAAACGAATTTAAACTGTCGGCTTATTTGGGCGTTTTAGGAATGACAGGACTTACCGCTTACTTAGGACTTACAGAAATTGGATTACCAAAAAAAGAGGAAACCCTTTTTGTTTCTGGAGCTGCTGGTGCTGTTGGAACAATAGTGGGTCAAATCGGTAAATTACTTGGTTGCAAAGTTGTTGGAATTACTGGCTCTGATGAAAAAGCAGCATTACTAACTTCAAAGTTTGGCTTTGATCATGCCATCAATTACAAAACAACACCGGATTTAAAAGAAGCGGTTAAAAATGCAAGTCCAAATGGTATTGATATCTATTTTGACAATGTGGGTGGTGAAATTTCCGATGCTGTATTAGCAAACATAAATAAATATGCACGATTACCTGTTTGTGGAGCCATATCTCTTTACAATACCACTACGATAGATCTTGGCCCTCGATTACAACCTATTATTTTAACCAAAAGTGCCACTATGCGTGGATTTATAGTAGGTGATTTTTTTGAAAAATTTCCAACAGCTACCAAACAATTAACACTTTGGTTAAAAGAGAATAAAATCACCTTTAGCGAAACTATTGTTGAAGGTTTTGATAACATTCCTCAAGCATTCATTGATCTATTTGACGGAAAAAATGAAGGAAAAATGATTGTAAAAATTTAATAATTATTATAAAAAATAAAAAAATGAAAATACTAATTGTATTGACTTCTCATAGTGAAATGGGAAATTCTGGTGAAAAAACTGGTTTTTGGATAGAAGAATTCACAACACCTTATTATGTATTGGCCGATGCAGGAGCCAATATCACCATCGCTTCTCCAAAAGGAGGTCAGCCACCAGTTGATCCAAAAAGTGAATTAGCCGATGCGCAAACTCCCTCAACAGAAAGATTCTACAAAGACAATGTCCTTATCGACAAAGTAGCGTATTCTTTTAAACTGAGTGAAGTAAAACAAGAGGATTTTGACGCCGTTTTTTATCCAGGTGGACACGGGCCGTTATGGGATTTGGCAACAGATAAAGACTCCATTCAATTAATTGAAGCCTTTTACAATCATCAAAAACCAATTGCATTTGTGTGTCATGCCCCTGCAGCTTTAGTAAATGTAAAAACAAAAAATGGAGAATCCCTTGTCAAAGGAAAAGAACTAACTGGTTTTTCAAACACCGAAGAAGAAGCAGTCAAACTAACAAAAGTGGTTCCGTTTTTATTAGAAGATGAACTTAAAAAACACGGTGCTTTATATTCAAAAGGGAATGATTGGGCTTCATATGTAAAACAAGATGGGTTATTAATTACCGGACAAAATCCTGCTTCTTCGGGAGCGGTTGCCGAATTACTTTTAAAAACACTAACCGATAAAAAATAAAATCATGGCAATTCAAACAATCAATCCAACAACCAATAAAGTTGTAAAATCATTTGATGAAATGACTGTGACTGCTGTAGATAATGCAGTAGCAAACGCAGCAATTGCATTTGACGAATGGAAGCAAACAGACTATCAAACAAGAGCTCAGTTATTATACACGGTGGCGGGCTTGTTGCGAGCAAAAAAGAAAGAGCTTGCCAAAATGATTACATTAGAAATGGGTAAACTCCTTTCTCATGCCGAAGGAGAAATAAAATTGAGTGCAGAAATATTTGACTATTACGCCAAAAATGCTGAATCTTTTTTAGCAGATAAAATACTAAATCCAGTACATGGAAAAGCGCTCATAAGATATAGTCCTGTTGGTGTACTTCTGGGTGTACAACCTTGGAATTTTCCGTTTTATCAGGTGGCTCGTTTTGCGGCACCAAATATTATGATTGGAAATACCGTATTAATCAAACATGCTTCCAATGTGCCACAATGTGCTATTGCCATTGAAGAAATATTTATAGAAGCAGGAGCACAAATAGGGCTTTATACCAATCTATTAGTATCTGGTAAAAGGGCTACTGAATTAGTAGCCGACAAAAGAATTAGAGGGGTATCACTCACAGGAAGTGAAACCGCAGGCGCCAGTGTAGCTGCAGAAGCGGGGAAACATATCAAAAAATCAGTTCTCGAATTAGGAGGTAGTGATGCTTTTATTATTCTGGAAGATGCGGATATAGACAAAGCCGTAGAATGGGCAGTGGTTGGAAGAATTAACAACAACGGTCAATGTTGTGTCGCGTCAAAACGCTTTATAGCCGTAGAAAGTATTGCAGATTCATTCCTTGAAAAATTCAAAGCAAAAATGGCGGAACTGGTAGTTGGCGACCCTATGGATGATACTACAAGCTTAGGTCCACTTTGTTCAGAAGCAGCTGCGGTAAATATAGCCGACCAAGTGAAGAGAGCTGTAAATGGAGGAGCAAAAATAGTGTTGGGAGGCAAAAGAGTGGACAGAGAAGGAGCTTACATGGAAGCCACTATCTTAACCGATATATTGCCTGAGAATCCTGTTTTTTACGAAGAATTTTTTGGTCCAGTCGCACTTTTCTTCCAAGTAAAAGATGAAGCGGAAGCCATTGCATTAGCCAATAATTCTCCATTTGGTTTAGGCGGTTCCGTGTTTACAAAGGATATTGAAAGAGGAAAACGAATAGCCAATCAAATTGATACCGGTATGGTTTTCATCAATCACCCAACTTGGACTCAAGCCGATTTGCCTTTTGGAGGTACAAAAAACTCGGGTTACGGAAGAGAAATGGCCGAATTTGGATTGGACGAAT
The DNA here is from genome assembly GCF_026810365.1 of Flavobacterium praedii. Taxonomy (NCBI): domain Bacteria; kingdom Pseudomonadati; phylum Bacteroidota; class Flavobacteriia; order Flavobacteriales; family Flavobacteriaceae; genus Flavobacterium; species Flavobacterium praedii. The sequence continues at coordinate 1,667,117 of NZ_CP113948.1, forward strand.
TTGTAAACAAAAAATTGATCCGAATAAGTGAATTGAGTGATCCATTTTGATTAAAAAGCAATACCAATGAAAGTATTTATCACTATAGCGCTACTACTTATCGGAATATTCATTCTATTTCAAATCTACATTACTATGTCTAGCAATAAAACAGAAACTCAAGCATACAAAGTTATTCGGGTAGAGGAAAATTTTGAAATTCGATACTATCCATCTGCAACGATGGCAATGATTTCTTCTACTGCAAAATCATATCGCGATTTGGGACAATCAGGATTTGGAAAATTGGCAAAATATATTTTTGGAGGAAATAGCGAAAAGAAACAAATTGCTATGACATCGCCCGTGCACATGGATATTGGTGATGCCAAGTCTACAATGGCATTTGTACTTCCATCGACATACAACGAAACTAATTTACCAACACCAAATGATTCGAGTATATCCATTGTAACTTCAGAACCTGAATATGTTGCTGTCATACAGTTTGCAGGTTTTGCTTCTAATGAAAGTATTAATGAACATCGGATTTTACTAGAAGAATCCCTAAAGACTAAAGGATTGTCCTACTATGGTGATTTTCGCTACTTGGGTTACAATCCTCCTTATCAACTGTTCGACAGAAGAAATGAAGTGATTGTGGCTTTAAATGCAAATCAATTTGACTAAAAAAAGGTTAATCCAATGTACTATAATTGTTTATAAAAGCGTTTCATTAAAAATTAAGTTTAAAATTCTAATAAAATACAAATGAAAAAATACAAATTATTTAGTCCGATTAAAGTAGGTGCAATAGAATTGAATAATCGCATCGTTATGGCACCAATGACGCGTTGCAGAGCTATTGATGCTATTCCAAATGAACTCATGGCAACCTATTATCAGCAACGCGCTTCGGCTGGTTTAATAATCACCGAAGGTACTTCTCCTTCTCCAAATGGTTTGGGTTACGCACGTATTCCTGGCATTTTTAGCGAGGAACAAATACTCGGTTGGAAAAAAACAACAACCGCAGTACACAATAGTGGTGGAAAAATAATAATTCAATTGATGCACTCGGGAAGAATAAGCCACAAGCTGAATATGGCTGAGGGAACGCAAATAATAGCCCCTTCTGCCATAAAACCAGCCGGTCAAATGTGGACAGATGCCAAAGAAATGCAGGACTTCCCTACTCCCAAAGCAATGACTGCCGAAGATATAGTTTTGACCCAAGCCGAATATGTAACTGCTGCAAAAAACGCAATTGCAGCCCATTTTGATGGTGTTGAACTACACAGTGCAAACGGTTATTTGCTGGAAGAATTTTTGTCGCCCGTGAGCAATGTCCGAACTGACCATTATGGAGGCAGTATTGAAAATCGCTGTCGATTTGTTCTTGAAGTGACAAAAGCAGTCGCAATCGCCATTGGAAAAGAAAAAACAGGTATTCGTTTATCGCCTTATGGTGTAGCGGGTGATATGGCCAATTATCCAGAAATAGATGCTACTTATGATTATCTCACAAAAGAACTCAATAAATTGGGGATTGCTTATATCCATTTAGTCGATCATTCTGCAATGGGAGCCCCAGCAGTGCCTGTTGAAATAAAAAAAATGATTCGCAAAAATTTCAATAACATCCTTATCAGTTGTGGTGGCTATACCAAAGAAACTGCTGAAACCGATATTGAGAGCGGTATGTGTGATCTTGTTGGATTTGGACGTCCCTTTATTAATAATCCTGATCTCGTAGAAAGATTAGAACACAATCAAGAATTAACACAAAACCTCAAAATGGACTTATTCTATTCGGCAGGTGAAAATGGGTATACCGATTATCCCAATTTTAAAACATCCGATGTATATTAATAAAATAAATCATATTTAGTTTAGCAATAATGAAGGCTGATTTCAATTTTTTACTGCCAATATAAAATTGATTTATTATGATGTAGCATTTCGTGACAATGATTTACGAACCAGTAAATGGTTTGATGCGGATAAATTTTGAACACTGAATTTTAAAAGCACTTCATTTACCAAAATCAAAGGAAAAGTGTATAAACTCAAAGGCTTTTTAACAATGCATAGCATCAAAAGAAGTGGACTTTGATGCAACCTTTAACGGTTGGGCGGTTACAATGACCAAAAAAAATACCGCTGGATTTACAATAAAAGGAAAGTTACTTCCCATTGATTATAACCAGCGGTAAAATAATAGTTTTATAAGGAGCTATTTCCTGCTATCCACTTGTATCTTTTCTAGTCCCGTTAGAAAAAAACGGGACAAGAAAAGGATACCGCTACTATCAGGGCTAGGGCATTAGTTTTCATAAATTATTTTACTAAGATCTAGAAATTTGGGGAAATAAAAACAGGTTATTTCAAAAATAATTTTATCTTTAACGATACCCCTAGCTCTTCAAAGTCTTTAATAGTTCTTGATCACGCTGCGCAATCCCAAAAGCTTTCGGGGCTGACTTTGCGCCACATGCTGAGTAAGTATAATAAATGAAAAACCACAAAGTAAAGCTCTCTTTATTTTGTGGTTTTATACTATTTGCTATACAGATAAAACATTTCTAAATCCCTCCCGAATAGCTACTATTTCAATTATACCAACTATTTTCAAAGTGTTACTATATTTCAAACCTGATATATAACCATAAAAAAACCGTCTTTCTCGGACGGATTAATATTCAATTGGTTCTCTACTGGTATGCCTAACTCTTAGTATTCTGATTTGTGTCTCGGTAATTTTGTAAGCCACTCTATATTTAAATTTTACAAAAGCCCTAAAACTTCCATCATTATCATACTTAAATCGATCTTGCTCAAAAATATAAGGATTGTCCAATAATTCTTTTGTCGTTTTCAAAACCGAATTTTTTATTCGATTAGCATAACTTAAATTGCCTCCCATTTTTAACGAATCGTAAATTTCTTTTAATTGGTCAAATGCAAGTTTATCCCATACCAAAATTCTATTGTCTACCATTGACCAGTAATTTTGTCCACTTCTTCACTAGAATAAAAATCTCCGTCATCAATTCTTAAGTTCGCTTGATTTAATTCGATGTTGTATTGCTCTAAAGATACTGATTTTGAGCTTTTTTTGGACTCTAAAATCTGTTCCAACTTGTCAAACAAATTTTCATCTACATCAAATAATCGTTGTATAAAATTATATTTTCTTGTTGCTAAATCCATAATGCGATCCTTTTTAGTGTTCTACAAATGTACAAAATCTGTTCCAAAAATTTATGTTTTATGACATCGGATGAAAAGTACGGATCATTACATGCAGGTTTTCCAAATCACCAGACCCTTCAAAGTTCACCATAATTCCTACTCACGCTTTACAATCCCGAAAACTTTTGGAATTAAATTTGAGTCATTCCCTACTATCCATATTCATAAGAACGTTGATTTTCGCACATACGATAAACTGTAATTCATATATTTTTGGGATTAAAGTTTTTTTTATGACTAATAAACAAACAAAAGTTATTCAAAATGATTTAAAAATAAACTCTTATAAAACAAAAAAAGAGAGCCAAAAGCCCTCTTCAATCATATGTTGCATATTATAACTAAACCGTTTCGGCTACATATTCCGGATCAAATTCCATTGTGTCTTCAACGGCAACTGCTACAGGTTTTGAAGCTTTCAGTGCATTGAATCGTTCTAGTTGTTGTGTTTCTCCTTCTTCACCACTGAAATAAGGAAAAACATCCATAATTGGAGATTCTGATATTGCTGGTATAGAATAGTCACCCATAGTAGTGCTCATAACATGAGTCGTGTTGTCATACGCTTCTTTTACATCATTGGCTTGTACTAACAAATACATATTCGATCTGCGTTCTTTACCACTTTCTTCGTCATACGCCATTAAGGAAACTTTTGATTTAAACCAACGATCGGCATTTTCAAAAGGGTGAATCTCAGCGTAATTAGCCACTTTTATATTCGTAATTTTAAATTCTTCGCTAATGTAAGCCGACATTTCTTCATTGATTCTGCTCTCTGCTTCTGTATAAGACAAAGCATCTACCAAATACGGTTCTGTCGTAACCTTTTGTCCACCAGTTTCATCTGTTTTTCTATATTTTACTTTGCATTCGTACCAAATTGTGCTCATCTGTCTTTTTTTTAAGGAAGCCAAAGATAGATTTTACAGCAAATAAAAATTACATTTTAGAAAATAGATATTCACAATTTATTTCTGCCGAACCCAACATTCTGTAATTCAAATAAGTCTTCGAATTCTACAACTATTTTTCTATGCCGTCTCATGCGTGAAGTCAATGTCATTACGTTAAGCTTTTTTTCTCGCCAAGACGCAAAGGCGCAAAGTTTAGAGCCGATTTCTTTGCATCTTCGAGTCTTTACGAGAATTCCATTTTGAAAAAACGTAGTTAGAAATCCTTAATCCCAGATTCAGCATTAGACATTATTACGCAGAGACACACGAAGAATTTGGGAAGAATCACAACGTTTTTTAAGCTCCATTCAAAGAATTCGATTTTCCTTTGTGCATCTTTTCTAATCCTTTGCGCATCTTCTTGAAATTTTTCCTATTGCAGTATCTCGGTTAACATAATGACATTTTGCGTGAAGGATGGAAGCGGCATCTCCCGATTTAGAAAAACAAGGCTTTTTTTGCCGTAGTTTTTGTTAATCGGGAATATAGCGGACAGCCTGACCTCGTTGCTCCCAAACTATTGTCATAAACCCAAATGCTGTGCAACGAGGGCACGCCCAAAACCAACTACTTATACAATACCGCTTTGTCAATGCAAAAATCCTCTCTATCTTTGCTTGTAAAAACCGAATATAAATTAAAATCCTATGGCTACATTTAGCAAACAGCTGTCCTTTCGTTGGTCTGATTTAGACCCCAATTTTCACTTGCGCCACAGTGCCTATTATGATTTTGGAGCGCAACACCGTGTGGAGATTCTGGCACAATTGGGATTGACCCTGAGAGTCATGCAAAAGGAACATGTTGGTCCTATATTATTTAGAGAAGAATGTGTTTTTAGAAAAGAAATCAATCTTTCTGATGAAATAATCATGCAAACCAAAATGGCCAAAATGAAAGATGATGCTTCACGCTGGTCAATAGTTCATGAGTTTTACAGAGAAGAGGTTTTGTGTGCCGTGATCACTGTTGATGGGGCTTGGATGGATACCAAACTTAGAAAACTAGCTAGTCCTACTCCACAAATTGTGGTTGATGCTTTGAGTACTTTTCCTAAAACAGCCGATTTTATTGCCTTATAATTAATCCAAATTCAATCTCACTATGTTTACCATTGCCCAAATAAAAGAAGCCCATTCTAGAGTTCAATCGGGAGCCGACTTCCCGATTTACATACAGGAATTAATTGCATTAGGTGTTCTTGGCTACGACACTTTTGTCAATGATGGCCATGTTGAATACTTTGGTGCCGATAACTTTCGAGCGGTAGCAACCGAAACGTATTCCATCATCACCATTGCTCCGTTTGCCAACAAAGAACGCTTCATTGAATTTCTGGTAATGCACCAAGGCGGTCAAACCGATTACCTTACATTCTGCAATCATGCTGGACAATGTGGTATTGCAAAATGGAGCGTGAATATTGTTGAAATGACTTGTACGTATTTTGACTTATCGGGTGCTGCAGTTTTAATTGAAAAAATTCCGAGTTAGGTTTGCAAAAAAAACAATAAAAAAGGTGATCTGTTTCGAGATCACCTTTTTGTTTTTAAAATAGTCGAATTAAGCTAAATCAAAGCGATCCAAATTCATCACTTTGTTCCAAGCGGCTATAAAATCGGTTGTGAATTTCTCTTGCGAATCCGCACATCCATATACCTCAGCAATAGCGCGAAGCTCTGAGTTGGAACCAAAGATAAGATCGACGCGAGTTCCTGTCCATTTCACAGCTCCAGTTTTACGATCACGTCCTTCGAATACCTCTTGCGATTCTGAAGAAGCTTTCCAAGTTGTACCAAAATCAAGTAAATTAACAAAGAAATCATTCGTCAATGTTTCAGGACGATTTGTAAATACTCCATGTTTAGAATGATCAAAATTGGCATTCAGAACACGCAAACCACCTACCAATACAGTCAACTCAGGTACCGTTAGTGTTAAAAGTTGTGCTTTATCAATCAGCATTTCCTCTGCCGAAACGGTGTATTGAGTTTTTGCATAATTTCGGAATCCATCAGCTTCTGGTTCTAGAACAGCAAAAGACTCCACATCTGTTTGTTCTTGAGCTGTATCTGCTCTTCCTGGTGTAAAAGGAACGGTACTATTTCCCGCTTTCTCAATTCCTGCAACTCCTGCCAGAACAATCAAGTCGGCTAGTGAAACTTGCTTTCCGCCAGATTGAGCGCTATTGAAATCCGTCTGAATTCGTTCAAGAGTTGCTAAAACTGTTGCAAGTTGAGTTGGATTATTGACTTTCCAATCCTTTTGCGGAGCAAGACGAATACGAGCACCATTGGCACCACCTCGTTTATCAGACCCACGGAATGTTGATGCCGAAGCCCAAGCGGTGGAAACCAATTGAGACACAGACAATCCTGAAGCCAGTATTTTGGATTTCAATTTAGCAATGTCTTTGTCGTCAATTAATTGGTGTGTTACTGCAGGAATTGGATCTTGCCAAATCAATTCTTCTTTTGGAACTTCTGGACCCAGATAGCGCGCAATGGGTCCCATATCACGATGCGTCAACTTGAACCAAGCACGAGCAAAGACATCAGCAAATTCATTTGGATTTTCAAGAAAGTGTCTTGAAATTTTTTCATAAATCGGATCGGCTCTTAAAGCAAGGTCAGCGGTAAGCATGGTTGGTGCATGACTTTTTGAAGGGTTATGAGCATCGGGTACTGTTCCCGCACCGGCTCCGTCTTTGGGTTTCCATTGATGTGCACCGGCTGGACTTTTTGATAGTTCCCATTCGAATTTAAATAGGTTTTCAAAATAATTATTGCTCCATTTATTGGGTGTGGTTGTCCAAGCGCCTTCAAGACCGCTACTGATAGTATATTCTCCATTTCCAGTTCCAAAGGTGTTTTTCCAACCCAATCCTTGCTCCTCAATTCCAGCAGCAGCAGGTTCTGGACCAACGTAAACATTTGGATCGGCAGCACCGTGGGTTTTACCAAAAGTGTGACCTCCAGCAATAAGCGCCACTGTTTCTTCGTCATTCATTGCCATACGGGCAAAAGTCTCCCGAATGTCACGAGCCGATAAAAGCGGATCTGGATTACCGTTTGGCCCTTCCGGATTCACGTAAATCAATCCCATTTGGACAGCTGCCAACGGATTTTCCAATTCGCGGTCACCCGAATACCGTTTGTCGTCCAACCACTTCCCTTCAGACCCCCAATAGATATCTTCATTTGGTTCCCAAACATCGGCGCGTCCTCCTCCAAAACCAAAAGTCTTAAAGCCCATAGACTCTAGCGCACAGTTACCGGTAAGAATCATTAAATCGGCCCACGAAATCTTCTTACCGTATTTTTGTTTAATAGGCCACAATAACAAACGTGCCTTGTCTAAGTTCACATTGTCTGGCCAACTGTTGAGAGGTGCAAATCGTTGCATACCTGCTCCCCCGCCTCCACGACCGTCGGCAATACGATAGGTGCCAGCGCTATGCCAAGCCATTCGAATAAAAAATGGTCCATAATGGCCATAATCTGCCGGCCACCAATCTTGGGAGTCGGTCATTAAATCGAAAAGATCTTTTTTCACCGCAGCTAGATCAAGGCTCTTGAAAGCGGCAGCATAATCAAACGCCTCACCCATCGGGTTCGACAATGAAGAATGTTGACGAAGGATACCTAACTTTAACTGATTGGGCCACCAATCTGTATTTCTTGTACCAGATCCAGCACTTGGTTTTGATCCACCTCCTGAAAACGGGCATTTGCCTTCCCCGTTAGCAGTCGTTGTGCTTTGATTTTCATTATTTTCCATAATATGATGATTTTTAAAAAGTTACCTACGAATTTACCACATTAAATCTTATTTAAATTATTTTTTCAATAGATAAATTCTATAGTTGTAGTAAAAAACCGCAGTTTAGAATAGTTCTTTACTTGACTGAAATATCTTTTTTTAGTTGTATTTTCGTTTAGCAGAAAAAAATCAAATTCTAAATATTCTGATCTAAAAAAGTAAAAATAGCAGCTACATACCAATTGAAAATTGACCCATGAAAACTGATTTTAAAACCGTTGACGAATACATCACCACTTTTCCAAAAGAAACGCAACTTATTTTGGAGAATGTACGCGCAGCAATTAAAAACAAAGCTCCCAAAGCTATTGAAAGCATAGCGTATGGAATGCCAGCTTACCAAACAAACGGAAAACCATTGGTCTATTTTGCTGGCTATAAAAATCATATCGGATTCTACGCCACTCCAACTGGACATACTGAGTTTGCCAGTGAACTATCGAAGTACAAACAAGGAAAAGGCTCGGTACAATTTCCTATTGATCATCCAATTCCATACTGGTTGATTGAGCAAATCGTTGTATTTAGAGTAAAAGAAAACGAACAGAAATTTAAGAAATAATAAAAAACATGGAACATAAAGCAAAATCAATCAGACCATTTATAGGTTCCAAAAACTTTGGAATATCACGACGTTTTTATCAAGACTTGGGTTTTAAGGAAATTATCTTGACACCCAATTTCTCCTATTTCGAAACCGAAGGAATTGGCTTTTATCTACAAGATGCCAACGTCAAAGATTGGGTAGACAACACTATGCTTTTTTTGGAAGTCGAAGATGTAAATCGGTATTGGGAAGCACTCACGAAATTAAATTTGACCGCCAAATACAAAAGTGTAAAATTGGTCCCCGTTCGCGAAATGGATTGGGGCAAAGAATGCTTTATTCACGACCCATCGGGAATCCTTTGGCACATTGGGGAGTTTTACAAATAATTAGGAGCTAGTTCCTGCTGTCATTCCAATCTTTTTTTAGGCTAAAAAAAATAACCTAAAAAAAGGATTTTCCCTTCCATCAGGGCTAGGGTATCAGTTTTCATTAGAACATTTGCTACAAAAGAACTATAAAAGTTTAAAAACAAAATTCTGCTTAAGTATAGTCGCAATAAAAAAATAATTTAACTAAAATCAATACCAATTATTACAACCCCTAATCCTTTTTATAATTACTAATTTAACCTTAAATTTATAGTATAATACTGAAATATAACACAAAAAACACATGATAGATAACCTTTTTTTGTATGTTTATAAAAAAATGAAATGAAAAAAATACTAGTTGCATGTTGCATTCTATACACATTTATCTCCTGCGACATTCAATATGATGGAGAAACAAAACTGGTGGTCACTGGAAAATTAATAGATAACAAGGGAGTTCCCATTCCTGAAACTAATGTGGACATTCTTATTAACGGATTGGGAACATATTCCAATTCAGACATAATAAGCTACGGAAAAACAGATATAAATGGTAATTTCACCTATATCTTTCCTGCTCCAGGCTCAGAAAATGAAATCAATATTTCAATTAATAATTTCATTTTAAATTACAATACCAAAAACGCAACAAATGAATTTCAGAGTAAGCAAATTATTGCACTCCTAAAAAACTTCAAGAATTATAAATTAAATTTAAACACTATTACATTATATCGTAATGAAGATATTACACAGTTGCAAATTATTTTAAATCCAAAAACAGATAAAAAACAATTATTAGACGTTACTTTAGATGGAAATATTATTACTGATTTTTCTAACTTAAATCCACTCGCAACTCCAAACTACACTCCTCCTATTGAAACAAATTATTCAATATTAAAAAACCAAACCTTAATTTTAAAATATAAAGTTGTTGATTACTCTTCGGGAACATCAATTACAACAGAAAACAATATTTCCATTCCTGTTTCCAATGAAAAAGTAATCTTTACCTTAACCTATTAATTATGAATAAATTATTTTTAGTTATTGTATTTTGCATTCAATTTTCATACAGTCAGGAAAAAAAACAGCAATTGAAATTTCATTTTGAATCTAGAGTAAGTGCAATACTGCCATTTAATGTAGGTAACAATTATTTAGCAAAATCTAATGAGGCAAGTTTAGGTGTAGATTTGTCTTTCAATTTTATAAAAATGTACAATTTTAAGCTTGGTGGCGGATATGATTTCATACCATATTCAATTACGGATATATCAACTGGCGGCAATATTAACAGCAGTCGTTATAATTCAATCTTTGCAAATCTAGCTTATGAAATTCCTATATTTAAAAAAGTGAAATTAGAACCTAATATTGGAATAGGTTCTTCAAAAATAAATTTAAAAACCGGTAATCAAAGATTTGGACATCAAACCGGAACAGATTTTCGAATTGGCTTTAATTTAGATTATGAACTTAACGACTATTTTGCTTTTTTTATTGGAACTGCTTATGTCAAAACTAAGTATGACGTAAACACCTCTCCAGAATTTGTGTCTTTTTATGATAATTCCAGCTTAATTCAGATAAACTTTGGAATGAAATTTAATTAATCTCCTTTTCAGTAATGATGGCATTCATTTAATAAAAAATTTAAACAAACAAAAAGAAGCAATTGATAACATTGTTTCATAACCCTCATACATGTATTCGTTTGCAACTAGTACAAACTTATTACGCTTGCACACTAATTTAAGTGTATACAAAACGGCTATTTTACGACAAGATTTTAATATTTGCATTTCAAAAATTCAACATTATCTCACTTAATGCAAATTCATTTTCGAAATTGAAACGATTTTGAAAATCCGATAATCGAGCTTAATTTAGTCGCAAAACTACATTAGTAATAGAACCTTTACATTCAGACTATGAAATCTAAAATGTTAAATTTAACTTTGACAAAATGCTAAATAGAAGTTTAACACCAATAATACTCTCACATAGGTACGAAAAAACCTAATAAATAATATCTTACTTGCACCATACCAAGAAAAAAAACGATTATGGAGTTTTGATGGTATGGGGTGCGATATATCTACTAGTTAGTGGTAATAATTTGACGAATCGATTTTAAAAGATATTTTTGTTTAAATTTGTGGTATGGAGATTATTGACAACAATATAGATAACTTAAAAAAGCTTTGTGTAATATACAACGTGGAAAAAATGTATCTATTCGGTTCATCCCTCAATTCCAGTTTTAACGAAAAAAGTGATGTTGATTTATTAGTTAAGTTTAAGCAAATTGAACTTTCAAAATATTTTGATAATTACATAAACTTCAAAGAAAAACTAGAGTCTTTATTTGGTAGAGAAGTTGACTTACTTGAAGAACAGACTTTAAAAAATCCAATCTTAATTAAATCAATCGACAACTCAAAAGAACTAATTTATGGATGAAAGGATTCTTAAATGGTTGTTTGATATAAAAATGTCCATTGATGAAATAAACGAGTTCTTCCATAATGAAGAGAAAGATTTTTTCAAATATCGAAACAACTTAATGCGTAAAAGGGCTATTGAAAGAAATCTTGAAATTATAGGTGAAGCAATCAACCGAATTATTACTCGAGATGATTCTTTTGTTAAGAAAATATCAAACGCAAAAGCAATTATTAGTCTCAGAAATCATGTGATTCATGCTTATGATAATGTTTCTGACGAGAATATTTGGTCAATCTTAATCAATCACTTACCGAAATTGGAAATAGAAATTGATAACTTAATCCAAAAAGAAGAAAAATAACTACTGCCAACAGACGCTACAAGCAATTTGGGCATTTGGTTTAATTTGAAGTTGTTTTTGTATTTGGAATATTTGGCAAATCCGAAAATAGGGCCTAATTTAATCCCTAACCCGCTGTAAATATTCAACGTTAAAAAACAACTACAATGAAAATAATATTTTTCACTTCAATTATACTTCTTTCTACAATCTTAAATGCTCAGGTAAAAATTTCATTGAAAAAGATTCCTCAAAAATCGTAACACTTCAAAGAATTGCCAGTGATAGTGGAATTCCAATAATTAGCATTTCAGGGAATATAGGCATTACAAGGTATAAAAACGAGAACTTTCTTATTTGCGGAACTTTTATGAAGAACATAACTGAGGGAGAATATAAAAGGAATATTATTTTACTTCCTATTCCAAATGGGAACAATATTTTAATAGTTACCGAAAAATAAAGGATACAAACAACTAATACAACGGATTTAAGCAATTGACTTAAATGAAAAAGTGGTTTAGTTTTTAGCAAATACGATAATCGGCTTAATTTAGACTCAAACTCGGGCTATTACACCCCCACAATTTTGACAAATTTAACTTTGATAAAATGGTAAATAGAAGTTTCACATCTTTCCCAATTTTAACCACCGAAAGACTAACTCTTAGACAATTATCAAGTGAGGACGGGCAAGCTATTTTTACTTTACGTTCTGACACAGAAATAAACAAATATCTTAACAGACAAGCAAGTAAAACAATTGAAGATGCCATAAACTTCATCAACATGATTAATGATGCTATTAAAAAAAACGACTCGATTTATTGGGCAATAATTTTAACAAATAGCAAAGCTTTTGTTGGTACAATCTGTCTATTTGACTTTTCAAAAAAAAATAGTTGTGAAATCGGGTTTGAACTTATCACAAAATTTCAAGAGCAAGGAATAATGAAAGAAGCAGCACAAGTAGTCATTGACTATGCTTTTCATACTTTGAAGTTTCAAAAAATACTTGCTGTTACTCATTATGACAATCAGAATTCAACCAAACTTTTGACAAAATTTAATTTTGTAAAATCAAATGAAACGGATGTAGAAAACCCTGACTTAAATATTTTCACTTTGACACCATAAATTGGCAACAAGAAATCAAAACTTATTAGCAACAAAGACTTAATACACAACAGCTATTCCTGATTTGGTCAATTGTTTTTTCCTCCCTGAATCTCATTCGCAACGATCACCAATTTCAATCTACTTTAAAACACAGCTTTTACAATCTGTATACTTTATACGTACTGCTAAAGTTCTCTTTAAATACTTAGATTTCAATCCACAAAATTCTCTTTCATGCAGTCACTCGCGTGAAGGATGGAAGCGGCATCTCCCGATTTAGAAAAACAAGGCTTTTTTGCCGTAGTTTTTGTTAATCGGGAATACAGCGGACAGCCTGACCTCGTTGCAATAATACTGCTCTTGCTCACCAAAAATACTGTGCAACGAGGGCACGCCCCAATCCAACTCTATATATTCGAAACCGAATTACTGTTTATTAAAAATGAATCTATTTTAGAAAAAAAACAAATAATTAAGTACTGTAATTAAGTATTTATACGTATGTTTGCGTAGTAATACTTAATTAAAAGCTTATGATTAATGTGATAGTAGTCGGAAACGGCATGGTAGGTTATAAATTTTGCGAGAAATTCATTTCGAAATCTGGGCAAGAAAAGTATCAAATTACAGTTTTTGGTGAAGAGCCAAGACGCGCGTATGATCGCGTTCACTTGAGTGAATACTTTGCTGGCAAGACCGCCGATAATTTATCGCTATCCACCACATCATGGTATGAAGAGAACAATATCATTCTCAACACGGCTGAATTAGTTTTAAAAATTGACACTACAAACAAAATTATAAGTACGCACTTGGACAAAACGTATGCGTATGACTACTTAGTTTTGGCTACAGGATCGGCAGCTTTTGTCCCTCCGATTAAAGGAGTCGAGAAAGAAGGTGTTTTTGTGTACCGAACCATCGAAGATCTAGATGCCATAATGAGCTACGCAAAAAAAATACGAGCCAACGGTGCTACCGAAGCAGCCGTTCTTGGTGGCGGATTATTGGGGCTTGAAGCTGCCAAAGCCGTTCGTGATTTAGGATTAAATCCTCACGTAGTAGAATTTGCGCCTCGCTTAATGCCTAGACAACTCGATCAAAGCGCGAGCGATATGCTGCAATCCAAAATAGAAGAATTGAATATCGGAATCCATCTCAATAAAGCAACACAATATATAGATGGTGAAGAAAGTATAAAGGGAATGATGTTTGCCAACGATGACTTGCTGAAGGTTGATATGTTGGTTATATCGGCAGGAATTAAACCGCGTGACGAACTCGCTAGAGTTTCAGGATTAGTTGTCGGAGAGCGTGGTGGTGTTGTTGTAAACAATCAAATGCTAACATCAGACCCTTACATCTATGCCATAGGAGAAGTAGCTTTGTATACAGGAATGATTTACGGACTTGTGGCTCCTGGTTACGAAATGGCCGATGTGGCCGCCGAACAAATCCTGAATGGGAATAAAACGATGAGAGAAACCATCGATATGTCTACTCAATTGAAATTAATTGGAGTTGAAGTGGCGAGTTTTGGTGATCCCTTTATCGAAAATGAAAATGTGACCGCCATTGTTTACGAAAACAAATTCAGCGGTATTTACAAAAGAATCAATGTCACCAAAGACGGAAAAACATTATTGGGAGGAATACTGGTAGGCGATTCATCGGATTACAATGGACTGTTCCAAATTTATGCCAATGCGCTAGCTTTACCCGCAAATCCAGAAGACTTAATTCTAGGTTCTCGCGGTGGCGAAGGATCAACTTTGGGTAGTGCAGCCGACTTGCCTGATACTGCCGTAATCTGCTCTTGCGAAAACGTAACCAAAGGCGCTCTTTGTTGTTCGCTTATTGACGGAACAGCCAGTACTTTTGGCGATGTAGTAAAATTAACCAAAGCTACAACAGGCTGTGGCGGTTGCAAACCAATGGTTGTGGATATTGTAAAAGCCACGCAAAAATCACTCGGAAAAGAAGTAAAAGACACGATCTGCGAGCACTTTCACTACACCAGACAAGAATTATTTGATATTGTAAAAATCAATAAATACACTAACTATTATGAAGTAATCGATCATCACGGAAATGGTGATGGTTGCGAAGTTTGTAAACCAATTGTAGCTTCTATTTTCTCCAGTATCTACAACGATACGGCCAACAAACACGTTACAACCCAAGACACCAATGACCGATTCCTAGCCAATATCCAAAGAAATGGGACGTACTCTGTAGTCCCACGAGTTGCTGGTGGCGAAATCACTGCCGAAAAATTAATCGTGATTGGCGAAGTGGCCAAACAATTTGATTTGTACACTAAAATCACTGGTGCGCAACGTGTGGATTTATTTGGCGCTCACTTGGATGACTTACCTAAAATCTGGAAAATATTAATCGACAATGGTTTTGAAAGTGGTCACGCTTACGGAAAATCGTTAAGAGCTGTCAAAAGTTGTGTAGGTAATGCTTGGTGCCGCTACGGAATGGACGATAGCGCTGGTTTTGCAATCGAACTCGAGGATCGTTACAAAGGGATTCGAGCGCCTCACAAAATAAAAGGCGGTGTTTCGGCCTGTATTCGTGAATGTGCAGAGGCTAGAGGAAAAGATTTTGGTTTAATCGCCGTAGAAGGTGGTTGGAATCTTTACATCTGCGGAAATGGTGGTGCCAATCCAAAACACGCTGTATTATTGGCTGAACAAATCGACAAAGCTACTGTCATTAAGTATTTAGACCGTTTCTTGATGTACTACATCCGTACCGCAGGGCCATTGGTTCGAACAGCTACTTGGTTGGACAAACTGGAAGGCGGATTGGATTACCTAAAAGAAGTTATCATCTTTGACCGATTGGGAATCTGCGAAACACTGGAAACCGAAATGGAATCGCTAGTTGGCACTTTTGAATGCGAATGGAAACAAGTATTGGAAAAACCAAGATTATTGAAACGTTTCAGTCACTTTGTCAATACTGACGAGAAAGATGATAACATTGCGTTTGTTCCGTTAAGAGAACAAAAAATGCCGAGACCTTGGTAAAATAAGACCCGAGCGAAGCGAATGGTCGAAATAAATTAGCAAGAATTAAAAACCTGATTTCATTTATAAGTTTGGAGCAGAAAGATTTGGCTTTTTTGAAAATATCGTCCCGCTATTCGTTGCAATCTTTTTATTTTTAAAGGAAAAATAAAAAGGATTTCCACTTTTATCGGGGCTAAGAGCTAGCATTCTGTCTTATCAGTCATTATCTAAAAAAGAAAAAAAATTAAATAATATTTCTAAACTTGGCTTCGCTACTCCTTATGGTGGGACTGGGTCCAGAAAACAAAACTAAATCCCATGGAAGAACTATTAAATCAATACGAAACCGTAAATGCAACCGCAGTAAAAATTTGGTTCAAAGCCGGAACCATAAAAGATTTCCCAAGTAATAGAGGCGGTTGCATCAAATACAAAAACAAGCAAATTGCAGTTTTTAACTTCGAAAGAAGAAACGAATGGTATGCTTGTCAAAATGCCTGTCCGCACAAAATGGAAATGGTTTTATCAAGAGGAATGACGGGTTCTGCAGATGGCGTTCCAAAAATCGCTTGTCCGATGCATAAAAAAACATTTTCTTTGGTTGATGGATCCAATCTAAATGGGGAGGATTATAAAATTGCAACTTATCCCGTAAAAATTGAAGGAGATGAAGTATTCGTTGGCTTTTTAGAATAATCTACGTATATTTGAATATATACTATTCCAAATGAAAACTATACCATTTTTAAACGCCAGCGCGTGGATTGATGCCGAAAATGAAGCCGATCCAAACAACGAAATATACCAAGATGTAACCTATCCAAAGGAATTATTATATTCGGATAGAATGTACGAAAGGCTAATGACCTTTCAGCCTTCTGCTTCAGAAGCAGTTCAAATTGCAACCAAAGCGCAACACATTTGCCGTTGGAAAATGCCAAGGGAATCCTATCCAATGGATCGTGTGGGTTATTTAAAATGGAGAGAAGATTTAAAAAAATTCCACGCCAAAACCACAGCCGAAATCCTAACAAAAGCAGGTTATGAGCAAACCTTTATAGACCGCGTTTCCTTCTTGATTGAAAAAAAATTACTCAAAAAAGACGAAGAAACGCAACTTCTAGAAGATGTTATTTGTTTGGTATTTTTAGAGTTTTATTTTGATGCTTTTGCCTCCAAACATGATACCGAGAAAATGAAAAATATCATTCAAAAAACTTGGAATAAAATGTCAGACAAAGGGCAACAGGAAGCATTAAAAATAGACTTCTCACCAGAAAACCTTCAGTTGATAAAAGACGCATTGGGGCTTTAGTGTAAAAAAAAAACGCTTAATCTATAAGGTTCCACCATGAATTGTATGGGTAAGAAAAAAATAAAGAAAAATTTTTACCATCAAGAGATTAAGAAAAATTAAGTTTTCTAGGACTTAATGAACCTTAACGACCTAATGGTGCAAAGAAAAATTAAATTTTTAATTTTTAAGACCCAAACGATTGAATGTAGAACCATCTATAATAACATCATACACTTAAATGATCTTATATTTCTTATATGGTTAAAATTTAATGCAGTTTTTTATAAAATAAAGCAAAAAAACTAAGACAAGAATTCAAGTTAAAAAAATTTGCGCCCTTTCGCCTTTGCAGTAAAAAAAATTAGTTTTGAAAAAAAAATCCAAAGTATCTTTTGATAAAATTTCATTTATAAAATTAAGGCGGATGTATATATTCGCCTTAATTACTATTGCAGTGACAGTGCTTTTGAGTCAGCTCTTAATTCAATACAACCTCTACAGTCAACTGAGCGACTCGAGAATTATAAACACTTCTGGAAAACAAAGAATGCTCAGTCAAAAATTAACCAAGGAAGTTTTAATTCTGAATTTCATTACTGATTCTTTGCAAAAAAAGAACCAAATAAATGTTATATCCAAAACCATTTCACTATGGAAATTCAATCATTATTCTCTAGTAAACGGAAATGACAGTTTGGGTTTCCCAAAAGAAAAAAATCCGATCCTAACAAAGCATTTCGAAAATATAAAACCCAATTTCGATACGATAATTAAGGCTACCAATTCTTTTTTGGAGAACAAAAGTAAAAATCAAAACGAGCAGGAAAATCAAAAACTAGTTCAAACTATACTCGAAAATGAAACTATTTTTCTTTCGAAAATGAATCAAATTGTTAGCGAATATGACACCGAAGCACTAGAAAAAGTAACCCTACAACGCAAAACAGAATATGTCATTCTAGCTTTTACATTATTGGTATTACTGTTGGAATTTTTATTCATTTTCAAACCCACCAATAAACGGATTGAAATACTCATTCACAACCTATTGTCTTCCGAAAGAAAAGCTTTGAAATTGGCGCAAGACACTGAAATTATTAGCGAAGCAAAAGAAAATTCGGTTAAAGAATTGAAATCCCTCAATTATGCAATGGAGAATACTCTACTCTATTGCCGAATTGCGACTGATGGAACCATCATTCACATTGGTGAAAAATTTGCTAAACTACTGCAATATAACCCGTTTCTTTCCGATAAAAAATTTGGACAAGTACTAACTCCTATCGAAAAAGAACAACTCATAATCGACAGAATCGTTCTCGAAAACCACGGTAGAGGCTGGCAGGGGGAACTAAATATTACCACCCGAAACGAACAGTCGCTTTGGTTGGATTTGTCAATGGTCCCCGTTACAATTAAAAAAGACGAATCGGAACTTTTGATTATCTGTTTTGACATCACCGAACGTAAAAAAGCAGTACAAGAAGTGGAGCGTTTGAATGCCGCCAACATCGCCAACAAACTGAACCAACAAAAAGTAATATCGAGTAAAATTGTCGAAAACCAAGAAAACGAACAAAACCGAATTGCCCGAGAAATTCACGACGGAATAGGACAAATGTTGACTGGATTAAAATTCAGTCTCGAAAGTATCAATCTGGATGACAAAGAAAAATCTGCTATAAAAATTGATTATTTAAAACAATTATCCCTCGACATTATCAAGGGAGTTCGCACCGCAACTTTCAACTTAATGCCTCCAGAATTAAGCGATCACGGAATCAATTCGGCTCTTGCCAAATTAACTTCAGAACTTTCTAAACTCACCGGAAAGAACATTCTTTTTTACAACAAAACCGATTTCAACAACCGATTGGATTCGTTAATCGAAATCAACATTTATCGTCTGACACAAGAAGCCATAAACAACGCCATCAAATACGCCGATTCGACTCATATCATAGTGCAACTTTCACATAGCGCCACACTCTTGAGCATCACAGTTGACGATAACGGAAAAGGATTTGACATCAATGCCGTGGAGAAAAAGCGCAACAGCGAATCTGGAATGGGACTGCTCTTTATGAAAGAAAGAATCCAGTACATAAACGGTCGTGTATTCTTTAATTCTATTCCAAACGAAGGAACGAGGATCACCTTTAACGTGCCTATTTAAAAAAAGCAATGGCAATGGCAAAGGCAATAAAAAAATAATAAAAAGGAATTTGAGTACTGCTATTTAAAATACAATTCTACAAAAGTATTACCGTAATATTCTCAACCTGAAAAAAGAAGGATATTGGTGAAAATATTTCACGCAGTGTTTCTACAATTCTATCACAATCTATATACCTCGATAATGATATTAATAAGTTCTGGAATTTTGAATTTTAACTTTGAAATTGCCATTGAATTTGATTTTTACAATTGAAACTGGCATTGAAATTGAAAATTACGTATCTTAGCATCCTAAATTAGATGAATCTACGTAAAAAGTAGAATTGAACAATACGTATATTATGAATAATACAATTCGAGTAGTTCTTGCAGATGATCATGTATTTGTGAGAGATGGTATAAAATCATTATTAGAGAATGAAGCCAACATTACTGTTGTAGGCGAAGCTACAGACGGTCTTGAGGCCTTAACTTTAATAGACAGTCTCCAACCCGATTTATTAATTCTCGATATCAGAATGCCAAATTTAACGGGAATTGAAGTGGTTGAACAACTTCGCAGCAAAAATAATTTGGTAAAAATTGTTATGCTTTCGATGCACGAATCTGAGGAATACGTATTAAAATCGATTCAAGCTGGAGCTGACGGATACTTACTTAAAGGATCCAGCAAAGAAGAATTTCTAAAAGCACTTCATACGGTTGCCAATGGAGGAAAATATTTTAGCGGAGACATTTCATCTATATTAATTGGACAACTAACTAATCCAACATTTACTGCAGAACCGAAACACTCATTGGGCGAAGAACAATTAATTACCAAAAGAGAAAAAGAAATTCTAAAACTTTTGCTAACCGGAAAAGGAAACAAGGAAATTGCAGAAGCATTAGACATTAGCAAAAGAACTGCCGAAGTACATCGATTCAATTTGATGAAAAAATTAAAAGTAAAAAACCTAATGGAACTTTCAAACAAAGCTACAGAGTACTCGCTTTTGTAATGCTTTCTATCTAAAAAAAACAATTAGTTGCTCCAATAAAGGAAGGTGGCGACCATACTTTTACTTCAATTTCATTACTTTTAAAATAAAATCACCTACATTAAAAAATTCTCTTAAATAGGATAGTGCTTTACCACCAAACCAACTATCAAATCTAGTCTAATATCCCACCTTTTTATCTTTTTCAGTTTGTCAAATGCTGATTCTGAAAACCTTAGCAAATACAGGCTGTTCGTACTGAAAAACAACTCATTTGCAAACCGATATTCCTATCTCATTTTACTATTTTTTTTATCTTTTATTACATTATACATACTATTTGTTTGTTCAAAAAAATACAAATCTATTACTAAACTTTTTGAAAGAATTTCTCTGTATTTATAATACTAGTTTCCAATAAATTACGTAAATTCGAAGGTAATATTATAAAGCATTTTTTACATTATTTTTCAATTTAATTATTCTTAAATATATATTTTTATGAAAAACAAGGTTCAAAAACAAATCGTTACAAAATTAGCTTTCATTGCAATTGCATTCCTGTTTGCCTCTTTTGCTTCAGCACAACATAAGGCACCTTGGAATGCTCCCAAATCGGCAATTAATATGAAAAACCCATTTCCAGCAGATATCCATTCGCTTGAAAGAGGAAAACATTCCTATCAGATAGATTGTGTACGATGCCATGGAAAAGATGGTAATGGAGATGGATTAAAAGCTGAAAAAATTCAAAAAAAAGTGACCGATCTGGGTTCTGAAGCAATTCAGAAACAAACAGATGGTGAATTGTTTTGGAAAATATCTGAAGCTAGACGACCTATGCCATTAAAAGACATTACAGATGATCAGAGATGGGACATTGTCAACTATATTCGTACTTTTAAGAAAAAGTAATAGTATCCGACAAATAAACCAAAAGCAGGCATTTTAACCTACTAGCAAATGCCTCTAAATTTATACAACAAGTAAACTATTCAAAAACCTTGCTAAATAGCGAGGTTTTTTTTTGATAATTAGCTTGCATATAAAACCTATGTCATTATCCCAAGACTTTTTAGAGCTATGGAAAAGAATTAGTTTTATGCCTTTTTCAAAACTTAAATCAACATTTTGAAACACAATTAAATTCCACTTTTATAATTGTAAATAGAAATTTGACTACCAAAAATACTTAGCTAAAATAATTAAATACGTATTTATACTTAATTTATTTCTAAAAACTGCGTTTTCGCAGGTTTTAAATACGATATACTACTTAATTTTGTAAAAAAAAATAAGATTTATGTCAATAACAAACTCCCTTTCACAATCCCACCGTATTTTATTTTTAAATACATTAGCATTTACGGTATGCTTTGCCTGTTGGACGCTCAATGGCGTTTTGGTCACTTTCTTGGTAGATAATGGAATTTTTAAATGGGACGTTGTCCAAGTAGGATGGCTATTAGGAATTCCAATATTAACAGGATCCATTATGCGCTTGCCAATTGGAATCCTAACCGATAAATATGGAGGTAAATACGTATTCTCATTGTTACTTCTACTCTGCTCTATTCCATTGTTCTTGTTACCCTTTGCAGATAGCTTTTTCATGTTTGCACTTCTTAGTTTTCTGTTTGGTATGGTTGGAACCAGTTTTGCTGTTGGAATAGGTTTTACCTCTATTTGGTATCCAAAAGAATGGCAAGGAAGAGCTTTGGGAATATTTGGAATGGGTAATGCTGGTGCTGCTATCACCACGTTTTTGGCACCATCTTTATTAAATGAATTCTCTATTTCAGATCCTCAAAATGGTTGGAAATTACTACCTGTAATTTATGGAGCTGCATTAGTCGTAATTGGTGTTATCTTTTTAATTTTCACCAAAAACAAGAAACAAGAAAACCAAACCAAGAGTGTTCCTCAAATGCTGCAATCCTTAAAAAATGCCAGAGTTTGGAGATTTGGCGCCTACTATTTCTTAGTCTTTGGTTGTTTTGTAGCTTATTCGCAATGGTTATTGCCCAACTTTATGAATGTATATCAAACTAGTTTGGTCATGGGCGGAATGTTTGCCACTATGTTCAGTTTGCCATCAGGAGTGATTCGTGCTTTTGGCGGTTACTTATCGGATAAATTTGGGGCTCGAAAAGTGATGTATTGGGTACTGAGTTCTTCTGTAATCCTAAGTGCTTTATTAATGGTGCCAAAAATGGACATTACAACCTCAGGTCCTGGAGTTATGGCTACCAAAAAAGGAATCATCACTGCAGTAACAAGCACATTGGTGAAAGTGGGAGAAAAAGAATTTCCAATCCATTTGAAAACAAACAAACCGATTGAAAACACCATTTTCCCAACACATAATTCTTGGCAACAAGTTGTAGTAAGCCAAAATCAAGAAGTAAAGAAAAAAGAATTGATTGCCAAAGGAGTTACCGCAATTCATTTTAGCGCCAATATGTGGGTGTATTTAGTTTTGGTGATCCTTATTGGAATTTCTTGGGGAATTGGTAAAGCAGCGGTTTACAAACACATTCCAGAATATTTCCCAACCGAAGTAGGTGTTGTAGGCGGAATGGTAGGAATGATTGGCGGTCTAGGCGGTTTCTTTGGACCAATCATCTTTGGTTATTTATTAACCTGTACTGGAGTTTGGTCTAGTTCTTGGATTTTTATACTTCTTTTATCTGCTGCATGCTTGATATGGATGCACATGACCGTTACCAAAATCATGAACGAAAAACAATCTATCTTATCAAAAGAAATGGATAGAAAATAAAAATCTCCTCAATTTAATTACTTGTGTATTACTGCTCTTCAAATTGCCATTTGGGGAGCAGTTTTTTTTATAGAATCCAAAATTTCTTTTAAAACGAATAAGTTGAATGATTACGGTTTTGCGTGAGTGATGGCAGTGGAGCTCTTTTTTGAGAGGCTTTTTTCTAGCCTATCAAAAAAAGCGGGAACGTACAGCACGACCCGCAGGGACACGCCCAAACTTGCAAAAACACAATTATTAATCCACAATTGCACCCAATACTTGTAATAATTCAAAAAAAAGAACTGTTTTTTAGCATTCTAGTTTTTGTCCTCAAAACATCAAAATTAAATTAGTTTTATACGTATTTATACTTAATTATTACTTATTTTTGTTTTCATACAATATTTATTTCATGCTTTCAAGACTACTTTACCAATAAAGATATACCTAATGCAAAATACAGAAATCAAAACTACGTGTTCCTATTGTGGAGTAGGATGCGGAATTATTGTGAAAAATGATTCTAAAAATGGAGTGACGGTTACAGGTGACAAAGACCATCCCGTAAACAAAGGAATGCTTTGTTCTAAAGGGATGAACCTGCATTATGTGGTTAATGATACTTCGGATAGAATTCTGTATCCGGAGATGCGATGGAGCAAGTCTCACCCAAAAGAAAGAGTGAGTTGGGATACTGCTTTGGATCGTGCAGCCGCTGTTTTTTCTTCCATTATAAAAAAACACGGGCCAGACAGCGTTGGGTTTTACATCTCAGGACAATGTTTAACCGAAGAATATTATTTGGTTAACAAACTCGTAAAAGGTTTCCTGAAAACCAACAATATAGATACCAATTCCAGACTTTGCATGAGTTCGGCGGTGGCGGGGTACAAAAAGACCTTTGGCGAAGACTCGGTTCCTGTTGCTTATGCCGATATCGAACTTGCCGACACCTTCTTGATAACAGGAGCAAATCCTGCTTTTTGTCACCCGATTCTTTTTAGACGAATTGAACAACACAAAGAGAAAAACCCAAAAACTAAAATCATTGTTATCGACCCGAGACGCACCGACTCGGCTATGGCTGCCGATTTACATTTGCAAATACTACCCGGAACGGACATTGTTTTGTACCACGCCATCGGGAAACGCTTGATCGAAAAAGGCTATATGGACTCGGATTTTGTAAAAAAATACACCGAAAACTACCAACTGTACAAAGAGATGGTCTGCAACAGTTCGTTCGAAAAAGCGTCCAAATTATGTGGCGTTTCGGTACCTGATATCCATTTGGCGGCCGAAATTATAGGTAAAGCCAAAGGATTTATATCCATGTGGGCTATGGGATTAAACCAAAGCGCTATTGGGGTTGACAAAAATACTGCTTTACTGAACCTTTCATTGGTGACTGGACAAATCGGAAAACCGGGTTCAGGCCCTTTCTCTTTAACTGGACAACCCAATGCCATGGGCGGTCGCGAAGTGGGCGGAATGGCCAATTTACTGGCGGTTCACAAAGAATTAAACAATCCCGAACACCGCAAAGAAGTGGCTGATTTTTGGGGAGTGGAATCCATTTCTGAAAAACCGGGATTGACGGCAACCGAAATGTTTGATGCTTTAGAATCGGGCAAAATGAAGGCCATTTGGATCATTTGCACCAATCCGATAGTGAGTTTACCTGATGCCCGAAGAGTAGAAAAAGCACTGGCGAATGCCAAATTCGTAGTCGTTCAGGACATCTCTCACAATGCCGATACCGCTAAGTTTGCCGATTTACTATTACCCGCAGCTGGTTGGTTGGAAAAAGAGGGAACGATGACCAACTCGGAACGTCGTATTTCGTATTTACCAAAAGGAATTAACGCTCCCGGTGAAGCTTTATCGGATGTTGAAATCTTGTTGCATTTTGCCAAAAAAATGAAGTTTTCCGGTTTCAATTTCAATAACACCGAAGCGGTTTACAAAGAATACTGCCTGATGACCAAAGGCACCAATATTGATATTTCGTATTTAAATTATTCCCGACTGAAAAACGAAGGGACTTTTCAATGGCCCGTTCCCGATTATGGGCACCCCGGAACTCCTCGATTATTTGCTGATAAAAAATTCTTTACGCATTCGCAAAAAGCAATTTTCAATATCCCAACGAGTATCGAAAATACTTCGGCACTACCTTCCGAAAAATATCCTTTTATATTGACCACAGGACGTATTCGCGATCAATGGCATACGATGACCAAAACGGGTAAAGTGTCTCGATTGATGACGCACACTCCTAGCCCAGTTCTGGAAATCAATCCTATTGATGCTTACAAAGCCGAAATAAAAAATGGTGATATTGTTGTGGTAAGCAGCAAAAACGGCGAAGTTCGTGTCAAAGCCAAAGTAACTGAAACGATCAAAGAAGGCGTTTTATTTTTACCCATGCACTGGGGAAAACAATTGGATAACGATTTGAACAGAACCAACAATCTGACCAATACCATTGTCGATCCAATATCCAAAGAACCCGATTTTAAATACACCACGGTAGCGGTTGCCAAATACGTAAAACCGTTCCAGAAAATCGCCGTTGTAGGCGCTGGTGCTGCTGCTTTCCGTTTTATTCAAAATTATAGAGAAATCAATACTACCGATGAAATTATAGTGTTTTCCAACGAGGAAAATCCATTTTACAATCGCGTTTTATTGCCCGAATATGTTACAGCCGAATTGTCGTGGGAAAGCCTTTTGAAAATAAAAGACGAAGCGCTAGGCCAATTAAATATCACCATGAAATCGGGCGTTGCCATTGAAAATGTAAATGCAACCGACAAAGTAATAACCGACAGTCAAGGAAATATTCATCTATTTGATACCTTAATAATGGCAACCGGAAGTCGTCCCTTTATACCCGAAAATGCCCAATTGCATCTTCCAGGACGATTTACCATTAGAAAGAAAAATGATGCTGATCGATTAAAAGACTATTTAGACGGAACCAATTTACCGCCTGAAGAACAACACGTAGTGATTGTCGGTGGTGGATTATTGGGACTGGAACTGGCTGCAGCACTGAAACATAAAAAAGTCAAAATAACGATTATACAACGAGCGTCACGATTGATGGAACGTCAGCTGGACCGAATCTCAAGTAAATTATTGGCCGAAGAAGTGCAACTGCGAGACATTCAAATCTATTTTGATAACGAAGTTAGCACCGTATTCGAAACAGACAACTCCAACGAATTGGAAATCGCCCTAAAAAGTGGTCGAATCATTTCCGCCAATGCCATTGTGTACACCATTGGAACCATCCCAAACATCGAATTGGCAAAGGAAACGGGACTCGCTTGCGGACGTGGCGTAAAAGTCAATCAGTATTTACAAACCTCCGACCCCGATATATTTGCCATAGGTGAAATAGCCGAGTTCAACAATATGTTATTCGGAATCACCTCTGCAGCCGAAGAACAAGCCGATGTTTTGGCTAATTTTATTGCCGGTGACATCAGTAGTTTTTACAAAGGATCGGTTTTGATGAATATTTTAAAACTAGAAGACATCAATCTCTGTTCTATTGGTCAAATAGAAGTGCCGGAAAATGATGATACCTACGAAGAAATTGTTTTTGCCGACTTAGGAAAACGCTATTACAAAAAATGTATTGTCAAGAACGATTTACTCATAGGCGCTATCCTAATGGGAGATAAAAATGAGTTTGCCGAATTCAAAACAATGATCGAAAGTAAAATCGAATTGGCTGACAAACGAAATACTTTATTAAGAGGAAGCAGCGCCGAAGCCAAACCAGTACTAGGAAAACTCGTTTGCTCCTGCAGCCAAGTCGGAAGCGGCAACATCGAAAATTGCATCAAAAGTGGCGTTACCAATTTTACCGAATTGTGCAAAACCACCGGAGCGGGACTCGGCTGTGGCAGCTGCAAAACCGAAGTGAAGGAGCTATTGGCGAAGGTGAAGTAGGTTGCAGAAGGCAGAAGGCAGATTTTAGAAAATAGAAAAACGGAAATTCATAATTCACCACTAACTATTCACCACTAACTATTCACCACTAACTATTCACCACTAACTATTCACTTCTAACAATTCACCACTAACAACTCACCACTAACTATTCACTTCTAACTACTCACTTCTAACTATTCACCACTAACTATTCACCACTAACTATTCACTTCTAACTATTCACTTCTAACTATTCACTATTAACAACTCAAAAAAAATGGAATTAACAAGACTCATAGTAAAAGGTGGAGTACTGTCTCCGGGAGAATTACGAGAAATTGTAAATATGGGACTCGAGCAAGGTCTTGACGCCATCTCTTTTGGTTCCAGACAAGACATTATATTCCCAAAAGGATTTAAAAACAACACACCCGAGAAAATCGGAAAACATCATTTTGTTTTGCCCAACGAAAAAAGCGGTAACAACATCGTTTCCTCCTATGTTTCGACCGATATTTTCAGAAATACCCCTTGGCTTACCGGAAATAAATTTCTGTATATCTTAGAACAATTCAAGGAGCAGCCCCAATTAAAGGTCAACATCACCGACCCCAAACAGCAACTCGTTCCCCTATTCACGGGGCACATTAACTTTATCGCTTCTCACCATGAGGATTATTGGTTCCTGTATGTGCGCTTGCCAAAGTGGGACAAAATGGAACTTTACCCCGTTTTAATCTATAGCTGGGACATTGGAAAAGTGTATTACGAAATCGAAAAAATCCTTCAAGAAGAGCCCGATTCTACCGAAATGATTTTCCAACTCATCAGCGATTTGGACACCAACAACAGGACAATCGACCAACCCCTCAATATTCCTTTCTACCCATTTCCGTATTACGAAGGTATGAACCGACTCGGAATCGACCAATACTGGCTTGGGCTTTACTGGCGCAACAACATGTACGACCTCGAATTCCTAAAAGAAATGTGCGATTTGTGTTTTGATTGCAAAATCGGAAAAATTTGCATCACCCCTTGGAAATCCTTCATCATAAAAGGAATCCCCAAAGAACGCAAACTCGATTGGGAAAAATTCTTGGGCAAAAAAGGAATCAACGTACGTCATTCTCTATTGGAACTCAACTGGCACTTGCCCGTAGCGATGGAGTGGGCTTTGAATCTGAAAACCTTCCTCGTGCGCACCCTCGACCAATTCGACATCAGCACGTATGGACTTACTTTTGGTTTATCCGACTATAATCGAGATGGGCATTATTTCACCTCGGTTATTGTCGAAAAAAACGAATCGCCAAAAGACCTCGAATCCATCAAAATCCGAGACACCTTCAACGTTTTGTACGCCAAAAATTTCGACCCCAACACCAAGGAATACATCGTACACACCCAAGATGTCGACAAACTCGAATTGCCCAATATCCTGATCGAATTGAGTAAAAAGTATTTCGAAGAACTCGGTAACAGCGTACTCGAATTTGAAAATACCGCTACCAAAAAAGAAACCAAAGCACAAGACATTCACCAATGCCCAGAATGCTTGACGATTTACAATTCAGATTACGGAGACGTCATTCAAGGCATCGAAAAAGGAACGCTTTTCAAAAACCTTCCAGCCGATTACTGTTGTTCGTTATGCGAAGCGCCCAAAAGCAGTTTCACACCACTAACAGAAGCTACCGTTTAACCAATTCCTTTTGCATCATCAGTTCACCAAAGATCTTTTGGGCGAGCCACCATAAAGAAAATGGGCCTCCTTATCGTTGTGGTGAGTCGGCCCATTTCCTTTATGCTGTCGGGTCATCCGTGCTACTTCGGTAGCTTACTCCTACCCCTCTCGCGCAATGTCATTAAGTTAAGAGTTTCTCACTACGCTTTTTCAAAATATAACTCTCGCAAAGACGCGAAGACGCCAATAAATCAGCTCTTAACTTTGCGTCTTGGCGTCTTGGCGAGAAAAAACAAAGCTTAACTTAATGACATTGCCCTCTCGCGGGCTTCACGATACATAAGAACATATTTCATTAGTAATTTCAAATTTATTAAAACAAAAGTTTAAAAAAATTACTCCTCAAAACACAAATAAACTAGCTAAAAATAATAATCTTTTAAACTAAATTAACAAGTAGTATTGAGTAAATTAGCGATTATAAAATTTTGAAATATATTAGATTTATTTGCTGTTTAGTGATAATGCCCTATTAGTTCTCGTGCCTAATCCTCCAAAGCAAACAGCAGAAAGTTAAAGTGTAATTAATATATACAGGAAAAACAATATATTATAAAAATTTAATTTTCAAAAAATAATAAAAGCGCTAGTTTGAATCTTAAATTTAACTAATATAAGTGACATCTTACAACTATGAAACAGAAAAATCACAACCAAGTTCTACGTTTAACAATAGTAGTACTTTTAATTTTAATTTTTGCCACAAGATTTCTATTATCAAATAGGTTTTCTCTAGAATATGGAGAATTGATTTTTTTAATTATTGTAGGCTTATCGATGTTATTTCTTTATAACTTATTTAAAAAAAAGTACAGTGGAATGTGTTTTTTCTTTACTCTCTCTTTTCTACTAATTGGTTTATTTCCCTTTCTCCATTATTTATGCTATTCATCTAACAGAAATAATTATAGTTTTAATACTGATTATTTAAATCAAAGAGTTCTTGTTTACAAACAAGAACTTAAATACTATAAAGATTCAACGGAAATAAAAGAATTGTTTAATAAAGTTAATAAAACTGAAATAAATCTAAAATTGGATTATTCATTTATTGGTAAAAAACAAACTATTGGAGAATATACATTCATTTTAAATAAATTTAATAAAAAATGGTATCAAATCTCAGGTTTACCAAGACCTCCAAATTATCCAGAAGGCACAACAAATAAATTTGAAATTTATAAGGGAAATAAAAAATTCAACTTTGAAATAATAAATGACGACCTGAAAAGTGAAGTAATTTATTTTCTTAGTCAAAAAAAACAATTAGAAAATAAAATAAAAAAACCAAAACAATTTGTTACTTTTTCTGATATTTGGTTAGATTCAGTTACAGGTTTCATATTTGCTTTTATAAAACCTTTATCAAAAGTTTCGCAAATAATAAGAATATTCCAATTGATAGTAGCATATTTTCTTTTTCACATGATTTCTAGTTGGATAAAACAATCAAAAGGATTAAATATTGAAAAAATAGAAAAAGACTATTCCTAATAGTTGTACTAGTGATCTAGTCAATTGCCTTAATTTGAAAATGGTTTTGTATTTAAGATAATTTGTTTCGCCTGTTCGCTATCGTTCGCATGGCAAACCCCAGAATAGAGCTTAAATTAATCTCAAACCCAATCTTGTACTGGGAAGTCAAGAGTAACTTTTACACAAAAAAAAATTGATTTCAATACCAATTATTGGTATATTTGGTAAAAATAAAAATTATGGCACGAAATACATCAATCTTATTAGGAGACTATTTTGAAAACTTTATTAATGAACAAATTTCTACAGGAAAATATAGTTCAGTAAGTGAAGTTGTTAGAACTGCTTTAAGAGTTTTTGAGCAAGAAGAAAACAAAACAAAATCTCTAATCAATGAACTAAAAATTGGCGAAAAGAGTAGTAAAATCAGCAATTTTGACCGCAATAAAAATCTTGAAATGCTAAAAGCTAATTTTCAAAAATAATGCCAGAGTATATAATTAGTGAAAAGGCATTAGAAGATATTAATACCATTTGGATTTATACTGCGGAAAATTGGTCTGTTGAACAAGCTGATCGATATTATAACTTAATCATTGACGAAATTGAATATATCATCGATAATTTAGACATGGCTCATGACTTGGAGAAAATTCGAAAATCATATAGATATTCAAAAGTAAAATCACATTTAATTTTCTTTAAAAAAGAAAAAACAAATGAAATTGAAGTCGTTAGAGTTTTGCACGAAAGAATGGATATTGAAAACCGATTAGCGGAATAAATAAAAATCAACTACTAACAGCTAGCACAGCTACTACAACGGATTTGGGCAATTGGCTTAATGGAAAGTTAGTTTTGTATTTTTAATGATTAGCTTCGCTTGTTGGCTAGCCCTCGGGTGGCCAGAAAAAAACAAGGCTTACTTTAGTCTAAAGCCCAATATTCCCAAAACTTAAAACAATTACAAATAACCCCTTTTCAATAAAAAACCGATACCAAGTTTACTTTTTTTAAATACAAAACATGAAAACAACAATCCTAACATATATTACGCCAAACAAATAGACATCGTGGATTACATCAGTGCCTTTAATAATTTAAAATTTTCGGTCGATAAAAATAAGGTTTTCAATACCAGCTCGTTGACCATATATTTCAAAAAAGAAGGAAAAACATATTCGGTGCTTCCGGGGAAAATGTTAATTATTTCAAATTAAAAATAGCATTTCGCTGCAAATCAACAAAATACCGTAATTTTATATTTGATTATCAATTTATTAGATAGTTTTAAGTTTCTAAAATATGGTATTAAATGAATTTCAGCCCAGTCCCCATTTAAAAGAATATGTACGGGTTTACAGAGTGATTCGTTGTGTCTTTGATTCTAATTCATCTTTGCCATTCAAACCGTATGCACCAAAACCTGAACATTGCCTTAGCTTTTACCCCAGAGACACCGAAACGGTTGATTATACTCAAAGTACCAACAAAATATCCAATCTTTCAGCAGTTATTTTTGGCCAACAAAGTGAAGTAACCCATCGATTTATTGGCAAAGACTTTTTGGTTTTTCAGATCGTTTTTCGACCTGGAGCATTGTATCGTTTGACAGGAATTCCATCCTTTGAATTGACCAATAGTTTCCTTGATGCCGAAATGATTTTTTCGAAAAATTTGATTCAAGAGGTCAACGAGAAACTTTTTTATACTGAAGACTTTCCAAAAATGATTGCTATAGTCGAAGATTTTTTAAAAGGTCAATTTTCGAAAATCAAAATAGAGAAACATAAGATCGATTCTATTTGCGATATTTTGTTGTCAAATAAAGAAAACATTTCCTTAGACTGGTTTGCTAAAGAATCCTGTTTGAGCATGCGACAATTGGAACGTAAATTCCAAGAACGAATGGGAGTCTCTCCAAAATATTACAACAAAGTAGTGCGTTTTGAAAATGCCTTTCGGATGAAAAATGCAAACCCCAATTTGGATTGGCTGAGTATTGCCATTCAATGTGGTTATTATGATTACCAGCATTTGGTCAAAGATTACAAATCATTTACCCAACAAACCCCCATTGAATTTCACTTATTGGATCTAAATTCACCAGAGCGAAAATTTGGTGAAGCGGACACCTATTAAAATGTCGTTTTTTTACCAATACCAATTTTTATAATTATTACAATTTTGTATATCAATAACTTAAACAACTTTTAAGATGCAAAATGTAATTAATAACCCAGCGAACATTGACCTAAAAAAAGGTTTTGTAGTAAAAACAAATGAAAGTCGATTTTCTGAAACTACCAAAATTGGAGGTGTAAATCCAAATGATATTAAAATTTCATCAAAAGACACTAGTGGAAATCTCAGCATGTTTGAATACCAAGGCAATGAAAAAGGAGGCCCACCATTGCACGTACATCCCTATCAAGACGAAGTGTTTTATATTCTAGAAGGAGACTATCTTTTTCAAATTGGGACCGAAAAATTCAGTTTAAAGCAAGGTGACACCATTTTTTTGCCACGGCAAATTCCACATACATTCGCTCAACTTAGCGAAAAAGGTAAAATGGTATTCTTTTTTAATCCCGCTGGAAAAATGGAAGACTTTTTTAGAACTCTTGGAAATCTTCCTGGCCCTCCAACTCCTGAAGAAGGTGCCCAAATATTTGAATCACATGAAATGATTGTTGTAGGACCACCATTAGAGTATTGA
Organism: Flavobacterium praedii; assembly: GCF_026810365.1. Taxonomy (NCBI): domain Bacteria; kingdom Pseudomonadati; phylum Bacteroidota; class Flavobacteriia; order Flavobacteriales; family Flavobacteriaceae; genus Flavobacterium; species Flavobacterium praedii. The sequence continues at coordinate 1,700,095 of NZ_CP113948.1, forward strand.
AAAGTAACAAAACGTAGACTAAAACTTAAAACCCTTTACAAATGAATAGAAAAAATCATTTGAAAGGGTTTAGTAGCTTTTTAAAACAACAATTTAAATTTACCTCAATTGAGCAGTATCAACTCTTGAAGGAGTATCTTTTCCGCTTATAATACTAGAAGAACTTATGGCAATTGCTTTAATAATTTCTGTCATATTGTTTATATCGAGAGTGCCAATTTCGTCACTGGCTTTGTGGTAATTGGCTTCATTATCCATTTTTGAAGTAGAAATAGTGTGAGCAGGAACACCCAATTTTGCAAGCGTAGCATTATCCGATCTGTAAAATAATTCTTGTTCTGGATAAGGATCAGGATAAAATTTAAAAGCAGAGCCTTCTAAATTTTTCTGCAAAATGGCACCCATATTTGTTTTTTCAAAACCAGTAATGTATGCTGAATTCTTTCCCCATTTGGATTCTGTTCCAATCATTTCTAGATTAAACATGGCGATAACTTGCTCAGGAGCTAATTGTTTAGAAAAATATTTAGCACCATAACCTCCTAATTCTTCGGCTACGAATGTTGTGAAAATGATAGTTCGCTCATTATTATTCTTCTTTTTAAAATACTTGGCCAACATAATTACAGCTGTACTTCCTGCTGCATCATCATTGGCACCATTATAAATAGAATCGGTTGCATCATGTGGCACCCCTTCTTGTGGAGAACCTATTCCCAAATGGTCATAATGCCCAGAGAAAATTACATATTCATTCGGCTTACTTTTACCAGGCAAAACTCCAACTACATTATTCAACGGTTTTTTTGTGATGGTATTTTTAAGATCAATTGTAAATGTAGTAGCATCCGAAACTCCAAATACAAACAGAATCGTATTTTCACCAGGATTTGCAGTAATTCTATCAATCTGTTGAATATTAGGTAAAACATTTTTAAAAGATTCATCAACTAAGATCAATAGACTTTTGGTGCTGTTGTAATATTCATTGAATTTTTTACCAATGTTATCGCCTTTATTGATACTAACAACAGTAATATCGCTCTTTTCGGTCAACGAAACTTCGGGCTGATAAGAGAAAGTTACAACCTGATTATTAAATATTTCCTCACCATTAATTGTAATTTTTGATGAAACTGCTTTGGAAACCGTCATTGAAAACTCTTGTCTAAAATTGGTTGCTCCATTAAAAGGTTGCAATCCAATTCCTTTAAATTCGGATTCTATAAAGGCTGAAGCTTTGTCAATCCCAGGAGTAAAGGTTCTTCTGCCTTGCATATCATCTGCAGACAGTACCGTTTCTATTCGCGTTGCTTCTTTTGGAGTAATTAATTTATCTATGCTTTGACCTACAACAGTAAACTGAATCGACAAACTAAGAACAAGAAAACCTAATGCTTTTTTTTTCATATTTTCGTTATATTAAAAACTATATATTGAGTAAGACAAAATTTCAATCATTTTGTTACACCTTAAATATAGCATTAATTTAAGAAATGGTAATCAATATAATGAAACAAATTGGCAGAGTGTGAATTTCTAAAGTTCATCTTTTCTTTTTACAACCGCAAAATCAAAACTATCCAGATTTTGCAATATAAATTCATCTTCTAAAAAAGATTCCTTAGACAATTCATTTTTTAAATATGAAGTTAGTTTTGAAATAGAATGAACCACTTCACCAATGATGATAATTGCTGGAGAAGCCAATTCATTGTCTTTTACCAATTGTGAAATTGTACTAATAGTTCCAATTACTTTTTTCTCCGTATTTTTTGTTCCATTTTGAATAATAGCAATAGGCAAATCATCGGTTCGATTACTTTGATACAGAGAAACAATTTCGTCCAGTTTGTTCATTCCCATCAAAATCACAACAGTGGCTGAAGATTTAGAAGCCAAAGCAACATCCTTGGACAATTTATGATCCGAAGTTGTTCCGGTGATTACCCAGAAACTTTCGGCAATTTTACGTTGGGTTAAACTTATCCCATTAGATGCTGGCACTCCCAAAGCAGAGGATATTCCAGGAACAATGGCCGTTTCTATCCCAAATCGTTGTGCAAAATCAATTTCTTCACTACCTCTTCCAAAAACAAAAGGGTCTCCCCCTTTTAAGCGAACTACATGTCCATACTTTTGAGCCATCGATACAATTAAGTCATTAATTTGGTCTTGAGAATAGGCATGACAGCCAAAACGTTTCCCTACAAAGACAATTTCAGCCTGATTGGCATATTTTAGGAATTCTTCATTGACTAAAGCATCGTACAATACAACATTTGCATTTTCAAGTGCTTTTATAGCTTTCAAAGTAATTAATTCTGAATCTCCAGGACCCGCTCCTACTATTGTTAATTTTGGCTTATTTACTTGTTTCATATTAGCAATAAAAGTTACTTAAGTATTTTTACTTACGACAAATATAAGTATTATTTTTATTTAAAATATTATTTTAAGTCAAAATTTAAAGACATACTATTGAATGAAATATTTATTAAAGTTTTAAAAAATTAAATTTAAAAATAATGTTAAATAATTCAAAAATCTTAAAAACCACAGACCAAAGATAGTAATGAATGTGAAAATTAACTTTATTTTCCTTTTTTTACAGTTAAATTAAACTAAATTATAGCTTATTTTAGTCATATATTACTTTTCTGTCAAATATTTTAATACTAAATTTGTATTAATTTATTATTTTTTAAGCATATTTATCAAATATAACACATTTACACCGTGTTTAAAATAAATTATTCGCAATTATTAAGCAATAAAAAGATTTTTTATAAAATAATATTTTTTATTTAACAAAATATTGTGATATTTGACCCAACTAATCATAAAAAATCTAAACATGAAAATTAATTTTAAGTATTTTTTCGGCCTTTTATTTGTGCTTTTTGTACAAATAGCAAGTGCTCAAGAAATTAAAGTGACCGGAAAGGTTACGGACCAAGCTGGAATTCCAATTCCTGGAGCAAACGTTTTAATAAAAGGAACCAAATCAAGTGTTGAAACTGGATTTGATGGAGAATTTACTTTAGACGCCAAAAAAGGAGACAAACTTATTGTAACTTTCATTGGTATGAAAACTGTTGAAGTAGCTGCTGCTTCTACAATAACTGTAAAATTGGCAAATGCTACAAATGAATTAGAATCTGTTCTTGTAGTAGGATATGGTACTTCTACAAAAAAGAAATCAACTGATGCAATTGTTAGAGTTACAGCCAAAGACATTCAACAAGTCCCTGTAGCGAATGTTCAAAACGCATTGGTTGGTAAATTAGCTGGGGTACAAATTACTCAAACCAACGGTAAAGTAGAGGGCGGTGTAAGTATAAGAGTTAGAGGCGCTGCTAGTATAAGTGCTGGATCAGAACCGTTATATGTTTTGGATGGTATGCCTTTGATTACTTCAGACGAATCCAGCAATGGAGCACCAACAAATCCTTTATTAACTTTGAGCCCGAGTGAAATCGAATCCATAGATGTATTAAAAGATGCATCATCGGCAGCAATTTACGGAGCACGTGGAGCAAACGGTGTTGTAATTATTACCACTAAAAAAGGAAAAACAGGAAAAGGCACTTTTTCTGTCAATCTATCACAAGGTGTAAGCCAAGCAACACACAAAAGAAAATGGCTAAATGCAGCACAATATATTGAATTATTTAGTGAAGCTGCTATAAACGGTGCAGATGGAGATGGAACTGGTGACATTACAGATGTAACAGATGAATTTGATTATTTAGCCCAAGGAACAGATTGGAAAAATGGTGAAGTTGATACTAATTGGCAAGATCTTGCTTTTCAAAATGGAACAACTACAGATGCCGATTTTTCAGTTTCTGGTGGTGATGCAAAAACAAAATATTTCTTTTCGGCAGCCTACAACAATACCAAAGGAATTATTGTAACCAATGCATTAGAAAGAATTACTGCAAGAACCAATATCTCACATCAAGTCTCTAATAATTTTACTGCAGGTATGAATTTAAGCTTTTCAAGAGCTCAAATTGATCGAGTCCAAGATGACAATGCATTTGTAACTCCATTACAAGCTGTTGCTCAATCTCCTTTATCTCCTGCACGATTAGCTGATGGAACAGCGAATCCAAATACAGAATATGCAAACTTTTTGTTAGCAATAGACAACTCTTATTGGAAAACATTAGTTAGAAGAGTAACAGGAAAAGTATTTGGAGAGTTAAAAATTGTACCGTCGTTAAAATTTAACTCAGATTTTGCATACGATTTAATGTCCCAAACAGAAGATAGTTGGACAGGAAGTAAAGCACCTTTTCAATCAACAGATGGAGAAGTATTCGCTTCATCAGTAAATAATGAATCTTATATTTTTAGTAATTATTTGACATTTGACAAGACTTTTTCTGAAAAACACACTATTAATATAGTTGCAGGTACTGAGTTTAACAAATACAATCGTAGATACCAAGATGTAACAGGAATAGGTTTTCCAAATGATTCCTTTCAGACAGTTGATGGTGCTGCAGAAATATTAAATGGTGCAGGAAGTGAAACAGACTATACTTTTGTATCCCTTTTTGGAAGATTCAACTATTCATTTGACAATAAATATTTGTTTAAAGCAAGTATTCGTAGAGATGGATCTTCTCGTTTTGGAAAAAATGAAAGATATGGAATATTTCCAGCTTTTTCTGCTGGATGGATTATGTCACAAGAAAATTTCCTAAAAGACAATGAAATTGTATCCTTTTTAAAACTAAAAGGTAGCTGGGGACAATTAGGAAATGCTGAAATTGGAAATTTTGCATCTCGTCAATTATACGCACAAAATTCATACAATCTTAAAACCGGACTTTCTTTTACTCAGGCAGGAAATGATGACCTTACATGGGAGAAATCAAGCCAAGTTGATTTAGGAGTTGAAATTGGTTTTTTAAATCGATTTAATATAGACGCTGATTATTATAACAAAAAAACAAATGATTTACTTTTTCAATTACCTATTCCAATCAGTTCAGGTACATCAACAGTTAATGAAAATATCGGAGATATACAAAGTTCAGGATTTGAGTTTACTTTAAATTCTAAAAATATTGACAACGATAATTTCAAATGGAATACAAGTTTCAATATAACAACAAACAAAACGGAAGTTATAGCATTAGCTAATAACAAAGATGTTGTTGGGGCTTATACCATAAATAGAGTTGGCGAAAATGTATCTGCATTCTATTTAAAGGAATACGCAGGTGTAGACCCTGCAAATGGAGATGCATTATACATCAAAAACACTGTTAATTCAGATGGAACTATTGACAGAAGTACAACAAATGATTATTCTGAAGCACAAAGAGTAGTAACTGGAAACCCATTTCCAGAATTAATGGCTGGTCTAACCAATGTTCTTAATTACAAAAACTTCGATCTTTCTTTCACTTTTCAAGGAGAATGGGGCGCAAGTATCTACAATTCTGCAGGAAAATATCAATCGGTAAATGCAGATTATTTTGACAATCAAACCTTAGATCAATTGGACCGTTGGCAAAAACCAGGAGATATCACAAATGTACCTCAAGCTAGATTTGGTGGGGGGAATGGAGCAGGAGAATCAACACGTTTTCTAGATAGTGCTGATTTCATTCGATTAAGAAATCTTACATTAGGATATACTTTACCAACTCAAGCACTTAAAGAAACAGGCTTAAGTTCTGTAAGATTATACTTCACAGGGGTTAACTTATTAACTTTTACTGATTACAAAGGATACGACCCTGAAGCAAGAAGAGACGATCAAGGAGTTGGTGAAGAATTCTACTCTGCACCGCCTGCTAAAACAATGGCATTAGGTGTAAATATTAATTTTTAAATTTAAAAAAATGAAAACAAATAAATTAATCCTATTTATAATTCTAGCTTCATTTTTTGTAAGTTGTGAAAATGAATTAGAAATTGAACCTAAAAATTCAAAAGACGCAGTAGAGATATTAAAAACCGAAGCAGGTATAATTAATATTTTAAACGGAACATATGCTCAAGCAGCTGCAGGTAGTGGCTACGGCGGAAGAATATCAATTGTTTCTGATTTATTAGCTCAAACAGGAAAATCATCTTCTGAATGGAGATTTAGAGGTACAACTGGAAGCTTAAGAAATATATTCACAAAATCTATATTGGTAGACAATACTGCTGTAGAAGACATCTATACTAATAGTTATGCTATCATTAACAGCACTAACACGGTAATTGAGAATATAGATAAAGTAACCGATACAAATTTGCAAACTAGAATGATTGCAGAAGCAAAATTCCTTCGTTCATTAGTTTATTTCGACTTAGTACGATTGTTTGCCAAACCCTATATTGCAGGATCTATAAACAATCAATTGGGGGTTGTTATTAGATCAAAAGCGATATATGATTATAAAGCAGATTTATCTAAAGAAAGAAGTACTGTAGAAGAAGTTTATGCATTAATCATTTCTGATTTGAAAGATGCATATGCAAATCTACCTGATACAAATAGTTATTATGCTGACAAATATGCTGCTCAAGCAATTTTAGCTAGAGTTTATTTGCAACAAGGAAACTATGCCGAAGCAAGAGATGCTGCAAATGATGTGATTTTAAATAGTGGAAATGAATTAATGAAAAAATATTCTCAAGCTTTTAATCATGACACTGATCAATTAGAAGATGTATTTGCTATCCAAATGACTAAACAATCTGGTTCAAATCAATTAGTTAATTCTTATGCTTCTGAAGTAAACGGAGGTCGCGGGGGTGATATTGTAATCAATTCAGCATACATCAATAAATTTGAGACAAACGACGAAAGAGGTAGTTTTGTATATATAAATCCAGTTAATAATCGAAGACTTAGTTCTAAATACACAAGTGAATTTGGAGACGTTCCTTTAGTTCGTTTAGCTGAAATGTATTTAATTCGTGCAGAATCTAATTTCAGAGAAGGAACTGCTGTTGGTGATACCTACACAAATGACATCAATTTGTTAAGAAACAGAGCCAAAGCAACTCCATTTGCAAATCCAACTCTAACTGATATTTTAAGAGAACGCGAACTTGAATTAGGAATGGAAGGGTTTAGAATACATGACATCAAAAGAACAAAAGGATCTATTTCAGCTTCTTTACCTTGGGATTCTGATCTATTGGTTTTCCCTATTCCACTGTATGAAACCAATACTAATAAATTAATAACTCAAAATCCTGGATATTAATAACTTTTATTCTTGATTAAACTAAACCATCCGCCTCATCGGATGGTTTTTTTTTTATTACTCAAGTACAAATGACCACCAATAAAGTGTTTAAAGATCTACATGAGCTTTTAAAGCATCTATTCATTAGTCCTTATATAAATTTAAAATCATTTATAATTGGATTTATTAATCATAAATAATATAAAACCCGATGTACATATTTCAAAACTATAGTTAAAACAAAAAAAGCCTAAAAACAAAAATATGTTTTCAGGCTTTTAACCAAATTCAAAATATGTATAACCAAACTAACTTATTACTCAATAGGCAAAACTAAATTTACCGTTATGGCTTCTAAAACCTGAAATGCGGTTTCTGCCATTTTATTCCCTTTGGTATCCAAAAGTGGATTTACTTCAACCACTTCAAAACAAACCACTTTTTTGGATCGAATAATTTGATTAATGATTTCAATAATCTCATATTGATCAAACCCTCGAGAAACGGGAGTTCCTGTTCCAAATGAAATTAAATCACAATCCATAGAATCGACATCAAAAGAAACATACAAAACATCACAATGTGATAATTTTGCCAAGGCTTCATCTACACAAATCTCTAAACCTCTAAAACGAATTTCATCTACTTTGTAATTACGGATTTTCAATCTTTCAATCTGTCTGTCTTCTGCTTCTTCTGTATCGCGAACACCAAAATAAATCAAGTTTTCAGGCAAAACTTTAGCGCCTTCAATACCAATATTCTTCATTTCGTTCCAATGTTCCTGAGTGTCTACAGCAACAGCATTTACTTGACAATCCAAATTATCATCTGCAAGCGCTGCCGCCAATGGCATACCGTGAATATTACCTGATGGCGTTGTATAAGGCGAATGCAAATCGGCATGGGCATCTATCCATATTACACCAACAGTTTGATTTGGATAAGCTGCTTTTACTCCGCTTATAGTTCCTAAAGCCGAAGAATGATCTCCTGACAGAACTATTGGAAAATAATTAGTATTCAAGTTTTTTTTGACCGAATTACTCACACGTGTACATTGTTCTACAACATGTTCAATTCTTTTGGCTACAGAACTACGGTATTTGTCATATATGGATTCGTTATGCGTTTTAACATCTTCAAATTCATATTCATTAAAATATTCACTATTTTTATTAATCGCTGCTATTTCAATGGCATCAATCCCTAAATCCGAGCCTCTGGTTCCAGCTCCGATATCGGATCTGTTTTTTATTATTTTAATAGCTTTTTGCATGGATACTATTTTTGACTATTAGAGCATTAGACTTTACAAACTTAGAATCTCAGAATCTTAGAATCTCAGAATCTTATTTAAAATCATTTAAAGCTCTTTCGATAATAGCCAAACACTCTTGAATTTGAGTTTCTGTAATTACTAATGGTGGTGCAAAACGAATTTTGTTACCATGAGTTGGTTTTGCCAATAATCCATAATCTCTAAAACGAAGACATATATCCCAAGCCAAATCTGAATCTTCTCCACAATTGATCACAATAGCATTCAATAATCCTTTTCCACGAACCAATTCGATTAATGGATTTCTTTCTGCAATTTCATTCAATCCTTTTCTTAAAATAATACCTAATCTTTCTGCATTTTCAGATAAATTCTCTTCGCGAACCACTTCAAGAGCTGCAATAGCAACAGCGGCAGCCACAGGATTTCCTCCAAAAGTAGAACCGTGCTGTCCTGGTTTAATGACATTCATGATTTCATTATTGGCCAATACTGCCGAAACTGGATAAACACCACCAGAAATTGCTTTACCCAAAATCAAAATATCTGGTTTTACTTCAGGTCTATTTTCGCATCCTTTTTCACAAGAACAATTACCACAAGTTGCCAATAGTCTACCTGTACGAGCAATTCCAGTTTGAACCTCATCTGCAATAAACAAAACATTGTTAGCTTCACAAAGCGCTTTGGCTTTGGCCAAATAACCTTCAGTAGGTACATAAACGCCCGCTTCGCCTTGAATTGGCTCCACCAAAAATCCTGCAATATTCTTTGACGATTTTAATACATTTTCTAATGCTTCAGTATCGTCGTATGGTATTTTTATAAAACCTTCGGTAAAAGGACCAAAACTTTTACGAGCTCCTTCATCATTAGAAAAAGATATAATAGTAGTAGTACGACCGTGAAAATTATTTTCACAAACTATAATTTGCGCTTGATTTTCGGCAATTCCTTTTACTTCATACGCCCATTTTCTACATAATTTCAAAGCGGTTTCTACTGCCTCAGCACCAGTATTCATTGGTAATATTTTATCAAAACCAAAATAGTTTGACATATACTCCTCATAAACACCCAATTGATCATTATGAAAAGCACGCGATGTTAAGGTTAATGTTTGCGCTTGTTTTATCATTGCACCAACAATTTTTGGATGGCAATGTCCTTGATTTACAGCCGAATAAGCTGATAAGAAATCATAATATTTTTTTCCATCTACATCCCATACAAAAACACCTTCTCCTTTTTCTAAAACAACTGGTAGAGGATGGTAATTATGAGCCCCATATTTATTCTCTTTTTCAATTAAAACTTCCGATTTTGAAGAAAGTTCTTGCGCTGTATGTATCATGATTCAATAATTTATTAAAAAACTTTACACAAAAGTAACAAATATTTTTTATTTACCAAATAAAATACTAATTTTGACTTAAATTTAATCTAAATAAAGAAAATATTTTTTAAATTCATTTTAAATAAAGTCATTTTGGCCAATTCATAATTCATTTTACAGATTAATATAGGATATGAATAAAAAATAATTACTTTTATAACTCTAAAAAAAAGTGATTTTAACTTAAAAAACCAGATATGGACGTATTAGATGAATTTGACATCAGCATCATTAAAGAATTAGAAAAAGATGGTAGAATGGCCTTTTCGGCAATTGCGAGTAATCTTAAAATATCAAATACTATGGTGCATCAACGCATCAATAGACTAATAGAACAAGGAATTATTGTAGGAATAAAACCCGTTTTAAACGAAAAAAAAATAGGTTATGATTGGGGTTCTTTTACTGGAATCACTTTAAACAAAGATCAAGATTCTGACAAAGTTATTGAAGCTTTGAAAAACATACCCGAAGTAACCGAATGTTATTACATTACAGGATCTTTCACACTATACATTAAACTGATAGCAAAAGATCACGAACACATGAGAAAATTACTATATGAGAAAATAGATAATATTCCAGGCATTGCCAAAACCGATTCTATAATCGAGTTAGGTTGTGCTTTTAAGCGAAACGTAACTTTATAAACCACTATAAAATGTCCTCAGATTTATTCATTAAAACAATCCGAAAATTAACACTTGCCATTACTTATTTTAGCTTAACATTTACACTTTTATCTTGTGATAGTAGTTCAAATGAACCAAGCCCCTCTCCTACTCCAAAACCCGTTTTTAAACTACCATCATCAATTGGTATTGTAGGAGACACAAGTAATGTAAATGCACCGTCAAGTTTTGGTACTGTTTTAATGGGTGGATCGACAGATGTTGACGCTGCCATGAAATGGATGATCAACAAAAGCAAAGGCGGTGATGTCATTATTCTAAGATCAACTGGCGGCACAGGTTACAATCAATACCTTTATGACTTGGTTAAAGTTGACGCAAAAAGCCAAGTAAATTCGGTTGAAACTTTATTAATCAACAGTATTGAATTGGCCAATAATCCAAAAGTAGCTGAAAGAATCAAACAAGCCGAAATGGTTTTTATTGCTGGAGGAGATCAATCCAATTATATTAATTATTGGAAAAATACTTTAGTTGAAGATGCCCTAAATTATTTAATTGCGACAAAGAAAATTCCAATCGGAGGAACAAGTGCAGGTTGTGCCATTATGGGCGAGGCCATGTATACCGCCGAAAAAGGTTCTGTAACTTCGGACCAAGCACTAACAAATCCTTATAATGTCGACATGACGCTACAAAGAGATTTTGTAAACAACCCGTATTTAAAAAATACCATTACAGATACTCATTACAACAATCCAGATAGAAAAGGCAGACACTTTACTTTTTTGGCTCGTTTGATGAAAGATTTTTCTATTGCAACTCCAAAAGGAATTGGTGTTGAAGAAGAAACAGCTGTATGCATAGATGAAAATGGCATAGCAACAGTTTTTGGAATCGGTTCCGCTTATTTTTTAATTGCAAAAGAAGGTGCCCCAGAAAACTGCACTACAAATACCGCTCTAAATTGGGTTTTGAACAAAAAAGCTGTTCAAGTATATACCATTGTTGGAAATTCAACTACTGGCAACGGAAATTTTGACCTTACCAATTGGACTGCCGTTTCAGGAGGAACTACTAAAAATATGTACAGTACAAATGGTGTACTTACTATTGAATAATTTTAAATCCTTCTAAAACAAAACAGCTATGAAAACTACCCTTTTTACTACTACAACTATTTTCAAATTATTCACACTATTACTACTACTTTTGTTTTGTAATTACAATCAAGCCCAAACTCCTAAAGGGAAATTATTCATTATTGGAGGAGGAAAACGCTCTGATAAACTAATGAGTCAACTTTTATCCATTTCGAGTTTACAGAAAAAAGATTATATCGTTGTCCTGCCCATGTCAAGTGAAGAACCAGACAGTGCTTATATATATTTCAAAGAACAAGTACAAAAATTGACTTCCAACCCAATTGTAATGCTAAATTTCGACAAACAAACGGCAACAAATCCAGTTTTAGTTGACTCCTTACAAAAAGCAAAAATAATATTTATTAGTGGTGGAGACCAAACACGTTTTATGGGAGTTGTAGCTAATACTCCCGTTTTCAAAGCCATTCATCAAGCCTATCAAAATGGCGCCAGCATTGCTGGAACAAGTGCTGGAGCTGCGGTTATGTGCGAACACATGATTACAGGAAATCAAAAATTAGAAACCAAATATACCGAAACTTTTGACAACATTCGATATAACAATCTAGAAACTGCCGAAGGTTTAGGATTGATTAAAAACGTAATTATAGACCAACATTTCCTTAAAAGAAGCCGCTACAATAGACTCCTTTCCGGTTTAATTGAATTTCCAACTCACATCGGAATTGGTATTGATGAAAGCACCGCAATAATTGTACGCAATAAAGAAATTGAAATTGCGGGTGAAAGCGAAGTTATTGTGGTACAAAATCCAAAAGAAATTACAAAAGGACCAAGAAATAATACGATAGGAATAAAAAGTCTTGAAATGGGTGTTTTTTATGAAGGTCAAAAATTTAAAATCAAGTAATATGCAAATCTTTAGAAGAAATATAAAAGTTGGAATTCTATTTATTTGTTTTTCAACAATTGGTTTGGCTCAAAAACTGGATAGTAAAGAAATAAATAGACTGAATAAAATTGCTCAACAAGTTACTATTATCAGAGACAATTGGGGAATTGCTCACATTTATGGAAAAAAAGACTCAGATGCAGTTTTTGGAATGTTGTATGCACAATGCGAAGATGATTTCAAGAGAGTCGAAATGAATTATATAGACAAACTTGGTCGACTTGCCGAAATAAAAGGACAATCTGTTTTATATAATGACTTAGAGACCCGTTTATTAATTGATGTAGACGAGGCCAAAGCCGATTATAAGAATGCAGCTCCTTGGTTAAAAAAATTACTAAACAGTTATGCAGATGGTATTAACTACTACTTATACAAACATCCTGAAGTAAAACCATTAATGCTTACTCATTTTGAACCTTGGTTTCCTTTACTTTGGACAGATGGTAGCATTGGCGCTATTAGTACAGCAGATTTATCAAACGCTGAATTAAAATCCTTTTACGGAAGTGATGACAAATTTGCTTATATCGAAAAAGTAAAAGATATGCAAACAGGTTCCAACGGTTTTGCTATCGCTCCTTCAAAAACAGCCAGTGGAAATGCTATTTTGTATATTAATCCACACACTACTTTTTATTTTAGACCCGAAATACAAATCAATAGCGAAGAAGGTTTGAATGCTTATGGTGCCGTAACTTGGGGACAATTTTTTATCTATCAAGGATTTAATGAAAATTGTGGTTGGATGCATACTTCATCCAATGTCGATGTTGCCGATATGTACGCCGAAAAAATAGTAACAAAAAACAAAAAACTTTTTTATCAATATGACACCAAATTATATCCAGTTATAGAAAAGAAAATCACCATTAGTTATCTAGAAAATGGCAAATTAATTCCAAAAACATTTACTACTTTTTTTACCAATAATGGTCCAATAATGGCCAAAAGAGATGGAAAATGGATTAGTCTCAAGTCCAATAACCGTTCCATGAAAAGCTTAGAACAAAGTTGGGTTCGTACAAAATCCAAAAACTTTGATGACTATAAAAAAGCAATGGAATTGAAAGCCAATGCTTCAAACAATACGGTTTATGCCGACAATAAAGGAAATATCGGATACTGGCACGGAAATTTTATTCCGATTCGGGACAAAAACTTAAATTGGGCAAAAGTGATGGACGGAACTACTTCAGCAACACAATGGAAAGGTTTACATAATCCATCCGAAACTGTTCATCTTTTTAATCCTGCAAATGGTTGGCTGCAAAATTGCAATTCGACACCCTATAGCGTTGCGGGAATAAATAGTCCAAAAGAAGAAAATTACTTGCCGTATATGGCACCCGATGGCGAAAACTTTAGAGGAATAAACGCCGTCCGTATTTTAAGCCAAGGAAAAAATTATACCTTAGATAAAATAATTGCAGATGGATATGACTCCAAACTTTCTATTTTTGAAGTTTTAGTCCCTGCTTTGATTGCGAGTTTTGAAAAAAACATACAACCCGAAAATCCAATTTATACTGAATTAATAGAACCTATAACTTTATTAAAAAAATGGGACTATTATGCCAATGAAAACTCTGTTGCTACAACTTTGACCAATGAGTGGGCGTACAAACTTAATCCGATCATTCAAAAAGTATATATCGATGAAGGTGAAATGGACCAAGTTGAAAATACCATTCAATTTGCCAAAACTGCAACAGCTGACCAACTAATTCCGCAATTGCAAACTGTCGTAAATGAGTTAAAAACAAAATTTGGTACTTGGCAAATTCCTTGGGGCGAACTCAACAGATTTCAGCGCTCCTCTGGCGACATAGATTTAACATACAATGACAACCTTGAAAGCTTAGCAATTGGCAACGGATCTGCGCTGTGGGGCAGTTTACCTGCATACAAAAGCGCGTATCAAAACAGTACCAAAAAACGGTATGGTTATAATGGAAATAGCTTTGTTTGTGCAGTAGAATTTGGAACAAAGGTAACAGCAAAATCACTTTTAGCGGGAGGCAACAGTGGTGATCCAAAATCGAAACATTTTATGGATCAAGCAATACCATATCAAAAAGGACAATTCAAAGATGTATTATTTTACAAAGAAGACGTTCAAAAAAATGCTGAACGTACTTATCACCCTGGTGAATAATTCCAAAATAAATCAATCTCATAGAACCTTGAAAGAAGTAACTTTCAAGGTTTTTTTATATCATTATTATTCTGATATTTGTAAAAACTAAAGCCATGAAAAATTTAAAATTTTTACTATTCTTCTTATTATCAATTACAAATCAGACTTTTTCACAATTAAAACCCGTACAATACAAAGATGATAAACAAATTCTAAATGGTTTTAAAATCGCCCCGACAAAAAAAAGCACAGAAAAACCAGGGATTTTAATTTTACCAGCATGGAAAGGAATTGATAAACTCTCTAAAGACACTGCTGATAAACTTTCAAAAATGGGCTATTATGCCTTTATTGCTGATATTTATGGAGAAGGAAATTATCCAAAAGACAACAATGAGGCTGGAAATAATGCAGGATTTTACAAAAAAAACTATGAAGCTTACCAAAAGAGAATCTCATTAGCTTTAAACCAATTAATACTTGCTGGAGCCAATCCAGAAAATATTGTAGTCATTGGATATTGTTTCGGAGGAACTGGAGCACTTGAGGCAGCTCGCGGCCATCTTAATGTAAAAGGTGTTGTATCTTTTCATGGAGGTTTAGCCAAAGACGAATTTCGTGCCACTGAACCAATTACCGCAAAAGTTTTGATATGCCACGGAGCCGATGATCCTTATGAATCTATAGAAGAGATTTTAGCTTTTCAAAAAGAAATGCGAGATACAAAAGCCGATTGGCAAATGATTTATTACGCCAATGCTGTTCATTCTTTTACCAATCCAGAATCTGGAAATGACAATTCAAAAGGAGCTGCTTATAATGAAAAAGCTGCAAAACGATCTTTTGAACATTTCAAATTATTTTTAAATGAAGTATTAAAAAAATAAAATAACAAATTTAACTCCTCCAATTCTAAATGAAAAAAGCACTTGCTATAATTGCGTTTATCTCAACATTTTCCTGTTTTGCTCAAAAAAAAGAAGCTAACATTGACCCCACAATCCAATACATGAATACTATTACTGCAGAGAAACTAAAGACAAGACTCTACATAATTGCTTCTGATGAAATGGAAGGCCGAGATACAGGATCCAAAGGCCAAAAAAAAGCTGGAAAATATCTAATTGAACAATACAAAAAAAGTCAAATATCTTTTCCAAAAGGTGCTAAAAACTATTATCAACCAATTCCTGCTACCTACTTAAATGCTAAGCGAAACGAAAACTTACCCGATTCTGAAAACATCTGGGCCTATATTGAAGGATCCGAAAAACCAGACGAAGTAATAGTCATTTCTGCTCATTACGACCATGTAGGCGTGAAAAATGGTGATGTTTACAATGGTGCCGATGATGACGGTTCAGGTACTGTTGCAATCCTACAGATTGCAGAAGCTTTTCAAAAAGCTAAAAAAGAAGGTCATGGCCCTAAACGTTCTCTATTATTCTTGCATGTCACTGGCGAAGAGCACGGTTTACACGGTTCTCGTTTTTACTCAGAAAACCCTTTGTTTCCAATTTCAAATACTGTTGCCGATATCAATATCGATATGATTGGTCGTCGCGATGTAGAACATACCAATACCAATAATTATGTTTATGTAATTGGAGCAGATAGATTGTCAACCGATTTACACAACATTACTGTTGCACAAAACGAAAAATACACAAAACTTGATTTAGATTTCAAATTCAATGACCCGAAAGATCCAAATCATTTCTATGAGCGTTCAGATCATTATAATTTTGCAAAAAATGGTATTCCTGCTGTATTCCTTTTTAACGGTGTACATGCTGATTACCATCAAAAATCAGATGAACCAAACAAAATTGAATATGATGCTTTGGCAAAAAGAGCAAAACTTGCTTTTACAATTGCTTGGGATTTAGCCAATAGACCAGACAGAATCGTAGTCGACAAACCGATTCAATAGTTGAATTAGGGGTGATTCTCTACTTACAATTAATTAAAAAAAGAGTTTTAAAACAATTCAAAGCTCTTTTTTCATTACATTACAGCCATAATTACAGATAATAGTCTTTAAAAAAAGGGGCTATCGTCAAAATTCCATTAAACAATATACATAATGACTCTTAGTTTCGATAAATACTAGACAGTTTTTTTTTGCAATCCTTTTAATTGGCAATAAAAATTTAGAAAATTCTTAAATCAAATGATAACAGAAAAGTTCAATTCAAATTTAAATCCTAACAACAACTATATTTTCGAACATTTTTTCGAACTTTCAGCTGATTTGTTATGCATTGCTGGATTTGATGGTTATTTTGTAAAAATAAATCCAGCTGTTTCTAAATTATTAGGGTATACCAATGAAGAATTATTTTCTAAACCAATTAATGAATTTGTCTATATTGATGACAGACATTATACCACTATAGTTCGAAATGAACTTCTAAACAATAAACCGCTTTTGAATTTCGAAAATCGATATGTAACAAAGAGTGGTGAAATTGTATGGCTCTCATGGTCATCCATGCCAATCGCAGAAGAAAAATTAGTTTATGCAATTGCCAAAAATATAACTCACAACAAAAAACTGGAAGAGGAAAGAAACTTGCTACTTTCAAACATAACAAAAATTAACAAAGATTTAAAAAAATTAAGCTATACTAGCTCACACGACTTAAGATCACCTGTAAACAATCTTCTGTCAATTTTTGACATACTAGATCTTTCAAAAATTGAAGATCAGGAAACACTACAATTTATAGAAATGCTGAAATCAACCAGCGAAAATTTAAAACTTACTTTAAATGATTATGTTGATCTTTTAATTCAAGAAGACAACATGACTATACAAATTGAAGAATTAGACCTAGGTGAATCTCTAAATTTAGTCATAAAGTCAATTAGTTCTTTAATAAAAAATTCAAAAGTCTCCATTTCTATAAACTTTAGTGAATTAGAAAAAGTCTATTTTAATAAAGCCTACTTAGAAAGTATATTTCTAAACTTAATAACAAATTCCATTAAATATGCCAAACCGGGTTGTTCTCCCACTATTTCTGTTTATTCTAAAAGATATAATGATACAGATCAATTGTATTTTTCAGACGAAGGGATAGGCTTTGACATGGAGCTTGTAAAAGACAAAGTATTTGGTTTGCATCAAAAATTCAACAACCATATTGATAGCAAAGGAATCGGTCTTTATTTAATAAACAACCATATTACTAGTTTGGGAGGTAAAATTGAAGTGGAGAGCCAAATTAATGAGGGCGCAAAATTCACAATATCCTTTAAAAAATAATCAGTTCAATAAAATTACAGGACAAAACTTTACTCAACAAAAAATTAGTATTGAGTAAGCAAATGCTTTATGAAAACAGTTTACATTTTTATTATTATAATAAACAAATCAAAACATAAATATTCAAATCACTAAACAAAAAACTGTCCGAAAAAAGTAATTTTTCGGACAGTTTCTTTTTACAATTCATACTTCAAAAAATATTCCTTACTCATCATCATTAGAACAACTGCCTAAATAATCACCATGAGCAAGATGTGCAGGCACTGCATTTGAGCTAACTACTATTTCATGTGCGTTACTTGGATTTCCTGGAGGAATATGACAGATAGTGACCCTATCGTTTGAAGAATTATCTTTCTTTTCATAAGAAGTAAACATAAATAAAAACAACAGTGCTCCCAATACCTTTCCGATCATTAATAAATACCCTTTCATAACAAACTGATTTATTGATTAATACATCACAAAGTTATCTTTTTTTATTAATATCATAAAAAACTTAACAACATAATTGTTCATATGTAATATTTTCCCGTTCAAATACAAAAAAATATTTATTTGTGTTTTTGGAAGTTATAAATAAATATTTCTTCTATGAACTTCTAAAAAAAAATTTATTTCTAATTTTAATTTTTTAGGGGTCTACAATAATCCCTTTTTGCTTAATCCCCAACTTTTGGACCTGATCCTGACTTGATCTCTTTGTTCCACAAAAAAAGCCTTGAATTTCTTCAAGGCTTTTGACTTTTGGGTGGATGACCGGGTTCGAACCGGCGACCCTCGGTACCACAAACCGATGCTCTAACCAGCTGAGCTACAACCACCATTTGCGCTTAGCGGTTGCAAATATAGAACAAATGTTTACTTCTACAAACAAAAAATCAAAAAAAATTCAACAAATTTACATTAAATCTCCTAAACTATTGACTACCAAATACCTTTCAACAGTAAAACCTTCGGCATGTTCTACTCCAGTTAACCTTCCTAAATCCCTAGAACGATAATTCAAGCTTTCCATAAAGTTTTTACTCGATATGGGTGACTCTGGCTCATTTGAGTTTGGATCATAAAACTGGGAGCGATAAGCTAAAATTGAATCCATTTTTTTATCCGTAAAACCACTTATATCTACAACAAAATCAGGTTCAATGTTCTTCCATTGCATATAATGGTATACCACTTTCGGTCGCCACGCTTTCTGCATCTCGCCATCAAGAACAGTTTCAATTTTCAACAAACCGGACAAAAAACAAGCATCCGAAACCAATTTACTCCCTTTTGCATGATCAATGTGTCTATCATCAATCGCATTGCATAACACAATGTCGGGTTGGTATTTTCGAATCATTTTTATAATTTCTAATTGGTGTTTTTCGTCATTAACAAAAAACCCATCTCGCATATTCAAATTCTCTCGAACAGAAACTCCTAAAATTTTGGCTGCGGCATTTGCTTCTTGATCTCGAATTTCAGCAGTTCCACGCGTTCCAAGCTCGCCTCGGGTCAAATCAACAATTCCAACTGTTCTTCCCAAAGAAACTTCTTTTAGGATCGTACCAGCGCATCCCAATTCTACATCATCGGGATGTGCACCAAAAGCTAGTATATCTAATTTCATCTGTTTTATTTTAATGTTAAAAAGAGAAAATTTAAAATCAATTCTCTATAATATTTTTTCTAAATTCTAAATTCCGCATTCTAAAGCCCCCTCTTCATTGTCATTGACTTGTTTAGACTTTCCTCCCATTCTTTTTCGGGAATACTATCTTTGGTAATACCGCAACCCATAAATAAATTGACCTTTGTTATGCTGTTTACCAAATTAGTCTCAATTTCCATACAACGCAAATTCACAAACAAATCAGAACTGTTTTCATTTATTGAAGAACTACTATTCATTTCCCCTAAAAAACCAGTATAAAACCTCCGATCGTAAGGTTCATTATCCAAAATGAATTTTTTCGACTCAGCTTTCGGCAAACCACAAACGGCGGGAGTTGGATGTAATAAAGCAATCACTTCTTTCAAATTTCGGACAGAATTTAATGCTCCCGAAATATCCGTTTTTATATGCCAAATGCTCCCTGCTTTTAAACTATATGGATTTGAAATCTGAATTGATTTTGAAACCTTTCTCAATTCAGAAACAATAAAATCTGTTACAAATTGTTGCTCTTGTTTTTCTTTATTTTGCCAAACTACTTCTTCATTACCAATACTTTTTTGCGTGCCTGCCAAAGCCATAGTTTCAAAAAAAGCACCTTTTACTTTGATCAATTGCTCTGGTGTAGCGCCCATCCACAATCCTACTTTAGGATGATAAAAACAATAAACAAAAGTCGCTGGATACAATTGAACAAAATTTTCAAAAGTCGAAACCAAATCAAAATCAAATATGTCAATACTTTCTTTTCGGGACAAAACAACTTTTTGAAAAACATCATTCTGTATTTCTTCAATTCCTTTGTTTACTAATGCTTCAAAATCTTGTTTTACAATTTTATCTGGAGTAACAAACTTCATTTCAATTTCCGAAAACTCCTTTTTATCAATAATAAAATATTCTATAACAGAATTTTCTTCTAGGATTATATATTTTTCATTCCCATCAAAAGGAGCAAAAACAAAACCTTTCTCCGTAAAATCGATAATTTCACTTAAAACATCATTTTGCTGAAACATACCAATTACAGTATCTGAATTGGGTTTGCAATACATAGCAAATGGAAGTTTTTGCTCTAGTTGTAGAATTACTTTTTCAAAAAAATCATTCATAATTACTTAGTCTCTCGTGTCAAAACCATATTCGTCAATTTGCAAAGTGAAATTAAATTTCCCGCTTCATCCGTGATTTTAATTTCCCAAAGATGCAAACTTCGTCCTTTATGAATGATACGCGCTGTCCCAAAAACAACACCTTCACGAATACTCTTCAAATGGTTAGCCGAAATCTCAATACCACGCACTTCTTGATTTTTATCATTAATAAAAAAATGGGATGCAGCACTTCCCACACTTTCTGCCAGCGCCACTGAAGCGCCTCCATGCAATAATCCCATAGGTTGATGAACAGCCGAATCAACAGGCATCTTGGCAACAAGAAATCCCTCTCCTGCATCTATAAACTCGATTTTAAGCGTTTCCATCAAAGTGTTCTTGGAAAAGGCATTGCAATATTCGAGCATTTTATCTTTGTCTATTACCATATCTTGAATTTAAAGAATGTAAAATTACGCTAATTTGATAATTCAAAAAAGAAATAAATGGAATGCTAAAGAAACTAAAAATCTATTTTATTGCTATTTTTACAAAAAATAAAAATTATGCGCCACATCACCTTGCTTTTTTTAATTGGAATCCTATTCTCTTTCTGCTCTTGTCGCTCTGATTTTGAAACCATTCCAAGTTCTGGTGATTTGACTTTTTCTAAAGATACTGTTTATTTAGACACCGTTTTTACTAATTTGAGTTCAAGCACCTTTACCCTCAAAGTTTATAACCATTCCAAAAATGACATCAATATTCCCCTTATTAAATTCGGTAAAGGATTAAACTCAAAGTATCGGATGAGTGTTGATGGCGCACAAGGTAATCAAGGCAAAATATTTGAAAATGTTACGTTGTTAGCCAAAGACAGTTTGTATATTTTTATAGAAACCACTGTAGAGAGTGACAACACTACCCCTTCTGAGTTTTTATACACAGATCAAATCGAATTTGATGGAGGCACTAATCTTCAAAAGGTAGAATTAGTAACTTTAGTTCAAGATGCTATTTTATTATACCCCAACCGTAATTCAGATGGTACAACAGAAACGCTACCGAATGGAAATGAAAAAATAAACGGTTTTTATCTGGACAAAAACGATCCCATTCATGGCAATGAACTCCTTTTTACCAATAAAAAAGCCTATGTAATTTATGGTTATGCTGCAGTACCAGAGGGAGAAACAGTAACTTTTGAACCCGGTGCAAGAGTTTATTTTCATGCCGATTCTGGGCTAATTGTCCCAAAAAATGCTTCAATTGAGATCAACGGAACCAATTCAACTACAGATAAACTGGAAAATGAAATCATTTTTAGCAATGATCGTCAGCAACCTGATTTTGCTTATATACCAGGCCAGTGGGGAACAATTTGGTTACAAAATGGAAGCACCAATAACAAAATCCAAAATCTTACACTAAAAAATGCAACAGTTGGATTATTAATCGACGGTAATAATGGCAGCACTACTTCTATAAAAAATACACAAATTTACAATTGTACACATTATGGAATTCAAGCCAAAAATGCTTTAATTGAAGCCGAAAATATCGTCATTAATTATACTGGGCAAGCAAGTTTGGCCTGTACGTATGGAGGGAATTACAAATTTACCCACAGCACTTTCAACAACGACTGGTCTAGTCCAGAACAAGTTGCATTATACATTAGCAATTATAATACTGGAGCAACTCCCGAGACAAAAGACCTTAATCAAGCAACTTTCAACAATTGCATTATTTATGGCTCTTTTTCTAACGAACTTCTTTTGGATAAAAAAACAGGAGCTGCTTTTGAATATCAATTCAACAATTGCTTGATTAAATTCAACAATACCAACAATAAATATACAAAAGACGCAGATTATCAATTCGATACAGATCCGATTCATTACAATGCAATAATCCTCAATAAAGACCCAAAATTCTTTAATTCAAATATTAATAATTTTAACATAGACAATACTTCTTCCGCTTTCGCAAAAGGAAATTCGACGTATTTAGTTCCACTAGATATTATTGGAATTACAAGGGTTCTACCACCAGATTTAGGAGCATATCAAAGCAAACCCTTTCCTAAATCAAAATAGTTAAAAAAGATTCATTGACAATAAACCCTTAATAATCTTATTTAAAAAAATCAGAAAAAACATAATTTTATTACCTTTTCTTAACCTTTTATAATACAAAAAATTATATTTTTGTTTTTGAAAAACAAATACTAACCTGACAATCAGGCTTATATTTATTACCACAACACTAATAACCTAATTTTTTAAATTATGAAAAAAATTTACTCTTTATTATTTTTATTGTCCTTTGCTATAGGAATTGCGCAGATTCCAAGTGGTTATTACACAACGGCAACTGGTACAGGCTATACTCTAAAAACCCAACTTTACAATATCATTAAAGGGCATACTGATAATGGTTATGCAGGTTTATATACTACTTATCAAAGTTCTGATATTGATAATTTTTATGAAAATGACGGAACAATTTTAGATATGTACTCCGAGAAACCATC
This sequence comes from Flavobacterium praedii, assembly GCF_026810365.1. Lineage (NCBI taxonomy): Bacteria > Pseudomonadati > Bacteroidota > Flavobacteriia > Flavobacteriales > Flavobacteriaceae > Flavobacterium > Flavobacterium praedii. Next base: position 1,723,381 of record NZ_CP113948.1, read on the forward strand.
TGCAACAGATCCGTACAATTACACTTCGGGATCTACTCAAAGATGCGGAACCTATTCTACCGAAGGTGATTGTTACAACAGAGAGCATATCATACCGCAATCCGTATTTAATTCGGCTACTCCAATGGTATCTGATGCCCATTTTATTACACCAACAGACGGAAAAGTAAACGGACAACGTTCCAATTACCCGCATGGAACAGTAGCAACAGCGACATGGACATCTTTAAACGGAAGTAAACTAGGTTCAAGCTCGGTTTCTGGATATACTGGTACTGTTTTTGAACCGATAAATGAATTCAAAGGTGATATTGCTAGAATGTATTTCTATTTTGCAACACGTTATGAAAATACGGTTTCTGGATATTCTTATGCCATGTTTAACGGAACATCTAATCAGGTATTCACAACTGCATTTCTAAATTTACTTTTAACTTGGAACGCACAAGACCCTGTAAGTGCAAGAGAAATTGCAAGAAATAATGCCATTTACACCAAACAAAACAACAGAAACCCTTATATTGACCACCCAGAATACGTTCAAGCTATTTGGGGAGGAACTACTCCAGTTTCAGACACACAAGCGCCAACAACACCATCAAGTTTAGCAGTCACTACCAAAACAGCAACTTCGGTTTCATTAAGTTGGACTGCTTCTACAGATAATGTTGGAGTAGCCAGTTATGATGTTTATATGAATTCTGTTTTGAAAACGACTGTTGCCACATCAACTGCAACCATTTCAGGACTAACAGCCTCAACAGCTTATTCTTTTTACATAAAAGCAAAAGATGCAGCAGGAAATACATCAGCATCTAGCAATACCGTATCTGCAACTACAAACAGCAGTGGAGGAACTGGAACAGAATTACTTTTCTCTGAATATATTGAAGGTTCGTCCAATAACAAAGCATTAGAAATTGCAAATAATACTGGAGCCTCTGTTAATTTATCTGTTTATTCCGTTAAAAAACAAACCAATGGAGCTGGAGCTTGGAGTACAGGTTTAGCTTTATCTGGCACATTAAATAGTGGCAGTAAATTTACTATTGTTAACAGTTCAATTGCCTCAAGTTGTTATTCAATAAGTTTAGCCAATATTTCTACAGCAGCAACCGAATTAACTTTTAATGGAAACGATGCAGTAGGCTTATTCAAAAATGGAGTGCTTATTGACGTTATTGGAACTTTCAATGGTGGAACCGCAAACTTTGCAGCCGATGTTACTTTGAGAAGAAAATCAACTGTTACTTCACCGAGCACTACATTTAATTTATCTACTCAATGGGATTCATTTACTACAGATACTTGCACTAATCTTGGCAGCAAAATAAGCACCAAAGTAACAAAAGAGGAAATTGTTACAGAAGCCAATGGAATCGCTTTATACCCGAATCCTTCAAATGGTGAATTCACCGTTTCCTATACCAATTCTAACAAAACTTATGCTATCGAAATATTTTCAATGTTAGGTCAAACTGTTTATAGTAAAGAAAATATAAAGCAATCTTCAGTACAAATAAGCAATCTTCCAAAAGGAATTTATCTCGTTAAAATTACCGACGATTCTAAAACAACCAATAAAAAGATAATAATCAACTAATTATAAATTTAGCATCTTAAAAAAAAGCGACACAATTGTCGCTTTTTTTTTATTCCTTTTTTAATCTTAATTAACTAAATTTGCACCTTTCAATACAACAAACTACACAACAATGATTCATTTCTTTGAAAACCAAAGCAAAACTGTTTTTGCAGTACATACGCAAAACGAAATTTCGGCTCAAGATATTTCAAAACTCAACTGGCTTTTTGCCGACTCCAATAAAATAGAAAAATCCGTTTTGTCGGATTTTTTTGTTGGACCTCGTGCCACTATGATAACACCTTGGAGTACCAATGCAGTAGAAATTACCCAAAATATGGGAATTTCTGGAATCATTCGTATTGAAGAATTCCAAAGAGTTACGGCAGATTTCCATGATTTTGACCCTATGCTTTCGCAAAAATACACCGAGTTGAATCAAGATATTTTTACCATACACATTCAACCCGAAGCGATTTTAGATATTGATGACATTGCTGCCTACAACCAATCCGAAGGGTTATCGCTGAGTGCTGAAGAAGTAGAATATTTAGATAATTTAGCAACAAAATTAGGTAGAAAGTTAACCGATTCGGAAATTTTCGCCTTTTCACAAGCCAATTCAGAACATTGTCGCCACAAGATTTTCAATGGAACTTTTATAATTGATGGTGTAGAAAAAGAAACATCTCTTTTTAAATTAATCAAAAAAACATCTCAAGAAAACCCTAACGATATTGTTTCGGCATACAAAGACAACGTAGCTTTTGTAAAAGGACCAAGAGTACAACAATTTGCTCCAAAAACTGCCGACAAACCTGACTTTTATGAAATAAAAGAATTTGATTCGGTAATATCTTTAAAAGCTGAAACACATAATTTCCCAACAACAGTGGAGCCTTTCAACGGAGCTGCAACTGGATCGGGAGGAGAAATTCGTGACCGTTTAGCAGGTGGACAAGGTTCATTACCAATGGCAGGAACTGCTGTTTACATGACTTCCTATTCTCGTTTAGAAGAAAATCGTCCTTGGGAAGATGCTGTAGCCGAAAGAAAATGGTTGTATCAAACTCCAATGGACATCTTGATAAAAGCTTCGAATGGAGCTTCAGATTTTGGAAATAAATTTGGGCAACCGCTTATTACCGGTTCGGTTTTGACTTTCGAACACGAAGAAAACAACCGCAAAATTGGTTACGACAAAGTAATCATGCAAGCAGGTGGAATTGGTTACGGAAAATTAGATCAAGCTATAAAAAAGAAACCACAAGAAGGAGACAAAATTGTTATTCTTGGTGGAGAAAATTATAGAATCGGAATGGGTGGAGCAGCAGTTTCCTCAGCTGATACTGGAGCTTTTGGTTCTGGAATCGAATTGAATGCTGTACAACGTTCCAACCCGGAAATGCAAAAACGTGCTGCCAACGCCATTCGTGGTTTGGTAGAAAGCGATAATAATCCAATTGTTTCTATTCACGATCACGGAGCTGGAGGACACTTAAACTGTCTTTCGGAATTGGTTGAAGAAACTGGAGGATTAATTGATTTGGACAAATTACCTGTTGGTGACCCTACCCTTTCGGCAAAAGAAATTATTGGTAACGAATCTCAAGAAAGAATGGGATTGGTAATTGGACAAAAAGATATCGATATTTTACAACGAATTGCAGATAGAGAACGCTCGCCAATGTATCAAGTGGGTGACGTAACTGGTGACCACCGTTTTACTTTCGAGTCAAAAACTACAGGTTTGAAACCAATGGACTATGCTTTGGAAGATTTCTTCGGAAGTTCTCCAAAAACAGTTATGACCGATACCACTATCGATTACAACTATGGTGGTTTAACGTATGATAAAAACAATATTGGCACCTATTTAGAGCAAGTTTTACAACTGGAAGCCGTTGCCTGTAAAGACTGGTTAACGAACAAAGTAGACCGTTGTGTAGGTGGAAAAGTAGCCAAACAACAATGTGCTGGTCCTTTGCAATTGCCATTGAATAATTGTGGTGTTGTGGCATTAGATTATCTAGGGATAGAAGGAATTGCAACCTCAATTGGACACTCTCCTATTGCATCTTTGATTGACCCAGTTGCTGGAACAAGAACAGCAATTGCCGAATCCTTGTCTAATATTGTTTGGGCTCCTATAAAAGACGGAATGAAAGGAATTTCTCTTTCGGCCAACTGGATGTGGGCTTGTAAAAACGAAGGAGAAGATGCTCGTTTGTATGCTGCTGTTGAAGCGTGTTCGGATTTTGCAATCGAATTAGGAATCAATATCCCAACTGGAAAAGATTCGCTTTCGATGAAACAAAAATATCCAAACGACGAAGTTATTGCACCGGGAACGGTAATAATTTCTGCAGGTGGAAATTGTATCAATATCAGAAAAGTAGTGGAGCCTGTTTTGCAAAAAGACGGAGGTTCTATTTATTATATCAATTTGTCCCAAGACGACTTTAAACTAGGAGGTTCTTCTTTGGCACAAACATTGAATGTTATTGGAAACGATGCTCCTACAATTAAAGACGCTGCTTTCTTCAAAAATGCATTCAACACATTACAAGAATTGATTTTAGACAATCAAATCTTGGCAGGACACGATATCGGAAGCGGTGGTTTGATTACTACTTTATTAGAAATGTGTTTTGCAGATGTGAATTTGGGAGCTAAAATTGATTTCTCTGTTTTTGAAGAAAAAGACATTATCAAATATCTTTTTGCCGAAAACATTGCAGTAGTTTTCCAAGCCAAATCAGACGAAACTGTTGAAGCTAAATTAAAAGCAAATGGCGTTTCTTTCTTCAAATTAGGAACTGCAATATCCGAAGCTACTTTAGACTTTGGCCCTTGTAAATTAGACATTGCCAAATACAGAGATATCTGGTTTAAAACTTCTTTCTTATTAGACCAAAAACAAGCCAAAAACGGAACTGCCCAAGCGCGATTCGATAATTACAAAAATCAAGCATTAAACTATACTTTCCCTGCACACTTTACGGGTAAAGCACCAGTAATAGATAATTCAAAACCAAGACCGAAAGCGGCAATCATTCGCGAGAAAGGAAGTAATTCTGAACGTGAAATGGCCAATGCGATGTACTTAGCAGGTTTTGACGTGAAAGACGTTCACATGACCGATTTGATTTCGGGACGTGAAAATCTAGAAGACATTCAGTTTATTGGAGCTGTTGGTGGATTCTCGAATTCGGATGTTTTAGGTTCTGCCAAAGGTTGGGCTGGAGCATTCAAATACAATGAAAAAGCAAATACAGCATTGAAAAACTTTTTCAAAAGAGAAGATACTTTATCAGTTGGAATCTGTAACGGTTGTCAATTGTTTATGGAATTGGAAGTAATCAATCCAGAACATAAAGTTCACGGAAAAATGCTTCATAACGAAAGTCATAAACATGAAAGTATTTTCACGTCAGTAACGATACAAGAAAACAAATCTGTAATGTTGTCTACTTTGGCAGGAAGCACATTGGGTGTTTGGGTTTCGCATGGTGAAGGAAAATTCAATTTACCAATGTGTGAAGAAAACTACAATATTGTTGGAAAATATGGCTACGACAGTTATCCAGCAAATCCAAACGGATCTGATTTCAACACGGCAATGCTATGTGATTCAACAGGTCGTCACTTGGTAATGATGCCACACATTGAGCGTTCAACTTTTCAATGGAACTGGGCACATTATCCAAAAGACAGAAACGATGAAGTTTCGCCTTGGCATGAAGCCTTTGTGAATGCCAAAAATTGGTTGGATAAAAAATAAACCATTTTCTGTTCCAAATATTTTCAAAAAAACTCATTCGAATAACCGAATGAGTTTTTTTATCTACAATTCAGTTTGTATCTTAGCCAATTCAAACACCAATTTGAACTTTATAATAGCATTAATGGTATGATCCTCAGCCCAACCCTCTTTGAAGCAGAGGGAGATAAAATTAAATTATTATATATTTCGAAATAATTCAATCCTAACTTTGGTTTAAAAAGTAATGCCCTTTGCTCTTTAAACTTTTATAATTAACCTACATTCATGAAAAATTTTTACTTATTGACTGCTGCACTTCTTATAAGTGCAACAAACTCTTATGCTCAAATTAAAGTTACCAAAATTAAAAACAGCAACAAAGATCATTACATTGCCACAGTAATCGGTTATCCTATAACTGGGCTTTATACTTATGTAAATCAAATTGAACCTACAACACTACTCAACGAAGACGGCACAGGATTTATTCAAAATGAAGACCTCATAAAAGAAAACATCCTTTGGGGAATTGAATGTTCCGAATCGGGAATTCCAATTTTCAAAGAAGGCTTCAACAGTGCTTCATATTCTTTTTGGTATAGAAAAAGTGATCAAAATAATTCAAAATCAAATGATCAAAATGAGTGGGAATTAACTTCATTTTCCATTCACTACGATAAAAAGAAAATATATATTTCGGGAGAAAGATTCAAAGAATATATCGAGTAATAAACAAATCGTAATAACCTGAACACCTTATTATTCCGATTTATTTTAGTAGAATTCATTCAAATACAAAATATTTAAGAAATCGATTTCGTTGATTGTCAATTATGTAATTATATTTTTGATATTTATTCCTTGAAAAAAAATAAATATTAATAATTTTTATTTAATTTGCGACCTAAACCAATAAATATACGATGACAACGATCACCCGTCTCTTTGATTTTCCATACTTTCAGTTAGAAAATTATGACAAACAAGATGCTTTAGTAACCAAGCAAAATGGGGTTTGGGTGAAAACCTCTACTCAAGAATATATCGATAGCGCGAATGCTATTTCTAGAGCTTTGCTCCGAATGGGTATTCAAAAAAATGATAAAATAGCGATCATTTCAAGCAGTAACAGAACCGAATGGCACATCATGGACATTGGTATTCTGCAAACTGGTGCGCAAAACGTTCCTATTTATCCAACAATCGCTCAAGAAGATTATGAATACATTCTTAATCATTCTGAGGCAATGTATGTGTTTGTCTCGGATATTGAAGTATTGAATAAAGTAAACAATATAAAAGCGAATGTACCATCCTTAAAAGACGTTTATTGTTTTAATGAAATTGAAGGCTGCAAAAATTGGAAAGAATTATTAGTTCTTGGAGAAGATAAAAGTAATCAAGATGTAGTTGAGGATCGAAAAAACAACGTAAATCCAGAAGATTTAGCAACAATCATTTATACATCAGGAACCACAGGAAGACCAAAAGGTGTCATGTTATCCCATAACAACATAGTTTCTAACGTTTTAAATAGTGCTCCAAGAATCCCTTTTGAAGCTGGAAAAAGTGTGGCTTTGAGCTTCCTCCCAATCTGTCACATATTCGAAAGAATGATTTTATATTTATACCAATATTATGGTGTATCGGTATATTTTGGAGAATCAATAGATAAAATCAGTGACAACATAAAAGAAGTAAAACCAAATGTTATTACTGCAGTTCCAAGGCTTTTAGAAAAAGTGTACGATAAAATTTACGCCAAAGGACTAGAATTAAAAGGAATAAAAAGAATGTTATTCTTTTGGGCCATCAATTTAGGTTTGCATTATGCGCCTTATGGAGCCAATGGTTTTTGGTACGAATTCCAATTAAAAATTGCCCGTAAATTAATTTTCAGCAAATGGAAAGAAGGATTGGGTGGTAATTTGGATCTAATGGTTTCTGGAAGTGCTGCGCTTCAAAAAAGGTTAGCCCGTGTTTTTGCTGCTGCCGAAATTCCAGTAATGGAAGGCTACGGATTGACCGAAACCTCACCGGTGATTACAGTAAACGACATGCGAAATCGAGGTTTCAAAGTGGGAACTGTAGGGAAAGTGATAGATAATGTAGAAGTTAAAATTGCCGAAGATGGCGAAATACTTTGTAAAGGACCAAATGTAATGATGGGGTATTACAAAGATTCTGAAAAAACAGCCGAAGCTATCATCGATGGATACTTCCATACGGGAGATATTGGAAATCTTGATGAAGAGGGCTTTTTAACCATTACCGATCGCAAAAAAGAAATGTTCAAAACCTCTGGAGGAAAATACATTGCACCTCAAATTATCGAAAACACCATGAAACAATCTCGTTTTATCGAGCAAATTATGGTCATTGGTGATGGAGAAAAAATGCCGGGCGCTTTTATACAACCTAGTTTTGAATTTATCAGAGAATGGGAAAAATTACACGGAATTGAAGTGGGTAAAACCAATCAAGAAGTAATTGCCCATCCAAAAGTAATTGCCCGTATTCAAGAAGAAATTGATCACCTAAACCCAAAATTCGGAAATTGGGAACAAATCAAACGTTTTGAATTGACACCCGATGTTTGGTCGATTGAAGGAGGACACCTTACTCCTACTTTGAAATTGAAACGAAAAATTATATTGGAAATTTATAAAAACCTATACATAAAAATATACGGTCATTTTGAATAAAAACCAATTAAATTAAAATTCACAAGTCCTGATAGTCACTATCGGGACTTTTGTATTTAAAAACTTCTTATCTTCACAATAATTTTAAAAAAAAGTTTATAAATCAATCTTTCGCAAAGACACTAAGACGCAAATAGAAGGGTTCTAAACTTTGCGTCTTCGCGTCTTTGCGAGAAAAAACATTGCGTGATAACTGCCATAATCCATTAAAAACAAATACTACAAACCTATGAAAATCAAAATCTACACCCTGCTTTTCATCAGCCTCTTTTTAATGACAGGCTGTAAAGAAAAAACAGAAGACAGCGTAAAAGCCAATTATCTGAGTTTTGCAAAAAGAGACGATCAGTTTACCGGCGGGATCAAAATGATTCCGATTACCACTCCAAAAGGCACTTTCAAAGTTTGGACAAAAACGGTGGGCAACAATCCAACCATCAAAGTACTCTTGCTTCACGGAGGCCCTGGACTTACCCATGAACTATACGAAGCTTTTGACGGCTATTTCCCGAACGAAAGTATTGAGTACATCTACTACGACCAATTGGGTTCCTATTACAGCGACCAACCGAATGACACTAGTTTATGGACCAACGAACGCTTTGTCGAAGAAGTAGAACAGGTTCGAAAAGCGCTGGGTTGTGACAACACCAACTTTTATGTTTTAGGACAATCCTGGGGCGGAATCCTCGCGATGGAATATGCATTGAAATACCAAAAGAATCTCAAGGGACTGATTATCTCCAACATGATGGCCAGCGCACCTGCTTACAACAAATATGCCGAGGAAGTACTAGGACCCAAACTTCCAAAAGCTGTTTTTGACCAAATCAAAACATTCGAAAAAAACAAGGATTATACCAACCCAAAATACACCGAACTGCTGTTCAAATACTATTATACCGAGCACATACTGAGAATGCCTGTTGATCAATGGCCAGAATCCATAAACAGGGCTTTCAAGCACATGAACCCATCTGTGTATGTGTACATGCAAGGCCCAAGTGAATTTGGAATTACAGGAAACGCCACTTTAAAAGATTGGGATGTCACGGCTCGACTCAAAACGATTACCGTTCCGACTCTGGTTATTGGTGCCAAATTCGACACTATGGATCCCAAACACATGGAATGGATGTCCCACGAAGTACAAAACGGACGCTTTTTGTTTTGCCCGAACGGAAGCCACCTTTCGCAATACGATGACCAGAAAAACTATTTCAAAGGCGTGATTCAGTTTTTGAGAGATGTGGATAGTGGGGAGTTTAAAAGAGGGTAAATAATCTGAAAAATGATAGAAATATAAAAGCGTCTTAATACAAAGACGCTTTTAAAATTTTAAATAATAATTGTGAATGTAATTATGACCAAGAACCAGTTCCTCCACCAATACCAGTAACAGTAGATACAGAACCGCATTGAAAAGTACCTAAAACATTAGAATGATTATCAAAAAATATAAGACTTAAGTATACAGGTGTACTGGTAAATTGAAAACTTACTGTATTACTATATAAACGATTTATATCATCTGTGTAAATATCTCCAAAAAGAGCTCCTCCACCTGGAGTAGAAATACCCCCAGCTTTGCCATTAAAAGTTTTCCCATTATCAATACTTACTTGAAATTGGAGATAAAAAATCATACTTACTGAACTGCCCTTCGCAGGATAGGATGCAGTTGTAGTAAAAATTTGATCCTTGGCAGCATAAATTAATTCATTATCTAATTTACCATCCATAGCAACATGAAAATCATGAGCGATAATTTCTTTACTTACTCCCTGAACTAAATTATTAGTTCCATTTTGATTGTTTGACATAACTATTTTTTTTTACACCTACTCTATTTTTGGTTTTTCGGTTACCACCATTTTTCTGTATCAATATTATTACAATTTTAATTAATTTACATACGTGTTTCTACCTGTTTGGTTATCAATAAATAATGAATTTATTGTAAATAAAACATAAACAAAATGTAATTTTCATTATATAAAATATCGTTCTCCATTTTAAAGAATACTAAAAACCAATATTTTTTTGATAATCATTCATGAAATTTAATTGAGATTTCAGTCTAATTAACACTTTCAAAAAAAAACATCCTTTTTGTTAAAATCACGAAATACTGCGCATGCATAATATTTTCTAAAGTCCTTATTTCAAAGGAGTTTTTTATCTATATTTATAAAATATTAAAAAAAAACTAAATTTATTATGCGTGCATAGTATTTTTTTTATTACTTTTGAAATCGATATAGTAGAATATGAAAAACAAAACAATAGATTATATCCTAAGAGCAACTTGGCAAGCCGTATCCAGAATGTACAACGAAGAAGCTCATAAATATGAAGCCACAATGGCCACTGGATTTGCTTTATTAAGCATTGATAGAGAAACAGGAACACCATCAACTGCATTGGGTCCCAGAATGGGAATGGAAGCCACCAGTTTGACCAGAACGTTAAAATCGATGGAAGAAAAAGGGCTAATCACCCGCAAGAAAAATCCAGAAGACGGCAGAGGCGTTTTGATTTACCTGACCGATTTTGGGAAAGAAAAAAGAGAGCTTTCGAAGAATACCGTTTTGAATTTTAATGAATCCGTAAGAAAACACATTTCGGAAGAAAAGATAAACACTTTCATAGAAGTGGCAGAAATAATAAACGAACTAATTCAGAATAAAAACATATTTAATCAACAAGAAAACAGTAATGATGAATCGAACCATTAAAAAAGTTGCAGTAATTGGATCCGGAATTATGGGTTCAGGAATTGCTTGCCATTTTGCTAACATTGGTGTTGAAGTCTTACTTTTGGACATTGTACCAAGAGAATTGACTGATGCAGAAGCAAAAAAAGGATTGACTCTTGAGAGTAAAATCGTGAGAAATCGTTTGGTAAATGATAGTTTAGCTACGGCTTTAAAATCAAAGCCCTCTCCTATTTACAGTCAGAAATTCGCCAGCCGAATCACTACTGGAAATACTACGGATGATATGGCGAAAATTGCCAATGTAGATTGGATCATCGAGGTAGTTGTGGAGCGTTTGGACATCAAAAAATTGGTTTTTGAGCAAATTGAAAAATTCAGAAAACCAGGAACTTTGGTTACATCAAACACTTCTGGTATTCCAATTCATTTCATGAGCGAAGGACGTAGCGAAGATTTCCAAAAACATTTCTGCGGTACTCACTTTTTTAACCCGGCTCGTTACTTAAAATTATTCGAAATCATTCCTGGTCCACAAACTTCAAAAGAAGTATTGGATTTCTTAACGATATACGGAGAAAAATTCTTAGGCAAAACTTCGGTTGTTGCCAAAGATACTCCAGCATTTATTGGAAACCGTATTGGTATTTACGGAATTCAAAGTTTGTTCCACTTGGTAAAAGAATTGGGATTAACTATTGAAGAAGTAGATAAATTGACTGGTCCGGTTATTGGACGTCCAAAATCGGCTACCTTCAGAACTGTAGACGTTGTTGGATTGGATACTTTGGTGCATGTTGCCAACGGAATCTACGAAAACTGCCCAACAGACGAACAACACGAATTGTTCAAACTTCCGGAATTTGTTAACAAAATGATGGAAAACAAATGGTTGGGAAGCAAAACAGGTCAAGGTTTCTACAAAAAAGTAGACAAAGACATTCTTTCTTTGGACTTGGATACTTTGGAATACCGTCCTGCCAAAAGAGCTTCTTTCGCTACTTTGGAATTGACAAAAACAATTGACAAACCAATCAACAGATTTAAGGTTTTGGTAAAAGGAAAAGACAAAGCAGGTGAATTCTACAGAAAGAGTTTCGCTGGAATGTTTGCTTATGTTTCCAACCGTATTCCTGAAATCTCTGATGAATTATACAAAATAGACGATGCCATGAAAGCTGGTTTTGGATGGGAAAATGGTCCATTCGAAATTTGGGATGCCATTGGTGTTGAAAAAGGAATTGAAATCATGAAAGCCGAAGGTCTTGCCCCAGCCCCTTGGGTTACCGAAATGTTAGCTTCTGGAAGTACTAGTTTTTACAGTATTAAAGAGGGCGCAACTTATTTCTATAATATTCCAACCAAATCGCAAACTAAAGTTCCAGGCCAAGATGCATTCATCATCCTGAACAACATTCGCGAAAGCAAAAAAGTTTGGAGTAATAGCGGTGCTATCATCCAAGATTTGGGTGACGGAATTTTGAATTTAGAATTCCAATCCAAAATGAATACTATTGGAGGTGATGTTTTAGCTGCGATCAATAAAGCGATAGATTTATCCGAAAAAGAATACCAAGGTTTGGTTATTGGAAACCAAGCAGCGAATTTCTCTGTTGGTGCCAATATCGGAATGATTTTTATGATGGCAGTGGAGCAAGAATACGATGAGTTGAATATGGCTATCAAGATGTTCCAAGACACTATGATGCGTGTGCGTTATTCCGGAATCCCGGTTGTAGTTGCTCCTCACGGAATGACTTTTGGCGGTGGTTGCGAAATGAGTTTGCATGCTGATAAAGTGGTTGCTGCTGCAGAAACCTATATGGGATTGGTTGAATTTGGTGTTGGGGTTATTCCTGGCGGTGGTGGTTCGAAAGAATTGGCCTTACGTGCATCCGATTTATTCCGTAAAAATGATGTCGAACTGAATGTGTTGCAAGAATACTTTATGACTATCGCTATGGCAAAAGTATCGACTTCAGGTTACGAAGCATTTGATACTGGACTTTTACAACATGGTAAAGATATTATAGTTGTAAACAAAGACCGTCAAATTGCTGAAGCTAAGAAACATGCTTTATTAATGGCCGAAGCCGGTTATACACAACCGATTCGCAGAACAGATGTAAAAGTTTTGGGAAAACAAGCTTTAGGAATGTTCTTGGTAGGAACCAATCAAATGGTTGCCGGTAAATACATCTCGGAACACGATCTTAAAATTGCAAACAAACTGGCTTATGTTATGGCCGGTGGTGATTTATCTGAAGCTACTTTGGTGTCTGAGCAATATTTATTGGATATTGAAAGAGAAGCATTTTTATCACTTTGTACTGAGAGAAAAACGCTAGAAAGAATTCAGTTCATGTTAACCAAAGGGAAACCACTCCGCAATTAATTTTAAATTATAAATTATGAATTTTAAATGCCCTTTGAATTAATTTAAAATTCAAAATTCAAAATAATAATTATGAAAACAGCATATATAGTTAAAGCGTATCGTACTGCGGTAGGTAAAGCACCAAAAGGGGTTTTTAGATTTAAAAGACCTGATGAATTAGCAGCAGAAACCATTCAGTTTATGATGAATGAGTTGCCTGATTTTGACAAAACACGTATTGACGACGTTATGGTAGGAAACGCCATGCCAGAAGCAGAACAAGGTTTAAACGTAGGTCGTTTAATCTCTTTGATGGGATTAAAAGTAGATGACGTTCCGGGTGTTACCGTAAACAGATATTGCGCTTCGGGATTGGAAACAATCGGAATGGCAACTGCCAAAATTCAATCTGGAATGGCACATTGTATCATTGCCGGTGGAGCCGAAAGCATGAGTTTTATTCCAATGGGAGGTTACAAACCTACTCCAGATTATGCTGTTGCAAAAGCGGGACACGAGGATTACTATTGGGGAATGGGATTGACATCGGAAGCGGTGGCGAAACAATTCAACATCTCTCGTGCAGACCAAGATGAATTTGCTTTTCAATCACACAACAAAGCATTGAAAGCACAAGCAGAAGGTAAATTTGACAAACAAATTGTTCCAATTACGGTAGAGCAAACTTTTATCAATGAAAATGGTAAAAAAGAAACCAAATCATACGTTGTAAACAAAGACGAAGGACCAAGAGCTGGTACTTCTTTGGAAGCATTAGCAGGTCTTAGAGCTGTTTTTGCTGCCGACGGAAGTGTAACGGCTGGTAACTCTTCACAAATGAGTGATGGTGCTGCTTTTGTACTGGTTATGAGCGAAGAAATGGTGAAAGAATTAAATCTTGAACCTATCGCTCGATTGGTAAACTTCGCCTCAGCAGGTGTTGAACCAAGAATCATGGGAATTGGCCCTGTAAAAGCGATTCCAAAAGCGTTGAAACAAGCAGGATTAACGCTGAATGATATCGATTTAATTGAATTGAACGAAGCTTTTGCTTCACAAGCATTGGCAGTTACTCGCGAATTGAACTTGAATCCAGATATCATCAATGTAAATGGTGGGGCGATTGCCTTAGGTCATCCTCTAGGTTGTACCGGAGCCAAATTATCAGTTCAATTGTTTGACGAGATGAAACGCAGAGGAAGCAAATATGGAATTGTTTCTATGTGTGTGGGAACAGGACAAGGAAGTGCTGGTGTTTTTGAATTAATTTAATTTTATTATAAATTTTGAATTATAAATTTTAAATGAACGTGCATGAAGGAAAATATTATTGCAACAAAAACATTTGATTTTGCACTATCGATAGTAAACCTTTTTGTTCAGCTTAAAAAAGAAAATGAATTCATAATTTCTAAACAAATCTTAAGATCTGCCACAAGTATTGGAGCGAATGTTGAAGAAGCAATTGCTGCACAATCAAGAAAAGATTTTATTCATAAAATGTCCATTGCTTCAAAAGAAGCTAGAGAAACTAAATATTGGTTGCGATTATTAGATAAATCTGATTTAACAACAATTGAAATTAATCATTATTTAATTGAAGTTGAACACATAATTAATATAATAACCAAAATCATTAAAACATCACAAGAATCAAAATAATTTAAAATTTAAAATTCATAATTTAAAATAATAAAGCAATGAGCGACAAAACAAGAGGTGGTCAATTCATCGTAAAAGAAACAAAATGTGAAGATATCTTCACGCCAGAAGATTTCAATGAAGAGCAATTAATGATGCGTGACTCTGTAAAAGAGTTCGTAGATAAAGAATTGTGGGCACACAAAGATCGTTTTGAGAAAAAAGATTATGGGTATACACAAGAGTGTATGAAAAAAGCGGGAGATCTTGGTTTCTTAAGCGTAGCAGTACCTGAAGCTTATGGCGGAATGGGAATGGGATTTGTAAATACTGTTTTGGTATGTGATTATATTTCGGGAGCAACGGGTTCATTCTCTACTGCTTTTGGAGCACACACCGGAATTGGAACAATGCCAATTACACTTTACGGAACAGAAGAGCAAAAACAAAAATACGTGCCTAAATTGGCTTCTGGAGAATGGTTTGGAGCGTATTGCTTGACGGAACCGGGTGCTGGATCTGATGCCAATTCTGGAAAAACTAAAGCTGTTTTATCTGAAGACGGAAAAACATATTCGATCACTGGACAAAAAATGTGGATTTCGAATGCAGGATTTTGTTCAGTTTTCATTGTATTCGCAAGGATTGGTGATGACAAAAATATCACTGGATTTATCGTAGAAAACACTAAAGATAATGGAATCTCAATGAACGAAGAAGAACATAAATTAGGAATTCGTGCATCTTCGACTCGTCAGGTTTTCTTCAATGAAACTAAAGTCCCTGTAGAAAACATGTTGTCTGAAAGAGGAAATGGTTTCAAAATCGCCATGAATGCATTGAACGTAGGTCGTATCAAATTGGCAGCAGCTTGTTTGGATGCACAACGTAGAGTAATCAATGGAGCCGTAAACTATTCTAACGAAAGAATTCAGTTTAATACAGCAATTTCTCAGTTTGGAGCTATTCGTTCTAAATTGGCCGAAATGGCAACTTCTTGCTACGCAGGAGAAAGTGCTACCTATCGTGCTGCAAAAGACATTGAAGATAGAATTACTGCTCGTGAAGCTGAAGGTGTTTCGCACCAAGAATCAGAATTGAAAGGTGTTGAAGAATATGCTATCGAGTGTTCTATCTTGAAAGTAGCCGTTTCTGAAGATGTTCAAAACTGTGCCGACGAAGGAATTCAAATCTTTGGAGGCATGGGATTCTCTGAAGACACACCTATGGAAAGTGCATGGAGAGACGCTCGTATTGCTCGTATCTACGAAGGTACAAACGAAATCAACAGAATGCTTTCAGTTGGAATGTTGATCAAAAAAGCAATGAAAGGTCACGTTGATTTACTTGGACCTGCTTCTAAAGTACAAGAAGAATTAATGGGAATTCCATCTTTTGAAACTCCTGATTATTCTGAATTGTTTGCTGAAGAAAAAGAAATGATTACCAAATTGAAAAAAGCATTCCTTATGGTTGCCGGTGGAGCAGTTCAAAAATACGGCCCAGACTTAGATTCTCACCAACAATTATTGATGGCTGCCTCTGATATCTTAATCGAAATCTATATGGCCGAGAGTACTATATTGAGAACCGAAAAATTAGCTAAAGCAACTGGTGAAGACAAAGTGAAAGAACAAATTGCAATGGCAAAATTATACTTATACCAAGCGGTTGACATCATCACTCAAAAAGGAAAAGAGAGCATTATTTCTTTTGCTGAAGGCGATGAGCAACGCATGATGTTAATGGGACTTCGTCGTTTTACTAAATACACCAATATGCCAAATGTTGTTGGATTAAGAGAAACGATTACTACAAAATTAGTAGCAGAAAATGCTTACTGCTTCTAATTCATAATTTTTTTTAGTTTTTTATTTGTTTAAAAAGCCGCTATTGTCCCTGAATGACAAAGCGGCTTTTTTATTTTGTAAAAAAATTAAAAAATACAATTTTGAATAAGAGAGAACCAGTAAAGGTATTTTGTACAATAATTAAAAAGTTTCCCCTGCATTAAGATAGAACCCTTTAGAATGATTCCCAACTGCATAATCTAAAACCAAATTCGTACGAGTGGCCTTATCAATTAAAATTCTCAAACCCAAACCAAAAGCAGGTTGAATATATTGCAAAAGTCTAATGTTATTAATTTCATTACTAGCCGTGGTTAAATTTGTAAAAACTGTTCCACTAAGGAATTGATTACAAGTTATAGGAAAACGCAATTCAGCTTGAAAATAGGCTAAACTATTTCCTCTAAAAAGTCCTTGAGTATATCCCTCACCGCTTCGGCTTCTTTGGTCCCAACCAATTGAAGGTAAATTCAAATACGGAACAACTCCTTTGGTCACAAACTGCCCATAAGCCCAAATACCCAATACAAAATTTTCCTTTTTGGAATCTAATGGAAGAAAATATCGCAATTCCGAATAAAGAACATTACTAGCGCTTTGTTCGTTAAATAAATCAGCATTAAATCTATAATTTAATTTTGCATACCAACCTTTTCTTGTATTAATTTGATTATCTCTAGAATCATATATCAAATTAAGACTCAAGCCATTTACAAAATATTCATTTGTATTAAAGCCATATAAAATACTATACTCATAATGGTTGGTATAAATTCCGTTATTAACATCTAAGTTTGTATCAACTATTGTAGAATACCAATCCAGTTCTATTCCGCCTCCTACATAAAAATGTTTTTTTAATTCCCAAGAAGCCGTTTGATGAAACTTAAAATAGTTATAATCCATAGGTTCTTCAATCGATGTAATATCAAAATCAGGATCTTTATTATATTTTGGAATATTGTTTGTCCCTAACCCATAATTGGGTTGAGTAAAAACATATAATCGATAATCTCCACTTAAATATAATTTATTATCACTTAATAAAATATTATTTTTAACATTCAGTAATAATTGTTTTTTGGTTGTAAAAATCAAACCAAGATTAGTGGATGAATATTTATCTAAAACATCTCTACCTTTAAAAGTATATTGAATTGCTGCTCCAAAATTTAATCCCGTTGCAGGTTGAAATCCAATAACTGGCATTACTAGTAAAAAACTATTCTTTACTGGTTTTACCATTAAAATAGAATCTTTTTTATTAAACAATTCAAAAATAGTTTTGGGAGTACATGAATTGTCAATATCTGTAGCTATTTGAGCATAAATAACATTCTGATTCAGAATAAAACAAACAAAAAAAGAGATTAAATATTTAATCATATCGTTCTTATTTAAACAATTACAAACTGAACAACTAACTAAGGAATTATTGTTGTAAATAAATAGACTGAAAAAATAACTAACAAAACAACCCCTTGTATCATCGTGGTTTTTCCAGTGCGCAATGAAAGTGACAATACAAAAAGAGATAAAACAAATAGAACAGTAGATTTGATATCTATTCCCAAATAAAGGGGCATATCAAAATAAATGGATACAAATGCAACTGCAGGAATTGTTAGTCCGATACTGGCTAATGCAGAACCTAGAGCTAAGTTTAAACTAGATTGCAATCTATTTTTACGAGCTGCATTCAAAGCCGATATCCCTTCAGGCAGTAATACGACCATTGCAATGATAATTCCAACTGTTGATTTTGGAGCTCCAATTGAATCAATACCGGTTTCAATACTAGGAGACAATGCTTTAGCCGAAATAACGACTGCTACTAAACTAATTAACAATAAAACAGAACTTACAATACTAACCTTTAAAGTTGGGGGTGTTTCATGAATCTCTTCTTGCGCATCAGCATTTTCCGGCAAAAAATAATCGCGATGTTTGACTGTTTGCATCAATAAAAAAGAACCATAAAGTAACAATGAAATAATTGCTACAAAAAACAGTTGATTTGTATTGAATTCCGGACCTATAATACTAGTGGTATAATTTGGCAAAATCAAAGTCAAAACAGAAATCGCTGTCAAAACCGTCAAGGCTGCACTAACCCCTTCCAATCCATAACTTTGCTCTTTAAATTTCAATCCTCCAATTAATAAACAACCACCTACAATACCATTTATAATAATCATTTCGGAAGCAAAAATGGTATCTCTAGCCAAAACTGCTGTTTCTTTACCACCTGTAAGCATTAATGAAACAATTAAAGCTACTTCGATTGTCGTAATTGCTAAGGCTAACACCAAAGTTCCCAAAGGTTCTCCAACACTTAGTGCTATCACTTCTGCAAGATGTACTGCTGCCAGAATACAAACTATCAAACTTGCAGCTAGAAAAAACAAATACCAACTTCCAAAATTAAACGAAATTCCAGCATACAGTAAACAAGTTAAAATTGGGGCAACGACTGACCACAAAGGAAGATGAGAATTGATTTCTTTTTGCATAAGTATTTTATTTTATAAATATTTTAAAACAATTGTTGCGTCTATTGCTGTTACTTAAGAAAAAACTCAACTTAAGAATCTCCATCATTATCGTTCAACCTTTTTTTGTGTAATTATAATTTTAGATGATTATACTAAACATAAAAAAACCAACTTAATTGACTTTAATTTGGTCTACACGCCCTCGATAATTAATTGAATTTCGATTGGAAGAATTTATTGTTAACGATGCATTTCCTTCCAAAAAAACAATTAAAGTAATACTGTAATAATCTGAATTGTCTTTTACTTTTGCTAAAATGGTATAACTTTTCTTGTTTTTAGTTATCGAATAATCTTGAATAGGCCCTTTGAAATCCAATCCTCCACCTTTTCCAAAACCTATTCCAGCATAAGCCCTACCAAAATAGGGCATTTCACTAAAAATAGAATCTTTTTTAAAACGCAAATAATTAGGATTTGTAGTCAAATCAATACTTCTAGTCCCTAGAGGGTAAGCCGTACTAGCTACAAACTCATATTCTTTTGAATCAACAAGAGCTTGAATTTCATTTTGCTTTACAATTATTTTTTCTTGTTTGATTTGCTGCTTTGACTTTTCCTGAGCAAAACCAATAAACATTGAGAAAAAAAGTAAAAAAGTAACAAAAACAGTTTTCATGATTTGAAAGTTCAATTTATATAAAAATCAATCGTCAATCTTGATGGGTAAATCGCATCATAACAACGTCATTCATCAAAAAACTCAATGTTTTTCCTTCATCTGTAATCGTATAGGAATCAATCTTCTTTAGTATTTCCATATAAACAGAATCTCCATTTCCTTCACAAGCCATCATTGTCATACCCATTTTAGCATCTGCAAAATTAATTTTGGAACCATCTACAAGTAAAGCACCAAAATATTGATTACAACTATTGTTTCCTGCAACTTTATTTTCTTTTAAATCGAAGGAAATTGTTGGTTTATTATTAGGAAACAAACCATCAAAAGCAATTCTGGGGCCAGAAATATAATTCAATTGCCAAGTACCTTCCAATGAATACGATTTTACAGCAGATTTTGGAGTACCACAAGAAGCAAAATTCGCTCCTATAAACATAAATAATAATGCTATTTTTCTCATAATCTTGTAATTAAATTTATAATTATTTCTTGTAAAAATAAGAAAAATTACTAAGATAAAATATGTTTTGAATTCCTATTTGTTTTTTATAAAGGGTATTATTATTTTCGTAAAAAGATAAAAAATCATGATTATACTAGGAATTGGTTCTCGAATAGAACATCCCGAATACGGAAAAGGAGTAATTACCAATGTTTCATCCAAAGAATATTGGGTGACATTTATTGAAAACGGATTAGAAACTATCGCAATAGACGATGCGTTCAACGTTATTGAAGCTACTGTTGACGAAGTGGATACCGTTAGTTTTTCGGAAGTGGAACAAAGTTTAAGAGACCTTTTGAAAAAATGGTCTGATGTATCCGAAATAGTTCCAATAGGCGACAAATGGAAAGGTGGTAAACTTATTTTAGAACCTGGACAAGCTGGGTTGGCCTCCAAAGAAATTCCAATTGATACTTTTTTCCATAAAATTATAATGGTTCGAGATCGACTACGCGTAATGGAACAAAAAATAAATAGCAGCAAAATAGAAGAATTAGAAAAGATAGAATTACAACAATACCTTACCCGTATTTATGGTAGTTTGACATCTTTCAATATTTTGTTTAAATCTCCGACAAACCATTTTGTGGGTGAAAAATCAAAATAGAATTTAAGAAACAATTAATTTTAATACGCTTTTTTATACGTATTTTTATAGTCCAATTAAAATTTTAAATTATGAAAAAAATCGTCTTTTCTATCGTTATTATTATTGCTGTAATTATAGGTTGCAAAACCAAAGGTAACGCAAGTGATTCCAAAAGTTTAAACCTGATATTTGAATCCAAAAGCAATAGCAATGTAACAGGTACAGCTACATTTGTGGAGAAAAATGGCAAAGTAACCTTTGTAGCAAAAATTGCTGGGTTACAACCTGGAATTCATGCCATACACATACATGAAAAATCAGATTGTACAGCCGCTGACGGAAGTTCTGCAGGAGGACATTGGAATCCTACTTTCAAAAAACATGGGAAATGGGGCGTAGGAGAATATCACAAAGGAGATATTGGCAATTTTATTGCAGATGAAAAAGGAAACGGTACTATTACTTTAACTACAGACGAATGGACTATCGGCGGTGAAGATCCTACCAAAAACATTCTTGGAAAAGGACTTATTGTACACCAAGGAGCAGATGATTTTACAACTCAACCTTCTGGTAATGCTGGGGCTAGAGTAGCTTGTTCTGCAATTATCAAATAATTTTTTTTTTGGCCTTGAAAGAAAAGGAACATTATTACTTTAAAAACACAACAGCTTGGCGGGAATGGTTGCACAACAATCATCATTCGTCAGCTGGTGTTTATTTAATTTTTTATAAAGTAAATAGTCCTTTCGAAAGCATGCGTTGGGAAGAAGCTGTTCAAGTTGCCATTTGTTATGGATGGATCGATTCTACTGTTAAAAATATTGATGAACACAGCCGCAAACAAATGTTTACTCCTAGGAAACACAATAGCGTTTGGAGTAAACTCAACAAAACCTATATTGAAAAATTGATTGCAGACAATCTGATGCATGAAAGTGGATTGGCTAAAATTGAAATAGCTAAACAAAATGGATCTTGGACTTTCTTGGATGCTGTCGAAAATTTGCTACTACCCGAAGATTTAAAATTAGCATTCGAAAAAAATAAAATTGCTTTCGATAATTACAAAAATTTTAGTCCTTCCTATCAAAAAAGCTATCTGTACTGGCTCAACCAAGCCAAAAGAATTGAAACCAGAAACAATCGAATTACAATAATAATTGAACATTGTAAGCAAAATAAAAAATCTAGGGAATAAATTTATCAAAAAATTGAATATTCAAGACACTTAACAATAGTGATGATTTTCTATTAAAAAAAACCTTTTGCCAAATCTTAATTTACTTTACTTAAAAATTGAAGATTTCATAAAAATAGAGTGTACCCCATTTTATAAACCCTAGAAACAAACATTGATTCATAAAAATACATAGCTTTGCAAATCAAAACATAGCAATGATTAACCCTTCTGCACCTGGTTGGATAGATAAATTCTTTATTAAACTAAAGTTATCAGAACAAACTGTCTCTGAAACGGAAGATGATTTTTATCAAAAATTAAGAAATACCGGTTTCATATATGGTCACATCATTTCATTTGATATTCCTTTCAAAATTGAAACTAAAGGTTGGTTTCAAGAAGAAATTTCAAAAATCGCATTATTAAATGCTTTATATGGTGTATTTACAGAAACCAAAAAAGAAAAGGACTCAACACTTTTTATAGAACAAGTGAATGCCTTTTATAAACAGATGCATCCAGAAGGATTCAATTTATTCAAAAAGATTTTACCAAAAAGCACACCTTCGTTAACACTAGAAAAAATAATAAACCAACGGGTACAGACGAATGACAATATCATCAATAAAAACTTTTCCCATTTAGTTACCAATGCTCTTTTATTCATAGATGTTTTAGCTTTTCGCCAATATCTTATTCATGGTAATATTCCTGAAAAGTACCTAAAAAAGATCGAAGAAACGATTATTAATATTGTTACATTGGCTTTGAAAATAAAAACAAATAAATCTCAATACGATGATTTATTAATAAAATTATTTGAAGCTTCAATTCGGTATAGTAAATTTTCTAAAAACAAAAACACAACCCTAGAGACATTAGAACTTCATTACTTTACTGCTGATTTAGAAAAAAAATACCTTATTGATATTGCAGGAATGGCATTATGGAGTGATGGTGTTTTAGAAAATAACGAAGCCTATTTTTTATATACTTTGGCTCATACTTTTGCAATATCAAATGAATTTGTCTCACAAAGTATTTTGAGTACAGATGCATTTATTTCAAAATATAAAAAAGAGATTCCGTATTTTAACTTTTCCAATCCTGTTAAACATTTTTACGACCAAACGACCCAAAGTGTCGTAACACTTGTTTCAAGAAACAAAACAAGACTAGTAAAAGAAATCATTCAAAGCAAGGAATTAATGCTTCTTTTGGCCCATTCTACTCATAGAGATTTAGATGAAAAAGAAAAGAAAAAAGTCAAAAAACAAATATTAGACATTTGTAAAACCATTCCTTCTTTAACAATATTCTTACTCCCGGGAGGAAGTTTGTTATTACCAATTTTAATCAAATTTATACCTACATTACTGCCATCTGCATTTAATGAAAATTTAAACAATGATGACTAAATACAACAAAAGCTACCAAAAAAGTAGCTTTTATTGTTTTATAGGGATTTATATTATTCAAAATTCAATTGATACACTCCTGTAAGATCTTTGTTTGAACTAAAATTAACTCCTAAATCCGTAACAAAACCAGAATTTAGCCCATAAACCCATCCATGTATAGTTAATTCTTGTCCCGATCTCCACGCTGATTGCACTATTGACGTTTTAGCCAAATCATAGACTTGCTCTTTTACATTGATTTCAACAAACTTGTTAAATCGTTCCGTTTCATCTAAAATAGAATCCAGATACAAATGATGCAAACGATAAACATCTTTGATATGTCGAATCCAGTTATCTATAATACCAATTGAAGCATTTCCCATTGCTGCTTTTATACCTCCACAACCATAGTGACCGCATACAAGAACATGTTTTACTTTGAGAACATTTACAGCATAATCCAAGACACTTAACATATTCATATCCGAATGGACAACCATATTTGCAATGTTTCGATGTACAAATACTTCTCCAGGCTTAGCACCAATAATTTCATTTGCAGGAACTCTACTATCCGAACATCCAATCCACAATAACGGTGGTGTTTGGCTTTTGGCTAAATCCTTAAAATATTCAGGATCATTATTCAATTGATCTTCAACCCACTTTTTATTATTATCTAATATTTTTTTATAAAAATCACTCATTTTAGATGTATTATTTTTTTAGTAAATGTATATAGAAAATTTACAGACAGTAAAGTAAACCATTTTTACGCTGATTATCCAAAAAACACAACAAACTTAATCAATTTGAAACTCTTATTTCAATAGGGATTTTTTCTATAATCACCCTTTAAAAAAATTAAACCACTGTCGATTTAAAGTCCATAGATTGGTTTGGCAGACTGAAAGTCTTCGATGTTGAAAAGTAAAATCTACCACAAATTCACAAATTTAAAGACTTAGAAAGAAAAAAAAATTGAGAATTTGCGGTGGATATTTTTAGAACCTGAAAGGAAAATGCACTAAAGTACATAGTTTTAACTATTTTTGAGACCAATAAATACAATTAACAATTGAACCATAATGATAATTTGTAACGCTATTCTCAAGTGCTACTTCTTTCTTAAATCCTGCTAATTTAAATCTCAGTTTACTATTTTTCGATACTGTTTTTAATTCCAGTATAAAATTAAAACAAACCCATTTATAAAGATTAGATTCTAAATATAAAATGCCCACTTGATTTTAAACATCAAATAGGCATTCCTTTTTTATTATCAAATAGTAAAGTTTATTCTAACCAAGCATTCATCATCCAAATGGTTTTTTCCTGTTCTACAATAAAATCACTCATCATAGAAGAAGTACCTTCATCGTTAATTGCAGAAGCCTTTTCTAAAATTGTTCTTTCAATTTGTAACAATTGAGAAAGAGAGCTTACAATTAATTGAATACTAGTTTCATCATTTGAAATATTTTTACCAACTGCTAATTTATTGAATTTCAAGTAATCTTCAAAAGTATGCAATGGTCTACCACCTAATGTCAACACTCTTTCAGCAATTAAATCAATTTTTAATTGGGAATCATTGTATAATTCCTCAAATTTAAGATGCAAGTCAAAGAAACGTTTTCCTCTTATATTCCAATGCATCCCTCTTAAACTTTGATAATAAACTTGAAAATTTGACAAAAGAACATTCAATTCAACTATTATAACTTCTGATTCTGCTACCGGTAATCCTATTGCATTTAATTTCATCCTTGTTTAATTTAAAGTTTACTCTATTTATAAACCAGAGTAATTAGTTATTTTATTTAACAAATTTACAGAATAATTAAAAAAATTTACCATAAGTTAAATTGATTGTTTTTATATTTGCATAAAAAATTACTATTTCATGACTATCACACAACTTAAATACGTATTGGCTGTAGCCGAACATAAAAATTTCACTCAAGCTGCCGAAAAATGTTTTGTAACGCAACCAACATTGAGTATGCAAATTCAAAAAATTGAAGAAGAACTTAGTATTCAAATTTTTGATCGCACCAAAAAACCAATTCAATTAACCGATATAGGCCAAAAAATTGTCACTCAAGCAAAAAACATTGTAAATGAAGCTGATCGAATTCAAGATATTGTAGAACAACAAAAAGGTTTTATAGGAGGAGAATTTAGACTTGGAATTATTCCGACGATTATGCCAACATTACTTCCTATGTTTTTGAATAATTTTATAAAGAAATATCCAAAAGTTAAACTTATTATTGAAGAACTGAATACTGAAGAAATAATTACAAAATTAAAAAATGGGCATTTGGATGCTGCCATAGCCGCAACTCCATTGGAAGATGAGAAAATCAAAGAAATTGTGCTGTACTTTGAACCATTTGTTGCTTACATTCCAGAAAACAATGCTATTTTTCAGAAAGCAGAAATTGAAATAGATGATCTTAATATTAATGAAATTTTACTATTACAAGATGGGCATTGTTTTAGAGATGGAATTTTAAATTTATGCAAAAATCGTAACGAATCAGGCCTTAAGTCATTCCAAATTGAAAGTGGTAGTTTTGAAACATTAATCAAACTAGCCGATGAGGGATTAGGAACTACATTATTACCCTACTTACATACATTGGATTTGAATGATTCAGACAAATTAAAATTAAGACATTTTAAAGAACCAAAACCTGCGAGAGAAGTTAGTTTAATATATCCAAAAAGCGAATTAAAAATCCAAATCATCGATGCTTTAAGAAGTACAATAGCTGGAGTTGTAAAAGGGGCAATTGTTTTTCAGAATGTACAGATTGTAAGCCCACTGTCAAAAAAATAATTAAATAAAAAAGGAACCAAATTACGGTTCCTTTTTGCCTCTTTTTTAGTTTTTGATTTTGGACTTATTGAATTTAATATATAAAAAATATATTCTTAATTCTGGTTTATCTTTTGTGTAAAAAAACAACCATTTTTTTAAATTTTCCAACTCAAAAGGTAATAAATTTTTAGCAGCTATTTTTATCTCTTTAGCGAAAAGTTTGGGATCAAGACTCACTCTTTCGAGCACCATTTTGGTATAATCGTATATCATCCTAGACATAACAAAAACAGCTTAGAGGTTAAGTATAGTAAACACACTCAAAGTTAAATAAAAGTTTTAATTTACGAACAAAAAAACTCTATTAAATTCACAAATAATCGACAAAATACACATTATAAAACATTTTTGTAATTTTTTTTTTATATCTTAAAACAAGAAACAGCCAAAATAAATAATTCGAGTTCTTACTAAAATAGTAATTCTTACCTGTTGGGTGCAATTATTTTAAACACAAAGAAACATAGATTTTCTAGGCTCAAAAAAGAGGTGTTTGACCTATTTGAAACACACATAGTGCTCTATGCGAAATAAATATATTTTTTTTTAATATTCTTTTTTAAAATAAAGTTTATATTCCTCCTATGTTTTAAAAAAATTTTACGAATTACACTCAGTAGATTAATTCCTATAAAATCACTCTTCCCTATTATCTTTCGTGAATACGTATACTTTTGAGAAAGTGTATTTTATTTTTACAATTTAAACACAAAGAGTCATGCCCACATAAAAGAGGTGAATTCAATTTTTCTAATATTAAACATTGTTATCTATTATGTAAAAATGGCTATAAAAAAAGGAACCAAATTCATGGTTCCTTTTTTATTATTTATTTACAATTATCAAACATTGCTTTAATTCTGGTTTTTCTATTGTGTAGTTAAACAACCACTCTCTTAATTGATCCAGTTCGAAAGGCAGTAGTGTTCTTATAGCTTTTTCTAATTCTTTACAAAACAATACTGGATCAAAACTTACTCTTTCCAACACAGATTTTGTGTAATCAAACATTATTTTAGACATAATAAATTAAGATTTTTGGGGTTAGATCTTGTTTTTAATGTGTTGTAAATGTACATTATTTTTTAAATATAAATTATAACTTTAACATAGAAATTAAGAAATTTATGATTTTTAAAATAATTATTTATCAGCTAAAAGTCAATAAGTACAATTATTTTCTTGCTCTAAACATCTCTCGTTTTCCTGGGGGACCTGCAAGCTTTTCGACAGTAAAACCAACCTCTATCATGCTTCTTTTTACAACACCACGAGCTGCATAAGTCACTAATACTGAATTAGGTTTTAAAGCATTATACATTTTTTCAAAAATTGCAGTACTCCATAATTCGGGTTGAACGCGATACCCAAACGCGTCAAAATAAATCAAATCAAATTTCTCAATATCATCAATTGATTCAAAAAACTGTTTTCTTTTTGTTAAAGAAAAACGTTCAGACAATTCCATTTTTTCTTCCCAATTTATAGCATGCATCTTTTCAAAAACAGCCTTAGAATCTGATGCTTCCAATTCTTCTAAATAGTTCATCGATTGAAGTTCTAAATCCGATATCGGATACGCTTCAACACCAACATAATCTATTGTTTGACCAAGTTTCTGAGCTTCCAAAAAAGTAATAAAAGCATTTAAACCTGTACCAAAACCAATCTCTAAAATAGCTATTTTTTGATTTGGAAATAATGCCAAACCATTTTTAATAAAAACATGTTTTGCTTCTTGTATTGCACCATGTTTTGAATGATAACACTCATTCCATTCTTTAATATGGATCGTTGTTGAGCCATCCAATGTCTGTATAATTTCTCTTTCCAAAATATTTTTTTTGAAGCGATTTAGTTTTTTAAATCCCAATAATATTCCCAAAATTAATTAAAAGTATTTCTTATCGCTATTTATATCATAGAATATTTAAATATTTAATAGAATTTCATCTGAATTACTAAATAAATTTATACTATAAACAATTCACAAATAACCATTATAATTAATGATATTTTAGCAAGTATTTATATGATTTTTATTTAATTTTGCAAACAATATCTCAAGCAATAGAACGTATTTTTATTGCAACCGTTTTATTAACTAAACAACTATATATCTCAAAACAATTCAAGTAATAATTATGAGTACCACTCAAACCAACAAAATAGAAATAATAAAGGCTGCTACTTCAAAAATAAATGAAGTTGATTTTGATAATTTAAGCTTTGGAGCAGTATTTACTGATCATTTATTAGAATGTGACTACATTAATGGAGAATGGCAACAACCTGTTATAAAACCTTATGCTCCTTTTTTATTAGATCCTTCTGCCAAAGTATTCCATTATGGCCAAGCTATTTTTGAAGGCATGAAAGCTTACAGAGATAATAAGAATGATTTATGGCTTTTTAGACCCGATGAAAACTACAAACGTTTTAACACTTCGGCTGTAAGAATGGCCATGCCTGAAGTTCCTGAATATGTATTCATAGAAGGATTAAAACAATTACTTAAATTAGATGAAGCTTGGGTAAAAAACGACAATGGTAGTACCATGTACATAAGACCTTTCATGATTGCAACCGGAACTGGAGTTGTTGCAAACCCATCCGAAGATTATAAATTCATGATTTTATTGTCTCCTGCAAAAGCGTATTACTCTGGAGAAGTAAAAGTATTAATTGCAGAGCATTACAGTAGAGCAGCAAACGGAGGTATTGGTGCGGCCAAAGCGGCGGGTAACTATGCTGCACAATTCTACCCAACAACATTAGCAAATAAACAAGGATTCCAACAAGTAATTTGGACAGATGACGCTACACATACCAAACTTGAAGAAGCAGGTACAATGAATGTGTTTTTCAGAATAAACGATACTTTAATTACAGCACCTGTAAGCGAACGTATTCTTGATGGTATTACAAGAAAAAGCCTTATAGACATGGCCAAAAAAGAAGGAATATCAGTAGAGGTTCGCCCAGTATTGGTTTCTGAACTAGTTGAAGCTTCTAAAAACGGAACTTTAAAAGAGATTTTTGGAGCTGGTACTGCTGCCGTGGTAAACCCAATTGCAGGTTATTCCTATAAAGATGTTTATTATGAGTTACCAAAAATAGAAAACTCTTATGCATCCCAATTGAAAGAAAAGCTAACAAACTTACAAAACAAACTAACCGAAGATACTTTTGGTTGGACAGTTAAAGTATAGTTTACAATTTTTAGATATAACAAAAAAGCGATTTTCATTTTGAGAATCGCTTTTTTTATGGATAATTACAAATACTAAATCAACTTAGAAAAATCAGGTTTAAAATAATTTGGCCCTTTCATAACTTTACCATCTTCACGATAAATAGGATTACCGTCTTCACCCAATTTACTCATATTAGACCGTTGAATTTCATCAAACACTTCCTCAATTTTATGCTGCAATCCATGCTCGATAATGGTACCACAAAGAATGTACATCATATCCCCTAGCGCATCAGCAATTTCTACCAAATCATTATTTTGCACTGCTTCGAGATATTCTTCATTCTCTTCTTTCATCAAATTATAACGAAGTTCATTTTTGGCTTCGCCTAAACTAGCAATTGGAGTTTCGCTATGTCCTATCCTAAATGCTGTATGAAATTCTTTGACAGCGTTGATTTGTTTTTGCATCCTATTTAATTATTGATTTGAAATGGAAAATTAACAACTATTTCTAAACTATTACCTAAATTTGTCAAAAAATATTTCAACATGTTCAGCCAAGGCCAACTAATATTTGCAGTTTGTTTTTTCATCGCTTTTGTAATAGCAATGATTTTTGCTTATCGAAAAGATGCTAATTTACATAAAGTTTTTTATAAAGGAAATTATAAAATCTTGATTGGTTTTTTGGTTTTTATAAGCTTATTATTTGTCATCAAAATTTACTTTAAACATTAATTTTTTTTTTAAAATAATTTTCTAATATCCAAACAGAAGATTTAACCTGAGATTTCATATTATACGATTCCCAGTATCCCAAAAAAGAAAAACGTCCAACAATGTGGACGTTTTCTGTTATAAATTTTCTATGTTCTAATTCTCTAAAGGAAGAAAACCATAAATTTTAGAATAGTTCAACATTTGCTCAGCAAATGTTTTTGGTTGCTCAATTGCTATCGAAATTATCGCTCCTTTTGCATTTACTTTTGGCACCAATACTGGATTTACAAAACCATTATAAGGAGCATCTGGAAATTGTTTATTGCGTTCCAATACTTCGGCATGAAGTATTTGATCCACTTTTACACCATAATTCTCAACCAAAGCTTTTCCTGCTTCAAAATCACCTTCCGATTTAATACGCTGTACTTCTTTTAATAACTGTCCAAATAGTTCGTGCAATTTATCATAATCTGTGATATTGAAATAGGTTTTCCCATTACGGGTAAGTTTTTCGATTACATTGTCTTTTTTTCCTTTTTCAAAAACCCAAGAACTCACCATCTGGCGGTTTCGCATGTGGGCTTCCTCAATATCAGCTCCTAATTCAATTCGCACCAATTGCGTCATTAGTCCATTTCGAATATAATTATCATAACACTGCATCCCCAAATCTTTCCAATTATCAACCAAACCAATTTCTTGAATTTTTGGATTATATAAATAATACAAACCAACCAAATCAGCTCTTCCTTCTTCAAGAGCAGAAGAATAGTTTTTTAATGTTTGCTTTGGAGTCCCTACACCAGGATTAATTTGACCCGAAGCATGACCTACTACTTCATGTAAAGAAGTATGCAACTTACCTCCTAACTCAGCATATTTCTCGGCCAAACGTATTTCATCTGTATCGTTGGCAAACTCTTGCAATTTTCCTTTTCCACCAGCTTTAGAATAAGCGTCTATAATATTTCCTAATGAAACTGATTTAGAACCATAATCTGCACGAATCCAGTCTGCATTTGGCAAGTTTACACCAATTGGAGTACTCGGAGACGAATCACCCGATTCTCCAGCAACAACTACCGTTTTATAAGATACCCCAACTACATTTTTCTTTTTATGTTCCGGTGCCAATGGTGAATTATCTTCGAACCATTGCGCATTTTTAGAAACAACTTCCATCTTTTTAGACATATCAAAATCCTTTATTTGGACAATTCCTTCATAAGAACCTCTATATCCCAATGGATCATTATAAACTTCAATAAAACTATTAATATAATCAATATTCCCATCTGTAGCTTGCAGCCAAGCAATATTATAATCATCCCAAGTTTTGAGGTCTCCAGTTTTATAATACTGAATTAAAAGCCCAATAGCATCACCCTGCTTTTTATTTTCGGCAACTGTTTGTGCTTTTTCCAACCAAAAAATAATTTTATCGATTGCAGCTCCATACATACCTCCACTTTTCCATACTTTTTCTTCTAATTCTCCTTTTGAATTTCGAACTAATTTTGAATTCAAACCAAAAGAATATGATTTCTTTGGATCTGGACTTTTCTTTAGAGCATAAAAAGCTTCAACATCTTGTTGAGTTATCCCTTTGTCATAAAAATTTATCGCCGAACCTTCTAATAAACCTTTTGAAGCATCTAGATTCACTCTTTTTGAATCAACGTTATTGAATAAAATTTCAACAATCTCAGGAGACAAAGACGTTTTAGTAGCTTTCAATAACGCATTAAAATAGGCAATGGAAAAATCGGGCTTGATTTTTTCACTTGAATAATGATGGTGTATTCCATTTGAAAACCAAACTCTTTTTAAATAAATTTCAAAATTTTTCCAATCATTTGAACTTTTATCTCCTTTATAATTTTGATAAATATTCTCTAATGCCTTACGAATTTTTAAGTTATATTTATAATGTTGATCCCACATTATATCACGACCAGAATTTCCTGCTTGAGTTAAATAATACACTAACTCTTGTTCCTTAAGAGTAAGATTTTCCCATCCTGGAATTTGATACCGCAAAACTTTTATGTCTGAAAACTGTTCCACAAAGAAATCAAATGGTACACTTTCATTAACTTTCAATGTTGACTTTTTATCATTTTGTGCAATCCCAACAATAGAAATCGCAAAAGTCATAGTGAGACAGGCTATTTTAATTAATTTCATTATTTTTTTATTAGATGTTAAACAAATAAATACACAACAAATATAATGATTCTTTAAATAAATAATAAAAACACAATTAAGAACAATTGCAATTATAGACAATTCGCAATTTAGAAAACACAGTTCAACAAAAAGACTTTAACAATTTATGAATTGATGTTGTAGTATAATTAATTAAATTTCTAACTTTACAACAGAAAAAATCAAACCCAATTATGAGAATTATTAAATATCTTTTTCTTTTGTTTCTATTAAGTCTTGTGGCAATTACTGTATTTATTGCTACACAAAAAGGCAATTTTACAATTGAAGGTAATAAAATAATTCATTCTCCAAAAGCAACCGTTTTTAATTATGTCAATGATTATAAAAATTGGCAAAATTTTTGCTCGTGGATCTCAACAAACCCTACAATAAAAACTTCTTTTTCTCCAATTACATTCGGCAAAGGAAGTACGTTAAATTGGGAAAGCCCAAGCAATACAGGTAATCTTAAAACTTTATATACAAAAGGAAACGACAGCATTGTACAAAAAATGGAATTTAATGACGCTTCTTTTGATGTGTTTTTATCCTTTAAAGATACGCTAGGCGGTACAAAAGTGAGTTGGAAATCTAATGGTAAAATGGATTTTATGATGAAAGTAAATACATTTTTAACAGGAGGCACACAAAATTCCTTAACAAAACGCTTTGACAAAAGTTTAGCCAATCTTGATAAGACTCTTAATTTCGAAAACAATACGTTTAATGTAAAAATAAATGGTATCGTTAAAAAATTGGAGACTTTTTATTTAAGAGAAGCTTTTACCAGCAAAATTTCGGACATTACTCGAAATGCTAATGTAGTATTCCCTAAAATAGAAACCTTTTGCAAACAAAATAATATTGTTTTGAATGGTAAGCCTTTTATCATATACCACACTTATGATACAATACATAATTTAACTAAAGTTTCTTTTTGCATTCCTATTAAAGAACAAATATTCACAAGCCAAGGAAGCGAAATATTATCTGGTAAATTAACTGCTTTTGATGCTTTAAAAGTAAGCTTAACTGGCAATTACACCTATAAGGATAAGGCTTTAAAAGAAGCAACAACCTATTCAACCACTCACAATATCAAAACGGGATCAACATTTACCCATTTGGAAATATTTACAAGAGGCCAAAACGAAACCAAAAGTATTTCAAAATGGCTAACAGAGATCTATTTCCCATTACAGCCAAAAATTATCCCAAAAACTTTTAGACCAATAGTAAAAGACAGCCTTAATACTGCCACTGCCCCAATTATCAAAGAAGATAAATCTGAATTTTAATTTATTCAATTCCCGATTAAACCTTTTGTATTTATTTGCATCTAAGTTTAAAAAAAGAACAAATTGCTGGAAGAAAAGGAATTCATTACTAGTTTATTGAACCCGAAAACGCAAAACGAAGCGTTTGAATTACTCCTACGCGATTATCAAAAACCGTTATACAATCATATACGAAACATCGTTTTAAATCACGATGACACCGATGATGTATTACAAAATACATTTGTAAAAGTATTTCAAAACCTGAAAAATTTCAAAGGTGAAAGCAAACTGTTTTCATGGATGTATCGTATTGCGACCAATGAAGCACTTACTTTTTTAAACCAAAAAGCAAGAAAAAGTGGGATTACATCAGTTGAATTACAAAATAAAGCAATAGATAATCTAAAGGCTGATATCTATTTTGATGGAAATGAAATTCAAATCAAATTACAAAAAGCAATAGCAACATTACCCGAAAAACAACAATTAGTCTTTAAAATGAAATATTTTGAAGAATTAAAATATGAAGAAATATCTGAAATAGTGGGAACATCGGTAGGTGCATTAAAAGCATCTTATCATCATGCAGTAAAAAAAATAGAAGCATTCGTAACCCTAAATTAAACCTTTTGAATACGAATTAGTCAAACGAGTATTATGAAAACATTTAAATTAGAAAACCAACCCAAAATAGAA
Source organism: Flavobacterium praedii (assembly GCF_026810365.1). Lineage (NCBI taxonomy): Bacteria > Pseudomonadati > Bacteroidota > Flavobacteriia > Flavobacteriales > Flavobacteriaceae > Flavobacterium > Flavobacterium praedii. The sequence continues at coordinate 1,757,881 of NZ_CP113948.1, forward strand.
ACTGGATTTAAAACTCCAGACCATTATTTTGAGAATTTTTCAGCAAATATTATACAACAAATAAAGGAAGAACCGGTTACCAAAAAGAGCAATGTCATTTCTATTTTCAGAAAAAGAAAAAACACACTAATGGCTGTTGCTGCAGTTTTAGTATTCGGCTTAATGATTCCTGCTTTTTACCAAAATAGCACGAAAAATACTGAAATAGATTTAAATACTTTAGAAAACTATTTAGCAGAGGAAACGCCATTAAATCAATACGAATTAATTGAAGATATTGAAACAAAAAAATTAATTGCAAACGAAAATAGCCTTGAAAAAGAAACACTGGAAGACCTATTAATTACCAATTCAAACCTTGAAAATTTGATCATTGAAAATTAAAACAAACAAATTACAAACTCTTCATACCAACATATTATGTATTTAAAAAATATTTACCCGATACTGCTTTTTATATTGTCCTTAAATATTCATGCACAAGGCGAACGTCTAAGAGAGAAAAAAGAACAAATAAAAGCAATGAAAGTAGCTTTTTTGACAAGTGAACTAGATCTTTCATCAAATGAAGCAGAGAAATTTTGGCCTATATACAACACTTACGATGACAAACAATTTGAATTGAGACATCAAAAAATGAAAAGCTATTTCAAAAGAATGGAAGAGGACGAACTCAATAAATTATCTGAAAAAGATGCTGCTATCCTTTTAAATCAGATAGAAAGCAATGAAGAAGATTTATTTAATTTAAGAAAAAAATTCATCATTAGCCTAAAAGGAATTTTACCTTCAGTAAAAATAATCAAACTTAGAAAAGCAGAAGAAGGTTTCAATAGAAAACTCCTTCAACAATACAGAGACAAAGCTCCAAAAAGGTAGTTTCGTTATTTCAACAAATAAGTCCCGTTTTATAAATACATTATAAAACGGGACTTTTTTACTTAAAACGAATTCGTATCAATTTATTTCGACCTGCTGCAATTGCGACAGTATCGGACAAAAAACGAATAGTATATAAACTTGGATCTTTAGAAAATTGAATCCAATTTATCCCTCCATCCGAAGAGTAATACAAACCCGAAGCTCCGACAACCACAATTCCTTTACTATCACTTTTTGGAACATATTGAACACAAGAAGCATATCCAAATCCCCCTCCGTTTCCTATAAGATCCCATGTTTTACCTCCATCTTTTGTTCTTGCTTTATTTTCAGTATTTTGATTCAATAATTCATAGTTCCCACCTGCAACAAAACCATTCTCTGCGTCATAAAAATCTGCCGTAAAAATTCCAGTCATTTGTTTGCCTTGAACAATTGGTGTATCATAAACATTCCAAGAAATCCCTTTGTCTGGAGAATAAAAAACCCTTGATTTCTTTCCTCCCGAAACAATCCATGTATCATTGCCTTTGATAACGATATTGGTATTACTAGCCGCAAAATGAGCTTCTCCTTCAGCAACTTTAGGTAATTTATCATCAGGTATTTTACGCCATGAATTACCTCCATCATTAGTTATAAGCACAGAAAGACAATCCTTTATAGGATCTCCAATAGCAATTCCCTCTTTATCATTCCAAAACTGCATGCTATCATAGAAAACTTTTTGATCTTTTTCTTGATAAACAAGTTTTACCTTTTTACCGTCTTTAGTGATTTGATAGAGTAAACCTGGATTAGCCACACTTAACACATAAATATGGATGGATGTTTTTGCAATACTTCTAAATTCTATTTCTAAAGCATCTTCAACAATCGAATTCTCAAATTTTTGATTGGTTTTCAAATCAAAAAAACCAAATCTATTCTTGTCACCAGCATACCATATTTTATCTTGATCCACCACAATTGCCCTAAGACTAATTTTATCTTGAAAAAGAGTATCAATTTTAATAGACCTAAAACAATTTCCTTCTATTTTTTTTTCATTTAAATTTTGAGCGTGTAAAAAATGCAAACCACTAAACAACAATGTACTTGCAAATATTTTTCTTATCATATCTTGATTATTTATTTTAAATATATAATATTATTAAAAAAACGTTGCTATAATTATTAATTTCTGGCACAGTTGTTGCTTATATCTCAAAACAAACCATTAACTCAAATTCGCCATGAAAACAAAATTACAATTAGCCGCCATTATCGCTTCCTTTTTTGCCTTTCAAATGAGTGCACAAAATAGAACAACTATAAATGCAATGAATTCTGAAATTAGCGATAATTTAGATTTAACAGCAGTATCGTCGATCTTTGGTGAATCTCAAAACTTAAGTGATTTCGAGAAACGCTTAAATGATCCTAAATTACAAATTTCAAATCTAGACTTAAATAACGACAATCGTGTTGATTATTTAAGAGTAATAGAATCTATAGAAAAAAGAACGCATATTATAATTATACAATCTATTATTGGTCGTGATTTATATCAAGATGTAGCTACTATTGAAATTGAAAAAAACAGACGCAATAACATTTCTATTCAAATAGTTGGTAATGCTTATATTTATGGACAAAATTACATTTACGAACCAGAATATTGCTATACTCCACAAATATTTACAACATTTTGGGCAGGCTTTTACAAACCGTATTATTCTAGCTGGACTTGGAATTATTACCCAACTTATTATTATGCTTGGAATCCATTTCCTGTTTACAGATACCAAAAAAACATCTATGGATGTGTAAATTACAACAACACATATAACTATGTAAGCTACAGAAGATGTAACAGGGCTCCATATATCTATAACTCATACAGCTGTAATAGTTATGAAAAACAATATCCTGAATATAATTTTTCAAGAAGAAACAGTAAAATATCAAATCGATATGAGTTAGATCAAAGAAGAACATATAATAACAACGGATTAAGAAATGAGCTAACTTATTCAAGAAATTATTCTGGTAATTCAAGTAACAACGGTAATTACAATTATAACAATAACTCACAAAGAGACTATTCTCAAAATAGAACTAACAATTCAAGAGAGATCAATACGCAAAGTGCATCACCGCAAAGGGATTATTCACAAAGTAGAACTAGTACTTCAAGAGATGTTAACCCACAAAGTACATCAACGCAAAGGGATTATTCACAAAGTAGAACTAGTACTTCAAGAGATGTTAACCCGCAAAGCACAACATCGCAAAGAGATTATTCACAAAGTAGAACTAGCACTTCAAGAGATGTTAACCCGCAAAGCACAACAACTCAAAGGGATTATTCACAAAATAGAGCAAGTTCAACAAGGGAAGAAAACACCCAAAGATCAGAACCTCAAAGAGGTAACAATTATTCTTCAAGAAGCACAAACAGAAGAATTTAAATAATTATCAACATTAACAAAAAGGCTAATTATAACAGAATTAGCCTTTTTTATTATTTTAAAAATAAGTCCTCTTATTTTATTTAATTATAGTAAATTTGACGTGTTTTTATAAATAATATACATGAGCGCAACGCACAAAGACCTCCATAGCAAATTAACTTTAGGTGGTTTATTAGTTTCTTTAGGAATAATTTATGGAGATATAGGAACTTCTCCATTATACGTAATGAAAGCCATACTTGGCGATTATATTATCAATGCAGATGTAGTTTTGGGAGGCATCTCCTGTGTATTTTGGACTTTGACACTGCAAACTACAATCAAATACGTTTTAATTACATTAAGTGCAGACAATCATGGTGAAGGCGGAATATTTGCCTTATATGCCTTAGTAAAAAAGACCAAAATTAAATGGCTGATAGTCCCCGCGATTATAGGAGGTAGTGCTTTATTAGCCGATGGAATTATAACCCCTCCAATTTCTGTTTCTTCAGCAGTTGAAGGTATGAGAAGTTATTTCCCAGAAATAAACACTGTACCAATTGTTATCGGAATCTTGGTAGTACTTTTTACTATACAACAATTTGGCACAAAATTGGTAGGTAAATTTTTTGCGCCTTTGATGCTTATTTGGTTTGGAATGCTAGCCATTTTAGGTATTTACCAAATCACCATGCATCCTGAGGTATTCAAAGCCATTAACCCTTATTATGCTTACAATTTATTATCCATTCATCCAGAAGGTTTTTTTGTTTTAGGTTTTGTTTTCCTATGTACCACAGGAGCGGAAGCACTATATTCGGACATGGGACATTGTGGAAGAAAAAACATACGTATAAGTTGGATTTTTGTAAAATCTGCTTTAGTACTTAATTACTTTGGACAAGCCGCATATCTAATTCATCATGAAGGCGTTACTTTAAAAGCATTAGGTGGTGATTTTGCGAATCCTTTTTATTTAATAATGCCTTTATGGTTCAAACCTTTCGGTATTGTTATTGCTACAATGGCTGCAGTTATAGCTTCACAAGCTCTTATTTCTGGTTCATTCACACTAATAAATGAAGCCATGCGCTTGAGTTTTTGGCCTAAAGTTAAAATTAAATACCCAACAGAATTAAAAGGCCAATTATACATCCCATCTATCAATTGGTTATTACTTTTGGGTTGTATTGGAATCGTATTGCATTTTGAAGAATCAAGTAATATGGAACATGCTTACGGTTTAGCGATTATTTTATGTATGATAATGACAACTATTTTGCTAAATTATTATTTAATCATGAAACGAGTAAAATGGTATTTCTTTGTGCCTCTAATTTCCATTTACTTATGCATTGAATTAAGTTTTCTAGCAGCAAATATCACAAAGTTTGCCGAAGGTGGATACGTAACACTTTTAATAGCCCTTATCCTAATTGGTATAATGACCGTTTGGTACAGAGCCAAACAAATTAATAAAAGCTACACTAAATTTGTAAAAATTGACGATTATAAAAAAGTTCTTAGCGAATTAAGTGCCGATTTATCTATTCCAAAATACGCAACCCATTTGGTTTATATGACAAATGCAAATCGCTCTGACGAAATAGAGGAAAAAGTAATGTTTTCTATATTACAAAAAAGACCTAAAAGAGCCGATATTTATTGGTTTGTTCACGTAAATATTTTGTCTGAACCCTATAAAACCGAATACAAAGTAAAAGAAATCTTAAAAGACGATTTATATAGAGTTGACTTTAATTTAGGATTTAGAGAACCTACAAAAATAAACCTAATGTTTAGGGAAGTTATTAAAGATATGGTGAAAAATGGCGAAGTTGATATCACAAGTAGATATGAATCCTTGAATAAAAACAACATCATTGGAGATTTCAAATTTGTATTGTCAGAAAAATTCCTTTCCAATGACAGTGATTTATTATGGCATGAAAAATTGATAATGAACTCCTATTTCTTTATTAAAAAATTAAGCCTTTCCGAAGAAAGTGCTTTTGGATTAGACAGTAGCTCTGTAAAAATCGAGAAATTTCCAATGGTGCTGCATCCACCAGAAAATATTGGACTAACGAGAGTTTATGTTAAAAACTAAAATATAAAAACACTGTTTACATGCAGTGTTTTTTTTTGATTAAAATATAAAACTTAGAATTAATCAATAAATAGTACCTTTGCAATTCAATTATTTAAAATGAGATTACACAGAAATTTAGTTTATACTACTATCGACGCCCTGAATGCTATTTTTAACGAAGGAGAATATGCAGACAAAGTAGTAGCACGATCCCTAAAAAAAGACAAACGTTGGGGAAGTTCAGATAGAAAATTTGTAGCAGAGACCATATACGAAATCGTACGTTGGAAAAGGTTATATGGCGAAATTGCAGAAGTCAAAGAACCTTATAACAGAGACAATCTTTGGAGAATGTTCTCTGTTTGGGCTGTATTAAGAGGATATCCTATTCCAGATTGGAGACAATTAGAAGGAACTCCAGAACGAAAAATAAAAGGTCGTTTTGATGAACTTTCAAAAGTAAGAGCCCTAAAGGAATCTATTCCGGATTGGATGGATGAATTAGGTGTAAAAGAATTAGGCGAAAAAGTTTGGGCAACAGAAATTGCAGCCCAAAATCAACCAGCTAAAGTTATTTTGAGAGTAAACACTCTTAAAACCACTAAAGAAAATCTTAGAGCTATTTTGATGGATTTAAACATCGAAACTGAGTTCTTAAAAGACCAACCAGATGCTCTAGTTCTAAAAGAAAGAGCCAATGTATTTCTAACCGATGCTTTTAAACAAGGATTCTTTGAAGTTCAGGATGCTAATTCACAATTAGTAGCGCATTTTCTGGATGTAAAACCGGGCATGAGAGTTGTAGACACTTGCGCTGGTGCAGGTGGAAAAACTCTTCATATTGCTTCTTTGATGGAAAACAAAGGACAATTGATTGCAATGGATTTATACGAAAGTAAACTAAAACAATTAAAAATTAGAGCCAAAAGAGACGGGGCTTTCAACATTGAATACCGCATTATAGACTCTACAAAAATCATCAAAAAACTTCATGAAAGAGCAGACAGGGTCTTGATTGATGCTCCTTGTAGTGGATTAGGTGTTTTAAAAAGAAATCCAGATTCCAAATGGAAATTAAAACCTGAATTCATAGATAACATTAGAAAGGTACAATCAGAAGTATTGGAAAGCTATTCTAAAATTGTAAAACCAGGCGGAAAATTAGTTTATGCAACTTGCTCTATTCTTCCTTCTGAAAATCAAGAACAAATTGCTCGTTTTCTAACAACAGATATTGGAAAACAATTTAATTTTATAAAAGACCAAAAAATATTGGCATCAGAATCTGGTTTTGATGGTTTTTACATGGCTTTGCTAGAGAGAAAGGTAATTTAGAAAGCAGTTTGCAGTTTATACACAAAAAAGTCCTCAATTGAGGACTTTTTTGTGTATACTTATATATTAAATATTGAAAACTTTCTTATTAATCATTCATTGAAATCAAGAATTCATCGTTAGTTCTGGTTTGTTTGAAGCGATCATTTATCAAAGTCATTGCCTCAACAGGATTCATATCAGAAAGCATTTTTCGCATAATCCACATTCTTTGCAATGTTTTTGGATCCAATAATAAATCATCACGTCTTGTACTGGATGAAGTTAAATCAATAGCAGGGAATATTCGTTTATTCGCAATCTTTCTATCCAACTGCAATTCCATATTACCCGTTCCTTTGAATTCCTCAAAGATAACCTCGTCCATTTTAGAACCAGTTTCTGTTAGAGCAGTAGCTATAATACTCAAAGATCCCCCGTTTTCTACATTACGCGCGGCTCCGAAGAAACGTTTTGGTTTTTGCAACGCATTAGCGTCTACACCACCACTCAATACTTTACCAGATGCTGGTTGTACCGTATTATAAGCACGAGCCAAACGAGTAATTGAGTCTAATAAAATAACCACATCATGACCACATTCTACCAAACGTTTTGCTTTTTCAAGAACGATATTAGCAATCTTTACATGCTCTTGAGGTTCTCTATCAAATGTTGAAGCAATAACTTCTCCACGTACACTACGTTGCATATCTGTTACCTCTTCAGGACGCTCATCTATCAATAATACTATTAAATAAATCTCAGGATGATTTGCTGCAATTGCATTGGCAATTTCTTTCAACAGCATTGTTTTACCTGTTTTAGGTTGCGCCACAATCATACCACGTTGCCCTTTTCCTATTGGAGAAAACAAATCAATTATTCGGGTAGATATTGTGCTTTGTTTTTCGGCCAGTCTAAACTTTTCAGAAGGAAAAACAGGTGTTAAGTGTTCGAAAGAAACTCTATCACGAACTACTTGTGGATCATGACCATTAATTTTTAAAACACGTACAAGAGGAAAAAATTTTTCTCCTTCTTTTGGAGGACGTACAACACCTTTTACGGTATCACCAGTTTTCAATCCAAATAATCGAACTTGAGATGTAGATAAATAAATATCATCTGGAGAAGCCAAATAATTATAATCAGAAGAACGCAAAAAACCATAACCGTCTGGCATCATTTCTAACACACCTTCACTTTCTATAATACCATCAAACTCAAAATCAGCATCTTTGAAATTACTTTTTTTGTTCTTAAAATTTGGATTTTGATTGGGGTTTTGGTTGGGATTTTGATTAGGATTCCCATTTTGATTGGGATTTACTTTTGTAATTTGAGCTGGTCCCTTTTTATTCAATTGACCTACTTCGCCAGTACGTTTGGATTCGTTTGGATTCCCTTTTTTTTCTGGAGTAGAACTTTCAACTTTTTCAACCGTTACTTCTATTTTACTATCCAAAGAAGTTTCTTCAACAACAGCAGTTTCTTTCAAAGCTTCCTTTTCTCTTTGCAAGGCCATTTTTTTCTCGTAGGCTGATTTACTAAACTTTACGACTTTTATATCTTTCTGGGGAGCTGGTTCACTCTCAGCAACATCACTTGTATCATTCGAAATAATTTTTTCCTTTTTTTGAGGTACCACAACCACTTCAGGTACTTCTATATTTTCATCATTTACGAATAAAGAAGGAGAATCTTTTTTTGGAGTGATTCCCTTTTTTACAGCCGTAATTCGAGCTCTTTTGGGTTTATCTTCCTCATTATTATTTTCTGATTTTTTGTCTATTGTTGATTCTGATTCAACAGTAGCTGCTTGATGTTCTAAAATCTGGCTAATCAAAGTCTCTTTTTTAACACCGTTGAATTTTATAGTTTTAGCCGCTTTAGCTATTTCTTGAAGCTCAGCAAGCTTCATTTCTTTTAATACAGAAATATCAAACATGAATGTTCTATTTGTTTAATTAATTTGGAAATAATACAAAAGATTTTTTTTAGGTAGTATCTTATCTAAATGACCCGCAGTATGAAGTGCTTACGGAATTGTCATGCAATAATACAAATAAATTTTATCATACAATAGTATTTATTAAAAAGAAAATATATTTTTGTAAAACAATAGAAAGACATGATACAAAGAATTCAAACTATATATTTAATCCTAACCTTTTTGATAATAGGAATTTTGCCATTTGTTTTTCCATTATGGGTATTAAAAGATGGCAAAGAATTTTATTTTATGCAAAATCAATTTTATGTGATTTTGTTAGGATTAAGTACTGCAATTACAATTTATAGTATAGTATCCTTTAAGAAAAGACAAACTCAATTTGTTGCTAACAGATTGAACATAATATTAAATTTGATTTTATTAGGATTATTTGTTTATCATTCACTAAATTTATCTGGAGAGACAGTAATTGTTTCTGAGAAAGGTATTGGGATGTTTCTACCTATCTTGGCTATCGTTTTCTTAGTTTTAGCAAACAAAGCCATCAAGAAGGATGAAGATCTTGTAAAATCTGTGGATCGATTGAGGTAAACCTATAAAATTAATTTATTAATGTGCGAAGAGAACCCGAATGTAATATTCGGGTTTTTTTATTCAAAAAACAATTTTAGAATATTTGTTAAATAAAAAAATTAGTACGTAATAAGAACCTTTTTTTTTATAAATTTGAATACAGTAATTGATAATATGACAAAGAATATTAGAATTCACCTCGCAGATGATCATCAAATAATTATCCACGGAATTCAAACCTTACTCCATACCGTCCCAAATTTTGAAGTAGTAGGTTTCTCTCTTAACGGGACTACTATTTTTGAAGATGTAACTAACAACAAAGCAGATGTTTTGGTGCTAGACATCAGTATGCCAGAAAAAGATGGCATTGAAGTAATTAAAGAATTTGCAGAAAAAGGTTTTCCGTGTAAAGTAATTATACTTTCAAGCTATGATGACTTAAAATTAATCAAAGAAATCATGGATTTGGGAGTTAGTGGTTATTTGACTAAACAATGTGCTGGCGATAGCATTATCGAAGCCGTGCAAGCTGTAGCTAATAATGAGGAATATTTTTGTGAATCCATTAGAGAAAAAATCTTTAGCAACGCCACTAGAAATAACCCAAAGTTAAATACATATAAACCCAATGTCAATCCATTATTAACAGAGCGTGAAATAGAAATCATCATTTTGATTGCTCTTGAATACAGTGGAAAAGAAATAAGCGAACAACTTTTCATAAGCACCAATACGGTAGAAACACACAGAAAGAATATTATGAAAAAATTAAGAGCAAAAAACACAATTGGGATTGTCAAATATGCCATGAACAATCATTTGATAATATCATAATTTCTTTAAAAAAACTAATTTTTCATTTTTATTCATTGCAATTACTGTTTATGTTTTTAACTAGATTTCGATTATTTACTTTTATTATAATTCTAACCTATTTTAGTTCAAATTTACATGCTCAGATAAAAAATCTTTCTAAAAAAGAAATCACTACCTTAATAAAAGACGCTAATAAAAATTTAAACAATGGAGAATTTGAAGCTTCTTTATTAAAATTAAGGGTAGCATTAGAACAAGCCAACAAAATAAAAGCCAACGACTTAATTGCCAATGTTTACCTAAATATTGCTGCAAATTTTGATGAATTATCAGATCCAAACAAAGCTTTATTTTACTACAATTTAGGACTACATCATGCCAAACAAACAAAAAATAATTGTTTAAAAAATCAATTTTACAACAATCTTGGTAACATATACTGTTTTGACAAAAAAGAGTACAACAAAGGAATTTACTACTACAAAAAATCATTATTACACAGTCAAAAAATTTTAGATCGAGAACAATTACTTATTACGAATCTAAATTTAGCTTGGGCTTTTTTTGACATCGGTAAATTTGAAGAAGGCTTAACTCACCTAAATTACATCAACAAATACCAATCAATTGACGGAGATGATTCGACTATTGTAGCTTTGCATATGCTAAATGGCATTTATAATAGCTACATAAATAACATAGAAAAAACAAAATATCACTTTGACAAAGCAATAGAACTCGGAAATAAGGGGACAGAAAAATCAGATTTATCATATTCTTATCAAGAGTATTCAAAATTTTTAAATAAAAATAATGAACCTCAAAAAGCTTACAACTGTCTTTTGAAGTATAACGAAATCACTACTCAATTAAACATCGAAGAAAAACTAAATAAAGCAAATATAATAGGGATTAATCTTGAACTTGACCAATATAAAAGAGAAATAGACAAAATTGAAACTGCATATAAATCAAAAGAAAATATCCTACTAGAACAACAATCCAAAAACAAAAAAATAGCAATTGTTATTATAGCTTTGCTGTTAAGCCTAAGTATTTTCTTTTATTTTTTTGTACAAAATGTACGCTTGAAAGAAAAAAATAAACTCAAAGACATCCAAAGCAAAGTGCAAGAAAACATAATAAATGCTTCGATTGATGGGCAAGAATTAGAGCGAAAAAAAATTGCTGCGTTTTTGCATGATAATATAAGCTCATTACTTTCTTCAGCAGGCATGCATCTTCATGTTTTTTCGTCCAATCTAAATACTCAAACAGAAGAAGTCATAAAGACCAAAAAATTACTAGAAGAAGCGCACAAACAAATCCGAAATTTATCACATGAATTAATGCCTTCGCTACTAGTTCGATTTGGATTACTCTTTGCCTTAGAAGACTTATGTGAAAAAATTTCTAATTCAAAACTCAAAATAGATTTCAATTCAACAATTCATATTAAAAAAAGATACAATGAAGATTTTGAAATGAAACTTTATTTTATCATCACAGAATTAATTAATAATATCATTAAACATAGTAATGCCGAATATGCTATAATTAACATAGATGAGACAAAATCTCATTTAATCATAAATGTCGAAGACAATGGCAATGGTTTTACAAACAATCAATTTGAACTGTTAGAAGGCTTTGGAATCAATCAAATCCGAGCTCGAATAAATAATATGAAAGGAGAATTTAATATTAATTCGATACTCAATAAAGGAACTAGTATTAGTTTGAAAATTCCTTTTATCAATCCGCAACCTTAAGCTTTTTTATCAATCTCTATAATTTCCAAATTTTTAATAGCATCACTCTCTATTTCAAAACGAAGCATGGTTCGCACTTGATGAAAACCACTTTTTCCAGCTGCTCCCGGATTCATGTGCAACAGATTATTCTTCTTATCAAAAATCACTTTTAGAATATGCGAATGCCCACAAATAAACAACTTTGGAGGATTTAATGCCATTTCAGTCTTCAAAGCGGGATTGTATTTCCCAGGATAACCTCCAATGTGTGTAATCCAGACATCGACACCTTCACAAAAAAAACGATTGTGCAAAGGAAATTCCAAACGCGCTTGACTATCATCAATATTCCCGTACACAGCTCGCAAAGGCTTCAGCTTTTTTATAGTATCCGTTACTATTAAATCACCAATATCACCAGCATGCCAAACCTCATCTGCCTGATTAACATACTTTAAAATAGTGTCATCAATATGACTGTGCGTATCGGAAAGAAGGAGAATTTTTTTCATATTTCTAAGGAGCTAATCCTGCTATCCGCTTGTATCTTTTTATTTTTAAAGAAAAAATAAAAAGGATACCGCTTCTATCAGGGCTATGGCATTTGGACAAAAATAGACATTCTCTTTTAAATAAAAATATGTTTTCAATCCAAAAAACTTTGCTCCAAAGCCTATTCATGACAAAAAAATTAATAAGTATCTTTGCAACTTCAAATGATAAATCTGATTTCAATCAAAAAAATCTGAAATCTAAACTTTAAAATTCGACCTTGAGGTATTTTATAAAACTAGCATACAACGGAACGCATTATCACGGTTGGCAATACCAGCCCAATGCTGCATCTGTACAAGAAACAATGAACAAAGCTTTTTCGGTTATTCTCAACAACGAGATTAACCTTATGGGCGCAGGCCGAACAGATACTGGAGTTCACGCCAAAGAAATGTATGCGCATTTTGATTTGGAAACCCTATTTGATATTCCGAATACAATACACAAACTCAATTCTTTTTTACCGAAAGATATTGTTATCTACGCCATTTTACCAGTTCCTAATGAAGCGCACAGTCGTTTTGATGCTACCAAAAGAACGTATGAATACCATATAAATACTTTTAAGGATGCTTTTCTTCAAGAGCAAAGTTGGTACTTTCATCAAAAATTGGATTTGGATTTAATGAATGAAGCAGCGAAATCATTGCTGAATCATACCGATTTTCAATGTTTTTCCAAGGTCAATACGGATGTAAATACCTTTGATTGTAGTATATTTGAAGCCTATTGGAAACAAGAGGATGATAAATTAATTTTCACCATTTCGGCCAATCGTTTTTTAAGAAACATGGTACGATCCATAGTAGGAACCTTGATTAATATTGGCTTGCACAAAATTACATTGGATGATTTTGAAAAAATTATCGAAAGTAAAAACAGAGACAAAGCTGGGTTTTCGGTTCCGGCACATGGGTTATATTTAACCAAAATAGCATACGATTACATTACACCATAGCCCCGATAGAAGTGGTATCTTTTTTATTTTTTCTTTAAAAATAAAAAAATACAAGCGGATAGCGGGAATAGCTCCTAAAAAATAAATGAAAGCAAAAGCATTTGATACTCGATTATTCAAGAGAATATTAAAATACACCAAACCCTACCAATGGCGTTTTAATGGTGTGATTATTTTTGCCATTTCACTGTCGGTATTTGCGGCGCTTCGCCCATATTTGTTGAAACAGACGGTAGACAGTTACATTCAACCCAAAGATCAAAATGGTTTATTACTGTATATCACTTTGATGGGAATTATACTTTTATTGGAAGTTTTCTCTCAATTTTTCTTTGTGTATTGGGCGAATTGGCTGGGACAAGATATTGTAAAAGACATTCGGGTAAAACTGTTCAAACATATTTTGAGTTTCAGGATGAAATATTTTGATTTGGTTCCTGTGGGTCAACTCGTGACGCGTTCTGTATCGGATATTGAAGCGATTGCCCGTATTTTTAGTCAAGGATTATTCATGATTATCAGTGACTTGATGAAAATGCTAGTAGTTCTTATTTTTATGTTTTATATGAACTGGAAACTGACGTGGATTGTGATTGTTGCCATGCCAATTTTAGTTTTCATCACAAGAATTTTTCAAAAAAAGATGCAAGTTGCCTTTGAGGAAGTACGAACACAAATTGCCAATATGAATTCTTTTGTACAAGAAAGAGTGACGGGAATGAAAATAGTTCAGCTGTTTCATCGCGAAGATATTGAGGCCGAAAAATTCAGAGTCATCAACGACAAACACAACAGGGCGTGGATAAAAACGATTTTGTACAACTCAATTTTCTTTCCAATTGCCGATATTATTTCATCATTAACACTTGGATTTATCGTTTTGTATGGTGGATTTAATATCTTGCAAGGAGATACGACAACTACTTTTGGAGATTTATTTTCGTACACGATGTTTATTGGAATGTTATTCAATCCTTTGCGCCAAATTGCAGATAAATTCAACGAGATGCAATTGGGAATGATTGCTGCCAACCGTGTTTTTGATATATTAGATACACAAGACCAAATTCAAGATACAGGAACTATTGAAGCTCCTTTATTTAATGGAGAAATCCGTTTTGAGAACGTTTATTTTGGCTATATTCCAAATGAAGAAGTCATCAAAGGAATCAATCTCGAAGTAAAAGCAAGTCAGACTATTGCTATCGTAGGTTCTACAGGAGCCGGAAAATCGACTATAATCAATCTACTGAATCGTTTTTATGAGATCAATAGCGGCTCAATATTTATAGACAATCAGAATATTGAGAATTACACTTTAAGTTCGCTGCGCAAGCAAATTGCGGTTGTTTTGCAGGATGTCTTTCTTTTTGCCGATACCATTTACAATAATATCACCCTCAATAATCCTGAAATCACTAGAGAACACGTTTTGGCTGCTGCCAAAAAAATAGGAGTCCACGATTTTATCATGAGCTTACCGGACAATTATGATTTTGATGTAAAGGAACGTGGCGTTATGCTATCTTCAGGACAACGCCAATTAATAGCTTTCCTGCGTGCGTATGTGAGTAATCCGAGCATTCTTATTCTGGACGAAGCAACATCTTCAATCGATACCTATTCGGAAGAATTAATTCAGCGCGCCACCGAAACTATTACCAAAGGAAGAACATCGATTGTTATTGCACATCGTTTGGCTACTATTGTCAATGCTGATAAAATTGTAGTAATGGACAAAGGACTCATTGTAGAACAAGGAACGCATCAGGAATTAATCAACCAAGAAAAAGGATATTACAAAAACTTGTATGATTCGCAGTTTTCGGTTGCCAATTAATTTAAATTAAGAAAATTACCTTATTATCTGCAATTATCTCATCAAAACTCCAAAGAAAAACCTAACAAACAATCAATTAACACATTAAATACTTTTATTTAAATATCTTTGAATATCTAAATTCAAATTCAAATGCCACAAATTAGAATTTACCCAAACGAAAAATTTAAAGAAATAGAAATTGAATATCCTTTGAAACTTCGATATGCTATTTCAAATAAAGGACGATTAATTAGCTTTTCAGAAAACTTGGAAGATTGTCGTCTTTTAAAAGGATCTATAAGTGATGGTTATCCAACTTTTTCATACCAAATAAAAAGAGACGGCAAAAGGAGTAGCAAATGTTTATTTCTATATAAACTAGTAGCGCAATATTTTATTCCGAAACAATCTGAGGATCAAACGTATGTATTACATTTAGACTACAGTCGTAATAACGATGATGTAAATAATTTACGTTGGGCTACCAGAGCTGAAATGATTGAACATAGAAATAAGAGTCCAAAAATAATTCAGGCCAGAAAAGATCTAATCGAACACAACTTAAAAGCTGACGGAAGAAAATTAACGATTACCAAAGTCATGTTAATCAAAACCATTTTATCTCGACCAGAACAAAAAACGCGCCTAAAAATGATTGCCAAACAATTTGGTGTAAGCGAAATGCAAATCAGACGTATTGCATCTGGTGAAAATTGGGGACATGTAAAGATTTAATTATACCGTTGGGTGAAATTAATTATTAGTTTTTAAACAATTAACGATCGATGTTATCTCCACAAGCAACCTATAGTTATTTTTTCTATATAAAAAATTCCTTCACCTGTTTATAATTTCATAAGTATCCAATAAATATAATTTATAACCAAAAGTATATTCTACAATTATTGAAAACGAAATCTACTACTATTTCGAAAATAAAAAATCAAAGTCAGATCTATCAAAAAATAGAGAAAAACTTTGTCTTAACTAAATTTTTCAATAATCAAATAAATCCTTAAATTCGCACTCTCAATTTATTATTTTAAATAAACATTAAAATGAAACGTGGTATTCATGTTCCATTTTTATTAATTAATAACAAATACAAAATGAAATACGATATTATAGTTTTAGGAAGTGGCCCTGGAGGATATGTTACCGCAATTAGAGCCTCACAATTAGGATTTAAAGTTGCCGTAGTAGAAAAAGAAAACCTTGGTGGCGTATGTTTAAACTGGGGATGTATTCCAACTAAAGCATTATTAAAATCGGCTCAAGTTTTTGATTATTTAAAGCATGCTTCTGATTACGGATTGACTGTTTCATCATTTGACAAAGACTTCCCTGCAGTAGTGCAACGTAGTCGTGGAGTTGCCGAAGGAATGAGCAAAGGAGTTCAATTCTTGATGAAAAAAAATAAAATTGACGTTATTGATGGTTTTGGAAAGTTAAAAGCTGGTAAAAAACTAGACGTTACTGATAAAGACGGAAAAGTAACTGAATACAGTGCCGACCACATTATCATTGCTACTGGAGCTCGCTCTCGTGAATTACCAAACTTACCTCAAGATGGTATTAAAGTAATTGGTTACCGTCAAGCAATGACATTACCAACTCAACCAAAATCGATGATCATTGTAGGCTCTGGAGCTATTGGAGTAGAATTTGCACATTTTTATAACTCAATGGGAACGGATGTAACTATTGTAGAATTTATGCCAAACGTAGTTCCTGTAGAAGACGAAGACATTTCAAAACAATTTGAGCGTTCTTTGAAAAAAGCGGGTATCAAAATCATGACCAACTCATCTGTTGAACGTATTGATACTACTGGTACTGGAGTAAAAGCGTTTGTTAAAACAGCAAAAGGTGAAGAAGTTTTGGAAGCTGACATTTTATTATCAGCTGTAGGTATCAAAACCAACATCGAAAATATAGGATTAGAAGAAGTGGGTATTGCTACCGATAGAGACAAAATCTTGGTAAATGCATACAACCAAACAAACATTCCAGGATATTATGCTATTGGAGATGTTACACCAGGTCAAGCT
Organism: Flavobacterium praedii; assembly: GCF_026810365.1. Taxonomy (NCBI): domain Bacteria; kingdom Pseudomonadati; phylum Bacteroidota; class Flavobacteriia; order Flavobacteriales; family Flavobacteriaceae; genus Flavobacterium; species Flavobacterium praedii. Next base: position 1,775,096 of record NZ_CP113948.1, read on the forward strand.
TTGGCTCACGTAGCTTCGGCTGAAGGAATCAATTGTGTAGAAAAAATTGCTGGATTGCACGTAGATCCTATCGATTATGGAAACGTTCCAGGATGTACGTATGCCACTCCCGAAATTGCTTCTGTTGGATTAACAGAAAAACAAGCCAAAGAAAAAGGATATGAATTAAAAATTGGTAAATTCCCATTCTCTGCTTCAGGAAAAGCAAAAGCTGCTGGAACTCCAGATGGTTTTGTAAAAGTAATTTTTGATGCCAAATACGGCGAATGGTTAGGATGTCACATGATTGGTGCAGGTGTTACCGATATGATTGCTGAAGCAGTTGTTGCACGTAAATTGGAAACAACTGGACATGAAATCCTAAAATCAATTCACCCTCACCCAACTATGAGTGAAGCAGTTATGGAAGCAGTTGCTGATGCTTATGGAGAAGTGATTCACTTGTAAAAAAGTAGTCCTTTTGAGATTCATTACATTGGATTTCAAATATATACCACTACAAAACATATAAACAAAAAACACCCCGATAGAAAATATTTTAGATCGGGGTATTTTTACAAGTAAATCTCTATAATTTTTATAGAATTAATATATTTATAATTTTGAAAATAACATTTTCTATCATATATTTACTCAAATAAAATATACAAACATGGTACACAACAACATATTAGAAACTATTGGTAATACACCACACGTAAAAATCAATAAATTATTTGGTCCAAACGCAAATGTTTGGGTAAAACTAGAGAAAACAAATCCAGGCGCCAGTATCAAAGATAGAATCGCATTATCGATGATAGAAGATGCCGAGCAAAAAGGATTTTTACAAAAAGGGAGTACCATAATCGAGGCTACATCTGGAAACACAGGAATAGGTTTAGCAATGGTTGCTGCTGTAAAAGGCTACCGATTAATCCTAGTAATGCCCGAATCTATGTCTATTGAAAGACGTCGTTTGATGAGTATTTACGGTGCTGAGTTTGTTCTTACACCTCGCGAAAAAGGAATGAAAGGCGCCATAGAAAAAGCACAAGAATTAACAGCCGAAATTCCACAAGCTTGGTCTCCTCTACAATTTGAAAACCCAGCAAATATCGACATCCACAAAACCACAACAGCTCAAGAAATCATTAAAGCTTTTCCAAATGGTTTAGATTATTTAATAACTGGTGTTGGTACTGGCGGACATATTACCGGTTGTGCCGAAATACTAAAACAAAAATTTCCAAACCTAAAAGTCTTTGCTGTAGAACCTGAAGCCTCTCCTGTCATCAGTGGTGGAGCCCCTTCACCTCACCCTATTCAAGGAATTGGCGCAGGTTTTATTCCAACCAATTTACATACTTCAATTCTTGACGGAACGATTCAAGTAAGCAAAGACGAGGCATTTGAATTTACACAAAGAGCAGCCAAAGAAGAAGGTATCCTTCTGGGAATTTCTTCAGGAGCTTCGCTGGCAGCGGTTGCCAAAAAACTTAAGGAGATTCCATCCGATTCCAAAATACTTACCTTTTGTTATGACACTGGAGAACGCTATTTGAGTATCGAAGGTTTATTCGAATAAAAAAACAACTTTTAACAAACCTACCGATTTGTGAAAGCAAGTCGGTTTTTTTTGTTTTACAAATTAAAAGCAAAATCGTTTTTTATTTCTTCCATTACAAAAGAACTTTGCACGTTAGAAATCCCTTTGATAACCGATAATTTATCGATGACAAACTTTTGGTATTCATTCATATCATTGACTGCCACTTTTAATAAAAAATCATAATTACCCGAAACGTGAAAACAGCCTATAACTTCTGACAATGCAAGAATATGTTGTTTAAAATCATCTATCAATTCCCGGGAATGTATTGCTAAAGTCACTTGACAATACACACTGATTGATTTTCCAATTTTGGAAGCATCCAACAAAGCCACGTATTTTTTTATGTATTTTTTTTGCTCCAACTTTTTAATTCTTTCAAAGGTAGGAGAAACAGACAATCCTACTTTTTCGGCTATTTCTTTGGTGTTTTGTTTGGCATCCTGCTGCAAAAGCATCAAAATTTTTTTGTCTATGGCATCCATTTCAGAATAATTATATGGTTTAAAAAATTACAAATATCAAATACAATACATAAAAACTGTATTTAGACACAAATCTAGAATTATATTTTGAAAACGATAACATATAAAGTTTTTTTAAATCATTAAAACTACATTTACGGTAAAATATAATACAATGCTACCTGTTTCAGAATCATTATCACCACAAGACAATCAACGTTTATTCGAGCTAAATCAATACATAGAAAATGCCAGAGATAATTTCTTGGGTTATCCAGTATCCAAAGATTTTGACTATTCGGAAATCAATCATTTTTTTAAATATCCAATCAATAATCTCGGCGATCCTTTTGAGGATTGTACCTATAAAGTACAAACCCATGAATTGGAAAGAGAGGTGGTTGGCTTTTTTGCAAAATTATTTCGTGCCAATCCAAAAGATTATTGGGGCTATGTCACCAATGGCGGATCGGAGAGTAATTTATACGGATTGTATCTCGCTCGAGAATTGTACCCAAAAGCTATGGTTTATTACTCGGAGTCGACTCATTATAGTGTTCGCAAAAACATTCATTTACTCAATATTCCAAGTATTGTAATCCGTTCTCAAGAAAATGGGGAGATCGATTATGTCGATTTTGAAAACACCCTAAAAATGAATCGCCACAAACCCGCCATTGTACTTACTACTTTTGGTACAACTATGAAAGAAGCCAAAGATGATGTTTCAAAAATTAGAAACATTCTAAAAGGATTAGCCATACAAGACAGTTATATTCATTGTGACGCAGCCTTATCAGGCAGTTACGGCGCTTTTATGGAACCTCGTTTACCCTTTGATTTTAAGGATGGAGCAGATAGTATTTCGATAAGCGGACATAAATTTATAGGCTCACCGATTCCAACCGGCGTTATTATTACGAAGCGTTCCAATAGGGACCGAATTTCAAAAGGAATATCTTACATTGGCTCTTTAGACACCACCATTACTGGGTCTAGAAACGGTCATTGTCCATTATTTTTATGGTATGCTATAAAGAAACTTGGAGTTGATGGTTTAAAAAACCGTTATGAACACAGCTTAGAAGTAGCCAAATATTGTGAACAAAGACTTAATAATATTGGAATTCCGGCTTGGCGAAATCCAAATGCCATTACGGTTGTTTTCCCAAAGACTACGGACGAAGTCAAAACAAAATGGCAATTAGCTACAGAAGGTGATATCTCACATATTATTTGCATGCCCAATGTAACAAAAAACCAAATTGACCTTTTTATAAACGATATTGAAAATTGTATTGAAAACCCGGAAGAAATAATGGAATTTAGTTTTTAGAATTCTAAATGATTCCAAAAAAATTTCATCCTACTTATTTATTTTTAATTCTAAAATCCAGTCACAAATTGAATTTATCTTAATCAATTTGTGGCTTTTTTATTAAATATTAATCCACAAATTGAAAATATATTAATAAGCTTGCAGCCAATGTCATGATAATCAAAGCAACAAATCCTAAAACATTAGCTATCCAACCATTCACAAATTCACCCATAATTTTTTTATTATTGGAAACATGTAAAATGATGGCAATTAAAACGGGAGCTGTCAGTCCGTATAAAATTGCTGTATAAATTAGTGCTTTGACTGGTGATATTCCAATATAATTAAGCGATAAACCCAGCAATAATGAGATCGCAATAATGATATAAAATCCTTTTGCTTCATGAAATTTTTTATCCAATCCTTCTTCCCACCCAAAAGTTTCAGTAAAAATATAAGACAATGAACCACTCAATACTGGAATTGCAATAAGCCCAGTTCCTATCACACCTATTGCAAAAAGCAAGTATGCCATATTACCTGCCAAAGGTTTCAAAGCTTGTGCAGCTTGTTCTACTGTATCAATTTGATGAACTCCTCCTTTGAACAAAACTGTACCAGTTGTTAGAATGATAAAATACATCACCAATCCAGAAAACGTCATTCCAAAATCGACATCCTGCTTCATTTCATGGATAATTTTTTTATTTACCATCAAATGTTTCCTCTTGTGTTTCATTTCCTCAACTTCAACAGAAGCTTGCCAGAAAAATAGATAAGGAGAAATAGTTGTCCCTAAAATACCAACAAGAATAGCAATAAAATCCTTGTTCCATTTAATACTTGGAACAAAAGTAGCTTTCATAATAGCTACAAAATCTTGTTTGTATAAAAAAGGAACGATAAAATAAACCAACATTACAATACATAAATATTTAAGGACTGAGGCTATTTTTTGATAAGGCAAATAAATAATGAGTCCCAAAAGCAAAATTGTAAAAAATACACTAAAAAAAGAAGCATCAATAGCTGGAAAAAGCAAGTTACCAACCGCTCCCATTCCAGCAATATCAGCGCCAATATTCATAATGATAGCAGGAAAACTAAACAAAAGCATCAAATACAAAACCGGTCTTGGATAACTTTTCTTTAATGTCCCAGTTAAACCCTGACTGGTTACCAAACCAATTCGAGCGCACATTTGCTGAATAGCCGCCATCAACGGGAAAGCAACAATTGATGTCCATAAAGTGGCAAGACCGTAAGCTGCACCCGCCTGAGAGTATGTAGCAATTCCGGAAGGATCATCGTCGCTGGCACCCGTTACAAGTCCTGGCCCGATTAATCGCCAAAAATGAGAAATTCTATTTTTTAATCCTTTTCGATTATACATTATACGATTTTACAATTTCAAAAAACAATTTAACCAACTTATAATCAGAACTATCATGCTAATTTACACATTTTAAACGATAGATCTTTGATTCCAATTTTATTTCAATTCAAACAAAATATAATGTATATTAGTTTATAATTTGAATAAATCCTTAAGCAAGAATAAATGAAAAAATTTAAATTTAAATATCTACTATCCCTTTTTATAATTATCATGGCAGGAAAAGCAAAAGCACAAGATTGGGCAAATCTAAACAAATACAAAAACGAAAACACTATACTTACAACTCCTGTATCTGGAGAAAATAGAATTGTCTTTTTTGGCGATTCCATTACTGAAGGCTGGGAAACAATTTCTCCAGAATTCTTTAGTAGTGCTCCATATATCAATCGAGGAATAAGTGGACAAACAACATCACAAATGCTATTGCGTTTTAGACCCGATGTTATTGAACTAAAACCCAAAATTGTTTTAATTTTGGCTGGAACCAATGATATCGCAGAAAATACTGGACCTATAACGCTCCAAACCATTCTAGGAAATATCATATCAATGTGCGAATTGGCGCATGCAAATAACATAAAAGTAATTCTTTGTTCTATTCTTCCTGCCTTTGATTACCCATGGAAAAAAGGAATGAATCCTGCTGCAAAAATTGAAGCATTAAATACAATGATAATACAATATGCCAAAGCAAACCATATTGACTATGTAGATTATTATTCGGCAATGGTCGATGACCAAAAAGGTTTAAAATCCAATTATAGTGAAGATGGAGTTCATCCCAATAAAGAAGGATACCTTGTAATGGAAGATATCGTTCGAAAAAAATTGGCAAAACACAAATAATGTGATATAATTTTCTAAAAAATAATGATTATGCTACAGCAATACAAACTTCCTTTATTCGATAGATGTTAGGTTAATTCTTTAAGCAATCATTGCTGTTTTTCCTGAAAAACACCTTACTTTTATCCCTTCAAAATAACAATTCAATTTCATAATCATGACCAAAGATCTGATTGTTCAAAATATTAGTGCCTCTAAAAGTCATTTTACTATCAATTATAGCATTAAGACCAAAACAGAAGCCTTTACCGAGAAACTGTTTTACACCTTATTCGATTCTAATGCACCACTAGATGAAAGCATTAACGAATTAGAAAAACAATTTAAAGAGATTGCGTCTATTGCTTGCAAAAAAGCACATGATTCTTGTGATTCTGCTTGGGATAAATTTTTAGAAAAACTCCCTTCCGTACTTGAAAACTTAAACAAAGATGCTTCTTACATCTTAGAAAATGACCCCGCATCGAATGGGATTGAAGAAATTTATCTTGCTTATCCAGGATTTTATGCCATAGCGATTTACAGATTAAGTCACGAACTATATTTGTTGGATTTGATGCTTTTTTCAAGATTAATGAGCGAATATGCACATCGTATTACAGGTACAGATATTCACGCTGGAGCAACAATTGCATCGCCTTTCTTTATTGATCATGCTACTGGAATCGTTATTGGTGAAACCGCTGTTATCGAAAAAAATGTAAAAATATACCAAGGTGTAACTTTGGGAGCATTAAGTGTGAGCAAAGACATGAAAAATTCCAAAAGGCATCCTACAGTCGAGAAAAACGTTTGTCTTTATGCCAATGCTACGATATTGGGTGGAACGACAATCATTGGCAAAAATAGTATTGTAGGTGGAAATTCATGGGTAACCAAGTCAATTCCTGCTGATTCAATCGTGTTGAATACCACTACAACCGAAGTTAAAATAAAAGAGAAGAAGTAAAATGAAGACCTTTAAATTAGTAGAATTAATCGGAAATACTCCACTAGTAGAAACAACCCGCTTAATTAAAAACAAAAATGTAAAACTTTTATTGAAACTCGAAGGAGACAATCCTGGGGGTAGTGTAAAAGACCGTGCCGCTTACAATATGATTGCATCGGCTATCGAAAGAGGGGACATCAAAAAAGGAGACAAATTAATTGAAGCGACTAGTGGTAACACCGGAATTGCACTTGCTATGATAGCCCAATTATTCAACATAGAAATTGAATTGGTATTACCAGAAGATTCAACTATTGAACGTACACAAACCATGCAAGCTTATGGCGCAACGGTTATTCAAACTCCTGCTAGTTTGGGAATAATAGGTTCCAGAGATTATGCCGATAAAAAAGTAGCAGAAGGTGGTTATGTGATGTTGAATCAATTCGCCAATGATGACAATTGGAAAGCGCATTACAAAACCACGGGACCTGAAATATGGAATGACACTGATGGAACGGTAACTCATTTTGTATCGGCAATGGGAACAACGGGAACTATTATAGGAACCTCAACATACTTGAAAGAAAAGAATCTAAATATTCAAATCATAGGGGCACAACCGAGTGAGGGCTCACAAATTCCGGGTATTCGAAAATGGCCGCAAGAATATTTACCCAAAATTTTTGATGCCTCAAAAGTAGATATTACTCTTGATGTCAGCGAAAAAGAAGCACGCGAAATGACCAAAAAATTAGCCCAGGAAGAAGGTATATTTGCAGGCATGAGCAGCGGAGGATCGGTGGCAGTCGCCGTAAAAATCGCCAATCAATTGGAATCTGGAGTGGTAGTTGCCATTATCTGTGACCGCGGAGACCGTTATTTATCTTCGGATTTATTTGATTAAAAACAAGTTGCTATGTTCCTGAGAGACTAAGTTCCTAAGTTTTTTTTTGACTTATTAATCTCAAAAATTTAAAAATTACGGCTTTATTCTATGATTAACAGCATTAAATTTTAACCATATAAGCCATATAAGTTGTTTTTTACTGTGCTTTAAGCGGGCACCCTAAAGAGAATATAAGTTAAAACCCTTGATCCGACTACGAGCTTTGACTTAAATGAACTTAATTTTATGCGCTTTCTTAAAAAAGAAAACTTATTTGACTTATATTGTCGAAAAATAGTAAACAAATGCTGTTGTTTATAGAATTAAGCGGAAATTACCATCCAATATTTTAGAAAAAACCTCAGTGTCTTAGAAACTTAGTCTCTCAGAAACTTAAAAAAAGAAAAAATGAACTATCGTAAACTAGGAAAAACCAATTTCAATATTTCAGAAATAGCGCTTGGAACATGGCAAGTGGGCGGAAAATGGGGTTCTCCCTTTAATGACAAAACCGCAGACGAATTGATCAATACCGCCATTGATAACGGAGTGAATTTTATTGACACCGCCGATGTTTACGAAAATGGACTAAGCGAAACTGCAGTAGGAAGAGTAGTTCGTTCTCGTTCTGAACGTATCTATGTAGCGACAAAATGTGGCCGACACATCAATCCGCATGTAAATGAAGGATATCAGCCCAAAGTTTTGCAAAAATTTGTAGAAGACAGTTTGAAAAGAATGGGATTGGAAACAATCGATCTTATTCAGTTGCATTGTCCTCCCAACCAAGTATTTTATCGTCCCGAAATTTTTGAAATGTTTGACCGATTGAAAGATCAGGGAAAGATTTTGAATTTGGGTGTTAGTGTAGAAAAAGTGGAAGAAGGTTTGAAAGCCATTGAATTTTCAAATGTGACTACCGTTCAAATTATATTCAATCTTTTTCGTCAGCGTCCATCAGAATTATTTTTTAAGGAAGCTCAAAAAAAAGACATCGGTATTATCGCCAGAGTACCTTTGGCCAGCGGATTATTAACCGGTAAATTTGATGCGAATTCTACTTTCGACGCACAAGATCACCGAAACTTCAATCGTGATGGAGCTGCTTTTGACAAAGGAGAAACATTCGCAGGAATAAATTATGAGTTGGGTTTAAAAGCAGTGGAAGAATTAAAAGCATTATTTCCTGAAGCAACAAATTTGGCACCTATCGCGCTGCAATGGATTCTTAGTTTTAACGAAATTAGCTGTATAATTCCAGGTGCTTCCAAGCAAAGTCACGTTGTATCGAATCTTTCGTTGTATGATTTACCAAAACTAACTCCGGAAAAAATTGCTGCAATGAATGCCATTTACGAGCAATACATCAAACCGCAAGTACATCAGCTTTGGTAATTCATCAAAAGGAACTATGAGAGAATTCATCAAAAGAAATATAAATGGTAAGACTGTATTATTGCTTTTTATACTTTGTAATATCGTCTACGCCCTAATGCTTATCGTAACCATTCCTGAAATAATGCACTATTCTGGTGGAATGAAAATTCTCGATATGATGCCAACGGGTTATGATACGCAATATGTCAACACGCTTTTTAACACTTTGGGAACAGTTGGAAGAGATGTATATTTGTATCATCAACTTCCGTTGGATTTGATATATCCTTTGCTTTTTGGAATTAGTTCCTGTTTGGTACTCGCCTTTTTTCTAAACCAATTAGGAAAGCTAGACAGTTGGTTATTCTATTTTTGTTTGATTCCATTGTTTTCAGGATTTTTTGATTACTGCGAAAATTTCGGAATCATAAGCATGCTCAAAAATTATCCCAATATAAGTGTATTACAAGTTCAAATCACAAGTGTCTTTACCGTTTTAAAAAGCGTATTAACTTCTATTTATTTTATTATTCTTATCATCACTTTATTGGCATTAGCCAAAAACAAATTATTTATTAGAAAGGTTTAAAAACTAAAATCTTAATTCTAATTCTCTAAAAAAAACACAAATAAATGTTCAATAAAGCCAATTTCAAAGAGTGGTTCGATCGCTATAAATATTCCGAATTGGCAGCTACTAGCGCCGCTTTGATTGCTTCACAATTCAGTAGAATTTTTAGTGGATTGGTTACAGCGTATCTAATAACATTTGCCGAATATTTTGCATTTTATGGTATTATGATATACCGATCTTATAAAAAACATCAACATCAGCATGGAAAAACAACTCTAAAGGGTATCTTATACTTAATCCGAAATTTATTTTTGGAATTTGGTTATCCTGCGGCATTGGATTTCTTTTTTATTCGACCGTTTTGCATGTATTGGATGCCAATCCTGACAGGAAATTATTTCGTTGGAATTATTTTAGGAAAAATTACTGCTGATTCCTTTTTTTATACTTTATCCATTGTGAACTACGAATTGATTAAGAAGAAAGAATAGCCTTCAAACAAATAGCTTTACTATAATACAACCATAAAGATTGTAAAAAAATTAAAGCGCAATGAACACAAAACTTTGCGTTCATTGCGCTTTTTTATCATAAAACATATTTTCCTTTTGCGTTCCTTGCGGTTAAACTCAAAGTTACATTTTTTATACCAATGTAGCTGTTGTCGTGATTTCGGCTGTGAAAAGTTTAGAAATCGGGCAATTTTTTTCTGCTTTAGTTACTAATTCTTGGAACGTTTCATTGGATATGCCACTTATTTTGGCATTTACCGTTAAATGAGAACCAATAATTGTTCCTTCTACCAAATTAATATCACATTTTGTTTCAATACTTTCGATTACGGCACTTGTTTCACCAATAAAAGCAGTAAGCTGCATGGTAAAACATCCCGCATGTGCAGCAGCAACAAGTTCTTCGGGATTGGTACCTACTCCTTCCTCAAATCGGGATTTGAATGAATATTGCGTATTGTCTAAAGTTTTACTTTGTGTGGTTAATTTACCGGCTCCTTCTTTCAGTGAGCCATTCCAAACTGCGGTTGCATTTCTTTTCATATATCTATTTAATTTATAGTTTTTAGCTTACTCAAATTTAGTTGTAAATTGAAAAAAAAAGTTTCAAAACTTATTTATTTAACTAATATTTAATAATGATTTTGATCAAATAAAAAAGTCTTCCTATTTTTTTTGTATATTGTATGTCAGTTCTTTATGAATTATATAACTAATCCATTTACCTCAGCTGTTAAAACAAAATTCAAATGGCAAAAAATCAAATATCCCCCTCTAAAAAAGGAACGACCCTTGAAATTTTACAATATTTATTTATTGCTGTAGTTCTTATGTATTTTGGAAGATCACTATTTATTCCATTGAGTTTTGCGCTGCTTATAAGTCTTATACTTTACCCAGTTTGCAAATGGATGGAACGGAAAGGAATTAACTTTAATCTAGCAATTGGAATTTCTTTAATTGCGGTAACCTTTTTGTTGGCATCCCTATTCTTTCTTTTATTCTCCCAAATTTTGGAATTTTCTAATGAATGGCAAAGTTTAGAAACAAAATTAGAGGAAACTCTAAACCAGCTGAGTATATTTCTAACCGATCAATTTGGTATAAACGAAGAAAAACAATTGAGTTATATTAAAAATACAATTAACAACTCTGGTTCGCAAATATTTTCTTTACTTAAAGACACACTCTATTCTTTATCAGAATCATTATTTTATCTTTTAATTGTTCCTGTTTTTTCGGCATTGATATTGTTTAATCGTCAATTATTGGTTGAGGCATTATACCATCTTTTTCCATTGGATAAAACAGAAATGATTCACGAAATCATTGTTGAAACGATTCATGAATACTACAAATTCATAAAAGGAATGCTTGTCGTTTACGTAATAGTAGGAATTTTGAATAGTATCGGACTTGCTATTATTGGCGTTCCTTATCCCTTTCTTTTTGGGTTTACCGCTTCCATACTAACTTTCATTCCTTACGTTGGTATTATGGTTTCGTCGCTTTTGCCAATTACAGTAGCTTGGATTACTTTTAATTCTATTTGGTATCCATTGGGAGTGATTGCGGTCTTTACATTGGTACAAGTACTGGAAGCTTACATTATTTTTCCTTACGCCGTAGGAAGTCGCTTGAAGATTAACACACTCGCTGTATTAATTATGATTATTGCTGGTGGCATTCTTTGGGGAGCAGCCGGAATGATTCTTTTCATTCCTTTTATTAGTATTGTAAAATTAATAGCCGACCGAACAGAAGGTCTAAAATCATTATCGTTGTTACTTAGTGATGGGAAACAATTTCAATAGTAATTACAATGGCAATATTCAAATAAAAACCACTACTCCCCTGCCCCGATTGTAGTAAAAAACGGGATTAAGCTCTAATAATGAATTAATTACACTTTATTTCACTAACTTACGTTCTTATTGAAACTTATAGTATCATGAAAAAAGTAATTATAATATGCTGTCTATTGGCGTTTATTGGCTGTAAAACCAAAACCGTTAATGGAAAAAAAATGGGTAAAAGTATTGAGCCGACGGAAATGAATGCAGAGGAAGTAACTCAAAAAGCCAAAGCCTACGAATTGGGAAAAAGAATTTTGACAACCTGTAATAATGTAAAATTTAAGCCTTTTACACAAAGCGAAGCCACCGACAAAGTCATTGCTAAATCTACTCCAGAAAACATTAAGCAAATCTGTGTAAAATACAACCTGAAATATGGTATTTTCAAGGATCTTGAATTTGTAGAAATGATTCCAAATAAAACTGACAATACAAATATCTTCCGATTTAAAGCCCAATTTGAATATGCCAAAGCTAATAAAGAACTTCGGGTGACAATGAACTCCGAAAATAAGGCTTCGGCCATCACGACCAAAAACTGGAAGGATGAATATGAGTGAATTTTAAGTTTTCACCCGTGCAATGAGCAGAGAAAAGTTTTCAGTCCGAGTGGCAGTTTTCAGAGTTAAGACGAGTCAAAAAAAGTTTGCAGTACCGCTTGAAAATATGAAATATCAAAAACTCTGACAGAATACTGAGACTAGACACCAAATACTTCTCATGATTTTATTAAAAAAAATTAAAATTAAAATCCATAAATAAATTCAAAGCCTTATTTTTGCGCTATGGCAAAGAAAAATACAGACAAAGTTGTCTTTCATCAAATAAAAGTCCTTGATGCTGGTGCAAAAGGCGTTTCGGTGGCAAAAGCTCCCGATGGAAAAGTAGTTTTTATCCCAAATGTAGTTCCTGGGGATGTGGTTGATGTGCAAACTTTTAAGAAGCGTAAAGCATATTATGAAGGCAAAGCAGTTTATTTTCATGAATTTTCAGAATACCGCGTAGAACCAATTTGCGAACATTTTGGTGTTTGTGGCGGTTGCAAATGGCAAAACATGAACTACAACCAACAATTGGTTTTCAAACAAAATGAGGTAAAAAACCATTTGCAACGCATTGGAAAAATTGAACTCCCTGAATTTGAACCCATTTTAGGTTCTGAAAAGCAGTTTTTTTATAGAAATAAAATGGAATTTTCGTTTTCGAACAGCCGTTGGTTGACTGAAGCCGAAATTGGAAACGAAGAAGATTTAGGTAATAGAAATGCACTTGGTTTTCACATTCCAAAAATGTGGGATAAAATATTAGACATTAACAAATGCCATTTACAGGAAGATCCATCCAATGCTATACGTAACGAAGTTCGCGCTTTTGCCAACGAGCATGGTTTGACTTTCTTTAACCCGAGAGCGCACGAAGGTTTACTAAGAACCTTGATGTTGAGAACGGCTTCGACAGGAGAAATCATGGTTTTGATTCAGTTTTTTGAAAACGACAAAGCCAACAGAGAGTTAATTCTAGATCATCTTTACGAGAAATTCCCTCAGATTACGTCCTTGCAATATGTGGTAAACAATAAAGCAAACGATACTTTGTATGACACCAATATCAAATTATACAAAGGAAGAGATTACATCTTGGAAGAAATGGAAGGACTAAAATTTAGCATTAATGCCAAATCTTTTTACCAAACCAACTCGGATCAAGCGTATGAATTGTACAAAATAACCAGAGATTTTACTGGACTTACCGGTAACGAAGTCGTTTATGATTTGTACACTGGAACAGGAACAATTGCCCAATTTGTATCTAAAAATGCCAAAAAAGTAATTGGTGTAGAAAGTGTTCCAGAAGCGATTGTTGATGCCAAAGCCAATGCAAAACGCAATGAAATTACCAATTGCGAGTTTTTTGTTGGAGATATGAAAGTGGTTTTCAACGAAGAATTTATTGCACAACATGGCAAACCCGATGTGATTATTACGGATCCACCAAGAGATGGAATGCACAAAGACGTAATCGAACAAATTCTAAAAATAGAACCTTCAAAAGTGGTTTATGTGAGTTGCAACTCGGCTACTCAAGCTCGTGATTTGGCTTTAATGGATGAAAAATACAAGGTTACAAGAGTGCGCCCTGTGGATATGTTTCCGCAAACGCATCATGTAGAAAATGTTGTACTTTTAGAAAGACGATAAGCCGCCACTCCCTAACCCCCAGAAGGGGGAACAAGAAAAAATATGAAAAAAATAATTGCATTTTTACTGATACTTGGTTTCGCCTCATCCAGTTGTGAACCGGATGACATTTGTGACCCAAATACTCCCACTACACCAAGAATGCTTATTCAGTTTTATGACATTTCAAATCCTTCCGTTAAAAAGAATGTAACCAATTTAAAAATTATTGGAGAAGGAAAAACGGAAGGTGTAGTTTTAAACACAAGTAGTACAACTGAAACAAAATATTTATCAAATGCAGATACTGTTTTGTTGCCATTAGACACTGAGACTGATGTTGTAAAATATAAGTTCATTTTAAACTTTGGCAATTCAAACCCTTTATTGGTTAATGAAGACAATTTGGAAATTAAATATACTCGTGAAAATATATATGTTTCCAGAGCTTGTGGTTTCAAAACCAATTTTAATCTAGATCCAATTTCACCTCTAATACATACCGACGCTTCTACAGCAGATGATAAATGGATGCAATACATATCCGTCGCAAAAAATAACATAGCAAATGAAAATGAAATTATCATTAAAATATTCTTTTAGTATTTGCTTTTTGTTGTCATTATTTTTTGCTCAAGCACAAGAAAAGACTACAACAAGCAAAGAGCAAGGAGTTACAATAACCGAATCTAAAAGTATAGTTACTTCTAAAAAGAAAGCTGATAAAAAACTTGAAATAGTTGAAAAAGACAGCATCAAACCCAAAACGGATCGTTATGGATTGATCGTTGGTGTCGATATAAATAAAATCGCACGATCACTTTACGATACTGATTACAAAGGAATTGCCTTTACAGGCGATTATCGGTTAACTAAAAACTACTACCTATATGGTGAACTTGGAAATGAAAACATCACTGTAGATGACCCTCAATTAAATACTACTAGCAAGGGGTCATATATAAAAGTAGGATTTGATTATAATGCGTATACAAATTGGTTGGATATGGAAAATCGTATCACTTTGGGAATGCGTTATGGCTTTGGAACATTTAGTGAGACATTAAACAGTTATGAAATTTACAATCCTCATCCTTATTTCCAGCAATCTCCAAGCGTAACATCTGGAACTACCTTTGATGGTTTAACAGCAAGTTGGGCCGAAGTAGCTGCTGGAGTAAATGTAAAAGTTTTTAATAATATTTATGTAGGCTTTAGTCTGCAATTGAAAATGTTAATTACAAATTCCGAACCTACAAACTTTGAAAACCTATACATTCCAGGATTCAATAGAACGTATGATGGTAATTTTGGAGCTGGATTTACCTACAGTGTTTCTTATTTTATTCCTATCTATAAAAAGAAAGTTACTGCCACCAAAAAAGTAGCGCCAAAAAAATAAAAGTATAACAAAACCCAATAAAAAAGGAGAACAATTGAAATTTAAAACTCAATTGTTCTCCTTTTATTTTAGTTAAAAACTAAACTGCTATTTATCCGATTTCTTTAATCCCTTTAACAAACAACCAAGACATGAAAAGCTTTTCACCATCTTTGGTTTTTACAGCTTGAAATTTTGGCGCCAATATAGTACCTGCAATAAATGCGGTCATCGGAATCCAAAAACCAGTTAAATTGGTGTAATGTTCTACCAAATAACGAAACAAGACAAACAATATTGCAAAGCAGCCTAAATTGTATAGAAACGCTCTTACCTGTAATTTTGACATTTTTTTAAATTTAAAATATAAATTCAAAATTAATTCAAAATCTAGATAATTCTCCATAAAAACAATTATTTATTTTACCTCATTGATAAGCTTTTTAAAATACAAACCAATCAATTACAATTTTAATAATTAACTTTACTTTTTTTGTATTGATTTATGTATTAATTTTATCAAATACCAAAAAATAAAAATACCAACTTTTTGACTACTAGCAAAATACACTATACTAATGAATAAATTAATATTGAGAATTATATTTTTTATTGTAAAATACATCAACTCAAATTTATTTCGATTCCAAATGCAAAACGTTAAACTGTCTAATTGAATGTTTTTTCAAAAAATAGAAACCTATTAATTAAAATAGAATAAAAATATTAATCCACCTTAAGCCATCCAATTATGGAAAATGAAGTTTACTTAATTGAAAAACGAGAGAATGAAATTTTTATAACTGTAACTGTTTCAACACACGGTATTGCAACTACAGAAATAAAATTATTCCAAGATGGAAGCATCATTAATAAAGGATTTTCAAACAATGGAGCCGGTTTAATCAGCAAAACAAGCTTAGGAATAGACAGTAAACTTAATGGTGCTACAGTAAAAATAGAAACAGATATTGTTTTGACAAAAGTGCCAAAATCGGCTTGGGAAAATTGTTTCAAAAATTTAGAGATTCATTATTATTTGGAAGGTGGCAAAGCCAATCAAAAACAGCCAATAGAATTACTTGTGTCCGAAAAAAAGAAAAGTAGTAGTGGAGAAACTATTGTTGCTGTAAAAAGGATAGACTTGCTTTTGGGATAAATGATATTTCAATAAAATAAAATTCAACCAATCTATTTTCTGATGAAAAATAAAATACTGGCTATACTAATACTCTTCTGTTCATTTCCATTATTTGCACAAGATATTGAAATTAAAGATCTAAAAACACTGAATGCACCTGGATTTCAAATTCTTGACATTGCGCCCAATACTATTGATAAACCTTCAAACCCAAAAGCGTTTGCAGCAAGTCTTATGAGTTTAACAAGTAATGGAACAGCACTTCCAAAAAACGTTGCACTTGAAATTTCACCTTATTGGTATTTTAAAAATAAAAATGCAACCGTTTCTCAATATTTAAACATCCAAGAAAATAATAAATCAAATTCATTCTCCGGGTTATTCAACAAAATGAGTATCTCAATTGCATCGGTTTTGAATGATTCGACTTCAGGAAGTTTAGTGAAAAACACAAACTATATTGCTTTTGGCGTTAGAACAAATGTGTTTACTTTTCGAAATGAGAAACAAAATCAAAAATTAAGGACAGCATTGGATAACTTTTCCAAAAGAGTAATTGAATTACGACCCAACCAAAAAGGCACTGATTCCCTTGAGATTCTACTCAATGCAACATCATATAAAATCAGAAAACTTTACAATGAACTAATGACTGAAAATAACGATTCATTAAAGCGGGTCATCAATGAAAAATACATAAATGCCATTTCTCAAAAAACACTGATTAAAAAGAAATTAGATGATTTAGAAAATCAAGCTCCTGATTTATTAGAAACCAACATAAAAAAAGATACGCTCAGTCAAAATTACCTTAAAGAACTAGATGATCTCCCTTTATTTCAATTAGATGCAGCCTTTGCTTATTCAGAAGCCTTTCCAGAAAATAAAACAGAAAACAAACGCTTCAACAGAAGTGGTATATGGATAAATGCAACACTAAATGCGTTCAGTTTTGACCATGAAGAGCTGAATGATAATCTTTCGCTCATGATGTGCTCCCGATATATCAGTGACAATATACTAATAGAAAACACAGTAAATGAATTTGACAAACAAAATGCTTTTGATTTAGGCTTCAAGATAGAATATTCCATAAAAGAATTATCCCTTTCCTTTGAATATTTAAAAAGAGACTATTCGAATAACAGCAACTTGAATAGCGAAAGAAGAGTTGGAACATTACAATACAAAATCAGCGATAATTTATACCTCACAGGATCTTACGGAACCAATTTTGGCTTTGACAAATCGCTATTTACAGTTTTTGGTATAAACTACGGGCTTGGAAAATCTGATTTAAAGTCAAAATAAAAACAATCAGGATCTAGGTTTAAAAACTCAAAAAAAATCCGAAAAAAAAATCCAACAATTAAACTTTTTAAGTTGCAATTATTGGAATCCTTTTTAAACTAAGATTTTAAATACTGTGACCTATTAACTTATATCCGAATTCTGATTTTGAAACTTCGTTCTCTTACTTCCTTCGTACATTTCGTATTTCACTAAACGGGCTTCAAGGCTTGCATTAAAAAGTTTTATTTTTCGAGAAGGTTTTAACCCTACATATTTCAGCGCTTCTAGGTTTGCTGTAATAAACCAAGCATTTGTACCCGGATAATTTTTTTTCAAGGTATCTCCAATACTTTTATAAAATTCTTCCATGTGAATATCCAAACGCTCATCATATGGCGGATTGAAAACGATATGCAATTTCCCTTCTGACGTTTTCTCAGTATCAAAGAAGTTTTGCTCTTCTATCTTAATGTATTCATCAAGATTGGCATTCTTAATATTATCTCTTGCTTTTTGAACTGCAGATGGAGCTTTATCATACCCTTTTATAGTATAATGAAATTCGCGAACTCGCTTCAATAAACTATCTTGAATATTATCAAACAAATCGTTGTCCCAATCGTTCCATTTTTCGAAAGCAAACTCCTTACGATTTATATTCGCAGGAATATTACAGGCGATCATTGCTGCTTCGGCAAGAAAAGTTCCAGAACCACACATGGGATCCAAGAAATCCGTTTGGCCATCCCAACCCGAAAGCAATAAAATACCCGCTGCCAAAACCTCATTTATAGGAGCAATGTTCGTAGCCGTTCTATACCCACGTTGGTGCAATGAATTCCCAGAAGTATCCAAAGCTACCGAAACCTGATCTTTATCAATATGAATATTGATTCGCAAATCAGGAAAAGCCTTGTCAATACTTGGTCTTTGTCCCGTTCTTTCACGAAATTGATCTACAATAGCATCTTTACATTTTTGAGACACAAACTCCGAATGATTAAAATACTCCGAATGTACCGTTGCATCAATCACAAAAGTCTGATTTGCATTGATATATTTAGACCAATTTGTACCTCTTATTCCTTTATATAACGATTGCTCGTCTCTTGCTTTAAAAAAATAAATCGGTTTCAATATCTTCAAAGCTGTACGCAAGGATAAATTTGCTTTGTACATAAATCCTTTATCCCCCTTAAAACTAACCATTCTCACTCCCTGCTCTACATCCTGTGCGCCCAGTAATGTCAACTCTTTTGCTAGTATTTCTTCAAAACCAAAAAAGGTTTTAGCAATCATCTTAAAATTCTCCATATCACCCTAACCCCCAAATGGGGGAATTGTTATCATTAATATTCAGCAAAAATACACTAAATTTGCGGGACTTAAATTAATTGAAAAAGAATAAATGCCAGATTTAAACAATCCTAAATCAAATAACAGTATCCAGAACGCAACCAACGGTACCAATTCCGATGGGGAAAACTGGTTTGCATCATGGTTCGACAGTCCTTATTATCATATTCTTTACAAAGAAAGGAACTATAGAGAAGCGCAATTGTTTATGGACAATTTAACTCATTATCTTAATCTTCCCGAAAAAGCCAAAGTACTTGACCTTGCTTGTGGAAAAGGCCGTCATTCTATTTACTTAAACCAACTGGGATACAATGTCATAGGAGCCGATTTATCCGAAAACAGTATTCTAGAAGCGCAAAAAAACAGCAATAAAACCCTGCATTTTCAAGTACATGACATGCGCGAAACCTTTGAAGATAAATTTGATGCCATTTTCAATTTGTTTACCAGTTTTGGATATTTCGAAAACGATGAGGACAATCTAACCACACTAAAAGCCATTAAAGAAAGCTTATCCGAATATGGTTTCGCTGTAATCGATTTTATGAATGTACCCAATGTACTTAATACTTTGGTTCCAGAAGAAGTAAAACAAGTTGATGGAATTAATTTTCACATTAAACGTTACCTAAAAGAAGGTCATATTTATAAAGAAATTGACTTTGAAGACCAAGGTAAAAAATACCATTTCACCGAGAAAGTAAAAGCACTTACATTAAAAGACTTTGAACAAATGATGGAAGAAACAGGCATCTTTTTATTGGATATTTTTGGAGATTACAAACTAAAAAAATTCCATAAAACGGAGAGCGAAAGATTAATTATGATTTTTAAGTAATTGGTTCTACCACAAAACAAACGATTAAACAAAAAACATGAATTATCTTTTGCCTTTACTTTCCGTACTTATTGGTTATATTATTGCTTTGTTTCTAAAGCCAAAAAGTAAAACCAACCTCAAACTTTTACTGGCTTTTAGTGGTTCGTTCTTGCTATCTCTAACTGTAATGCATATTTTGCCAGAGGTATATGAAAGTAAAAACCACAACATCGGCCTTTTTATAATGTTGGGTATTTTGTTCCAAATCATTTTAGAGTTTTTTTCCAAAGGTGCCGAACACGGTCACGTACACGGACATGCCAAAATGTACCAAATTCCTTGGTTATTATTCATCAGCCTTTGCATCCATGCTTTTCTTGAAGGATTTCCGGTAAGTCATCATCACGATTTAGCCATAGGAATTGCAATTCATCATTTACCCATAGCCATCATTTTGACCTCCTTTTTTGTGAGTTCCAGTCTTAATAAAAAAGCTATTTTTTTATTCATGGTCACTTTTGCAGTTATGACACCGCTAGGCACCGTAGTATCAGAATATATTCCTCAATTTAACAACTATTATTCAGAGATAACTGCGATCGTTATTGGTATATTATTCCATATTTCATCCACTATTATTTTTGAAAGTAGCGAAGGACACAAATTCAATATCGCCAAAGTATCCATGATCGTAATTGGAATACTTCTTGCCTATCTTATCTAAAAAAATTACTTCTTTAGTCCTATAAAAATCTTTGGGCGTGACCCCATTAAGCAAAGGGGCTTATTTATAGTATCGCTCATAGAGCCCCTTCGCTCAATGCGGTCGGGCAATCCGCGCTACTTCGGTAGCTAGCTCCTGTCCCTCACGCAATTCACGTATCAAACAACATTGATCTTCAAAAAGCACCCCAAATTGGTTTTATTTAATTGCAATTTAAGAGGTCTATTCATAATGAAAATATTTTGATTACGCACAATTAATCCAAATAATTTGCATTATCAAAAACAATACTGTTAATTTGTCTCAATATAAACTGAGAAGTTTCTGTCCATAGTAGAATTACCACAAAAAAAGTACTAAATTTAACTAACAGGAAAATGATGAGAAAAAATAAAAACAAAACACTAACTATTAGAGACATACATGTTTAGTGTTTTCAAAAAAAAACCTAGAGCATATTCCAAAATTGAAAATCATATTTTCGGAATAATTACCGAGTTGCTAAAAATTGGAGCAACCGATATTAATTGCGACGAATTGGGTGGAAAATACTATTTAAGCAATGAAGAACAACACTTTAGAGTTACAATATTTAGTAATGAATCTGTAATACGATTGACCAACACACGAGATTCTGTTGCTGAAAAATACGATAAATTTTTTGTAGAAAATGTTCTAAAAGCAGTAAAAGAAGAAAAACACCGCAGAATGGAATTGGTGTGCGATTCAATTACAAATAGCATCGAAAAGATGGCAGAACGTTTGCATAATGTACTTATTGAATCAAACGAAGAAGAAGTAAAAAAAAGTAAAGATGAAGAAGACGCATATCTAAAAAGCGTTTAGTTTATTAAAAAATCAGATCACATCCTCATTGACATTTATAAAAATAATTCAGTTTTTAACGACTTTATTGTTCCAACCGTATTTTCTCAAATGGAGACTTCTTAATAATTCTAAGAACACCTGTTTCTAAAACATACTTTCAATTCCAATGTTTTACTAAAGAAAAAAATTATTTATTTATCTGCATTAAATAATACATTCAACATCTTTCATTTATTTAATACCAAAATATAAGCTTTATATTAAATTTTGCCTTTTTTGAAATAGTTGATTTTATTCCAGTTTTTTCATCTATCAGAGAATAGATAACTTTTAAAATTCCCTAACTTTACCAACCCACAAAAAGTTGTCAATTTTAAAGCAAAACAATGAACTTCACAAAGACTACCGAACAATCTTCCAAATACGAACATTTGGAAAAAATGTCCGTTCAAGAATTACTTTCCAATATCAATAAAGAAGACCAAACCGTTCCTTTTGCTGTAGAAAAAGCATTACCGCAAATAGAAACATTGGTTACCGAAATTGTAGCCAAAATGAAATTAGGTGGACGCTTATTTTACATTGGAGCAGGAACCTCAGGTCGTTTGGGAATCTTGGATGCTTCAGAATGTCCTCCAACTTTTGGAGTTCCTTTCGATTTGGTTGTTGGAATTATAGCAGGAGGTGATACCGCTATTCGCAAAGCCGTAGAAAATGCCGAAGACAACGCAACACAAGCTTGGGAAGATTTAAAAGCATTCAATGTAAACGAAAATGATGTGGTTGTTGGTATTGCCGCTTCCGGAACAACGCCTTATGTTATAGGAGGTTTGCAAACCTGCAATGCCAAAAATATTAGTACCGGAAGTATTTCCTGCAATGCCGGAAGTCCACTTTCACAAACGGCAAAATTCCCCATAGAAGTTATTGTTGGGCCAGAATTTGTGACGGGAAGTTCCAGAATGAAAGCTGGAACTGCACAAAAATTAGTACTGAATATGATTACGACTTCCACAATGATTCAGCTTGGAAAAGTGAAAGGAAACAAAATGGTCGATATGCAATTGAGCAACAGCAAACTGGTTGATCGTGGTGTAAAAATGATTATGGATGAAATTCCTGTTACCTACGAAGAAGGCTCCGAATTATTAAAAACACACGGAAGCGTGAGAAAAGCAGTAGATTTTTATAACAACAAATAGAAAATAGTCTTTAACAAAAACTATAAAATACAAAAATGGCAAACAAAGAGCACTTAGCAAAAGGAATCAAATATTTAACGGGTGCTTTACCCCTTATGTTTATAGGGCCATCAGTGATTTATAATGCATTTATGAATCAGAAAAATGATTGGCACTATTTGGTTTTGGCCATTGGAATCATTGCGTGTCTAGCATCGATGGTTTTAATGTTTGTGGGTTTGAAAATAATAATGAAAGGCATATTTAACGACTAATTTGTATCTTTACAAAAAATGCAATTATGGATATTCAAGCAGAAATAAACTGGATTCATCAAGAAATCGACAAAGTAAAAGACCCCTCTTTTATAGAAAAAATTAAACACCTATTGCAGTCTATCAATTCCACTTCGGAAGATACTGCAATTGAATATAATCTTGATATTGATAATGCATTAGAAAGTATTAAAGACGGACGTTTTTATTCAGAAGAAGAAGCTAAGGAAATTTCAAAAAAATGGGGAAGAAAATAATCTGGTCTTATGATGCATTAGAACAGTTGGAGGATATTCATTTTTATATTTTTTTTGAAAGCAAATCAATTCGAATTGCAGATAAAGTAACTGACACTATCTTCGAAAGTACCGAAATCCTAAAAACTAATCCCGAAATCTACAAACTCGACATTCAAAAAGTCAATAACGACGAGAGTTTTAGAGTTTATTATATTTACGACTATAGTATTTCCTATCGAATTACTGATAGTTCCATTCAAATTCTCCGTGTGAGACATACTGCACGCAAATCCAAAAAACTCCCATGGAAAACCTAATTCACGTTCAAAAAACATTCGAAAAAGTCATATATCTTGACAAAAAAATCAACAATCGGGAATTTGAAGATTGCGTTTTCAAAAACTGTGATTTCTCCAATAGTGATTTCTCCTATAATACCTTTATGGATTGTGAGTTCATTGATTGTAATTTATCAATGACTCAATTAGGAGGAACAAGTTTAAAAATGGTTAGTTTCAAAAACTGTAAACTTCTAGGCATTCAATTTCAGAGCTGTGAAGATTTCTTGTTCAATGTTCAATTTCTGGAATGTGTTTTGGATTATTCTTCGTTTGCCAATAAAAAAATGCCCAAAACCAAATTTAATTCGTGTTCGATGAAAGAAGTTACTTTTATAGGAACAAATTTAACCAATTCGGTATTTAGCAACTGTAATTTGGATAATGCCATTTTTAACGATACTCTTTTGGCCGGAGTCGATTTTACAACCGCTTACAATTATAAAATAGATCCCGAATTCAATCCGATGAAAAAAGCAAAGTTTTCCAGTCAGGGAATTGTTGGTCTTTTGGATAAGTATGATATAAAGATTGAATGATGATCCGAATCAAATTAACACCTTTGTCAAAGTTTTGAACTTTGACAAAGGCTCACGAAAATAAGCATCAGTTGTTACAATTTAATTTACCGTATGGAACTCCAAGAACAATTTTCACACATAACGACGCTCATATCAAAAGCAAAAGAGAATGCTTTCCATGCTGTAAACAAGGAATTGGTAACTCTTTATTGGCATGTTGGGGAGTATGTAAGCCAGCAAGTAGAAAAGAAAGCTTGGGGTAAATCGGTTGTAAAAGAGTTATCCCTTTTTATTCAGCAGTCAGAACCCAATATAGTTGGGTTTTCTCCTCAAAATATATGGAGAATGAAGCAATTTGTTGAGACCTATAAAGATTTTCCAAAACTCGCAACACTTTCGAGAGAATTAAGCTGGTCACAAAATAGACTGATTTTACCGCTTAAAAGTCCAGAGGAACAAGAATTTTACTTACTTTTTTGTATCAAGGAAAAATGGTCAGTTAGAGAACTTGAAAGACAAATCAATACATCTTGTTTTGAACGTATAATGCTTGCAAATGAAAAACTCGCCACACTGTCGGGAGTTTTTCCAAAAGAAGTAACAAACACTTTTAAAGATACATATGTATTAGAATTACTTCAATTACCTGAAAGTCATTTAGAGAAAGATTTAAGAAAAGCAATTACACAAAACATAACCAAATTTCTATTGGAATTTGGGCGAGACTTTGCTTTTATGGGAGAAGAATATCCATTGCAGGTAGGAAATCAAGATTTCGCCATTGATCTTTTGTTTTATAACAGAACCCTAAATTGTATGGTCGCTATTGAAGTGAAAATAGAAAAATTTAAACCCGAACATTTAGGACAGCTTAATTTTTATCTTGAAGCACTAGACAGAGATATTCGCAAACCACATGAACAACCCAGCATTGGTATATTGTTGTGCAATGGCAAAGATGACATTGTTGTAGAATATGCTTTAAGCCGAACAGTATCGCCGACATTAGTAGCCGATTATCAAACAAAACTTCCTAGTAAAGAACTACTACAGCGCAAGTGGAAAGAGATTTTAGAGTCACTCGATACGGGATATAGTAACGAACAAGAAATATTTTAATTTATGAATGCAACCACATCCTATCTTGAAAGCGTAAAAAAGCAATTTCTCTACTATAAAATGTTGGGAGAAAAAGCCATGGAGCAACTAGAGCCGGAACAACTTTTTGTATCTATAAACAAAGACACCAATAGTATTGCCGTGATTGTAAAACACCTTACGGGAAATATGGTGTCACGTTGGACCGATTTCCTAACTACAGATGGTGAGAAAGAAACAAGAAACCGTGATACTGAATTTGAAAATGATTTACAAACCAAAGATGAGTTATTGATCTCTTGGAATGCAGGTTGGGATTGCTTTCTCAGCGCTTTAGACGGTTTGCAAACAGATCAACTTTCGGAGATAATTTACATCAGGAATGAAGGTCATACGGTTATTGAAGCCATCAACAGGCAACTGGCGCATTATCCGTATCATATTGGTCAAATTATTTTTTATGCCAAACAATTAAAAAATAGTGACTGGAATAGTTTATCCATTCCAAAAAATAAATCGAATAGTTATAATGCCGATAAATTTGCACAAGAGAAATCGATTAAAAATTTTACGGAAGAAGAATTTAGAAGATTGAAATAAGACAACGAACATCACTGCCCCAGATGGAAGTGAAAACCCCGCAGGGCTATACCCTATTTTTTCCTGCTCCAAAAGAGCGACCAAAGGAAGCTCCTTTTGGGGCATTGGAAAAAAAGGGGATAGCACGAGGAGTTGCAACGAACAGCTGGACAAGGCCCAAATAATACTTAAAACGACTTGAAATGAAAAAAATAATAATGCTTTCTCCACTATTACTCTTTATGTCCTGTTATAATACGGATCGCAACTGTGCTGACTTTAAAACTGGGAAATTTAAATTTGAATATGAAATTGACGGAATTAAAAAAACTACAGTCTTTGAACGTAATGACAGTATTGAAATTGAGACTTTTGAGGGTAAAACGGACACTTCAACAGTACGTTGGGTGAATGATTGCGAGTATGTTTTGCAAAAAAAACATCCTAAAAACAAGGCCGAAGAGAAGGCAATTGACATGAAAATCTTGACAACTACAAAAAATTCCTATACCTTTGAATTTGGAATGATGGGTGTTGATGAGAAACAACGCGGTACAGTTACCAAAATTTCAAATTAAGAAACACATACTAAACCTCTAAGAATATAAAATGGAAGTATTTTTGAACCCCGATGCTTGGATTGCCTTATTAACATTAACGTTTCTCGAAATTGTTTTAGGTATTGATAACATCATTTTTATCTCTATTGCAACTGGAAAATTAGCAATTGAAGACCGTAAAAAAGCTACTAAAATAGGAATGTTTTTAGCCATGTTCATGAGAATTGGGCTTTTGTTTGGAATCAATTTTTTGATCCAAATGAAAAAACCCTGGTTCACGATAGATTGGGCTTGGTTACATGCTGGAATTACGGGGCAAAGTGTTATTTTATTATTAGGGGGCTTATTCTTAATTTATAAAAGTACGAATGAAATACGTGAAAAAGTAGACGAAAGAGGTCATGAAGAAAAAGAATTAGGCAAGGCTGCGGCAAAATCTTTTCAAAGTGTAATACTTCAAATTATAATGATAGACTTGGTTTTCTCTTTTGACAGTATTTTGACTGCTGTTGGTATGACCAATGGCGTTGAAGGTGCTTTGTATATAATGATTACTGCAGTAGTTATTTCGGTTTTGATTATGATGCAATTCGCGGTTCCTGTTGGAAATTTTGTCAACAAACATCCATCTATTCAAATTTTGGGTTTATCCTTTTTAATTTTAATTGGGTTTATGTTATTGACCGAAAGTGCCCATTTATCTAACGCCCTTATTTTTGGCAGTCATGTGACTCCTGTTCCAAAAGGGTATTTGTACTTTGCTATTTCATTCTCCTTATTTGTAGAAATATTAAACATGAAAATGACCAAAAAGAAAAATTCATAATAGGATTCAAAGAATCCAGTTACCAAAAGTAGCTGGATTTTTTTTTACATAATTTATTATCGTTTCAGTACAATGAAAAATACTATTTCCCATAGAGTTGCCGATTTTTTAAAAAACTTCCCTCCTTTTACCTTTTTAAACCAAAAAGATATCGAAATCCTTTCGGAACAAATTTCTATCATCTATAAAGAAAAAGACAGTGTTATTTTTTCAGAAAATGAAGAAACACATCATTCATTTTATGTAGTTCATAAAGGAGCTGTCGCACTAAGGAAAAGTCCAAAAAACAACATTATCGATATGTGTGATGAAGGAGATGTTTTTGGTTTAAGACCACTTATCGCTAATGAAAACTACAAAATGGAAGCTAGAACTTATGAAGAAAGTATTCTTTATGCTATTCCTATTTCAATTTTTAGACCTTATGCACTAGAGAATAAAGATGTTGGTAATTTTTTGATTCAAAGTTTTGCTTCAAATACTCGAAATCCATATTCCAAAAGTCATAGAGGAAAACTATACGGAGAAACTTTAGCTGGAGAAATTCTGGATACTGATACCAAATTATTTGATATTCAACCCGTAAAATATTCTAAAAAAATAGTCACTTGTTCGTCTATAACTTCAGCAAAAGTAATAGCCCAAATTATGACCAAAAAAAATGTTGGCGCAATACTTGTTGTAGAAGATAAACTCCCCATTGGAATCATTACCGATAAAGATTTAAGAAACAAAATTGTAACTGGTGAATTTCCAATCACAACATCGGCATCAGAAATAATGACAAGTCCTGTAATTACTTATCATAAAAAACTGACTACCACGCAAGCACAAATGGCAATGATGAAATGTAACATCAGTCATATTTGTTTAACAAAGGATGGTACTCCAAACACAAAAGCGGTTGGAATCCTTTCTAAACATGATGTGATGGTTTCGCTAGGAAACAATCCAGCCGTATTGATAAAAGCGGTAAAAAGAGCCAAAAAATATAAGGAAATAAAACCCATACGAGCCAATATCATGCAATTATTACAAGGCTATTTGGATCAAAATATCCCAATCACGCTGACATCAAAAATAATTACAGAATTGAATGATGTGTGTATTCAACAAGTAATTGAAATTGCATTAAAAAAAATGAGTACCCCACCACCTGTCAAATTTGCTTGGTTGGCCATGGGAAGTCAAGGGCGCAGTGAACAATTATTACAAACTGATCAGGACAATGCTTTAGTTTATGAAGATGTACCAGAAGAATTAAAAGAGAAAACTAAAAAATATTTCTTGGAATTAGCCACTCATGTCAACAAAGGATTATTTGAAATTGGTTATGATTATTGCCCAGCCGAAATGATGGCATCTAATCCTAAATGGTGTTTGAGTCTTGATGAATGGAAAAAACTTGTACACCATTGGATTACAAATACCGGAAAAGATGAAGTCCTATTATCTTTCATATTTTTTGATTACAGCCTTTCGTATGGCGATAGCGAACTGGCAAACAAGCTATCCGATTATATACTAGAAGATATAAAAGCAAATCCTGTATTTTATCTTCATTTGGTGAGTGGTGCATTACAAAGTCCTTCTCCAACAGGATTTTTTAGAGAATTTTTATTAGAACAAGATGGGGCTAACAAAGATTTTTTTGATATAAAAAGAAGGGCACTAATGCCATTGAGTGATGCCGCAAGAGTTTTGATTTTATCTCATTCCGTAAAATCCATCAGTAATACTCCAGAACGTTTTGAAAAATTAGCGGAATTGGAACCGCAGAATAAAGAATTGTACCTAGCTTGTTCTTATTCCTATAGAGCATTATTAAAATTTAGAACAAAACAAGGACTTTTGCATAATGATTCCGGTCAATATATTGCTTTGGGAGATTTAACCAAATTAGAAAAAATAAAACTCAAGAGTACCTTTAAAACTATTAAAGAAATACAAGAGATTATTTCTATTCGCTTTAATCCATCAAATATTTTGTAATGGAAAATTTTTATATAAAATGCAAAGCAATTGTATTTAGTTTTCTAGAATACTTTAAAAAACCAATTGACGAATCCTTCTTAAAAACAGTCGAAAGTACTCGATTTGTAGTTTTAGATACTGAAACTACTGGTTTTGATTACACCACTGATCGAATACTATGCATTGGTGCTGTCACTTTACAAAATGGAGTAATCGCTATTCCAGAAAGTTTTGAAATTTTTATAGAGCAAGAACATTATGATGAAAATACGGCGAAAATACATGGGATTCTAAAAGATTGGATCATTAAAAGACCGTCAGAACTGGAAGCTTTAGAACAATTCCTTACTTTTTTGGATGATGCAATAATTATTGCCCATCATACTTTTTTTGATATAACAATGATTAATTGCGCTTTAGAAAGAAACAATCTCCCTAAATTAAAAAACAAAACGTTAGACACTGCTTTTCTTTATAAAAAAACACTAATTATATCCAATCTTTTGGAACGAAAAGAACATTACACATTGGATGATCTTGCCGATAAATTTGATATTTCAAAAAAAGACCGCCATACTGCAATGGGAGATGCTTACATAACCGCTATCGCTTTCTTGAAAATTGTAAAAAAGTTGAAGGATAAAAAAGGTAAATCCGAATTTACTTTAAGAGATTTATTTAATTAAGAAAAGCTCCTTTTGGAGCTTTTCTTGATTCTAAAACAAAACAACCTGACCATCATCTTCCAATTGAATGTCCGAATCGTCAATATTAGTATCTCCTTTAACTTCTAATTCTTCTGGAATAATTTCCTCAGGAACTTCGTAAGGCAATGGTTCTAATAAATTTACTTGTTTCAGTTTATCGGTAGTCAATTGATTTCCTAGTGCTTTAAAACCTTTTACAGCTATAAACGACTCAATATCTACAGTCTGATTTTCTTTTTGAACTCCTTTTATTTTAGGAAAAACGAGTTCGGCTACAGGACGATAATCTGTTGCTACGATTTCTAATCTTGAATTAGGATGTTCTGTGATAAATGATTCCTCTTTATTTTCGGTTTCTACCAAGAAACGTTTGATGTAATAACGCTCTTTTTCACCATCATAATAAATGGCCGAAATTGGTTTTTTAGGAATCCATTTCTCCAAGACAATCATATCTTCATCAAAGTGTGTAGATAACTCAGGCGTAATGACTTTGATTTTTCCCGCTTGTGATACCACCAAAATTTTATCACTTGGTCTAAATTCGCCCAACAGTTCTCCCCTAGCATCAACATTCAATCGTTGAACGGTATCATCAAACCAAACTTTTCTAGGCAATAAAGTCGAAATTCCTTTCTCCTTCAATTCAATTTTCTTAATTGGATATTTAGAAACTAAATTCCCTTTGGAAGCACGACCTTTAATTGCTAAAGAAGCAAAATCAATATCAAATTTCAATTTCTTTATACTTCCCACTTGTCGCAATAAAATGGTAATAACCTCTGCTTCTCCATTTGGATTGCAAGAAAAATATAAAATTTGTGATCCCGCAGTTTCATTCGTTAAATCATACGGTTTGTCACGTGTAACCCCCGTCACATTAAATCGCTTGATATACGATGGACCAGATTTTCCATCACGATAAATCATATTATAAATGGTTCGTTTGTCACTTTTGTCAAAAATAGCAATATGAATAATATCTTTTCCAACAAAGGTTTTTGCATCGACTTTGGTAATCATCATTTTTCCGTTTCTTAGAAAAACAATTACATCATCAATATCGGAACAATCGGTAACATATTCGTCTTTTTTCAAGCTTGTCCCAACGAAACCTTCTTCCCTATTTACATATAATTTGGTATTTCTTAAAACCACTTTTGTAGCTTCGATATCATCAAAAATACGCAACTCGGTTTGGCGTTCTCTGCCTTTTCCGTACTTCTCTTTTAGCTTTGTAAAATAAGCAATCGCAAAATCAACTAAATTAGCTAAGTGATGCTCTACTTCCTTCATTTCTTCTTCTAACTTAGCAATAAAGTCATCAGCTTTGTCAGAATCGAAACGAGTAATACGAATCATTGGAATTTGAGTTAATCGATGCAAATCATCATCATGAATATCTCTAACAAATGATTTTTTGAAAGGCTCAAAACGATCATATAAATAGACATACAGCGACTCTCTATCTCCATACAACTTAAATTCAATGTACATTTCTTCCCGAATAAAGATTTTCTCTAAAGTTGAGAAATGCCATTTATTTTTTAATTCTTCTAATTGAATTTCTAATTCTTGTCGAAGCAAATCAACCGTTCTGTTCGTCGAAATCTTCAACATATCCGAAACCCCAATAAACAACGGTTTATTATCCTCAATCACACAACCCAATGGCGCTACCGAAGTTTCGCAGGCTGTAAAAGCAAATAAGGCATCGATCGTTTTATCTGGAGAAACCCCAGGGAAAAGATGAATTAATATCTCAACCTCAGCAGCGGTATTGTCTTCAATTTTTTTGATTTTGATTTTACCTTTATCGTTGGCTTTCAAAATACTGTCAATCAAAGTCGTCGTATTAGTCGAAAACGGAATTTGAGTAATCACCAACGTATTTTTGTCAAGTTGACCAATTTTGGCACGAACACGAACACGTCCGCCACGCAATCCATCATTATAATTGGACACATCGGCAATACCTTGTGTCAAGAAATCCGGATATAAGGTAAATGGTTTTCCTTTTAAGATTTTAATTGACGAATCAATCAGCTCATTAAAGTTATGAGGTAAGACTTTGGTCGAAAGACCTACTGCAATCCCCTCCGCTCCCGACGCCAGTAATAATGGGAATTTTACCGGTAAATTATTCGGTTCGGCACGACGTCCATCATAAGAAACACCCCAATCGGTGATTTTCGGAGAATACAATACTTCCAAAGCAAATTTTGACAAACGTGCTTCGATATAACGAGAAGCCGCAGCTCCATCACCCGTCAAGATATTCCCCCAGTTCCCTTGGCAATCGATTAATAATTCTTTCTGGCCAATTTGTACCATTGCATCACCAATACTTTGATCCCCATGCGGGTGATACTGCATGGTGTGACCAACAACATTGGCAACCTTATTGTAACGACCATCGTCCAACTCTTTCAAAGAGTGCATGATTCTTCGTTGCACGGGTTTGAAACCATCCTCAATAGCAGGAACAGCACGTTCTAGAATTACATAAGAAGCATAATCCAAAAACCAATCTTTGTACATTCCTGTAACTTTGGTAATGGTATCGCCTTCCTCATTATCATTCTCATAAAAATGCCCGCCTTCAAAATGTTTGGCTTCTACTTCAATAATTTCATCGGAATCAGTATCATCCTGATTTTCATCATTTGATTGATCTTCCGAATTATTTTCTTCGTTTGCTGGGATTATGTTATCGTCTTCTTCGTCTTTCATTTATGCTGAATTTATTTCAGTTTATTCTTTTATAAAAAATTTTACCAACTCTTTGAATATGCTCAATTAAACTTTCCGATTTCAAATCATTATAAATTGAAATATCGAATTTATACGGAATAAAGCTATCATCTAGTTTGTGCCACAACTTATTTAAATCTTTTTTATCGACATTTCCCTTTAGTGTAATATCTATATCCGAACCCTCTTTAAAATTTCCCTTGGCTCTGGAACCATATATAACAACCTCATCAATAGAAGAACAATCTTCAATTATTGATAAAATCTCTTCCCAACTTTTAGGATATATTCCAAACATTACAAATAAGTTTTCATTTTATTTTCAAAATCTATAAAAACAGGAAAATAATCATTTAGAATAATTTCTAAAATTGCTAAAACTTCACTTTCATCGTATATGTGAGAAGTCAAATTCCTGCTTTTAATCATATCAAACCAAACATCACCATTTGAAATAAGTCCAACATTAAATGCTTCTTTGACTGCAATTTTACTCCCAAACAAATCTGTTTTCCCTTGGTCTTCCAGGAAGTCTTTCATTACTTTCCATGATAATTCTTGCGAAACTTCAAAAGCTTGTATCACACCTTGTAATTCTAATTCAGTGTAATCTCGTTCATTTTTTAACTCTTTGGCATTTTTTAATTGCCTAAAAGCTTTTACAAAATGCTCAAATCTTTGCTTCCAACGAATATCTTGATTTTCCATAGTTTCAAATTACAAAATTAATTGTATTAAATCTTCTCTGCTTGGCAGAATTGTTTTGTATTTACTGGCAAATATTTGCTCGATTTTCATTTAGAAAAGATATCGAAAAATTAATATTTAACCCGTTGGGTGAAATTAATTGATTTGAATTTTAATGTTATTAATTGGTCTGTCAAATATAAATTTATTGATATATTGAACCATTGTTAATGCTGTAATTTTTGCTAAAATTCTGGTTTTAAAACCTTCGAAAGATTTAGCATAGTTGTTTCTTATTTTGAATTGGTCGCATAATTGTGAGAACAAAGTTTCTATTCTTTTTCTTGATTTTCTAAATATATATGGTTGTTTTACATACCCTTTTTGATTCATTCTCATTGGTGTTTCTAAAACTATATTTGCTGTTTGAAATAAATCTAATTGTTGGGTTGAAGATAAATATCCTCTGTCTCCAAGTAACACGCAATCAGATAATTGATTTTTTGCATCATTCAAAATTTGAACATCATGAACACTTGCTTTAGTGATATCAATGGAATGAAACACTCCAGAAACCGAACAAATTCCATGTAATTTATAGCCATAAAACCAAGTGTCTTGCGATGCACAAAATCCTTTAGAGGGAGCAGTCTCAAAATCTTTTTTACAAATTTTAAGCCTATTTTCTCTAGCTTTTTTACATATTTCCAAAGGCATACTGTCTATAATGAAATAGTCTTCAAATTCTAAAAACGAACTAGCTAAAGTTGTTCTGATTGTTTCTGAAAATTCAAACAATTTTCTGCGTCTTTTGTTGAACTGACTTCGTTCAATTAAATTCGGAATTGATGTATTAGCTAATTGTTTGAACAAATCATTTTCACTGTCAATAGACATATACTCAGCGGTTAAACTCAAAGCAACTACTTCAATATCATTCATTTTTGCTTTTCTGCCAACTTGAAATTTATTGTTCAAATCAATATTCAAAGAACTTATAACTTCTAAAACTCTAAAATAATTTTTTACTATATTTGACATGGATATTGGTTTGTTTTTCGACTTCAAGATACTGAATTTCAGTATCTTGACCAATATCTTTTACTTATTTATTTCCTTATAATAATTTCACCCAACGGGTTAATATTTATCCTAAATAATACCAAACTTGAGTTTTTAGAAATACTAGACAGTGTTTCATAATTCTTGATTTACAAAATCCACAATACTGTCTCGGATTTTTAAATTTGAAAATCGCAGACAGTGCCTAGGATTTTCAATAAAGTATTAAACTTATTTCACTTCTTCCAAAACATCAATCTCTACCTTCAAATTCTTGATAATAAAATCTTGTCGGTCTGGAGTATTTTTACCCATATAAAACGACAATAACTGTTCGATTGAAGTGTTTTTATCCATCATAATAGGATCAAGACGAATGGTTTCTCCGATAAAATTTTTGAACTCGTCTGGTGATATTTCTCCCAATCCCTTAAATCGAGTGATTTCTGGTTTTGGTTTTAGTTTTTCTATGGCGTCTTTTCGCTCTTCTTCCGAATAGCAATAAATGGTTTCTTTTTTGTTTCGTACTCTAAAAAGCGGTGTCTGCAAAATATACAAATGCCCTTCTTTGATTAATTCTGGGAAAAACTGCAAGAAAAAAGTAATCAACAGCAAGCGAATGTGCATTCCATCGACATCGGCATCGGTTGCAATTACGATGTTGTTGTAACGCAATTTTTCCAATCCATCTTCAATGTCTAACGCCGCTTGCAATAAATTGAATTCTTCGTTTTCATACACGATCTTTTTACTCATTCCATAGGAGTTCAAAGGCTTACCACGCAAACTAAAGACCGCTTGGGTATTTACATCACGAGATTTGGTAATCGACCCCGAAGCCGAGTCCCCCTCGGTAATAAACAAAGTGCTTTCTAAACTCTTAGGATTTTTGGTATCCGGAAGATGCGCACGGCAATCCCTTAATTTTTTATTGTGCAGATTGGCTTTTTTGGCACGATCAGTAGCTAGTTTTCGAATCCCTGATAATTCTTTACGCTCGCGTTCGGCTTGAAGAATTTTTCGCAATAAAGCATCTGCTGTTACTGGATTTTTGTGCAAATAATTGTCCAGTTTTGTTTTCACAAAATCATTTACAAAAGTACGAACAGAAGGCATTCCTAGTTCAGAACCCATATCGGTAGATCCCAATTTGGTTTTTGTCTGTGACTCAAAAACAGGTTCCATCACTTTGATACTTATCGCACTCACAACCGATTTACGTACATCCGAAGCTTCAAAACTTTTGTTGTAAAACTCTCTGATTGTTTTTACAATTGCCTCACGATAAGCCGCGAGATGCGTTCCTCCCTGTGTGGTGTTTTGTCCATTAACAAATGAGTGGTATTCTTCACTATATTGGGTTTTACTGTGGGTCAAAGCCATTTCGATATCATCTCCTTTGAGGTGAATAATCGGATACTCTAAATCATCAGCGTGTATGGTTTCTTCCAGTAAATCTTTTAATCCATTTTCGGAATAATATTTTTCGCCATTAAAAATAATCGTCAGTCCATTGTTTAAGTAACAATAGTTTTTGAGCATTTTGATGACATACTCATATCTGAATTTATAATTTTTAAAGATGGTCTCATCTGGAATAAAAGACACTTTTGTTCCTTTTCGTTTCGTAGTTTCAATTATATCTTCCTCCAAAACCAAATTACCTCCAGAAAACTCGGCAGCTTTTTGTTTTTCGTCACGAACAGATTCAACACGAAAAAAATGAGACAAAGCATTCACAGCTTTTGTCCCGACTCCATTCAAACCCACCGATTTTTTAAATGCCAATGAATCGTATTTACCACCGGTATTCATTTTGGACACCACATCAATTACCTTTCCTAATGGAATTCCACGGCCATAATCACGAACGGTAACTGTTTTGTCCTTAATGGTAACTTCGATGGTTTTGCCGGCACCCATTACAAATTCATCGATACAGTTATCGAGAACTTCTTTTAATAAAATATAAATACCATCGTCTGGCGAAGAACCATCCCCTAGTTTTCCGATGTACATCCCAGGACGCATACGGATGTGTTCTTTCCAGTCGAGAGAACGAATATTATCTTCGGTATATTGATTTTGATCTGACATTTTGGAATTTTATCGAATTTAACTGCGTTCTGTTTGATCCTTGCTTTTCACACAGACCTCGAGTGTGCTAATGTAGTGTAATCTGATAAAATTTAAAAGAGGATTACCGCAAAGTTATCAAAAATAATATTGACAGATTTGAATGTGAATTTTAGTATTCTGGTTATTTTTATTTTAGAATTGATTTGGCCAATTAACATTTACAAACCAGCAACAATCTCTTTTAATTGATTATCTAATTCAACGTTTGAAATAACATTAGCTTCAATATCAAAATTTTCATTAAAACTTGGCAGTGAGAAAACTGCTTTAATATCGGCAGTAAAACGAGGGAAATTATTTTTGGCAATTTCTAAAACACTAGCTCCACCTCTGGCACCCGGTGAAGTAGCCATCAATAACATGGGTTTATCTTGAAAAATTTTTCCGTTTATTCTAGAACACCAATCCACTGTGTTTTTGAAAGCGGCACTGTAATTACCATTATTTTCGGCAAGCGAAACTACCAAAACATCGGCCGATGCAATTTTATCCAAAAAGGCTTTCGCCAAGGGGTGTTGACCAATTACAATTTCCTTGTCAACGCTGAATAACGGCATTTCAAAATCATTTAAATCCAACACTTCCACTTCAGCATTTTTAAATAAATCCGAAGCATAAGTGGCCAATTTTTTATTTATGGAATTTTTACTTGGACTTCCGGCAAAAGCTATGATTTTCATATATTCATTTTTTAAGGTTTATCTATTTCAAAAATTTCTTTTTTTATTTCGACAGAATATTCATTTGGAAAAATTTTACCGCCATACGTTTTCGCATACACCTTGGTAAACTCAGCACCAAAGTAAAGAATTATAGCCGAATAATATACCCAAACCAAAATAATTATTACCGAACCCGTAGCACCATATATAGAACCAATAGTAGAATTCCCAAGATAATAACCAATGCCAAATTTACCTACCATAAACAATATTGCAGTACAAGCAGCTCCAAAACAAGCATCTCGCCATTTTATAATCCCGTCTGGCAATGTTCTAAAAATAATGGCAAAAAGCAATGTGATTATGCTAAAGACAATTACCGAATTAATGACATAAAATAAGTAAATCGTACTTTCTGGAAAATATAATTTCAACCTAGAATTTACTATATCCAATATAACATTTACCAATAAACTCACTATCATCAAAAAACCCAATGAAACAATCATCGAAAAAGACATCAATCGATTCTGGATAAACTTTTTAAACCCTTTATTCGGTTTGGCACGCAGTCCCCAAATATAATTGATTGAGCTTTGAATCTCCGCAAAAACTCCTGAAGCCCCAATTAGCAGCATGACAACTCCAAATACAGTGGCAAAAACAGTATTCCCAGACAGTTCAACATTTTTTATAGCCTCCTGAATTTGAACAGCGGCATCGTTACCAACCAAAGATTTTATTTGTCCATAAAGCTGCCCCGTGACGGCTTCCTCGCCAAAGAAAAAACTACAAATTGTAATAATAATGATTAAAAGTGGCGGTAGTGCAAAAATTGTGTAATACGCCAAAGCAGCACTTAGTTTTATAGCATTATCATCGATAAATTCTAAAGTTGTAATTTTAAGTAAAAACCAAGATTTTGACATTGAGTCTTTATTTAGCATACTATTTTAATTGAAAATTTAATCAAAGTTATACCAACCTTCTTACCAAAGTTTTACATAATTATTTTTATTTTTTACAACTTTAAAAATACTTTTTAAATTAAAATTCTATCTTAAATTAATTATTAATCCAAAACAAATCAATAAAAAAACCTGCAAAATGACTCTTGCAGGTTTTTATCTATTTTCTTTATTCTTTTCTCTATTTTCTAGAAACTACACATTAAATCTAAAATGCATTACGTCTCCATCTTTTACGATATATTCTTTTCCTTCTACTTTGAATTTTCCTGCCTCTTTGCATTTGGCTTCCGATCCGTAGTGAATAAAATCTTCGTATGCAATTACTTCGGCGCGGATGAAACCTTTTTCAAAATCGGTATGGATAACCCCAGCTGCTTGTGGCGCAGTAGCTCCAATATTGATGGTCCAAGCACGTACTTCTTTGACACCAGCAGTAAAATAAGTTTGTTGTTTTAATAATTTGTAAGCTGCACGAATTAAAACAGATGCTCCTGGCTCGCTTAATCCCATATCTTCAAGAAACACTTGACGCTCTTCGTAACTTTCCAATTCGGTGATATCGGCTTCAGCACCTACAGAAAGTACTATTACTTCTGCATCTTCATCTTTTACCAATTCACGAACTTGATCTACATATTTATTTCCGTTTACTGCTGAATTTTCATCCACATTACAAACGTACAATACAGGTTTTGCAGTAATCAATTGAAAACTTTCCAACAATAGTTCCTCGTCATTATTTTGAGGCAATACTGTTCTAGCAGATTTTGCTTGTAAAAGTGATTCTCTAATTCGATCTAAAAAAGCTTTTTCAGTCTGCGCCTCTTTATTACCAGTTTTGGCAGCACGATTTACTTTTTCCAAACGCTTTTCAACGTTTTCAAGATCTTTCAATTGCAATTCGATATCAATAGTTTCTTTGTCACGAATAGGATTTACATTACCGTCAACGTGAACAATATTATCATTATCAAAACAACGCAATACGTGAATAATAGCGTTACACTCTCTAATGTTTCCCAAAAATTGATTTCCTAAACCTTCTCCTTTACTAGCTCCTTTAACCAATCCAGCAATATCAACGATATCTACTGTCGCCATTTGAACGCGTTCTGGTTTTACCAACAATTCTAATTTTTCAATTCTTGGATCGGGTACATTTACCACACCAATATTAGGTTCGATAGTACAAAAAGGAAAGTTAGCACTTTGCGCTTTTGCATTCGATAAACAATTGAATAATGTTGATTTTCCAACATTTGGTAACCCTACAATTCCTGCTTTCATAGTATGTATGTTTACAAATAACAGTTTTCTGTTACCTGTCTTTTAGTAATTCCTTTTTTAAAGTTTGCAAATATAAGATATAAAGGTGTTACTCCACAAGTATTAAGCCCTCGTTTTCATCCTTACCGTTTAAACGGATACTAGAAGTACTAAAATCACAAGATCATAATAAAAAATAGTATAGTATCCTGCTATATCTATTCATTTAATATGAATGTATTTTTTAGTCTGTCATCTAAAAAAACAGAACTTTTTATATCACTACAAATATAAACTGCAGTAAAATAATCTCAATTAAACCAAGAATATTTTAGATTTCCTCTGTAAATTATTTTATACAAAAAAAAGAAAATCATAAAATAAACCCCAAAAATTATCGATTACTTTTTTTACAATAAATAGGATTGCATCAAATTACCATATTAGCAAATACACCTTACTTTTTAGATAAAAAACAACATTACATATATTTTATGTTAATATTATGTTATATTTGACACAATACTAATTAACCAATAACCAAACCAATACCTAATTATGAAAAAAATCACACTGCTATTCTTTTTATTAAATGCTACTTTCCTGCTAGCTCAAAAAGAAATTTCTGGAGTTGTAAAAGACAAAACAGGAACACCACTACCAGGCGTTAATGTACAGGAAAAAGGAACAAAAAATGGAGTTTCTACTGATTCAGAAGGAAGCTACAAACTAACGGTAAACGAAGGAGCCACCATAATCTTTAGTTATATAGGATATACAACGGTTGCCAAGCCTGCAAACGCAAAAATTATAGATATTGAACTGGAAGAAGACAATGCTGGCCAAAAACTGGATGAAGTTGTTGTAACAGGAACTCGTACTGCCCCTAGAAGTAATACAACGAGTGCTTTACCAATTGATATTTTATCTTCAAAGGATTTAGCAGCAACAGGCCAAGCAACATTTGATAAGGCATTACAATATAAGATTCCATCCTTTAATACAGTTCAAACTCCAGTAAATGATGCAACATCATTATTAGATCCGTATGAAATTAGAAATATGGGGCCTAGTAGAACTCTAATCTTAATTAACGGCAAACGTAAAAATTTAAGTTCATTATTGTATGTTCAAACCTCTCCAGGTCGTGGTGAAACAGGTGCAGATATTTCCGCCATTCCTACAGACGCCATCGAAAGAGTTGAGATTCTAAGAGATGGAGCTTCTGCTCAATACGGATCAGATGCAATCGCTGGTGTAATGAACATTATTTTAAAAAAGAATAGCACAGATGGATCTGTTACTTTACGAACAGGTATTACAGCTGAAGGAGATGGTGAAATGCTTGGAATAACAATAAATAATGGTACTACTGTAGGGGATAATGGTTTTTTAAATTACACTATCGATTTCTCTAAAGTTAAGTTAGCCAATAGACCAGGAACAGTTGATGCTGAGGGCGATTTCAACGATTTCTTAAAAGTAAATCCGGATAGTTCTTCTAGCTATATAAATGATGACAATACACTAGGTGGGACAGATTTAACTGGATTAAGTGATGCGCAAATAGAAACTGTTTTTGATGGATACAAAGGATCTCCAGATTACAATACTAAATTAGCTACAATCAATCAAGGTAATATAGACGGAAAAAAATCAGTAGATGATTTTCTAAAAGAAAAACCAGACGGCGGAAATATAAATGGTTCACCTGAGACAGCAGCTGCAAAATTCTCTATAAATGGTGGAAATGACATAAATGAAACTACTCAAATGTATTATAATGCTGCTTATGTTTATAAAAAAGTTAGCTCATTTGCAAACTATAGAACTCCATATTGGAGATCTATTAAAAATCCTTTTGAAAATACAAGTATCCCAAATTGGGGAATTGGATCAACTTATCCTACTTACTTAAAAGACTTTTTTAGTAATGGTTCTGCTGCAGCATATAGAGGTTATGTACCTACTTTTGTTGGAGATTTAAATGACTACAATGCGACTTTAGGTTTCAAAACTACAAAAAATGGATGGAATACAGATGTAAGTATAACAACCGGCGGAAACAGTCAAACTTACACAGTCGAAAATTCTCAAAACAGATCTGGAATTATAGATCCTGACACGGGTGAAAATGTTTATCAAGAAAATAGTCCAATTACCTTCAAACCAGGAGGAACTTCATTTAACCATATCGTTGGTAATATCGATATTTCTAAAACACTTTCAGACCACATCAGTATAGGCTTTGGATCAGAGTTTAGAACAGAAACTTTTGGGGTGCAAGCAGGAGATCTAGCTTCGTATGATGGTTTAGGCGCAGATTCCTTTGCAGGAAATCGTCCAGAAAATTCTGGAAAATGGAATCGTTACAATTTGGGTCTTTATCTAGATGTAGCCTATGATGTAACCAAAGACTTTTTAATAAACGGAACCGTTCGTTATGAAGACTACAGCGATTTTGGAGATGCAACAGTATGGAAATTGAGTTCAAGATATAAGTTCCTAGATGATAAAGTAACTTTGAGAGGATCACTTTCAACTGGATTTAGAGCACCAACCTTACACCAAATTTATACTCAAAAATCACAATATTCTTTTGTTCCAGGACAAGGAATTCAAGTAAGCGGAATTATAAATAATGTCTCACCTCAAGCACGTCAATTAGATATTCCTGAATTATCTCCAGAAAAATCAACAAACATTACAGTTGGTTTAGGATCAAAACCATTCAGAAATTTCAATTTCACACTTGACTATTACAACATCAAAGTAGAAGACAGAATTGTATTAGGAGACAAACAAAATACAAAATTTGGAACTGTTGCATGGTTTTCAAACTCATTCGACTCAAGAACTTCAGGATTAGATGTCGTAATGAATTATAATAATTTAGGTATCGGATCAGGTAAATTAGGACTGGCATTATCAGGCAATGTAACATTTCAAAATAAAAGAATTTCCGGCATACGACCTGGAGATAGCTTCAGTCCAACTTTAGACGCTTTAATGTTTACCTCAAGACCAGAAACTAAATGGATTTTGGGAGCTAATTACGAAATAGGGAAATTTGGTTTTTCTCTTAACAATACTTATTTTGGAAAAACTACTTTCCATCAAGATGGTTTAAGTGATGGTTTGAATACTCAATTTATCCCTAAAATTGTTACTGATTTAGGAATTAACTTTTCAGCAACAGATAAGTTGACTATAGCATTTAATGTAAATAACATTTTTAATGTCTTGCCAGAGTGGGAATTCATTACTGCCGATGGAAAAACTTTTTCAAAAAATGATCCTAGTTTAAAAACTGCTAACAACTTAATTACT
Source organism: Flavobacterium praedii (assembly GCF_026810365.1). Taxonomy (NCBI): domain Bacteria; kingdom Pseudomonadati; phylum Bacteroidota; class Flavobacteriia; order Flavobacteriales; family Flavobacteriaceae; genus Flavobacterium; species Flavobacterium praedii. The sequence continues at coordinate 1,817,748 of NZ_CP113948.1, forward strand.
TTCAACGGTCGTTATGATACAACCACTTATGATGGATCTCATTTCAGTCAATTGGGAACCATGCTTAATCTATCATTAAACTATAAATTCTAATTTGAATTCCTATTTTCAAAAGAGCTATCTTCGGGTAGCTCTTTTTTTATTGCATTTAATTATCTAAATTTATACTCATCAATTCTACAATTATGGCAAATTTATTTACTGGTAAAATGGCCGCAATATTTGATGCCATGTACCAAACGTTTATCGATTATGACGAAGAATATGAGTTCTACAATACCTTAATACAGGAAGAAAACTGTAAATCAATTCTTGAAATTGGCAGTGGAACCGGTAATTTGGCCAAACGTTTTCAAGAAAACAATCAAGATTATACAGGACTCGATTTTAGTCAAAGCATGATAGCTATTGCGCAAGAGAGAAACAAAAACAGCCTATTTATTCATGGAGATATGCGTAAATTTGACCTCAAAAACCCTGTAGATGCTATTATAATCACCGGAAGATCTACGAGTTACTTGATCAATAATGACGATATCAATAGAACTTTTGAATCGGTTTTTAAAAATTTAAACCCAAATGGTGTTTTGATTTTTGATTTTATTGATGCCAATCGTTTCATACCATTTTTAAAAAAGAATGAAATTATTCTTCATGAAGCTTCCTATGAAGGAATCAATTATATTCGAGAAAGTCACTGGGAAATAACACCAATGGAAAATTTTTTATTGGAATGGAGTGCACAATATTTTAAAATCACAGATAATGAAAGGGAAATTCTCTTAGATGATTTCTCAACTGTTCGCGTTTTTACGTTAAACGAAATAGAACTTTTTCTGTATCTTAATAATTTCGAAATCATAAAAACCATTGATAGAAAAACATACGCCTATGACACCTATGTTATTATGGCTCGAAAAATAATTTCATAAAAAAATCCCAAGTGTAGTACTCAGGATTTTGATATCAATTATTTTGTCAAAAAGACTATTCGTTGTGTAGAAATGCTTGTCTGTTTAATAAAGTTTCTTCAGTCTCAACGTGATTATCATCTGGAATACAACAGTCTACTGGACAAACAGCAGCACATTGAGGTTCATCATGAAAGCCTTTACATTCTGTACATTTACCGGGTACAATGTAATACACTTCATCAGAGATTGGTGTTTGTGCAGCATCCGAATCTACTTCAGTGCCATCAGGCAAAATAACTTTACCCACAAGTTTTGTACCATCTTTATATCTCCAATCATCAGCTCCTTCGTATATTGCAGTATTTGGGCATTCTGGTTCGCATGCCCCACAATTGATACATTCATCAGTTATTATTATTGCCATCTTTTTAGATTAGAATTTTGAAGTTTGAAATCAGAAGTAAGTTGTTTTGCAAATTCACTTTTGACTTATAACTAATTAAAGCTTATTTTTGCGCAAAATTACAATCAAAACTTTTCATAAACAAACATTATGACATTAGAAACAAAAAAAAGTGTTTTTGTTGAATTAGGCAAATTTTTGAGTCAATTCAATGAAGGAAATTGTGCAAAACGCGAAAATGTATTCGGTAATGATTTATTTTTTGAAAAATTCATTGATTTAATTCAACTTTCTCAATCGCATAATGGCTGGTATACTCCTGAGCAAGTTTATTTCTCCATACAATCTTGGGCCGAAGCATTAACAGATGATAATTTAGAAAAATGGCTTTCTAATTATGACTTACAAAACGTAAAAACCAAAAAAGTGGCACTTATTTTGGCAGGGAATATTCCTCTAGTTGGATTTCATGATTTTCTATCAGTTTTAATTACGGGACATGAAGTTTTAGTAAAAACATCTTCAAATGACCAACATCTTTTGCCGTTTTTGGCAAATTATCTGACAGCAATAGAACCAGATTTTAAAAATAAAATAAAATTTGTAGATGGAAAACTAGAAGGATTTGATGCTGTAATTGCCACAGGAAGCAATAATACGGCACGTTATTTTGAATATTACTTTAAAGATAAACCTTCAATTATAAGAAAAAACAGAAATTCAATTGCTGTACTAAATGGTAAAGAGACCAAAGAGCAGATGGCTGCATTGGGCGAAGATATATTCAGATATTTCGGATTAGGATGCCGCAATGTTTCCAAACTTTTTGTCCCGAAAGACTACTCTTTTGAACCTTTTTTTGAAGCTATTTTTGAATACCAAGATGTGATACATTATGAAAAATACGCCAATAATTACGATTACAACAAAGCTGTTTTCTTGATGAGTAATTTTAAATTACTAGACAATGGATTCTTGACAATAAAAGAAGATCCGAGTTATGGTTCGCCAATTACGAGTGTGTTTTACGAATATTATGAGAATTTAGAAGATTTAGAAAACCGTTTAGAAAACGAAAAAAATCAAATTCAGTGTATCGTGAGTAACCATCTTGTAAAAAACAGCATTGAATTTGGAACCACTCAAAAACCAAATTTATGGGATTATGCAGATAATATTGACACTATCTCGTTTTTGTCAACAATATAATGCAATGCATTTATATTATTACGAATAATTTAATACTTTTTCAGCACTTATTCCCGAAATTTGCACTTTGTGATTTTAAAGACAAATTACAATTTGAAATCGTTATGGGTCCTAATTCCAAAATAACATGTAGACCAGCGATTTCGTCCAAAAATGAATTGGAACAAATAAAAAACAAATAGTAACTACACCATGAAAAAACACAACTACAGCGCAGGACCTTGCATTTTACCACAAGAAGTTTTCGAAAAATCAGCTCAAGCCATTCTAAATTTTAACGATTCTGGCTTATCACTTTTAGAAATTTCCCATCGTAGTAAAGATTTTGTAGCCGTTATGGAAGAAGCTAGAGAACTTGTTTTAGAACTTTTGGATCTAAAAGGAAAAGGATATCAAACTATATTCCTAGGAGGAGGTGCCAGTCTAGAATTCTTAATGGTTCCATATAATTTAATGAAAGAAAATGGAAAAGCTGCCTATTTAGACACTGGAACTTGGGCATCTGCTGCCATAAAAGAAGCCAAAATCTTTGGAGACACTACTATTGTTGCCTCTTCAAAAGAACAAAATTACAACCATATCCCAAAAGGATACACTATACCCGCTGACGCAGAATATTTCCACTGCACTAGTAACAATACCATTTTTGGAACTCAAATGAAAGAATTTCCTTCAACAAACATACCTGTTGTATGTGATATGAGTTCTGATATTTTTTCTAGAAAATTAGATTTTTCAAAATTTGATATTATTTATGCTGGAGCACAAAAAAATATGGGACCTGCAGGTACCACTTTGGTAGTTATCAAAGAAGAAATTCTAGGTAAAACAGGACGTACTATTCCGAGTATGTTGGATTATGCCAAACACATCAAAGCTGACAGCATGTACAATACTCCTCCGGTTTTTCCAGTTTACGCCTCTTTATTAACCTTACAATGGTTGAAAAAGCTAGGAGGAATTGAGGCTATCGAAAAAATAAATGATGCAAAAGCAACTTTGCTTTATACAGAAATAGACAGAAACCCATTGTTTAGAGGAACTGCAGCGGTTGAGGATCGTTCTAATATGAATGCAACCTTTTTATTGAACGATGAATCACATGCAGCTAAATTTGATGAAATGTGGAAAGCAGCAGGAATCTCTGGTTTACCAGGACATCGCTCTGTTGGAGGCTATAGAGCTTCGATGTACAATGCACTTCCATTAGAAAGTGTACAGGTACTTGTCGACGTAATGAAAGAACTAGAAAGTAAAATATAATCAATTAATCGTTATCGAAAATAATCAATATAACGAATTGATTTTAAAGTAATAATTTATGTTAACCATCATTTAAATAATTAAATGGTTGACCAAATAAACTCAAAATGAAAATATTAGCAAACGACGGCATTTCAAAAAGTGGTATTACTTCTTTAGAAAAAGCCGGTTTTGAAGTTATTACAACAAAAGTAGCACAAGAGCAAGTAGCAAATTTTGTAAACAAAAATAACATAAGTGTTCTATTAGTCCGAAGTGCCACAAAAGTTCGCAAAGACATTATAGATGCCTGCCCCAATCTTAAAATAATTGGTCGTGGCGGTGTCGGGATGGACAATATTGATGTTGACTATGCCAAAAGTCAAGGAATTCATGTTATAAATACTCCAGCCTCATCATCAGAATCCGTTGCTGAATTAGTCATTGCCCATTTATTTACAGGAGTACGGTTCTTACACGATTCCAATAGAAATATGCCACTTGAAGGTGATACCAATTTCGACGGTTTGAAAAAAGCGTATGCAAATGGTATCGAATTAAGAGGGAAAACACTCGGAATTATCGGTATGGGGCGCATTGGTAAAGCAACTGCAAAAATAGCCATTGGTCTTGGAATGAAAGTAATTTATAGTGATACTCATATTCCTAAAAAAGATCTCAAAATTTCATTTTTTAACGGTCAATCTATAACACTATCTCTTGCTTCTGAACCTCTAGAAAATGTATTCGCAGACTCAGACTTCATATCCTTACATGTACCCGCACAAGATGGCTACGTCATAGGTGAAAAAGAGATAAAAATGATGAAAGATGGAGTTGGAATTGTCAACTGTGCAAGAGGTGGTGCAATTGATGAAGTGGCATTAGTAAAAGCACTAGATGAAAACAAAGTTCTATTTGCAGGATTGGATGTTTATGAAAATGAACCTAATCCGGAAATTACCATTTTAATGAATCCTAAGATATCTTTAACTCCTCATATAGGTGCTGCTACAGAAGAAGCACAAGACAGAATAGGTAATGAACTGGCGCAACAAATCATTAGCTTTTTCAATAAGTCACTAGTGCACTGATACAAATCATTGATTTTTAACAATATAACGGTATTTTATTAATTAAAATTAATAGAATAGCGTTATTTTTTTATTAAATTTGAAATCTAATTTTAACTTTTAAACCTATGTTTGAACAATTGACACAATTAGTACAGCAGTATGGACAAGAAGTAGTTGTAAATAACAATGCAGTCCCAAATGAACATAACGAAGGAGTTATGAATGAAGCAGGAAATTCAATTTTTTCGAGCTTACAAAAAATGGCTTCCGAAGGAGGTATAGAACAACTAGCAGGATTATTACAAGGAAACAACGCCCAAAATCCAGAAAACCCAGCTGTTCAACAAATTACTCAACAACTTACAAGTAGCTTGGGAGAAAAATTTGGTTTAAGCAGTAATGTGTCCCAAGAAGTAGCAGGAAGTATGATTCCGCAAATTCTTGGTGGATTGGTAAACAAAGTAAATGATCCAAAAGACAGCTTTCAAATAACCGATTTAATTGGAGCAATTACTGGAAGTGGTACAGAAACCTCTGGAATTATGGATACTATTTCAAAATATGGAACACAATTTGGTTTAGACCAAAATGCCGATGGAAAACTAGACCTGAATGACGCTATTGCAGTAACAAAAAGCAGTGGTGGCATTGGTGGATTTCTAGGGAAACTTTTTGGAAAATAAAAAAATCTCAATTTTAAAATAAAAAAGGCATTTACAAATCAGTGAGTGTCTTTTTTTTAATACAAAAAAACATAAACACCACATTATCATTACAAAACATTTTTTTTATATAACTTTATGATTATTATTTTTTTTAAATTATTCAAACATCCATTATTATGAAAAATATAATTTACATAGTAATCATTCTTTTGACAATTATTGGATGTAACACTTCCAAACCAAAATTTTCAAATGATGAAAAACAAAAAACAGGAAGCAATGACACCATAAAAATTGCCAATGAAGAATTGAATTATGAAATAATTATCATAGAACCTGGTTTTGATTTTTGGCTACATTCAACAGCATATCCACGAGGATATCATTCCCAAGCTTATTTAGAAAACAAAAATAATATATTTGTTATGGAATGGAATAATCGAGTTAGACAACCCCAACTCTACCCTCCTAATTTATATGAAATGATAATAGATTATTCCCCTAATATTAATTATGGATATGAAGTTAACTATCTGCTTTATAATTACATGATATATTTTCAAAACAAATACAATCAAAAATTAAATGGATATGTCCCCCTACGATAATGTATACAAAACTGATTACCAAAATATTATAACCACATGAAATAGATTTTTTATTTTTACTTAAATCCATCTTACGCACAATTAGTCAATTTACCTAAGCATAGCGTTTAATGAAATCAATAAATTAAAAGAGCATCGCATTATACAATATCAGTCTATAAAATAAGATTAGGGCGTGACCCATTGCCTCGTCCAAAAAGACGAAACAATGGGTCGTGCTGTTCGCTCCCGCTTTTTTTTGATTCCGTAAAAAAACGAAATCAAAAAAAGAGCTCCACTACCATCACTCACGCAAAAAAGAAGTAACAAATCAAATTTATCCAAATAAAAAAAAGAAATTAGAATAAATTCAACCATTAAAACCTGTTATATTTGCAAAAAGGAATTAATTAAAAATGAAGCGATTAAAACAACGTTGGGGATTAACATCCAATTGGCAATTAGCCATAATATTTGTTGTTTTTGCCATTACAGGATCGGCTTCCGCATATTTGTCTCGACCATTTTGTATTTGGTTGGGAATTGGAAAAGAGGAACTAGGCCATTGGTATACTCCCATTCGATTATTGTTGATTTTTCCTATTTATCAAGTTTTATTGGTTTCTATAGGTTTCCTTTTTGGCCAATTTAAATTCTTTTGGGGATTCGAAAAAAAAATGCTAAAAAGTATGGGATTTGGTTTTCTTTTCAATGATAAATAAGGACATTTGAATTATCGGTTATCAGACAATTTTGAATACTCCGATAAATAATTCAACTTACTATTTTAAAACTTTTTTCGTATTCAATTTTCTACATTCAAAAAAACATAAAATATGACCACATTAAAAAAAGGAGATAAAGCACCAAAATTTTCAGGTACAGATCAAGACGGAAAAACGCATGAACTTGCTGATTATACTGGCAAAAAATTAGTTGTTTTCTTTTACCCAAAAGCTTCAACACCCGGTTGTACAGCAGAGGCTTGTGATTTAAGAGATAATTTTGAGCGTTTTCAAGCCAATAATTACGAATTGCTCGGCGTAAGTGCAGACAGCGCCAAAGCGCAAGCTAAGTTCAAGGATAAATATGAATTTCCTTTTCCTTTATTAGCCGATGAAGATAAAACGGTTATCAATGCATTTGGGGTTTGGGGACCTAAAAAATTTATGGGAAAAGAATATGATGGAATTCACAGAACCACATTTGTTATTGACGAAAACGGAATTATAACCGATGTGATTACAGATGTAAAAACCAAAGTGCACGCAAATCAGATATTGAAATAAGAACAAATGATTCTCAAAATAAAAAAAACTCCAATAAAAAACAATTTGTTCTTTTTGGAGTTTTTTTTTATATAAATGAAAATCTACTTTATATCTATTTGCTTATTTAGCTTCTATAATTGAATTAGGTTGATATCCAAAAAGGCGTTTTTCTTTAATGATTTCAGGTACCCCATCAGGTAACATCGATTCCCAACCTGGTTTACCAGCACTAATCATTTTTAATACTTCACGTGAGAACACCTCTAATATTTCAGGATTGTAATCTTCAATATCCACAACTTTTCCATTGAATTTAAAGAATTTGTAAAGTTCTTTCATTCTAGGATGCACTTTTAAATTTTCGGAAGTAATGATTTCTCCTTCTTCCCCCAACATTGGATATAAAAATACTTTCATATCACGATAAAATAATTTACCAAAAGCCTCCAAAATTCCTCCACTTAAATGGCGGTAATATTTTTCGTCGAATATATCCACTAAATTATTAACCCCCATGGCAAGCCCCATTCTGGCTTTAGTATAATTCGAGAAATATTCAACAACTTTGTAATATTCTTGAAAATTAGAAATCATTACGGTTTGCCCAAGAGAACAAAGTAATTCGGCACGATCCATAAAATCTCTTTCATCGATTTCTCCGTCGGAACGAAGATTCGATAATGTAATTTCAAAAATGACCAAAGTATTTTCTTTTTCTACTTTATTCTCTTCCAAAAACATCTTAAGAGATTGTTTGTACATGTCCATATTCACTTTGGTAACAGGACGAAAACTACCTCTAAACGCAAGTATGTTTTTTTTATAAAGAATAGATGCCGGTAAGATATTTTTACCCTGTGGATTGAACATTACCGCATCAGTCATTCCGTTTTTGACCAATTGCAGACTCATTAATCTATTGTCTACATCTGCAAAACGAGGACCTGAAAAATTGATAGTATCTATTTCAAGTTGATCTTTATCTAAATGATCGTAAAGGTATCGAAGTAATTTCTTGGGATCATTGTATTTGTAGAATGCACCATATATCAGATTCACTCCCAAAATACCTAAAGTTTCTTGTTGCAATCGTGAATCCGTTTCTTTGAAACGAATATGGATGATGATTTCGTTATAAGCTTCACTTGGGTCTAGTTGGTATCGAATGCCAACCCATCCGTGACCTTTGAATTGTTTAGCAAAATCGATAGTTGCAACAGTATTGGCATAACTAAAAAATAATTTATTAGGATGTTTAGTTCTGCTAAGTCGTTCTTCTATTAATTCTCCTTCAAAAGTTAGCATCTTTTTAAGTCTGCTTTCTGTTACATAACGACCGTCTTCTTCTATACCATAAACAGCATCACTAAAATCTTTATCATAGGCAGACATTGCTTTTGCGATGGTTCCAGAAGAACCTCCTGATCTAAAAAAATGTCTCACTGTTTCTTGACCAGCTCCAATTTCAGCAAAAGTACCGTATATATTTTCATTCAAATTAATACGAAGTGCTTTATCCTTTAAAGAAGGAATTTGCTCAATAACTTTGTCCCCTTTTAGTTTTATCTTTTTGGCTTCCATTTTTTTTCGTTTAAATTCGGCGATTATGTTACAAAGTTAATTAATTAGGCTTCTAATGAAAGAGAATTAATTCTATTTTTGTAAAAAAAAGAAACACAATTGAAAGTATATTTTTTAGGTACTGGAACATCTCAAGGTATTCCAATTATAGGTAGTGATCATGAAGTATGCAAAAGTACTGAACCTAAGGACAAAAGGCTCCGCGTTTCGGTATGGATTTCATGGAATGACTACTCCTACGTAATCGATTGCGGCCCTGATTTCAGGCAACAAATGTTAGCTTCAAATTGTAAAAAAGTTGATGGAATTTTATTTACTCATGAACATGCTGATCATACGGCTGGATTAGATGATATTCGGCCATTTAATTTCAAACAAGGAGCTATTCCAATTTATGCTCACAAAAGAGTATTGACTAATATTGAAAAACGTTTTGACTATATTTTTGAAACCGTTAATAGATATCCTGGCGCTCCTTCTGTAGAAAAACATGAAATAAAAAACAATACACCTATTTCTATTGGAAATAAAATAGCCGTCCCAATCAACGTAATGCATGGTGATCTTCAGGTTTTTGGTTTTAGAATAGATGATTTTGCGTATTTAACTGATGTAAAAACAGTAGAGGAAGTAGAAATCTCCAAACTAAAAAACCTCAAAGTACTAGTGGTAAACGCATTACGAATTGAGCCTCATAAAACACATTTTAATTTGCAAGAAGCACTCGATTTTATAGCTTTGCTGAAACCGGAGAAAGCATATTTAACCCATATTAGTCATATGCTAGGCTTTCACGAAGTGGTTCAAAAACAACTTCCTTCAAATGTTTTCTTGGCTTATGATAATTTAGAAATTACAATTTAATAGCATTTTTATGAAACAATCATTTTTCCTTTACGCCTTAATTTTGTCTTTGGTATTTAACATTTACACTTATATGTATTTGAGCAAAGAAGTGACTTTTGAACAAGAAAAATATAAAAAAACAACAACTAAATTAAAAGATAGTTTAGTATCTGTTACCAATAAATTATCTGATGTAGATTATTTTTCATTAGAAAAAAATGAAAATGCCCAAAACTACTTTGAAACGGCTAAATCTGAAAAAATACGAAATTACACAACATTAATTCCGTATGTTACGGCACAATTATTAGACTTGAATGCCAATCCAAAAGGGAATCCATATACAGGACAAGTACAATTGGGAGCTACTAAATTTTCGATAAACAAAATAAAGGTACTAAATAACCGCTGGATAATTGCTGACTACAGTGACGGAGAATATTGGGGAGAAGTATTATTGAAATACTTTATCAACGAAGATGAAAGTGTTTCATTCGAAGTTAATCAAACATTTTTATACCAAGCCCCCTAATTCCAAAAGGGGGATTTTTGTACGAAAACACATTTAGGTTATTCGGTTTTTGTTTCCCCTTCGGGGGTTAGGGGGCTAAGCCAGTTTTTTAAATCATAAAAATTTTGAGGAGCTACTCCATGGCCTACTGGATATTCTTTGTATGTGATTGCAATTCCAAGTTTCTCTAAAATACCCGGTGTTTTCCTAGCCCATTCAATTGGGATAACCTGATCTACTGTTCCATGAGATGCAAATACTTTAAGTTTGCTAAGGTTATTTTTTAAGTAATCATCGGTTATGATATCCAAATTGACATATCCACTCATTGCTATAACCTTATTGATTTTTTCTGGATACGAAAGTGCCACAGCATAACTCAAAATTGAACCTTGACTGAAACCTAATAGATTGACATCATTGGCATCTATTGGATAATTAGCCACCAATTCATCAATGAAATTTGAAATTAAATCTCTTGAAATTCGAGCTTGATCATTATCTGAGAATTTGTTTTGGTCAGCGTCAAAATTGATAGCATACCAAGCATAACTTCCATATTGAAGGTCATAAGGAGCTCGTGCTGAAATAACAAAATATTCTGCTGGTAATTCCGGTGCAAACGAAAATAAATCAGCTTCATTACTACCATATCCATGAAGTAACAGTAATAATGGATTTTTGTTAAGAATCACTTTAGGTTCTCGTATTTTATATTCTAAGGATAGTTTCATTTTGTGTATTTTAGTCCCTTAATTTATGAGGCAAAATTTAGAATTCAGATTTTGAAATGTATTTTTAAGAAATGCTTTTAAGCCATTTCTGAAAGTATTCTCCAAGTAAAGGGATTGGTTTTGTTTCCCCCTTGATGGCGCTAAAAATTCCGTAGGACCATAAAATCGAAATGAAAATCCACATAGGTGCAGAAATCATCAAACTATCAAAATTGCTTATTATTAATCCCAAAGAAATAAAAGTAAGCGTTAGTCCTAATCCTTGACGGATATGAAAGGAAGCAAATTCATTTTTATCTTCACTATTCATGGACATTGCAATTAATACGCCAATTCCTAAAATATAACTGGTAATTGCTGCTGTTTTTCCAGCTTCGATTGTATTGTTCATGTTGTTTGGTTATCCTAAAATTAATTTCCCTTGATTCAAAATTCCGTATGCTTTTCCTTTTAGATTAACACCTAGAAATGCAGAATTTTTTGATTTAGAAAGTATGTTTGCTTTTGTGAATACACTGTTTCCTTCGGGATTAAATAAAGTAATATTAGCTATTTCACCTTCGGCTAGGCTATTATTAGGGATACTGAAAATTGATTTTCCAAGAGTCAATTTCTCGATTATAGTTTCTAATGGGAGTACGGTCATCAATGCACCAAATGCACTCTCTAATCCGATAGTCCCGTTTTTAGCCAAATCAAATTCCATTTTTTTGTGTTCAATATCTATCGGATTATGGTCGGAAGTAATTAAATCAATCGTTCCGTCAAGAACTCCATTGATTAAGGCTTGTCTATCAATTTCGGTTCTTAATGGTGGAGTAACTTTATATCTAGAATCAAAACTTTCTAATTTATCATCAGTTAATACCAAATGATGTACCGTAGCGCTACAAGTTACATTTAATCCTTTTGCTTTAGCTTCTTTGATCAATTGTACAGATTTTGCAGTTGAAATTGTTGGAATATGCATTTTACCACCAGTATATTCTAATAAAAATAAGTTTCTGACTATTTGTATTTCTTCGGCTAAATCTGGAATGCCTTTCAGCCCCAAACGAGCCGAAACAATACCTTCATTTGCAACTCCATTCCCTTTTATTTTGTCATCTTGTGCAAAAGCAATTACGAGTCCATCAAAATCTTGTACATATTGCAAGGCAATTTTTAGCAAATTGGCATTGTCCAAACTTTTAGCATAATCTCCAAAAGCAACAGCACCAGAATTTTTCATATCAAATAATTCAGCCATATCTTTTCCTTCACTTTCTTTCGTTAAGGCCCCTATCGGAAAAAGCTGTGTAGCAAAACCATTGGCTTTATTTTTTACAAAATTAACTTGCGATTGATTATCTATTACAGGCAAAGAGTTGGGCTGTAAAGCAATGGCAGCAAAACCACTTTTGGCAGCAACATCTAAGCCATTTGCAATAGTTTCTCTATCTTCAAAGCCAGGTTCCCCAAGTGAAACACTACTATCAAACCAACCTTGTGAAATATGTAGATTTTCTAATTTTAATTCTTCAGAATTATCTGTATTTAAAAGTGATGTTCCGATTTTTTTCACAAAACCATCTGCAACTAAAACATCAACAGTCTGATTGTGAAAAGAACTATTTGAATCTATTATTTTGGCGTTTCGGATGATGATGTTCATATGTTATGTCGTTTACTTTTTAAAACTGTATTGTTACTTCACAAATTTGATAATTGCCATTTCTAAGGTTAAAAATAACAGTGCAAAGATAATAAACCATTTCCAAATTTGATTGTCACTTCGGCTGGTTTGTAGCGTATCAAAAATAGTTGAAATGGAATCACTTGTTTTATAATCGGATAGAATATTAAGATCGACTTGATCAAGATTACTTTCGGTTCTTGGATAGTTAAAACTGATGTTTTCGATTGCTTTTTTAGCATCATAAATGACATAATTCCCCGCTTTATCCGGAGAATCATCAAAGAACAACTGTACCTTATTGCTCAATAATTGTTGTACTGGAATAAAACTGTTTTCTTGGTTTTTTACTGTCAGGATTTCATCTTTCGACAATAAAACTGGAACAAAATATGAAGACTTATTTCCTATCGTAAAGGCATTAATTCCGTTATTTTGCTTGCTTAAAGCCATTTTATAAAATACAGGAACAATTAAAGGTGATTGCTGAAAATTTGAATTTGAAATATTTAACGGCGCTGAAAACACATAAACTGATGAAGTATTAATTCGGTCAGCCATTAAAAAAGGAGATTGATCCTCATAGTTCAAAACAGCTGAACTGTTAGTTGTTATTGTAAAATCTTTTTTGGTTTTAGGATATTGAAAATTATTGGTCTTACTTTCAAAAACTCCTGAAAATAAAGGATGACTAAAATTGATTTTGGTAATCTGTTTATCATTCGATTCTAATGATTGAAATTGCGTGGAGCCAAATTGTTTTAAAAATGAATTTAGATTTACAATTGAACCTCCTTCAGATGGAATTACAATTAAATTACCCCCTTTATTAACAAAGGATTTCAAAGTGGTTTGCAAGGCTTGCGGAATTTCGTCCAACTCATTTAAAACAATAGCATCTTGCTTGTCAATACTATTATAATCCAAAGCATTTAATGCAAAAGAAGCATAATTGAATTCATCATCGGTATAAATTCGACTTAAAAAATTATTTTTATCTAAGGCACCTATACTTAAGACATTTGTTTTTTTGATTTTTGAAATACTAAAAAACAATTTGTTATCATAAACTAAGTCATTGTCTTCTATTGAAACATAACCATGAAAAACCTGCTTTGGAATAGTGAAATTGACTGTTTCATTTTTATTCTTAAAGTTAAGTATCGTTTTAGCAATCAACTTATTTTGATTGTATAAAGCTACTGGAACAGGTTTAAAATCATTACTATAATTAGTAGTATTGATACTGACCTCATAAAAATCATCCAATGTTTGACGAATAAAAACACTGTCAATTGAAACGTTGTTTCTTTGTTCAGCCTTTGGAATAATAAAATACGGAATAATATCAGTCCCTATATTTTTTAATTGGTTTGATGTCAAACCAACAGCATCAGTAATAATTACAATGTCTTTTTTGAAAGCGGATTTATGTGCTTTTATTTTTGCAATACTATTATCGATTTGAAAAGGAGTTGCACTGTATTTAAGGTTTTGCAATTCACTGCGAATGGTTTTTATATCCGTATTCCAATAATTATCAGTATTGGTCAATAAAGAAAAATTAGTGCTTTCTGGGGTTTCTTCAAGTAATTCCTGAATGGCTCGTTTTAAAAGTTCACCTTTTTTTCCTTTGGTTTGCATACTAAAGGAATTATCAAGAATAATATACATTTCATTACTTGCATTTTTACTGTCTTTTGATTCAAAAAAAGGTTGTGCAAAAGCTAGAATAATAGCAGTAAGCAATGCTATTCGAGTAGCCAGAAGCAACCATTTCTTGATTTCGGAACTTTTTCTGGTTTGTATCGAAAGGGCCTTTAAGAATCGTACATTCGTAAAATATTCTTTTTTGAATCGTCTTAATTGGAATAAATGCACCAAAATTGGAACAATCAGCAGGAATAGAAAGTAAAGAATTTCGGGTTGTTTAAAATGCATTCTAAAGGTTTGTTTGCTTCAAAGATTTATTATGAAAGTATTCAAGGAATTCTGCCGTTCAAAAATACAAATTTGTAAACAGTTTTATAGGAAGTTGTAATTATTTTTCAAAACAAATAACAAAACATCACTTTATTAAATTAATTACGTAATTTTACTTTTGTAGCAATACCACTACAGTCAAATATGTATTTTTTTAATCTAAAATAGATTCAATATTGCAATATTCGAAATCAACTTTTGAAATAGATATATTTCAACAAGAATAACTGTACTAATATCAAATTCAATTAAAGCTTATGAAGCACACCTACCTTATTATTCTGTTGATTGTATCCTTTTTTACAATGCAGGCTCAGAAAAACAAACTTAATCTTGTCGTAGGAACTTATACTAAAACCTGTGAAAGTAGAGGAATATATGTGTATGAGTTTGATAGCAATAATGCCAATATTAGATTAAAAAAATCTTCGGACAGCATAATAAATCCTAGTTATTTGTCTCTTTCAAAAGGGAGTAAATTTATTTATGCAGTCAAAGAAAATGGAAATGAAAGTGAAATAAGTTCATTTGGATTTGATCCTTCAAGTGGAAGAATGAATTTCATTAATAGTGTAAATTCTAAAGGAGCTGATCCTTGTTACCTAATCAATGATGAAACAAATGTAATTGTTGCCAATTATTCTGGAGGTAATATTGTGGTTTTTGGTAAAAACTCAGACGGTAGTCTAACAGAAGCCAAACAAGTAGTTCAGCATTTTGGGAAAAGTGTCAATACAGAGAGACAAGAGAAACCCCATGTACATATGGTTTATTTTTCGCCAGATAAAAAATATGTATTGAGTAATGATTTAGGAACAGACAAGGTGTTTTTGTATGCTTATGAACCTAATGCAAGTACTGAAATTTTAACTTTAAAAGACAGTGTTTCTGTAAAAGCAGGAAGTGGACCAAGACACTTAATATTTAGTAAAAAAGGTAAATTTGTATATGTATTGCAAGAATTAGATGGTTCTTTGACAACATTCAAATATAAAAATGGTACGCTAACGCAAATCCATGAAACAACAATTTTACCAAATGATTTCAATGGAACCACTAGTGCTGCGGATATCCACATTACACCAAATGGGCGTTTTTTATACGCTACAAATAGAGGAGATGCCAATACAATTTCAATTTTTAAAGTTTTGAAAAATGGAAAATTAAAATCCAAAGGACAAACGAGTACTTTAGGCAAAGGTCCTAGAAATTTTGTAATAGATCCAACGGGTAAGTTTCTATTGATAGCACATCAATACTCAAATGATATTGTGATTTTTAAAATCAATAAAAGGAAAGGTACATTAAAAGACTCTGGGCAAAAAATAGAATTATGTTCGCCCGTTTGTTTGGTTTTTAGTGATGAGAAAAAGGAAAAATAAGAAGTAGCATTGCGTGCTCTTTTTCGATTTTCTACAAAAACACTAAGGAACACACTACTTTAAAAAAGTAGATTAACAACTCATTTACTACCAAAAAAAATAGCCTAGAGTAAACTTTAGGCTATTTTTTTTTACAAATTGAAAACTATTTATTTTTGTCTTTTCGTTTTTTATCTCTGGTTTTCAACATATTTCTATTTACAGAACCATGTGTTTTTTTCTTGGTAACTCCAGGCCCTCCAAGATTTACTTTTTTGTTCTTTTTACTTTTCTCTTGAAAAGCACCATCGCCTTCCAATTTTTGTTTTTTCATCAAAAACTTAATTGGCTGTCTGTCTTTTTCTGGCTCGATTAGTTTAGCTGATACTTCCACTTCTACAGGAAAAGTTTCAATGGGCAATTCGGTATTCATTAATATTTCGATCGCTACTTTGGATTCCTCTTCCCTAGGCGTAATAAAACTTATAGCGGTTCCTGTGGCATCTGCACGTCCTGTTCGGCCAATACGGTGCATGTATAATTCGGGCAATTCGGGCATCTCAAAATTGATTACATGCGTAATATTCGAAATATCCAAACCTCTGGCCATAATATCCGTAGTGATCAAACCACGAAGATTTCCTTCTTGGAAAGATGCCATAGTACTCAAACGATAATTTTGAGATTTATTGGAGTGAATAACACCAAACTGATCCTCAAAATCTTCTTCGATACGTTCGTGAACCATATCAGAAATCTTTTTATTATTTACAAAAACCAATACACGACTCATGTCTTCATTGTTTTGCAATAAATGTTTTAAAAGATTGATTTTGGTATTAAAATTTGGAACAAGATAACTTGATTGTGAGATATTTTCTAAAGGTGTTCCGGATGCAGAAAGTGTAACTTCTTCGGGATAATCGAAATAATCATTCAAAATCGCATCGACCTCATCCGTCATTGTTGCTGAGAATAATATGTTTTGACGTTTTTTTGGCATCATAGCCAAAATTGCGGTTAATTGAGTACGGAAACCTAAATTCAGCATTTCATCAAACTCATCGATAACTAGTTTTTGCATTTCCTCAAAACGAATCACATTATCCAATGTTAAATCCATGATTCTACCTGGAGTTCCTACAAGAATATCGCAACCTTGATAAACAGTTGTCTTTTGGGTGTTGATATTTACTCCACCAAAAATTCCAATTGTTCGAACCGACATGTATTTGGTCAATTTTTCAACTTCTTCTACAACCTGAACTACCAATTCTCTTGTAGGTACAAGAACCACAATTTTTGGAGTATGTCCAGGAGTAAATTTATATAATTTTAATAAAGGTAATAAATAGGCAAATGTTTTACCTGTACCTGTTTGTGCAATTCCCATCATATCACGACCAGACATTATCACAGAAAAAGTTTTTTCCTGAATTGGAGTTGGAGTCGTAAAACCTAAATCATCTATTGCTTTTTGGACAGATTTAGGGAGATTGAATTGTTCGAAAGTGCTCATTGTATGTAAATTTTGTGCAAAGATAGGTTTTTTGAAACTAAGGATAGAAAGGTCTTGCTAACTTTGATTGTAATTGATTTTGAATTAACAAAGAACATCGTTATACTTTGTCAACTAAATTATATAAAAATGAAAAAAAGTAAAAATAAACAAACCCCTATTGACTACTTTTACAAAAAGCACATAGAGGTTTTATAGTATTGAAAAGGAATATTAAAAAGACTTATGAAATATTACAACTCAGATTCGCATTAGAAATTTGCTACATCTGGTTTCTTCAGTAAAACCAAATACTTACACCTATTTTTTAAAATCAAAAACACAAAAATATTAGATACTTGATTACTATTTATTTTTGGCATTCACAGAACTTCATTTCCTTCTTGAAAAATAGTCTGTTCACATTGTTATTATCGAATAATCGAGCTTCGTAACGAAGCTTAAGCACTAATACTTACGGGCATTTCTTTTTGTTTTAAAATGTGATTATTTAAGGTAAACAAACGTTTTACTCTAAGCAATAACTCATTAGGATTAAAGGGTTTTGAAACAAAATCATCAGCACCTAAACGAAAAGCTTCAACCACTGTCCCTTCTTCTTCTCCTAGTGAAGAAACTACGATAACAGGTATATTTTCAAAAGTCTCTTTGGAATACCCTATTATTTCTAATCCAGATCGAAAAGGAAGCAATATATCAGTAATTATCAAGTCAGGAATAAGTTCAGGAATTTTTTCTATGGCGCTCAAACCATCCTTGCATGAAGTAACTTGATAGCCTTCTTTTTTTAGAATGAATTCAAGGATTTTAACCATCAACTCATCATCCTCTGCAATTAGTATTTTTAAATCTGAATTCTTTATGTTGTTATTTTTATTCATCATCTTTTGGATAGACTCGTTTTATTGAAATTTTTTTTTCACTGTAAAATGAATGTGTGATAAATCATTTTACTCACATTTACAACAATCGTGCCAAAACACCTAACTATATTTTTAAAAAGAACAAAACCTTCGATAAAGTCAACAAAAACGGCATAAAAAAATCGACCGTGGGTTAAAATTATTTTTTAACTTAGGAGAAACAAAGACTTTATAATGTGTAAAAAAGTAGAATAGACCTTTTACTTTTCTAACAGCTACGCTATGTGAACAATAGTGCCGTTTTCTATTCATTCTGTACTGAATTAGACTAAACCCAACGAAAAAATAGAATATGACAATTAAAAAAAGAAAATTGTTTTAAAGTAAATAGAATTACTTATTCAGTTAACAGGATTTAGCAGAAATGATTATTTGTTATAAAGCTCAATTTCATCAAGCATTACCATTGGTTTTTTGTTTTTTCGCTTTCTCCAATACGGCAATTCTTTTACGTTTTCGACTTCAATTTTTAGAGAACTACATTGGTTAAACGTATCTGATTTGAATTCCCATTCTTTAATAGTTACTTCGCTAATTTCGGTGAGTTCATCACTTTTTAATCGAACAATAAGTTCCCACTTGTCATTTTTGAATCCGTAGATGCTAATTTTTTGGGGAGTAAAAATCCAATGCCTTTGATCATTTAAAGTATTAATTCTAATAGTATTAAAATTCATTTTATGGGTGCTCAGTTGAACTTTGGGATTTGTACCATACCACCCAATCCAGTTTATAGCGTAGTTTTTGTATCCACGAACCCCGTCTACCAATCCATAAGTTCCTTTGCCTTTGTTTCCATCGGCTGGAGGAGTCAAAAATTGAATTTCCATATTTTCTCCTAAATGATTGCAAGCATTTTTTTCTATCGCCAGCCATTCTTCATAATATTGATCGGGTGAAAGTCCTCCTTCACTGAGTTCGTATATTCCAAATTCATTACACTTTTTTGTAAAATTCAAAACCCGTTCTCTTAATTTCTTACCTTGATCTTCCTTGTTTTTTCCAGCAAACATTCCGTGCTTGTCTTTGCCATAAAATTTGGATTGCTCAAAATAAACATACTCCAAAGCGAGCCTCAATTTTAAGACTTTTTTTGCCAATACAGCATCATCATGAACGGCATTTTCGGCTTGACTTATGATTTGATCGTATTGATCCATAGCTTCGGGCGTAAGAAAGCTGCTCCTACTTTGAATTGGGTCTGAATAAATATCCAAATAACGATCCATATTCCCCTGATTTTGAGTAAGTAAATCAATATATTTTTTAACAAAAGGAGCTGCATTCCCATAAAAACCTTTTAGAAAATCATTGGTAACTGCTTCAACATCCATTTGTGTATTCCAAATTATTTTAGCCAAAAGATATTGCCTTAACTCATATAAATCCCCTGGAACATCAGCATATCCTTGTACAAAAAGTCCTTTTACCTTATTTTGTTTATACAGTTTAAAATTTTTTGAAAAGGTATGCAAATTGGGAAATGGTGAAAGGTAATTGGTGAATTCTACCGTATAATCCCATAAATACAAATGTGGTGCCGTTGCACTCCAATTGTTTAGGATATTTAGAAAGTTTTTGTTGTTTGGGGATTCAACAATGGCTTTACCCCTATTCATTTCAATCGGGCAAAAAAGGGTATAAATATTGGACTCGATTTTTAGGTTTTCGGGAGCACGGTACGTATGCAGGTAAGCTAATGTAGTAATTTTGGTATTAGGAAATTGCTTTGCTATTTTGTTCAGAAAATAATAAAAAGAACCTTGTGGACCTCCGTGTTTATCATTCAAAGCTTTGCAATTGTTACATTCGCAATAAACTACATCATCATTTTGGCTGATGGAGAAAAAGCCAGCATTGGGATTTTTGGCAATAATTTCGCCCATTTTTTTGGCAACAATAGCGACAACCGTATCGTTTGTCATACATAGCGACTCGCTGTTTCTTTGTCCTTCGTAAAGTGCAAAAAAAGATGGATTGGATTGGAAATAAGTTTTGGCACTCAATAATTGATAGAACGAATGTCCCCAAATTCCGAAATCATTGATATGCCAATCCAGTTTGTGCCAATCTCTAAAAGCTTCATCATAACAATCTGGGTAAAACAATGCTCTATATTCAAAAGAAGGTTTGTAGGTTTGACTCGTATTTTTGGGAAATGTGATATATTTTAGTTTGGGTATAAAGCTGTCTTTTGCAGTATATTTTCGAAATCCCCATGTTTCTAAAACAGTATAAATAGCATATCGTACCGTTTTTTCATTAGAACCAATTAAAGTGATATTTTTTTCATCGCTTTTGATAATGAAAGAATTTTCGTCAACTGTATTATCTGCAATTTCAAGAATTATTTTGGCGTTTTGATTCCTTATTTCTTTCCCAAATTCAATACGAAATGGATTTTCAAATGCTCGATCTAAAAAGGTTTTTAAAAGCGTTGCAGCATTATTGGTTCTATCACTTGTGGAAAGGATAATCACTTCCTGTCCTTTTGAATTTGCTAAAGTTAGAGCGTTTTGTGCCATCATATTGCAGTTAAAAAAGAATAAAAAAAGAATAATTGCTGGATAGATTAGTTTAGTTTGCAATTTATGTATGTATTAGTTCACTGAAATCATATTGGCCTTTAAAGTGTTTTAAAGCACTTATTTTCTTGTTTGCAGTCGCTCGCGTGAGGGATTGCAGTGGAGCTCTTTTTTATTTTTAATTGTTACAGGTCTAAACCTGTGGCAATTGAAAATAAAAAAAGCGGGAACGGAAAGCCCGACCCTCAGTTTCGACTTTTGGGACGAGACTGAGGGTCACGCCATCATTAAAATGCTGTTTTTAAAATTGATATTGAAGCAGCAATGCAATTTCGGTTTCTATTTGTTTTACCCCAGGGGCATATTCTTGGTTGTTAAGTAACACTTGTATTCCTGTTACATAATGGTCATTTATCAATCGATAATAACCGCCTCCAAGTCGAAAGGAATCGAGCGAAAGTCTATTTTGTATTTGTCCGATGGTGGTTCTTTCGTCTGGCGAAGTTCCGTATCCTGCAATTAGGGTTAGGTAATCAAATCGGGTGTTGAAATAATACCTGCTTGTGAATGTAAATGCAGGATAAACCGAACTGTTATCAAATTGAAAATAAGACCTTAAATTGAGCCAATAGGAGCCTAAATATTTACCAATTCCGAAAACTGCAGTGGTAAAATTCGTCGCTTCGGTATTAATATATCGAATTCCTAAATCGCCTTCCCATCCTTTTTTAAAATCATGAAAGAAAGAATAACCGAGTCTTACTTTTGGGAATATTGGGTCACTACTATAGCCTGCGCTGATGTAGGAGTAGCTACTTTTGCTTGTAAAAAAGTACGTTTCGGCTTCATATTGAATACCGTCAATTTCACTTTGACCATTTGCATTGCGATTGGAATAATTGATTCTAGCAATGGCTGAGCCCCAATTTCGTTGTTTGATGTATTGCAAACTTGCCAAATGCCAAGGACCATATCCTGACCTATCAAAAAAAGTATAGTTATAGTTTACTCCAATGCGATCCGACTTGAATCGGCTGTCTCCTATAAAATAATGCAATTTGAAATAGGAATCATTGGGATACTTTGCTTGCATTTCGTTTAAATATAGTTCTCTCTTTTCTTTGTCGTCTTGCAATTCATAAATTGTAAGTTTTTTGTATCGAAAATCTTTATTTTCAGGATGAAAAACAATGGCTTTATCAACAATTATTTGGGCGACATCATAGTTCTTTTCTTCGATTTCCATATTGATTAAATATGTAAAAGCATCTTCATACACCGGTTTTTTGTCGATAACATAATTGTAATAATATCGAGCACTGTCTTTGGCATTTGTTAATTGATATATTCGGCCGGTCAACAAATGAAAATCCAAATAATCAGGAGCTAATTTCATTCCCAAATGGGTGTTTTTCAATGCTGATTCGTAGTTTTTGTCCTTGTTTACTTCGTTTAGGGCAACATTCAAGAGACTGTCTACATCTATTTTTTGAGACCAAACCAAATTATTTTTTGCCATTCCTAAAACTAGGAAAAGAATAAAGAATATTTTTATGTGGTGTCTATTTATCATAACAATTTAAAGTGTTTAAATTTTGGATTTGCCTTTCACTTTTTAATTTTTCTTAGTACTGAAACCTTGTCTTTGCATGTTTCCCCAGGATTGCTCCTTTTGTCTAAAAAAATGATAATACCCTTTTAGCGAAGCATATACATTTACAGGATGATAACAAAATGGTTCTATAATTGCCATTACTATGAGAATAATAATTTCCTTGGTATTGGCATAATTTTTATAAATAATATCATCTAACAATATCGAGATAAATGTTACGATAAGATAAAATAAATAAACGACTAACGACAAATAAAGAAAATTGATATAATTTACATCCAAAATAAAAAGCCCCAGAATCAAAACTATTACACCTGTTACCTCAAGAATTGGAATTAAAAACTCAAAGAAAAAGAAATAAGGAAATATCAAAAACCCTGTTTTTTCATATTTAGGATTAAAGAAAATATTTTTATGCATATACAACGTTTGAATCAATCCACGAGCCCAGCGTACCCGTTGTCTGATCAAAACTTCTCTTGTAGCTGGAACTTCTGTCCAACATAAAGATTCTGGAATGTATTTTATAGCAAAAGGTAATTTATTGTCATACATGTATTTTCTCATGCGCGTAATTAGCTCCATATCCTCACCTAATGATTTGTGCCAATAGCCACCTGCAGCTACAGCAATTTCCTTGTCAAACATACCCAATCCTCCAGAAACCAATAACAAACCATTAATTTGACTCCATGCCATTCGGCCAAAAAGGAAAGCGCGAACATATTCGAGTTCTTGAAATCTAGGATACCATCCTTTTGGAAAATGGATTTTGACTAAAAAGCCTTCTTTCACTTCACAGGAATTTGATATTCGGATTCCTGCTCCAGTGGCTATGACTCTTTTTTTAGCTTCAATAAATGGTTTAGCCAATTTTATAATAGTATCATTTTTCAAAATACAATCCACATCAGTACATAAAAACAAAGGGTATTTTGTTGAATTTATTCCCGCATTTGAGGCATCTGCCTTGCTTTTTCCATTCTCTTTATCAACCACTAGCAATTTTGAATAGAGTGGGTTTTTGGATTTATAATGACCTCTAACCGGTTGGGTTTTAATTTTTTCCTGATAATAAAAATCAACTTTCACCAATTCAAATTCATCGATTAATTGTTGTAGCGTATCATCAGTACTCCCATCATTGACTAAAACAACTTGGTATTTTGGGTAAGACAGAGAGAGTAATGATTTTACATTATAAACCACATTGGGACCTTCATTATAAGCGGGAGCAACAACAGAAACACCTGGCAAGTAGTTGGATTTTAAAACAACATTATTTGGGATAAAATACTTGTTGTTTAAATACGTTTTTATGGCATAGTAGGACAATATTGCCAATATGCAATACCAAAGAATATAAACCATTGAAAAAATGCCTATACAATTAGTATATATATTTAGAATATCATTTATCATTATATGTTTGGAATTTTTACATGTTTAGCCATTTTTTGTATCTCTTTATTATCTAAAAAATGATTTTCGAAAAAATGGGGATTTATTTTATAGAGAGAATATACGGCGTCAAGTTTTATAGTTTCATCTGTTTTTTTTAGCAACAATTGGGCAATGAAACTCTCGGAATCGTTGCCTCCAATTTCAGAAAGTGTATTGAAAATTTCTAACTTATTTTTCGTGTCTTCTTTTTGAAATTGTTCTATCAAAACTTGTTCCGCTTCAAAAATAAACAAAAATCTAACGGCTGATATTGCAACATAACGCACTGATTTACTTGGATGTTCTACTAATTTTACAATCGTTTCATTCTCATTAGTATAATTATAAAACACCATTAATTTTATTCCTAATTTAACAATAGATACATTCTCTGAATTAATCCATCGGTGCAAATTTGCAGGTATTTTTGTTTTTTTATGATGTAGAATATCTAAAATATTGATTTCTTCGGCAATGGTAATTTGATGAGAAAAATCAATTAAATCTTCTAATTTATTCGGTTTTAAAGAAATTAAAGTTAAAAATGCTTTGGATTTTACACTTTTGTTTTTGTGATTTAACAACGGAGTTAAATAAGAGATTCCTTTTTTATAAACCAGTGCTTCGAGTTGGTACATTCCTAAACACTTTAAATAAAAGTAATTACTTTTTAGAAGTCGTTTGGTATAATCAAACAATTCAAATTCTTCGTATAAGAAATGAAATGTATTCGTTATTTCCCCTTTTAGATTCAAATTCAAAAAAATAATTTCATTAAGTAACAGTTTTTTGCACCATTTTTTCTGGAAAGGAATTCTTTTTTTGAATTGTTCAATTTCTAATTTAAAAAAAGTTTCCTCAAAGGGAGAAAAAATTAAATTGGTAAGAAAACTGTCAATTTCGATTTTTGTAGCTTCAAATTTTGGTCTAAATAAATCGAATCTATATCTATTACCGATTAAAATGATGATTAATAGAAAAAACCCGCAAATTAAAACAGGTAAAATGATGAGTATAAAATAATAAATTAATACATCCATTAATAAGTGTTCCGTTTTAAATACTTTTTAATAAATAAATGCAGGATAGTATTCTTTTTCATATAAAAGAATCTAGATAAAGATAATGATTTTTCTAAAATATCTGAATAAAATAAATCCAAACGGTTTATAACATACTTAAAAAGAGTTAATTTGCGTATAAAAACAAATTGAGTTACCTACTTAAATACCAATATTAAGTCTAATGAAATTAAACTTTCCTGTTGTTTATTTTTATTACTGTGAATACTTGAAATCAACATTTTAAAAATGAAATAATTCCAATTTAAAGAAAAAAACAGCCCTAACCACTCGCAAGAGGTGAATTCGCTTCTGCTACTATTAAACTTCTAGTTGTTTATAAAGTAAATAAGTCAAAAAAAAACGAACAATTCATACTGAAAGTTTAAAACTCGGAAATTGATTTTATTTACTAAAATCCCTCAAAAACCCCTAATCCAAATAAAGCAAAATCATATTTAACAGGATCAATTGGATCGAGTCTTCTTAAATTTAAATCCAATTCGGCTAAAGCTTTGCCATCATTTTGTTTCCGGGTTAGCAATCCCAATTTTCGGGCTACGCTTCCAGAATGGACATCTAATGGACAAGAGAGAAGAGCTGGCGAAATGGATTTCCAAATGCCTAAATCGACACCTTTATTATCTTGGCGAACCATCCATCGCAGGTACATGTTAATCCTCTTGGCTGCGGATCCCTTTAAAGGATCTGAAATATGCTTTTGGGTTCTATTAAGATGTTGAATTTCAAAAAAAAGCTGTTTGAATTTATGGATACTATTTTGTAAATCGTCCCTTTTTATATTTTGACTAAAGACAGGTTCTAATCCGCCATGATTTTGATAAATATGTTGCAAACCTTTTATGAAACCCCTAAAATCTTGACCATTGAAGGTTCTGTGTACAAAAGTATCCAATCGCTCTAAGTCGGTTTCTTGATGGGACATTACAAAATCATAAGGCGCGTTGCTCATCAAATCCATCATTTTATGGGCATTTTTGATAATCATTTTTCGATTACCCCAAGAAATAGTGGCGCTTAGGAAACCAGCAATTTCGATATCTTCCTTTTGAGTAAATAAATGCGGAATTTGCACGGGATCACTCTCGATAAAATCGGTATTGTTGTACAAAACAACTTTCTCGTCAAGAAATGATTTGAGTTCAGAATCGGTCATGATTTGAAAATACTTAGAAATGATTAAACCCAACTTTTAATAGGCAAAAATAAATCGTACTTGGATTACTGACCGCTAATTTGCCCGTCAACCATAACTAATTTTCGATCCGCCATATTGGCCAATTCTTCGTTATGGGTAACAATCACAAAAGTCTGCCCAAATTCATCACGAAGCTGAAAAAATAATTGATGCAAATTTTCGGCAGAATGCGTATCTAAATTTCCGGAAGGTTCATCTGCAAAAATAACATCTGGCTTGTTTATTAGAGCTCTTGCAACAGCAACACGTTGTTGTTCTCCGCCCGATAGTTCATTTGGTTTGTGATGAATTCGATGGGACAAACCTAAATAATCCAGTAATTTAATGGCTTCTTTTTCGGTTTCAGCTTTGGATTTATTAGCAATAAAAGCTGGGATACAAACATTTTCTAAAGCAGTAAATTCCGGCAACAATTGATGAAATTGAAAAATAAAACCCAAATTTAAATTTCTGAATTTAGACAATAATTTATCGCTCATTTTTAGAATATCTTCCCCATTTATGATCAATGAAGCTGAGCCTTTTTCGAATTCAGTTCCTCCTTTTGGAGATACGGGAGCACTTGGTTTGTCTAAAGTCCCCAGAATTTGTAAAAGTGTAGTTTTACCGGCGCCTGATGCTCCAACAATAGAAACAATTTCGCCTTTTTTGATGTGAAGATCTACTCCTTTTAAAACTTCGAGTTGATCATAATATTTATGGATATTTTTTGCAAGTATCATTTAAAACTGTTTTTACAAAGAAACAAAGTATTTACTAATTATACTTCTCATAGAATTTTTTTATGGCCTTATAAATTATAAATTATTGTTAAGTTGTTATTTTTGTTTAATTAATATGTAGATTTGTTAAACAAAATAAAATATAGCATTATGTCAATACTATTAGAAAAAGAAATTTACGATTTGATTGGGGATAATCATCAAATGACTTCTGCTGAAACGCCATTGCGTCTAGACGCTTTTGTTAAAACAGACGAACAAAAGATGAATACTATTGAAAAGCATTTTCATATTATTATGGAAGAAATGGGATTGGATATGACTGATGACAGTTTGAAAGGAACTCCCCATCGTGTTGCAAAAATGTTCATTCAAGAAATTTTCTCGGGTTTAGATCCAAAAAACAAACCAAAAATTTCAGTTTTTGATAATAGTTACAATTATGACAAAATGTTAGTAGAAGCCAATATTAGTTTTAATTCTACTTGCGAACATCATTTTTTGCCAATTGTAGGGAAAGCACATATCGGTTATGTTTCCAGCGGAAAAGTTATTGGGTTATCAAAACTAAATAGGATCGTAGATTATTATTCTAGACGACCACAAGTTCAAGAGCGATTGATTATGCAAATTTTCAATGAACTCAAAACAGTTTTAGAAACAGAAAATGTGATTGTAGTGATGGAAGCCAAACATTTGTGTGTTTCAAGCAGAGGAATAAAAGATGAATCCAGCTATACCTCAACAATACAATATGGTGGTATTTTTGACGAAAAAGAAAACCGAAATGATTTTTTCAATATGATTAATTCTGAGAAATAATCGATTAGCTTTGTATTTTTATACAAAGCTAATCTAGAATATGGAAAATAAAATCGAAATTATTGAAAATAAAAATGCCAAAAACAAGAAATTAATTTTAGGTATTTTGTTCGATGCTATTGGAATGTTATCTTTCACGGTCCCACTTATTGGCGATTTTACGGACGTCGTATGGGCTCCACTCGCAGGATTTTTGATGACCAAAATGTATGAAGGCAGAGTTGGAAAAGTAGCTGGTGTTTTGACTTTTGTCGAAGAAATATTTCCTTTTACAGATATCGTTCCTTCATTTACCCTAACTTGGATGTATACCTATTGGATAAAAAGAAACAAAAATATAATAAGCGATAAAAAACAATAAACACTGGCGCTGTTATTTCCCATTAGTATAAAATTGAAATTGAGTTTGCTTTTGTATTTGCCAATGAAAATGCTTTTCTTTACCAATCAAATCTTATGAAATGACGAAGAAGGAACGGGTATCTTTTGTAATAAAAACTTTAAAAGAATTATATCCCACTATACTAATACCACTGGATCATAAAGATCCTTATACATTATTGATTGCGGTTTTACTATCGGCACAATGTACCGATGTAAGAGTAAATCAAATCACACCTTTACTCTTTGCAAAAGCAGATAATCCATACGATATGATCAAAATGTCTGTAGAAGAGATTAAAGAAATCATTCGCCCTTGTGGATTATCCCCTATGAAATCAAAAGGAATACATGGATTATCTCAAATTTTGATTGACAAACACAATGGAAAAGTTCCGCAAAGTTTTGAATATCTCGAAGAATTACCAGCAGTTGGGCATAAAACTGCGAGTGTGGTAATGTCGCAAGCTTTTGGTGTACCTGCATTTCCAGTAGATACCCATATTCATCGATTAATGTACCGTTGGAATCTTACCAATGGAAAAAATGTAATCCAAACCGAAAAAGATGCCAAACGTATTTTTCCAGAAGAAATATGGAACGATTTACATTTACAAATTATTTGGTATGGCAGAGAGTATTCTCCAGCAAGAGGTTGGGATTTAGAAAAAGATATTATCACCAAAACTATTGGAAGAAAATCAGTTTTGAATGCAATTCTTACCAAATAGTGAAAAAAAAATTCACTAATCTTTAATAAAATTAGTGAATTTTTGATTTTTGATTTATATGCTAAGTTGTATCAGTTATACATCCTAATTAACGATTACTTCGAAAATTTTTTCCTCTATTTTTAAAACTTTCAAAGCTTTGGAATAGTTTAATAAAAAAGACACCACTTCCTTATCGGGTTTCATCCTTTTAGTAATTTTTAATGTTTTAGAGTAATTCTTTTCCATATTAATATAAATTTTAGTTTACATTATAACGGAAGATATATTGATTTATTGTCAATTTGTTAAAACTATTTGATGTTTTTCAATTATTTTTCTCAAATTCATTATTGCATAACGCATTCTTCCCAATGCTGTATTGATGCTAACGCCTGTAGTTTCTGAAATTTCTTTAAAACTCATATCTTGATACATACGCATGATTAATACTTCTTTTTGGTCCATTGGAAGTTCATCAATTAGCCTACGAATATCAACATCAACCTGATCCGCAATAATTTGATTTTCAATAGTTAAAGAATCATCAGACATAATAGAAAAAATAGAAAACTCTTCTGTTTCTCTGAAAAGAGGCATTTTTTTTGATTTTCTATAAAAGTCAATGATTAAATTATGAGCAATTCGCATGATCCAAGGTAAAAACTTACCTTCTTCGTTATAAGAATTGGTTTTTAAAGTTTTGATAACTTTAATGAAAGTATCTTGAAAGATATCATTAGATACATCTCTATCTGCAATTTTAGAATAGATAAAACCATAAATTTTAGATTCATGTCTTTTGATTAATATAGATAAAGCACTTTCGTCGCCTGCTATATAATCGTTTACTAATAAAGCATCAGATTTTTGTAAATTTGCCATAGTCGTTCCTTTTTAGATTTGGTTAGTTTGGGGATCTTCTAAAAAAGTAATTTTTTACTATAGGCTATGGTTGGTTAATTAAGATAATTTTTATTCAAATTTAACAAATAATTATTAATAGTAGCAAGAAAAAAGTTGACAAATATCATTTTAATTTTAATTTCCTTTAAACATTAAACATAAGAACGGTTAATTTTTTAAACAAAAACTTACTTTTTAATTATTTGAAATAAAATTCACTCAAAATAAAATAACACTCTACAATCAATGTTTTAACTAGCTTAATAAAAACAACTTACAAAACCAATTAAAAAAGAATAATTTAATCTAAGTAACAACCAAATTTTGATCTCATTTTTTAATGAAACCAAAAAAACAAAACAGATTTCAAAGAGGAGCACAAATTAATTAGTCATAAAACTTAAAAATTTTTTAAATGTGAAATCTATAGCAACAACTCTTTTTAGTACCAATTGAAATAATTTGTATTGAGAAAATTTATCTTTCCAATCATTTAATTTGCTTATTTTTCAAACATAAAATGAGCAATTCAATCTGAAATAAAACGGCTTAACTCATTAAAACAACCTCTAATTCTTCTAATGATTTACCTTTAGTTTCAGGCAGTAATTTCAAAATAAAGAAAAGTCCAAAAAAAGCGAAAAGTCCAAAAAGTAGAAAAGTCCAAGTAGTACCTAATTTTGACAATTCCCATGGAAAAAGAAGTTGAACTAGAAAACTGACAGCTGAATTGACAAAACCTACTAGCGAAATAGCAATACCCCGAATTCTATTTGGAAAAAGCTCTGAAAATAATACCCACATTACTGGCCCCAGCGATATGGCAAAAGAAGCAACAAAGCCTAAAATGCAAAATAATATTAAGGTAGCATTCATTTCAATCGCTGCTGATATGATTTCTGATTCATACCTATTGGCAGCTTGAATTCCGATAGTTGATCGTACCGCTTTTTTAAATTCAGTATCCGTGTTAAAAGTTTTATCTTTTAAAATCAACAATTGATCTTTATTTATTTCAATGGGTAGCTTAGCCATAGCCGCAGTTGTAAGCGTATAATTTGCCGCATTAAAACTATAAGACAAAATAAACATACTTAAAGCTATACCACTAACACCTATAATTAGCAAAGGTTTTCTGCCTAGTTTATCTATTAATGACATGGCAACCAAAGTAAAAATAACATTTATAATTCCAACCAAGATAGCTTGTATAAACGAGGCATCTGTTCCTATCCCAGATTGTTCAAATATCATTGGAGCATAGAAAAACACACAATTGATCCCAACAATTTGTTGTAAAATTGCAATACCAATACCTATAGTCATAACCAATTTCATAGAAGGGTCAAATAACTCTTTAATCGATATTTTTTCTTTTGGGATTGCATCCAATAAAATACTTTCTTGTATTTCGGCTACTAATTTATCTGCTTCCTTTTCATCCCCAACATTTTTCATAATATCCAGTGCCTCATTTAATCGGCCTTTCAAGATAAGCCATCTTGGACTTTGAGGAACCAAAAACAATAAGAAAAAATACAATACTGCAGGAATAAATTCGATACCCAACATCCATCTCCAATTGTATTCTCTAATTTTAAACGTTTCAACCCATGACGCATTTGAATTGCCTAAGTGAACTATAAGGTAATTTGTAAAAAAGGCTACAGAAAGTCCAATTACAATATTCAGTTGATTGAAAGAAACCAGCCTACCTCTCTTTTCTGCAGGAGCAATTTCGGCAATATACATCGGGGCAATAATTAAAGAAATTCCGACTCCGATCCCAGCTAACATTCTTGCTAGAACCAATATAAAAAAACTCGGAGCAATGGCTGATAACAGTGCAGAACAGACATAGAGTATGGCAGAATATTTTAAAACTACAATCCTACCAAATTTGTCGCTAATTGGTCCGGCAACCATCATAGCAGCTGTAGCCGATAATGATAAAGAGGCTACAGCCCATCCCAATTCAATTTTTGAAAGTTGAAATTCGGGTTCAATAAATTTTATTACTCCAGAAATAACAGAAGCATCAAATCCCATTAAAAAACCACCCATAGCAACAACAAGAGCGATTAGAGTTACAGAACTTTTTTTTGTTTGCATAGTAGTAATAATTTAATAAAACGGTCTTCTTTGCATTTATTTATTAGTGATACCCCGTTGGGTGCAATTATTTTAATCACATAGATTTTCTAAGCTCAAAAAAGAGGTGTTTCACTTATTTGAAACACACATAATGCTCTATGAGAAAGAAATATATTTCTTTTTGATATTCTTTTTTAAAATAAAGTCTATGTTTCAATGTGTTTTATAAAAATTTTTATGAATTACACCCAACGAGTTATTGACAATATATTACTGAATAGTTTAAATCCTAGATTTCTCCTTTTCTAGTTGCTAATTCATTTTTAATATCTCTTGCTTTTTCTTCAGTTAAGTCATAATTTCTCATTATCCACATAGCAATCAAAGTGCCTAAAATTGGAATACCTGAGTAAAAAAGTCTCAAACCAGTAATTGCGCCCTCAGTTTGGGTTGCCGCATCTGTATTGAATCCAACTAAAGACATAATAACTCCCGTTAATAATCCTGCGATAGCAAAACCAAACTTTACCATCCACCAGTAAATGGCTCCGAAGATTCCTTCTCTTCGTTTGCCAGAGGTCAACTCATCCATATCGCAAACATCTGCAGTCATAGACATCATCAGTGTAAACAAACTTCCAATACCAAAGGAAAAGAAAGGCAATGCGAATAAAAACATGTAGGGTTTACCAGGAATAAAAAGAAACCAAAGTAAAATGTAACCCAAAACAGAAATTCCTTGACAAATTAAGAAAGCATTCTTTTTTCCTGTTTTTCTAGACATCCATGCTACTATTGGTATTACTAAAAATGTTGTTGACAAAGCTCCAACACAGCCAAAAAGGGTAGGCCAAATACCTGCAGCCTCCGTACTTCCATTAAAAAGATAATACACTACAATAAAAAACGAAAAGGCAGCTACTGTATTAAAAGCGTTAAAAATCAAAAAAGTAGCAATACATAATTTTCTAAAGGGCTTACTTATAAAGGCTTCTTTGAAACTAATAAATATTTCTTTAAGACTGCCCCCAATAGTTTTGAATGTTAGTGGTGCAAAACTCTCTTCATTTTTGGTTGATTTACTTGTAATAAAAATAGCTGGAATCATAGCCAATATCATACACGAAACCCCTACCCAAACGGCTAAAGTTCTAGTGGCTGTATCTGCATTAGGGAACCATTTTGGATCATACATAACCACCCAAAACCAAGGTGCAATTACCCATGCCCACTGTCCAATCCATTGTGAAATGGCCATAATATTGGTACGCTCATGAAAATCATCACTCATTTCATAACCCATAGCAACATAAGGAACACTAAAAATCGACAGTCCCAAATAAAAAACAAACGACCACAACAGGAAGAAGATAAAATTATAATCCAATCCATTTTCTCTATACAATTGCCACATTACAACAAAAGAAACGCCCATAATAATAGCTCCAATAAAAACATAATGACGTCTTCTACCCCATTTAGAGCGAGTATTGTCTGAAATAAAACCCATTATTGGATCTATAAAAGCATCGAATATTCTAGGCAAGAAAAACAAAATTCCCCACATCCAAGCTGGAAAACCTAAATCCTGCACTAATACAACCATGAAAATACCTAGAGCCGCAGGAAACATTTGATTCGCTAACATGCCTAAACCAAAGGCGATTTTTTGCCCCATAGGAACCATTTTTTTGGGATTTATATTAACACTTTCCATAGTAAGAGATTTTGGGTTATTTGATTTTGAGTATTTAAAATTTATTTATTTTTTGAACTTGTAAATTTATTTTATAGCTATTTTTAATGTTTTCATTCTACAATTAATATAACTTGTAACCCGTTGGGTGCAATTATTTTAAACACTTAGAAACATAGATTTTCTAAGCTCAAAAAAGAGGCGTTTCACTTATTTTAAACACATATAGTGCTCTATGTGAAAGAAATATATTTCTTTTTGATATTCTTTTTTAAAATAAAGTCTATGTTTCTAAGTGTTTTATAAAAATTTTATGAATTACACCCAACGAGTTAATTTTTATGCTTTTTTATAAATTAAAATTTATCGGTATTGGTTATTTTTTTCAATACTGTAGAAGGCGTTTTAACATCCAACCACAAGGATTCTTCTTTACCATTGTATGTTTTAGTAATGGGTTTTCCATCACGGGTTAAGCCATTAAAAATGCCTTTGTCAACCATTTCCCAAAGCGCAAATTTTGCCTGACCTTGAAGATTGATTAATCCAAAATGATTTTCTGAACCCAATGTATTTTTATCTTTCCACTGCTCATCAAAAGCTTCGAAATAAAAAAGAGACATTTTCTCTTTATTCGTCCATTCTCTCATGAGTTTGTAATACATTGCCGATTTGTATTCGTCTGTTGCTCTAGAACCTGAATCTCCATAAAACTCATTAGATACCGTAGCCCAGCCTGTTTCACCAATGTGAATGGGCTTATTTACACCTAATGATTTCATGTAATTCAAAACCCCATTGTATTGAGCAATACTATAATCTCTTGCTCGAATCATAGCTGCATTAATTTTTTCACGTTCAGACAACTGTGCTTCGACATCTAAAACTCCCCAAAATTGAGGGTTGTAATGCGTGTCATGCATAGGATAGGAATGCATTGAAATATAATCAACTGCTTTTATAAGTTGATTCAAATCTTCAACATGGTATTCATTGCTTCCGCCACCCCAAGAGGCAAAATTATCGGAACTTGTTATCCAAACCTCTTTGCCTAATTTTTGCTGTTTCTTCAAATCTTGCAAATAATTGACCCATTTCAATATAATGCTTGGTTCGACATAATAAGCCCATGCCCATTTTACCATTGCTTCATTTCCAACAGAAATAATCTTAACAATATCTGGGTATTCATTTGCTAGTTTTACAGCTTCGGCAATTTCTATTGGGTTGCGTTCACTGTCTTCATTTCGGATAAGTGGATTTGATGTCCAAGAATTTTTGCAATCAATCCAAGCTCCTAACATTACATACATTTCAAATTTTGGATTCTCTTTCTTTACAATTCTAATCGCTTTCAACAAGTTAGAGATTTCAGTATGATGCACATTATAAGTTCGAAGCACTTTGATATTCATAGCCGAAAGGATTTTTAAATCATCGGTTATTTGCGAAACGGTAGGCTCAATATCCCTGGTATTGTCCCGATAGCCACCATAGCACATGGCTTGATAATTAGGATTCCCCAGTATTTTCTCGGCCGTCATTTCAGTAGGAACAGCATTCATACTTTTGCAATTGCTAAACAAAATAGCCAATAAAAAAAGGACCAATATGGCTTTGATTTTTTTCATTTTACAAATTGTTAAGACAAACTGTTACTTGAATGATTTCGCCTGTACGATTGAATATTTTTTGACTATTTTCATGACTTAAAGTCAAAGTAGAAGCAGTTTCGGTTTTACCATCTTTGAATTTAATTTCAACTTGATTCGCATTTCCTTTTTTATAAACAATTGGCACTTGACAAACGGTAAACGCTAGACTTCCTTTATCTAAAGTTATTGAATAAGGTTTGTTACCAAAATCTATAAAACTCACGATTTCCTCTTGTTGCAAAAATTGATTTTCATTGAGTAAAGTAGGTTCAAATGAAAGTTGACCATTTTTTATTTTTACACCCAATTCGCCTTTTCGAGTAAGAACATCTTCTTTAACTTGTCCTGTCATTCCAGGTTGTTGCGCACCTCTATGCGAAGGAGTATGCGAGTAAGGATCCGTTGGGAAAGCACCATATACTTCAGGAGATTTATGCACACCAATACCGTCTCCAATTGCAGCATAATGTTTGGACAATGCTAGAATTACGTTATCATCAGCATGATCAGTATGCGCTTTTTCAACTACTTCTTGTACTGCCAAATGCAGTTTGGAAACCATGTGCCAGTAAATAGAACCTAAGCCCTCATAACCAAAGAATGTCCCAGATCTACCCGTAAAAGCTTTGTGATTGAATACATCTTCAAATATTTGAAGAATTTCATCTGCTTCATTTTTGGCCATAACTTTAAATTCTTCGTTATTTTCAAGTTGAACCAAAGCCTCTTTTAGGTCATTTGCATTGTGGAAATTTCCATTAAAATGATAATCTCCTTTTACATCTCTATTGATAATTGCATTGTTTGAAGTTGCAATTAATGTTGTTAATAAAGTAGATTTTTCTACACTTTCTTTAGGAATGCAATTTTTTTCTAAGAATTTTGGTAATTCTTTGTTTGGATACAAAATATAACTGTTTTGATCTGGACGATACAAAGCACTGTTTCTTAAAGCATCTATTATTTCTAATGAGGCTCTTGCATCTAAATATCCTGAACTCAATACAGCAACTTGTCCTTCCAGCATTTCACTCAGGTTCGAAACTACTACTCCATCATTTTCAATAGACATTAAGTTATAAGCGTGATACAATTTATCTGGCCTTTGATTGGCCTGAATCGAATGATCTATGTACGCTAAACTCACTTTAGAAAATTGTTTTAAACCTTCAATTGACAACGTTCTTTTTTTGTCTGAAAATCCATTTTTATAAATATTCAATCTATATTCTGAAGCGGCTAAGCCTAATTGATCTAGGATTTTTTTGCGTTTTTTATCGTCTATTTTACCCGAAAGCACACTCTCATTTGCTAACAAACACTCTCGAATACTTTGATAAAAACTAACCATTTCGGTTGAAATATTTACATATTCTAGTTCAGATTTTTCTAGAATATTTTCGAATGTTTTCAAGAACCTACGCAAGTAACATAGTGTAACCATTGAAACTCCATTTCCTACCAAAGCATTATTAGCATCATTCCACTCTGGTCTTTGGGTATTCATCCAAATTCCGCCTTCTGGGATAAAATTTGACATTTTGGCCAAAACAGTTGCTAATATTTTTTCGATAAAATTTACATGATAAATTTCATTGTTGGCATTAACGATCAGTGCACCATCTGCACCAATTTTTGCCCTTTGTTCATTTATTTTTTTCTCCCAAACGTGATTGTATTCTATGGTATCTTTTGGATTTTTCAAGATATCTTGATACGCTTTTATCGTGTAAGGAACGGCTGCATATACAAAACATTCTTCATCAAAATAAGAATTTAATTTTCCTGGATAGAACTTTTCGATAAACTCTAAAAACTTCAATAAATAAATAATTTGGTGATCCCCCCAATAGCCAATATACGACCAAGGATTATCGGGTTCAATTGCTTCCCAATCAAAACCGCCTTTGGTAACTCTATAAGGGTTATAACCATCAAAAGTTGAAGCATTCAGGAATTTAGAAATCATTCCTTCAATAAAATTGGGATAAGCGTAAGCTAAAGCTTCCCAGTTTTGAAAAATATCTCTCCAGTTTCCTTCGTAATCCAAAATTTTAGAATCGTCTACTTCACTACGAGTATTGATCGAAAATTTATTCCAAGGACGGCTTGGATCTCCGTGTCTGCGGCTAAATTTTAAAGGTAAATATTCCGTACAAAGTCTTATCAAATCTTCATCTTCTTGATTTTGAATCAATTGAAGAAGTTCAATAGAAGAAAACTCATTATTTAAATTATTTAAAAACACCTTATTTTTATCAAACACCTCAGCATTTGCTTTGGCTATATAGTGTGTAAAATCCTTTTTCCCTATTTGATAATTTTCGTCAAAAATACCTCCACGCATTATATTGAAAAGAGAATTAGCAAAATGGCGTGTATCTATTAATTTATCTGCCGTAAATTGCAAACCATCAGCCCCTGCATTCAAAGCGATCAGGTTATGTTTACCTAATTCAACATCATCAATAAGTTGTTGTTCAAGCGTTTTATCATGTTTAATTGACTCACAAAGTTGAATCACTTGAGATTGGTTTTGATTTACATTGGCAATAATTTTCCAATCTTTAGAAGTGTTTTGAGGCAAATGCAACTCATTCGAAATAAAATAAGCTCCTTTTTCGCCTTTTACATCTGTTTCTCCAGTTATTTTTTGCAACTTTCTAAAAGCAGGAAGTTGTTTTGAAGACAATAAATGAGTTGGATTGTTCATTCCCAATGACCAAACAATATTAGCTTTTAGTGCTTCACTTGGCTCAGCTCTATCAACAATAATGGCGCTCAGAGCAAAAATCCCTAAACCACTTTCGGCATTTAATTCGCTTCTTTTATAGGCATCAACTAGATTACTGGTACTATTTTGTAAATCACTGCCTACTCCATGCGGTAGTATATTTTGAATACCGTCTAATACTCGAATAGTATAATCAATAGAAGAGTTGTTTATAATCTCCGATTTCTTTACAAATCCAAAAAGGTTACTAGAACTCCATTGGTATCTAAAAGTCAGTTGCAAATCGTTATGAATCTCTTCGAAAATGACTTTGTTCCCATAGAAGTTTTTGTATAAATTTCGGGTAAGATTGTAGTTTTCATTAAAGCGTTCTGTAAAGGGTTCCCACATCCAAACTTTACCTTCGTGAAGAACCTGAAAAATAGTTTTACTTCCAGTAATATCGGCAAATTCGGTTATTTTATCATCTGTATAATAGGGAAAAAGAGCAAATTCTGCGTTTTTCCTACCTGCTGTAAGTCCACCATTACTTGAAATAAACAACCAATGATTGGAATCACTCACGATGCTCATAAAAAAAGGTCTTATTGTATCGTGGTTTTCGATTTTATAATATTTCTCTCCTTCTAATTCGACTATCTTCATGTTTTTATGCTTTTATATATTTTTATTTCGTGTTTTATAATTACTTATTCTGCCTTTTTTGAAGTTTCAATTATTTTAATTTTCTTAAAACTATTTTGAAGCTTCTTTAATGAATTGCTGTTGCTATATGGATTAAGTTGATGTACTTTTTTTAATAAATAATAAGCTGATCTTGGTTTTAATTGATACATTCCGTTTTCAGTTGTTGGCCCTTTGGCACAAATACCGAACCATTCTTCATTCATATTATTTTTGCCTTTTTCAAAATCAAAAACATAACCACCATTACCCCAAGAAGCGCTTGAATCATGAATGTCTAGATTTGTGGTTTGTCCCATTTTCCACCAACCATCGCTAAATTGAAAAGTAAAACCACCAATACAATTTCCGCTTTTGCCAATACCCGCAGCATTTTCATAAATTTCTTGCCAGTTTCCTTTTAGAATAGTTGCCTGTGCCTTTTGATCTTCTTTATTGGTTATGGCATTAAAAGCATCCGAACCAAATTCAGTAAACAAAATAGGTTTTCCATATTCTTTTTTCACCCTTTCGAATACATCACCAAAAGAGATTCCGCGATACACATTGATTCCAAAAACATCTACATCTGGGCAATCTTTTGCTATTAGATCCAGAAAAAGAAGATCACCATTACAAATTGCAATTGGATGCGAATTATCAATAGTTTTGATGACAACGGCAGCCTCATTAAACAATTGGTACAACGCTTGAGCACGGGCAGTAGATTTTCGGTCTTGCACTGGAATATTCTCTGTTTCGGCACCTTCCCAAAACAAACCGTAATTGTTTTCATTACCCAATAAAAACAATAGCAAGCCTTTGGTGTCTTTATAATCTGAGGCTAATTGTTTGACCTCATTCAAAAGTACTTCGTGAGTACTGGGGTTTGAATATTCGGTATTGGCAACCCAAGTTCCATTAATTGACAAACCATATCGGCCAAATGGATGATTGAGCATCGTATAAATGCCATAGTTCTTATAAATGTATTCAATCCATTTTTTGGGAATACCAGTGTAAACTCGAATGGTATTTACCCCCATATTTTTTAATAATGGCATTTCATTGTCCAATGCCTTTCTGATTATTTCCTCTGGCTGTTCCCAAAGGATATAAGTATAATTTTTGCCAATGGGGAAATAATCCCAATTCATTCCATTGACAATAAAATCTTGTCCGTTAACCTTAAGTTTAAATCCTAATTTACTTTGATTTATCGTAACCTTATCTGCTTGAGAATAAATAGTGGTTGTACAATTCCAAAGGAGCAGTAAAAAAATAATTTTTCGCATAATTATAGCTTAATTTGAACGTTTTTTAAAAATGAAAATCAGAATCTAAAAAACATTAAAATTGGTTTAATTGAGTGTTTAGAAAAAAATACTAGTTTAGAATTTTATGGTTTTATACAATCATAATTCATTCTTGAAAATTAGAATTGAGTTCCGATAATTTCGTATAATGGATTATAAATTGAGATTAACTTTATAAATACAATCAATGTACAAGTAAGTTAGCCTGAGCCAACCTACTTGCAATTGATGCATTTCATTAATTATTTATTGATATACTTTTACGTAATCTACAATCATTGCTGATTGTGTAAAAGCAGGATCAATTGCTCCACCAAGATTTCCGCCCATTGCCACATTTAAGATCATAAAGAAGTTTTTGTGAAATGGTAATGAAGTATCTGAATTGTCAAATGTGAAGTACAATGCTCCGTCTAAATAAAAACGAATGGTTTTTGGAGACCAAATGGTTTTGTAAATATGATACTCGGTATCGGCATTTGCAATTACAGTCGTTTTTACCTTAGCATTACCCCCTGAATTATTAGGATAATGTAGAGCAGATTGTGTTTGAGTTGGTTTTGCTCCCACAAACTCCATAAAATCGATTTCTCCAATTTCTGGCCATGTTCCAGCCGAAGCACCAAGTGACCAGAAAGCAGGCCATGTTCCAGCGCCTTTAGGCATTTTGGCTTTCATTTCGATCGTACCATATTTAAAATCGTACAATCCTTGTGTTTTGATACGAGCCGAAGAATATTCTTTTCCACCAGAAGCTTCTTTTATTGCAGTAATGATAAGGTTTCCACCTTCAACTTTTACGTTTTTAGCTACATTCGTATAGTTTTGAGCTTCATTATTTCCCCATCCATTTGAGCCTGTTCCTAAGTCGTAAGTCCATTTTGCAGGATCTGGCGCACCATCTGTGCTGAACTCGTCTGACCAAACTAGGTTGGTATAAACGGTATCATCAGCAGCAACGGGAGGCGAAGTAGTAAATATTTGGTACCAAGCCAATCCAGTATTATTTGCTTGTACAAAACGAACTACCATTCTGTTTTCTGTAAGTGATAAAATCTCATATTGAGTTGCTCCTGCATAATACCCCATGAAACCACCATCAGAAAAATTCATCACCGTTCCAGTTGTTTGTTTGGCCGCTTCAGGATTTTTAGAAACAACAGAAGTCGAAGGACTTAGCGCTACAATTTTAGTTCCGGTTGTATTGTAAGGTAAACATTGGTCATCACCTCCATTAGTACCACCACCAACACTTTTGTACGAATTTTGGAAAAAAGTATTCCCTTTATTATCGTGTTTGTATTCAATTTTACCTCCTACTAAAGCAAAAGTATAATCACCATCATAGAAACAAGTAGCCGATTTCTCAAAAGGACCTGCTTGATAATAATTGGCAAAATAATTTTTAGCCGCATCACCATCATTTTGACCCACACCGAGATGACCTTTTTCTCCAGCAGCCAAATACCATTTTTTCCCAGTAGCAGTTCCACCTGTTAATAAATTAGTAGATTTTTCATCGCTAAAATTACTCAATACTTTTACATCAACTGTTGTATTGCTAGTCACTCCACCTTTTCCAGATGCAATTATGGTTACAGTATAAGTGTTTACCCCAACCGTTGTAAAAGCGTGCTCTGCAACTCCACCAGGAGAAGTTTCGTTTACACCATCTCCATAAATATATTTATAAGAAATTGCATTATCTGCAGTTGTAGTAAACTTCACTTTACCTGAACCGTCTCCAAATGGAGCTTGATCTGTTACACCTACTATTTCTGCAGTTATTTTTAGATTAGAAGGTGCAACTAATGCCCCGAAAGAATAATTATCTTCCTGACAATTCACCATCAGTAGCAAACTAAAAATGGCTATTATATTTAAAACTATTTTTTTCATGTTCCTTTAATTTAATTAGTTATGAAAATAGACATTGTCTATATATACTGTATTTGCACCTGATGGAGCTCCAACATAAATAAGCTGTGCAATATGAGCTCTTGTTGTTAAACCTGTAAAATCGCTCAATGGAATATCAAGACTCACCCAAGTGTTTTGAGCTGGTGCATTGACAGTAATTTCATGCTCTTTGTCATCGCCACCTGCAAATTTTCCATCTGCTCCAAAATCAACCAATTTTACTTTGAAAGTGGTATAATCAGCAGAAT
Source organism: Flavobacterium praedii (assembly GCF_026810365.1). Classification (NCBI taxonomy): domain Bacteria; kingdom Pseudomonadati; phylum Bacteroidota; class Flavobacteriia; order Flavobacteriales; family Flavobacteriaceae; genus Flavobacterium; species Flavobacterium praedii. The sequence goes on from NZ_CP113948.1 coordinate 1,859,978, forward strand.
AGACGTCGGTGTGAAAATGAGTCATTGCTGTAGCATCGATAGGTGTTGTTGTAGCTTCGATACCAACAAAATCCAAATTGATATACTTTTTGGCATCATTTCCTGCTAAAACAACTTCTTCAAGAGTTGCATTAGACCAACCCGTTCTCCAAGTATCAACAGCAACATTTGTATAAGCATTACTAAACATCGAAATCACTTTGGATGCTGCTACCGTAGGTGTAGGTGCTGCAGAAGGTCCTGTACTTGTCGCGGCTTGTTTATAAAAATAAATATTATCAATAAATACAGACCCTGTAGCCCAAGGAGTTCCAACAAATTTTAATTGATGAATATCTGCAACTGTTAATCCTTGAGACGTAAATGCTGAAATTGGAATGTCAATACTATTCCATTGACCAGCCACTAGATCTTTTACAACTGGTTTCTCCCCATTTGTTTTACTAATTAAAGAAGTTTCAAGTTTTTGAACATCGGCAGTCCATACATCCATGTGAAGAAATTCCATTCCCGATACATCAACAGATGAACCAAATTGTATCCCTTGGTAACTCAATTTGATATAATTCAGCATTTTGTCTCCATTCAAATCAAATTCAGTCCAACTACTACCTTGACCCCCTTGTCCCCAATCTGGGAAATAATCAGTTCCAGCAACATTTGCATATTTTGAACTGTAAATAGAAATCACATCAGTAGCTAGTCTATTTGGAGGCGTTGCTGCAGAAGCAGAAGGTTTATTAACAACTGTTACTGTAAAATCTTCTGTGTATTCCGTTGTTTTAACAGCAGCGCTTTTAGAAACCACACGAATAGTGTAAACTCCTGCATTTTGATATGTATAAGAAACAGCAGTACCATTATTTCCAGAAATAGGATCTGGTTTTCCAGCTTCGCCAAAATACACATCATAAAATAATGCAAAATCAGCTTTAGCAGTTACCGTTACTTTTTTGGAAACGGCCAAATCATTTGTAATTGTCACTACTAAATTTTCTGGCGCTTTAAACGAGACTACTACTTCTTGAATTACTTCAGTACGTTTTCCGTTTAATGTAGTCCCAACAATTTTAGATTGGTACACCCCTTCTTTATACACATGAGAGACTGTTTCTCCTGGATTAACCATTGCTGGAGTTGTAGTACCATCTCCAAAGTAGATTTCATATTGAGAAACCCCTTCTCCTTTTGGTAAGAAAGTAACTTTACCCGTATTATCCTGCGTAACTGTTGTCAAAGCAGAAATATTGGTTGGTGCTGCTATAGCATCCAAATCAACTGTACTTGTATCATCTGAACAACCCATTGCGATTGCCAGAACAAAAAGACTTATAATAAAATGTATTTTTTTCATAATAATAGTTTTTTAATATCCAGGGTTTTGACTCCAATTTCCATTAGAAAATTGTATTTCCTGCAAAGGAATAGGGAATAATTCATGTTTGCCTGCTACAAATCCAGGGATTGTACCAACAGCTTTACCTGTACGAACTAAATCGAAGAAACGAAACCCTTCACCAACAAATTCAGATCTTCTCTCTTTCCAAATTGCATCTGTTAATGCAGGTCCAGTTGAAGAAATTCTATGATCGGTATCGCCAAAAGCACGATCTCTTACTTGATTCAAATAGCCTTGCGCTTTGGTATCATTTATACCGCCTCTATTCAAAGCTTCAGCAGCCATTAACAATACATCAGCATAACGTATCGATCTGTAATTATTAGGGTTTGTTAAGTTCAAATCTCCTACAGCATTACTACTTCTCAATCTTGGTAAGTATTTTTGATTAAAGTACCCAGTATCTTCATTTCCTTTACCATAAGTAGCACTATTGGCAGTTGCCCAAGCGGCAATATCCAACAAGGAAGCATTTAATCTTGTATCTCCAACTTCGAATGAATTGTACGTTTCTTTGGTAGGAACATTAAAACTAAAACCAGAGGTATATTTTGGTCCAGTATAATTTCGTACTCCACTAAATCCAACAGCTACATTCCCTTCGCTACATTGCAAACATCCAAAACCGGCACCTTCGACATCGGTATATTGTACTTCAAAAATAGATTCTGCTCCGTTTTCACCTGCCATTTCAAAAATAGAAGCGTAATCTGATACTAAAGAATATTTAGACGAAGTAATTACTTGTTCTAATGCAGCAGCTGCTTCTGGAAATTTATTTTGATACAAATAGGCTTTTCCTAATAAAGCAAGCGCAGCACCTTTTGTAGCTCTTCCTGTTTCTGAAGCAGTAGGTGATAAATTTTGAGAAGCATAAATCAAATCGGCTTCGATAGAAGCGTATACTTCTTGAACTGAAGAGCGAGGCACTTTAGTTTCATCTCCTGGCATAAATCTTTTATCTCCATTCATTGGTATTCCACCAAACCATTTAACCAATTCGAAATGGTAGTAAGCTCTAAGAAAACGAGCTTCTCCTATAATTTGTGCTTTACCTTCAAAATCAGTTCTATCTTTAAACTCCAAGATATAATTTGCTCTTTGTACACCTGCAAACATCCAATCCCAAAGATTTTTAAGATTGTCATTTACGGGAGTATGCGTCATATCATCAATCTGCTGAAAACCAATAACATCAGTAGGACTTTCTCCTCCGCACAAAGTATTATCCGATGCTATTTCCCCCATCAAGACATTAATATAACTAGATTGAAGCATGTCATAAGCAGCAATAAGTGCTTTGTCATAATCGCTTTTAGAATTAAAGAAATTCTCTGAATCTATGGAATATTCAATATCACGCTCGATGAAATTATCGCTACAAGAAACGAAAATTGCAGAGAAAAGCGCTAAACTTGTAACTGTAATAAATATATACTTTTTCATTTTTTTACTAATTAAAAATTAACGTTTAAACCTAATAAGTACGTTCTTGGAATTGGATAAAAACCGTAATCGATTCCTCCACCAATAGGCGCACCATTCGAAGCCCCTGGATCATACCCTTTGTATTTTGTAAAGGTGTATAGGTTATTTACTCCTGTGTAAACTCTAAATTTAGAGATTCCAGCTTTTGCAAAATAAGCAGGATCAACAGTATAACCCAACTGTACATTCTGAATCCGAATAAAAGAAGCGTCTTCTACAAAATAATCAGAGAAAACATTATTGGAAGTGGCACTTGTTGTAACTCGTGGTACAGAATTACTTGTTCCTTCACCAGTCCAACGATCTAATACATAATCTAGACGATTTACATCTGTAAGTGTTCTTTCATAATTACGAACCATATCATTTCCTACTGAAGCGAAAGTATAAGCAACAAAATCGAAGTTTTTATAATCCAATTGTACATTGAAACCCATTGTTGCAGCAGCAATTGGACTACCAATATCGGTTCTGTCTAAAGTATTAATTACACCATCACCATTTACATCTACATAACGTAGATCTCCTGCTTGCGCTTCGGCACCTAACGCTACTTGAGAAGGAGCTGCATCGACTTCGGTTTGGTTTTGAAAAATACCATTGGTTTTGTACCCAAAGAAATACCCCATTGGTTTTCCAACTTGCATTCTAGCAGGAGCAGGTTGGCCAACTCCAAATGCACCGCCCTCAATAAAACCAGTTCCATTATTTACTTGGGTTACTTCATTTTGAATAAAAGCCACATTATAACCTAAACTCAAAGTAAGTTTATTTGAAAACGTATTTTTATAATCTATAGCAAACTCAACTCCCGTATTTTTCACATTTCCAGCATTGATTGTAGGGGCACTAGCTCCTGGAGCGGCTGTCCCTAATATTCCAGATACTGGTATATTTGGAATTAATAAATCAGCACGGGTATCAATAAAATAATCGGCTATAATATTGATTTTATTGTCAAACATTTTTAAATCAAGACCCAAATCAAATTTTTTGGCTTGTTCCCATTTTAAATTAGGATTTGGAATTTGACCTGTTGCTAATCCAGCTGTCAAAGTATTGTTGAAAACATAAGTTGCTTCTCCATTTAATTGAGAAATGTATCCGTTGTTTGGAATTTGATCGTTACCAAGTATACCATAACTACCTCTTAATTTCAAGAAATTAACAATTCCATCAGTACCTCCAAAGAAACTTTCGTCAGAAATAATCCAACCAGCCGTCATAGAAGGGAAGAAAGCGATTCTATTATTTGGTCCAAATTTGGTAGAAGAATCTCTTCTTAACATGGCAGACAAAAGGTATTTCCCTTTAAAATCATATTGCAATCGTGCAAAATACGATAATCTTCTTTCGTCATATACATAAGAAGTATTTGGTGCTACAGTAGGTAAACCATTCGCTAGGCTGATATCTGCATAATTCCATGAATTGTAAGGAACATCAAATCCAGTAGCCGAAAGTTGGTTTCCATATTCTTTAAAAACAGTTGTACCCAAGGTACCAACTACATTATGATCACCAATTTTCTTAGTATAATTTCCATATATATCCAATGAATAATTATTATCGAATGTAGCTCTTTGAATCACAGAGCTTCTGTTTACATCAAAAACTTTTCCTCCATAAGATATTTGTTTTGCAAAAATTCTTTCTTGAGAGTTTTGATTATTGAATCCTAAAGTTCCTGTTAATACAAATGCATCCGTAAACTTATAATCTAAACCAACAACTCCGTTTAGTTTTGTCAGTTCATATTCATTAAAAGTGTTCGCTATTTGAGCTAAAGGATTGATAATTTCTATCCCTAAACCAGCAGTACTTGGCACTAATGAATAATCCCCATTGCTATCATAAGGACTTTGTGTGGAAGGTACATTCAATGCATTGAACAAAACAGATCCTAAACCATTATCATTTATAGTTTTTCTGGACTGTAAAGTATAAATCGCATTGGTTTTAAATTTTAATTTATCGGTAATATCTGCACCTAAGGAAATCCTTGCCGTATTTCTTTCAAATCCAGATTTATCACCACCGATGATACCTTCTTGACCTAGGTGAGAGGCACTGAAAGCATAAGTAATTTTATCAGAACCACCAGATATTGACAGATCATAATTGATAATAGGTGCTGGATTAAAAATTTCTTTTTGCCAGTTTGTTCCTTCACCTAATCCTGAAACGTTTGGATAAGGCAAAGCTTTTCCACCATTAGCATAGCTTTCGTTTAATAACAATGCATATTCGGTAGCGCTTAACGTTGGTAAAATTCTACTGGATTCTTGAATACCTGTTGAAGAATTGAAAGAAATTTTAGCTTTAGAATTCTTTTTACCACTTTTAGTAGTAACAAGTATAATTCCATTTGCACCAAGTACACCATAAATAGCCGCTTGAGCATCTTTCAATACTGTTAATGATTCAATATCACCAGGGTTTAATGTACTTATATCCCCTTGATATCCATCAATAATCGCTACTGGTTTGTTTTCTCCATTTGTTGCTATACCACGTATACGCACACTAATATCAGCTCCTGGTGCACCACCAACAGTGGTTACATTTACTCCAGCAACGGTTCCTTGTAGTGCTTGTTCAACTTTCACTGGTCTTAGTGCTTCAATAGTTTTGCTATTGACCACACTTACAGCTCCTGTTACTTGTTTCTTTTTTACGCTTCCGTAACCAATTACTACAACTTCATTTAAGGTCTTCGCTTCGTCTTCTAAAAAGATATCCACTTTAGAATCGTTTGCTGTAGTTTTATATTCTCTTGTTTTGTAACCTACGTATGAAAAAACTAGAGTAGATCCAGGAGTAACTCCTTTGAGCAAAAATTTACCGTCAAAATCGGTAGAAACCGTATTCCCAGAATTCTTGTCTGAAATATTTACCCCGTATAAAGGAATACCGGTATTTCGTTCTTTTACTGTTCCTGCAATATCCTTCTTTTGAGCAAAACCAAAAGCTGAAAAAAGCAAAAAGATAATTAATAAATGATTTGACTTCATAATTCAAATGTTTAAGTTAGTGAGTAACAAACTTATTAAGAAGTACTATGAAATCTATAAAACCAACCTCAACAAAAAACATACAATTTAAAAATATTTGCTTTTTTTTACGAATTCCTCATAAAATGCCTTTTATACAAGCGAATATAAAAATATTAATTTCACATAAATCCAAAAAAATACCACAACTATCACGTTAATGTTGTGGTAATGTATAGGTGTTTTTAGTAAAGAAGCATATACCTATACCTCCATTATATACTCTACAAGTCCTTGATCATGCAACAAATTCATTTTTTTACGCAAACGATATCTTTTTATTTCTACACTACGTACAGATATGTTAAATAAAGGAGCTACTTCCTTAGAAGTTAGGTTCAATCTTAGATAAGCGCATAATCTCAAATCGTTCGGAGTTAGCGTAGGATGCAATAGTTTTATTCTTTTTAGAAAGTCTTTATCCGCATTATCAAAAGCTTCTTTGAATACACTCCAAGAATCTTCTTCGCTAATGTTTTTATTAATGGTACTAATCACCGATTTTAAATTATTGGTTCCATTTTCGGGCGACTTTTTCAAATCTTCTTTGATAAAGGCTAATAGTTCATTTTTACTATTCAAACTCATCGTTGAAACGGCTAATTCTCGATTTTTAGAATCTACATCTAAAGAAAGCTGGTCATTTCTTAATTTCATCATTTTTTGCTCGTTTTCTAGCTCTTGTATTTCTAATAATAAATTATTTTCTTCAATTAGTTTTTCTCTTTGTTTTCTATAATAATTTAAATACGCTTTATTTATAAAATGAGCCATAAACAACAACAGAATAAAATAAATAAAAACAGCCAAATTAGTGCTGTACCATGGCTTTAAAACCGTAAAATGATAAACTCCTATTTCTTTTAAAATTGAATTGGCAAATTTCGCCCTTACTTTAAAAGTATAATCGCCTGGAGATAAATTTTTAAAACTAACAACTGTTTTAGTGCTCCATCCACTCCAATCCTCCTGGAACCCCTCTAATGAATATTGATATTCCGCATTGATAAACTTATTATATTCCGGAATAGAATAATTAAAAGTAATGTTATTAAAATCGTGATCGAAAGTCCCTTGGTCAATTAAGTTTCCGAATATAGGATTTTCATTTTGCTTATTAACCGATACAGAAGTTATTGAAACAGCATAATTTTTAAAACTAAAATCATCCAAATTCATCATATAATAACCATCTGTAGTTCCTATTAAATATACTGAATAAGAAATTCGAGAAATATTTTCAAAACCCAACATGGAGTTTGTTAAAGAAGCAGGAATTGGTATTACATTTTTTTTAAGCTGATTGCTCATTTTGCTCAAAGAAAAATAATGAATGTAATTTTTAGAGAAAAGCCAAATTTTATTAGAATTATCTACAATTAACTTACCGGATGTGTATTGATCATTTTTAAAAACAGAACTCAGCAAATCATCTTTTATAAAAAGTTTAGTTTTGGGATTTAATTTAAAAATACCTTCTTTATTTGCATAATAAATTAAATTATTAAACTGAATCAAACTGGCATTTTTTCCTTTTCTTGGCGATTCATAAGAAAAAATAGTACTTGCATTTTTCAGTTCTTTATCCAATTGAAATCGAAACACCCCTTGATTTTCATGACTCACATAAACTTCTAATGCATTGGTAATTTCTAAAAATCGGGAAGAGTAATCAAATCCTTTGACTTTATTTCTAAAAACCCACTGATTATTAACTTTTTCTAATACCGATATTCCATAATAATTACCTTGCAGCAATAGATTATCATGATGAGGTACCGTCTCTAATTTCCATGTACCTGAATTTGAAAAAATACATTTAGCAGAAGCATTATCAATTAAAAAAGTACCAGAATCATGCCCACAAAAAAGAGTCCCTTTATATTCAAATAAAGACCAAACTTGACCTTTGGTTCCTTTTATAAATGTAAACTCTTCTTTGCTATTGAAATTTTTATAAAACAATCCTTGATTGGTTCCAATGTAAAGTTTATCCTTATATAAAATCGAAGCATAAACAGTCCCCAAAACGCCAGTATCATCTGTTAAACTTTTTATTGGAGAATTCAAATTGATACAATTAATTCCATTGTCCAATCCTACCCATAGATTTTCATCTACGTCTTCAAACAACGATAATGCAGTATTATTGCTTAAACCTTTGTTTTGAGAAATATGGTATTGCAATTTTCCTTCTTTAGATAATATAAATACACCATTCGATACTGTTCCTATGGCAAATCTCCCATCTGAAAGTATTAAACTACTATACACACTACTGGTTTCTATTTGAGAATCTGCTTCGGTATTAAATTTTGATACCGAGTTTCCTACAACTTTATAAAATCCATTCAATTGGGTTTGCACAAGTAACCCATCACTTATTTCAAAAACATTAATAATTCTGTTTTTTATTAAAATTGGGTTGCTTGAAACCAAATGTGCTGTTCCGCGTTCTAATTCAAACAAACCTTCGCCAACGGTTTGAAAAAAAATGGAATTATTTGTACCGTATGATTTAGTTATAAAACTTTTCGCAGTAATAATTTTAAACGTTTCTGTTTTAGAATCATAAATATAAATACGATTCAGAGATTGAAAAATAACCCACTGATCGTAATTTAAGATATTCCAAAAATTCTCATCATTGAGCATTTGTTTTTTCATGCCCTTACTCAGCGAAGTATAGTTCAATCTACCATTGGTTTGTCGTGTCCAAAAACCAAATTCCATATAGCAGCCAGTATAAATTCGATTATTTATAACTTTCACAGATCTAATAATGGTTTCGTTTGGAGAAGGATACAATTGCCAATTTGCTCCATTAAACTCTAATAAACCAACATTATTTGCCGCATAAACAAATTGGTTTGGAGATTGTGAAATCATCCAGTTTTGATTTCCAGCCCCATAAAAACTAGGAGCAAATTTCAAAATTGGAGGCAATTCTTGCGAAAAAATCACAGAGAATATAAAAAACAACAGAAAGGAGTATTTTGTTTTCAAAGAAGATGTGGTATTTAGATTAAAGACTACTTATTGAAATAATAACATTTTAATAAGTTAAATAATAATTTGGCACTAACTCAACTATTATTAAAAATACAAATCACTAAACAAAAATAGGATAAAAAACCAATAATCGAATAGAATATGTGCTATTTAATAGCATAAGCTTAGTTTAACCCATATTCTGAATTAGAAATCCACTACATATAGATCCTTCATCAAAACCAATTACTCACTTCTATTTTTAAAACCGAAAGACAAAAGTGTTTCATCTTTAAAAAATAGTTCGTCAGCACTTGTTAAATATTGAAAAATTCAGTGTTGTAATGAAGTCTAACACAGAATCTGATTTAAAATAAAAAAAAGCGTCTCGGGAATCCGAGACGCTTTTAACAAAACAATTAAATGTAAAAAAATTAATTCGTTCTAAATCTCCAAGTTTGGCCAATTGTTTCTCCTCCTTTATCATCCTTAACAACAATTTTCCAAAAATATTCTTTTGAAGCCACTACATTTACATCAAGAATTGTAGCATCTTGATTTAAACCAACTTTTTCTGTTGGAGGATTCGTTGTTCCAAAATAAACATCATAAACAAGTTTGTCCTTAGTATCTACATCCTTTGCTGTCCATTGCAACTGAACCGTTTTTGAGCTCAAAACTGAATTTAATTCTGGCGAAACAAGATCTGGTGCGAAAGGTAAATAATTAACCACACCATCTCCCGATGTATAAAAACTAAAAATAGCGGAATAGGTACTTGATAAATTTTCATTATCTGTTGATTTCACTCTCCAATAATAAGCAGTAGCTTTTTCTAAAGTAAAGTTTTGATACGTTGCTGAACTCTCAGCTGTCATTACAATATGAGCAAAATCTTTATCTTTAGCTACTTGTATTTGGTAAATTACCGGATCATTATTTGAATCTACAGTTGCATTCCATTGAAAACTAACAGCATTGTTGGTGCACAATTTATTGTTTACCGGCGAAACCAATGTTGGTGTTGTAGGCGCTACATTCACAGTCTCTGAAGGAGCGTCTTCATTTCCGCAAGAGATCAAAAATGCACTAATGACAGATAAATATATAAACTTTTTCATCTTTATTTTTTTATAATTTTTAAATAGGAAGGAGTATCTAAATATACTTTTACAATATAAATACCAGCTGTTTGCCCTTCAAGACTCAATCTTACAACTCCATTTTCTAAAGGATACGATTTGCTAGAAATAAACACAGAATTTAAAGTGTATAAATCAATAACGACCTCTTTTCTAATAGTTGGAATCGCAATTTCAAAACTTCCAGAAGTTGGGTTTGGATATGCCGAAGATGAATATAATATCCCTTCTATATTCTTAGCATAAGTCCCTTCACATACTTTAGCCGTTTTTACTTCTAACAAACTTTCCTTGTTTACATCTAAAGTAAAAGTAGAAAAAGGGGTTTCAAATTGTTCTTCACCATCCAAATAAACTTTATATGGAGCAGTACCTTCAGTCATTACAACCTTAAGTTTGTTATAAGAAGATTTACTGGTTTTTCCTGTAATAGTAGACCCTTGTGGGACAACCGCAGTAAAGCTTTGAACAGAAGATTCTCCTTTTACAGAAATTGAAATAGTATAAATTCCAGGAGCAAGATTAAAAACTCTTAAACTGTTTGTTGTAAACTCATAGCTTTTATCATTAATAATTGCTATATAAGTATGCGACTCTACAGCTTTAATATTAATTTCTCCATTTTTCTCTCCCAAACATGTTTCTCCAGTTGTTTCAATTGTGAAATTATTTGATTTAAAATCACGAACAACATTCAAACTTATAGTAGTACTTCCACTTCCTAAACTATTTGTACCTGTTACGGTATATAGTGTTGACAGAGTCAATGTTGATGGAGTACCACTAATTGCAGCTGTTGTAGTATCAAAACTTAATCCTGCTGGTAAAGCTGGGCTTATACTATACCCATTTACAGGTACTAAACCGCCACTATTATTGATTGACAAAGGATAAATTGGTTTTCCTAATGGGTAGATTTGCGCTGTAACACCATAACTTAATACGGGTTCCTTAGCAATTTCTACCATCTTAACATCATCAAAATAATAGATTTTCTCCGTTCCATTTGAACCAAATCCGAAGAAAATAGTTGCTTTATCATAATTATAAGCAAGATTCATGGCAGCAGTTCCTGAAACAGGTTTTGCAAAATCAAATACTATTGTTTCCCAACCTTTTGCATTGGTAACAGTACTTTCTGTTTCTATAGTGTGGTTTTTATCAGCATGATCTTCAACTTTTAATCGAACGATAGTTCCTGCATCTGGAGACCAAATACGAACGCTCATTTTGGTTACACTAATTGAAAAAGGAATTTTATTTTTAAATCCTAAACCTGCAGCAGCAGAAATAGTTGTTCCTGCCCAAGTCTCTGATACAGCAGGTTTCACTACTTTGGCCACTTTGTTTGTTGCCAATGTTGGATCAATTACAACGGTAGAACCTTCAGCACCACCAAATCCTAGTAATGAATAATCTACAGTAGCATTATCAAAAGTAACCGGTAAATCCATTTGTGCTAACACTGTTGCCGCATCTTTCCAGAAATAAAAATTATCTAAAAACACATTTGAACCTTGTTTTTCAGAAGTTAACTTCATTTGAAACACTTTAGACAGATCAACACCTGGCATAGTAGTGGAATTCAAATCAACATCAAAACTGTTCCATCCTGTTTTAGTAGGTGTGAACTTGAGAGCAGCTTCTACACTTCCACCAGGCGTTTGTTGAACAAGAGCTAGGCTAATTGATTTTGCATCATTAAACCATAAATCAATATGAACTTTATTCATATCCAAGACATTGAAAACTTCTCCGTCAGGAAGTGTAATCCCTTGGTAAGTGAAATTTTCTAATTTTCGCACTTTATCACCAGCTACAATTACCACGTCCGATACTACAGTAGATTGTCCCCAACATTGACACCAGTTTCCTTCTTTGTATACTGCATAAGAATCACTAAAAATAGATTTAACTTCTGCTGCATTTCTTACAGGAGGTATTGGAGCAGCAACCGTTGGGTTGTCAACTGGAGGAGCTACATAGTTAGGATCAAAAAGTTTTTTGGCAGAAAATTTAATATCGTCAAAATACAAAACTACATCTGCATTTCTAACTGGATCAGTATCTGATCTGAAATCAGGAAAAACAACAAATTTGTTAATCTGAGTGGCATCACCGCTTTTAATAAATGGCGAAATATCAAAAGTCATTAACTCCCATTCATTAATTTTTGTATTATTCTTTTTAATTTCGAAAGTTGTACCGTTATAGCTTGTAGCCATTTTAATTCCAACTGGACTAATAACCGATTTGTACACCATCATGGTTACTGTTGTAGATGTAGCATCTAACTCCCAAGTCCCAATACTTCCTCCTGTCGTTTCACATCCAGCCCAACGTTGTCCCGTTGGAACAGCTGTAAATTTACCCACCTTGTCTGACGTATTTATTCCAGTTTTTGAAGGGTTGCTCGCAAATTCAAATCCAGTTTGGCCTGGGTTTTCAAAAGAATCCCAAGTACCTACAACACTGCCTGTTTCAAAAGAAACCAAATAGTTAGTAGATGGGGCAACTGGAATCGAAGCTTGTTTAACATCATCAAAATAATAAGTCGAATTGGCACTTCCGTCTCCAATAGTTCCAAAATCAAATATGAAAACCATAAAATCGGCTACATTATTGGTCCCTACTTTTGTAAAATCAAAAGTTAATTCTTCCCAAGTATTGGCAGTAGTAACCCCTGTGGATTCTTGTTCAAAATTTCCAGCCGTACCTTCAAATTTTAATAAAAGTTTTTTTCCAGCAACTGGAGACCAAACTTTTACTTTAAATATTTTATTGGTTGAGAAATCTACTGGTGTAGCCATTTTAATTTTGCTACCTGCCCACATTGCCCCAGCACCTTTCACCATTTTGGCAACATTGGCACTTGTATTGATACCGTTACTTTGCGGATTAGTTACTTTAGTTGTTACACCACCATCAAAATCAACAAAAGCATAAGTAGCTGCTTCAAAATCTAATGGAAGAGTAGCTCCTGAAACCGCAACCGAACCGGCTGATTGTGTGATTTCGTCAAATAGATATGTTGAATTGGCGCTTCCATCTCCTGCAGTTCCCAAATCAAATATAAAAACCATATCTGAAGCCGTATTGGTTGTACTCACATTCGAAAAATCAAACGTTAGTTCTTCCCAAGTATTTGCAGCTGTTACTCCTGCTGATTCTTTTTCAAAATTACCATTAGGACTTTCAAATTTTAATAATAGTTTTTTACCAGCAACTGGTGACCATACTTTTACTTTAAATATTTTTTTAGTCGAAAAATCTACTGGAGTAGCCAAAGTAAGTTTACTTCCTCCCCATGGTTGACCAGCCCCTTTTATCATTTTGGCAACAGTAGCTGTGGTGTTAATTCCTGTTTTGTTAGGGTTAGCTATTGTAGTAGTAGCACCACCATCAAAACCAACAAAAGCAAACGTTCCTGTTTCAAAATCTAATGGAAGCGTTGGCCCAGTTACCACTGGCGGTGTAGTAACGGGTTGAGTAATTTCGTCAAAATAATAAGTCGAATTAACACTTCCATCACCAACGGTGCCTAAATCAAATATGAAAACCATATTATCATTCAAGTTATTTACACCGGCAACTCCTGTATAATCAAACGTAAGTTCTTCCCAAGTATTAGCAGCTGTAGTCGCCGCTTCTTTTTCGAATGCTGCTCCAGCGCCTTCAAATTTTAATAATAGTTTTTTACCAGCAACTGGTGACCATACTTTTACTTTAATTATTTTCTTTGTAGAAAAATCTACTGGAGAAGCCATTTTAAGTTTACTTCCAGCCCATGGTTGACCAGCTCCTTTTACCATTTTGGCTACTGTAGTTGTAGTGTTGATTCCTGTTTTGTTTGGGTTTGCAACTGTAATAGCGGCACCTCCGTCAAAATCGACAAAAGCAAATGTTCCTGTTTCAAAATCTAGTGGAAGCTTTGGTCCTGTTACAATTGGAGGTGTACCACTACAAGCAGTTCCAACTTCATATTTAATGTATTTGGTAACCGATTGACCTCCTGCATAAGCGAATTTACAAGCATAACTAATCAAAGAACCCGCCTTTTGACCCGTTAATTTTGCTTTGAATATTTTACTTCCAGCAGGATCGTTAACCATAGCTGTCTCTTCAAAAGGGCTTTCTTTCCATAAACCAACAACTAGGCCATCTTTTGCATCCAGTAACTCAAAAGCAATATTAACATCTGTTCCAACAGTTTCAAAATTAGCCTTGTAACCAGTTGTAAACGAACCTTGACTTGCTTCAGTCAAAACAGCATCACAAACAAGTACTGGTGAAGGAACAGAAGTTTTCGAGAAAGTAATATTGTCAAAGTAAGAAACATTTTCAGTAGATCTAGCTTGATAATCCAATGAAATCATCATTGTTACTATATCTGTCGATTGAATTTTTCCAATTTGATTGTAAAATTCAAATGATAGCTCTTCCCATTCATTGATTTTCGTGTTTTTTACTTTAATCTCTCCTAGCGAACCTCCATCCGCTACAGCAAATTTTAATGCAACATCACTTATAACGGTTTTGTAAACCATAATTTTTACTAAAGAATTTTTAGTATCTAAAGTAAACTTTCCTATATCATTCGTTTTACATCCTGCCCATGGAGCACCTGCAACAGTCGCTGTGTATTTACCAACAGTTGCTGATGTATTAATTCCTGAAGCATTAGGATTAGTCACTTTTTCGTATCCTTCAGGTCCAGTGCCATTCTCAAAATTTGCAAATGTCCAAGATGCACCATGCTCTCCAGTTTCAAAAGTAACAGGGGCATTCATTGCCATTGAAGCATCTACTTCTTTTACAAAATAAATATTATCTAAGTAAACAGTTGTTCCAGCAGTTACGGATTCAAATTTTAACTCTTTAATACTTATTTTATCTACACTCGTATAGTCAGATAAAATAATATCAATTGAATTCCAACCCGTTAAGGAAGGATTCACAGTTACGCTTTGTTCAGCCCCTGTTGTAGGAACCAAAAACACTTTCAAAGCATTACAATCTGGAGACCAGACATCCAAATGAAGTTTTGTCATTTTGGAAACATCAATTGGACTTTGCAATACAACTCCTTGGTAATTGAAATTAGAGTATTTTTTGGTAGCATTTCCAGAGACAAGAACCTCTTCATATACGGTTGATTGCCCCCAACCTGGATTCCAATTGGTTCCTGCCAAATCAGTATAGGCACCACCGCTAAAAAGCGAAATCACGTTAGCTGTAGCGGCTGTTGGTGTTGCAGCAGCTGCAGTTGGACTGGTTGGTTTAATTCCATCACAATAGCTACCTACCTCATATTTTATGTATTTTGTTACAGACTGTCCCCCTGCATAAGCAAATTTACAAGCATAACTTATTACATCACCAGGCGTTTGTCCAGTAATTGTTTTAGTGTAAATTTTAGAGCCAACAGGATTGTTTGTCATTGGTATATCCTCAAAAGGAGTTTCTCTCCACAATCCAACAACTAATCCATCTTTTTGATCTAGTAATTCAAAAGAAATATTCACATTTGTCCCTACTGTTTCAAATTTTGTTTTGTAGCCAACAGTAAATGAACCTTGTTGAGCATCTGTTAAAATAGCATCACACGCCACAACTGGTGGAGCAACCAAAGATTTCGAAAAAGTTATATTATCAAAATAGCTAATACTTTGATCAGTTCTATCTCTAAAATCCATAAAGAAAACAATCTGATCAATTGCTCCAGAAGTGGCTTGACCAATTTTTCCTGAAAAATCAAAAGTTAATTCTTCCCATTCATTAATTTTGGTATTTGCTACTTTAATCTCTCCTGTAGAACCTCCATCAGCTACAGAAAATTTTATACCAACATCACTTATAACCGATTTGTAAACCATTATTTTTATGGTACAATTAGAATAGTTGAGTTTAAAAGTACCAAGATCCGCAGCATGTTTAGATTCACAACCGGCCCATGCGGCAGCTCCTGCCGTAGTGGTTGACAAAGCAGTAAATTTACCAACTGTTGCTGAAGTATTTATTCCAGAAACACTAGGATTGGCTACTTTTTCATAGCCCTCTGGTCCAGTACCATTCCCAAAATTGGCAAAAGTCCAACCAGAGCCATATCCTCCAGATTCAAAGGTTATAGGCGCATTTTGCGAAAAACCCAATGCATAAAGCATTAAGAAAATCAACAAAGTAATTTTTTTCATATGGTTTAGTTTTAAGTTTCTCAAATTTAGTTCAGAAACAAAAAAACCTTTACAAAAACTAGTATGTAAAAACTATACCAAAAAAATAATATAAGTAAATAACCAATATTCTCTTGTATTCACAAGTCTAAATCTGTTTTTAAAATGATTCTTTGTAACAGCTTCATAATAGGTTATTTTGTAAAAAATGATAAATGATGTAGTAATGTATAGGTATTTACGAAAACGTTGTATTAAATATTATTTAAAATTATAACACTATAAAAATCATATTTATAAATAAATGGCCTTAATTTGAAATTATCTTAATTATTTATAACATATTATACCCAACTTTTAATGCGATTTTGTAGTTTAAAAGAACTATAAAATCAAATATCATAATAGCTAAATAAAAAATCAAGATGTAAAACACTAAACAAAAGCTATTATTAACCCGTTGCGTGAAATCATTTTTTACCACATAGAATTTATAGTTTTTAAAAGAAAAAAATAGACGTTTTACTATTCACATAGCTATACTATTTGTGAAATAGTACTATTTCAATATATTCTTTACCTATTTAGCATTAACCTATGATTCTATGTATTTAAATTTTTATTTTATTAGAATTTCACCCAACGAGCTATTATTAGTATTTAATTCGCAAAAACATGTTTTTGAATGCTATAAATAAAAAATAGTAGTGAAATTTTATGTTATAAAACAAAACTAAAAACAACTCATTGCATTTACTTCAAAACCCCATTCTCATCTATAAATTAAGTACTTTTGTGTAAAATTTACTTTTTATGCCAATTGATATTTCCAAACTCGATCCAAAGAAAAACATCATAATAAAAGGAGCGCAAGTACATAATTTAAAAAATGTTGATGTCGCTATTCCTAGAAACAAACTTGTAGTCATAACAGGGTTATCTGGTTCCGGAAAATCAAGTTTAGCATTTGACACCTTATATGCAGAAGGACAACGTCGTTATGTAGAAAGCTTATCTTCTTATGCGAGGCAATTCCTAGGTCGTTTAGACAAACCAAAAGTAGAATACATAAAAGGAATTGCACCCGCGATTGCCATCGAGCAAAAGGTCAATACCACAAATGCTCGTTCAACAGTTGGAACTTCTACCGAAATATACGATTACATTAAACTACTATATGCTAGAATTGGCAGGACATACTCGCCTATTTCGGGATTGGAAGTCAAAAAAAATACGGTAACTGATGTTGTCACAACTGTAAAAGATTTTGAATTGGAAAGCAAATGGTTACTCCTTGCTCCTATTCATCTTGAAGAAGGTCGCCAGCTCGAAGACAAACTAAAAGTATTATTACAACAAGGATTTGCAAGGATTTTAGTCAATAATGTAATGGTACGTTTGGATGATTTTGATATTTCTGAACAACATACTTTAGATCACAAAGACATTTTACTTATTATTGACAGAATAGTAGTCAAAGAAGAAGAAGAGTTTTACAATCGATTATCAGATGCGGTACAAACTGCCTTTTTTGAAGGGAAAGGTATTTGCTTTTTACACGAATTAAATTCAGACAAAAAGTTTTCTTTTTCTAATAATTTTGAATTGGACGGAATTACTTTTCTAGAACCCAACGTTCATTTATTTAGCTTCAACAATCCATATGGAGCTTGCCCTGTTTGCGAAGGTTACGGAAATATTATAGGAATCGATGCCGAATTGGTCGTTCCCAATACTTCACTTTCTGTTTTTGAAAATGCCATTTTCCCTTGGCGTGGCGAAAGTATGGGTTGGTTTCGTGATGAATTGGTCAACAACGCCTACAAATTTGATTTTCCAATTCACAAGCCTTTTTTTCAACTTACTGAAGATCAAAAAGACTTGATCTGGACCGGAAACAAATATTTTCAAGGTCTAAATAGCTTTTTTAAAGAACTTGAAGAAAAAAATTATAAAATTCAAAATAGAGTGATGCTTTCGCGTTACAGAGGCAAAACCAAATGCCATGTTTGCAAAGGTAAACGCTTGAGAATTGAAGCTTCGTATGTGAAAATCAATGGTAAAACCGTATCCGATTTGGTAGATTTACCAATACAACATTTGGTTACTTTTTTCAAAAATATTGATTTGGATGTGTATGAAAAACAAATAGCCAAGAGATTATTAATCGAAATCAACAATCGATTGTCTTTTTTAACCGAAGTAGGTTTGAATTATTTGACTTTAAACAGAAATTCTTCAACACTTTCTGGAGGAGAATCCCAACGAATTAATTTAGCGACTTCACTGGGGAGCAGTTTGGTGGGATCGATGTACATTCTAGATGAACCAAGTATCGGTTTACATCCAAAAGACACCGAACGATTAATTAAAGTTTTACTCTCTCTACGAGATTTAGGCAATACTGTAATAGTAGTTGAACATGATGAAGATATAATGAAAGCGGCCGATATGATCATTGATATCGGACCCGAAGCAGGTACTTTGGGAGGTAATCTAGTCGCTCAAGGAACTTATGATGAAATACTCAAATCAAGCTCGCTAACCGCAAAATATTTGAATGGTGAACTTGAAATTGCTGTACCTAAAAAACGCAGAGCATTCAAGAATTTTATTGAAATAAAAGGGGCTAGGGAAAATAATCTACAAAATATAGATGTTACTTTTCCGCTCGATGTTTTAACGGTAATTACAGGAGTTTCTGGAAGTGGAAAAAGTACTTTGGTCAAGAAAATACTTTTCCCTGCTATGCAAAAAAAACTGGACAATGCAGGAGAAAAAGCGGGACAATTCAGCGAAATTTCAGGCTCATTTTCACAAATTAAACATATTGAATACGTAGATCAAAATCCAATTGGAAGAAGTTCACGCTCTAACCCTGTTACGTATATAAAAGCCTATGACGATATAAGAGAATTGTATGCAAAGGAAAAACTTTCGAAAGTAAGAGGGTATCAAGCCAAACATTTCTCTTTTAATGTAGATGGAGGTCGTTGCGAAACCTGCAAAGGAGAAGGATCAATAAATGTAGAAATGGTATTTATGGCAGATGTGCAATTGCCTTGCGAAACCTGTAACGGAAAACGTTTCAAAAAAGAAGTTCTCGAAGTCGCTTTTGATGGCAAAAACATTCACGACATTCTAACAATGACCATTGATGATGCTATTGCTTTTTTTGAAAAAAATAAGCAAACAAAAATCACTCAAAAGCTACAACCGTTGCAAGATGTTGGTTTGGGTTATGTACAATTAGGACAATCCTCATCTACACTTTCGGGAGGAGAAGCACAACGTATCAAACTTGCCTCTTTTTTAGTTAAAGGAGCGACCAAAGAAAAAGCCCTTTTTGTATTTGATGAACCTACAACTGGATTACACTTTCATGATATCAAGAAATTATTGAAGTCTTTTGACGCTTTGATAGAAAAAGGACATTCTATCCTTGTGATCGAACACAATCTTGACCTTATAAAATGTGCCGATTGGGTTATTGACCTTGGTCCAGAAGGAGGCGAAAACGGAGGTTTATTACTCGCAGTGGGAACTCCAGAGGAGATTGTGAAAAACAAAAAATCGATTACAGCCAAATATTTAAAAGAAAAACTATAAAATTAAAATCTAATTTATTTCAAACTAAAAAGCCACTGAACAATTAATAAATTATCGTGGCTTTTTATGTATTATACCTTTATATAATATTCCTTTAAAATTTATGATTCTTATCCCAAATAACAATTTTCTTCAAATACTTTACCATCCTCATCTATAGCTATCAAAATTTTTTTATCCTTTGCTGCCACTTGAGATAAATATAGCCATGGCAAAGACCACATTCCTAATGTTGCGCAACAAACTAAAAAATTCAACTTATGATTTACTTTCATACCTTGTTTATACAAAATGGTAAAAGGCATTTTATCATTTCGTTCTACAACCACAAAACCATCTTTAATTTTGTTTGAAATCACTTTAGTAAAGAGATTCAACCTTTTTTGATTAAGTAATTTACTTTTCATATTTAGTATATCAATTTTTATTATGCATTAAACAAATACTTGAAAACATTGCAAATTTAAAGCCAACATAAAAACTACACAATACCCACTTTTGGTGATATTAAAATAATAAAATACTAAATTACTCAAAAACAATAGGTTACAATCAACAAAAACAACAACAGGTCAATATACTCGTTGGAATGTCTATAAAATGAAAATAAGGAATAAATTACTTGCAAAAAAAAAGAGTACAAATTAAATATTAACACGTATATATGTGTGAAAAAAATTATTTTTCAGATTTAAAATTAAATGAAGGAGATTCATAGTCTTTATTCAAATAGTTGCCAGGTATAGTAGTTTTATTCCCATCTCGTAGAGAATTATAATGTGGTGACATAATTTCAATCCCAGCTTCATTAAAACAATCTTGAATATTTTGGTGCAAATTGGAATAAATTAATGGTTGTTGGTTGGGATGTTTAGTATACACATTAATTTCATAAGAAACATAAAAATCATCTAGACTGTTTTGCAAAACAAAGGGGACTGGAGTTTTCTCTACTAAATCTGTTCTCAAAGCTGCATCAATTAGCGCTTTATGAATTTCCTTCCAAGGACAATCATAACCAATTGTTACATTGGTATGAATCAGTAATCCATTACCATTTTCATAGGTATTTGCAGAATAGTTAACACTGGAGCTTGACAAAACTGTTGCATTTGGTATTGTAATATCTTCCTGTTTTGCAGTTCGAATCCTTGTTACCAAAGTAGTTTTTTCAATTACAGTTCCTTTAACATCCCCAATTTTTATAAAATCTCCAATTTTAAAAGGACGCATATAGGTAATAACCAATCCAGCTATCATATTGGCAATTGCATTTGAAGAACCTAAAGAAAATAAAACTCCAACAAAAACTGATACCCCTTGAAATACAGGAGAATTAGAACCTGGTAAATAAGGAAAAATAACAACAACCATAAAAGCATAAATCAATACTCTTATAATATTAAAAGTTGGTTTAGCCCAATCACTATAAAAACCTTCAATTTTTATCTGACCCTTCTGTATCTCATCTACAAAAAATTTAATAGCTTTTAACAAATAATGGAATAACCCTACAATAACCAAAATCGAAAATAAATTGGGCAGAAAATCAACAAATCCTATTAAAGCAGCCCTGGCAGGAGAAAAAATCCACTTTAAAAGAGTAGATGCATACGCTTTTGTCTCAGGAAAAACACTAAATATAGCAGGCAAAGAAATATAAAAAACAAAAAGTAAAACCAGCAAACGAATCAACAAAATGAATTTTATAACAAAATCTAATTCTTTTTCTGGTGTAAAAATATAAGATTCCTTAATTTTAATTCCCGCAAAATAACGCTCTTTTCTCTTTCTAAGAAAAAATTGAATCCATCTAAATAATTTATTGATTGCAAATACGATTATTCCAACAAACACAACTAATAACAAAACAAGTCCAATTCGTTTTAACCAATTTTCAGCAGAATTGTTTTCTTTTTGAAAAAGAATCGATTTCAGGATAATCGAAAGATTTTTATGTGCAAGTTGAAATTTTTCACTCCCAACAGATTTAGCATCTAAATCAGTTACCGACATCACTACAAAATCATCATTATAAACAATATCAACGCTGATATCAGATTTTATCAATACTATAGAATCGGGATAAAAATAGGGTTCCTCATATAAGGATTTTATTCTATCGCTAATTGCTTTTGCGCGTTCCTTAGCAGTAAATGAACCAATTTTATTATATATTAAAAACAGAGTGTCTTTAAATGGTACAACTGGATAACCACTTAATTCAGGATTTATTTTTTCTTTTTCTATGCTATCTGTAACAGTTCCTTTTCTGATCTGATTTTGAGAAAAAAGAACTGTCGAACTAATAAGTAACAAACAAATTAATTTTATTATAAATTTAATCATCGCTATAATATATTAGTATTAAATCCTAAATAAGAGCCCATCACTATAGACACATATAAGAAACATCCTTACAAATATAAAAAAACTAAGCAACTAAATTTAAAAAAACAACTAGAAGATATAATAATCAATTAGTTAGTTATTTGATTATTCTCAATTTTACAAGTAATTTATCAAACGTTTGATTAATTTCAGGCGAAACTATCATTTTATAATTGATAAAACCATATACAATTGTTACCAGAATAGATTTTAACACTATACCAACGATTGGATGCAAAGGAAACTGCCAAAAGTAAAACAGCAAAAATACGAACAAAGAAATTCCTGCTGAAATCAAGTTTTGTTTAGTAAAAGGAAACAAATGCATGCGTTTTACAACAAAAAGCAATTTAGCTAAACTATAACATGTTATCGATAATAAAGTAGCGAATGCGGAGCCAATAATTCCAAATAACGGTATAAAAATCATATTCAAAACTACTGTTAAAACTACTAAACCTACACCCAAAAACAATACGGCACGATAATATTTTGAATTAAAGATGATCGCATTATTATTGCCTAATATCAGATCAAAATATTTTGAAAGCCCAATCATAAAAACTACCAATATACCTCCACAATACTCTTTCGGCATCATTTCATACAATTGATCGATATTAACAAAAATACACAACATAACAAAACCTCCTACAATTTGAAGATTAATCGAAGTTTTTTTATACAAAACATTTAGTTCATCATGCTTGTTTTCATGCATCAGTTTTGCTGTAATAGGATATACAATTTGGTGCATCGCTCGACTTGGCACCGAAATTACTAATGCAATATATGTGGCTACAGAATAAAAAGCAATGTTCCCAATATCCATATATTGATTAAGCATTATTTTATCGCCATCAAGAAGCAAATTTGCAACACTACCCGACAAAATAATATACGAAGTATACACTAAAATTTCTTTTACATTCCAAGGTATTGTAAATTGAAAAACAGGCTTTTTTATCCTAAAAGCATAAAACATGGTAACCAAAAATGCTACAAAGTATATTCCAGCAGTCAAATAAATAAAGTCAACAACTGTAATCCATTTAAAATATATTCCCAAAAGAGCAATTAATGAAAATAAACGCAAACCTACCTCCTTTATAAAGTTACCAAAAACGGAAAACATATGTACCCTAGCCCAAGCATAAAAAATCTCAAAATAAGCCATACAGATACCTACAAAAGGAATAAGCCAAATAAAATCTTTTACAATTGGATTTTTCTTTGTTACAAAAAAGGCAATTTCATCATAAAAAAACAATCCAATTAAAAGGATTGGAATAATTAACAAAATAGGGAACAAAACCGTAAATGACAGAAACTGATTTTGCTCTTTTTCAGATTTGCATTGCGAATAAAACTTCACCAATGTATTTTGCATTCCAATTGCAAATAATGGCATAATTACATTGGCACATGATAAAATATAATTAGACAATCCATAAAATGTTTTACCTAAAATTGGAGGAAACAAAAACAGTGTACTTATTCCCCCTATTGCAAAACCGATATAGGTTATTATTGTATTTTTTAAAGACTGATTTAATACTATACCCATTAATAGGAGTTTAAAAGTTTAAAGTTGAAAAAGTTTAAAGTTGAAAACCTTAAACCTTTGAATGTATCAATTTTGATAATTCTTTGGTTAAATTTTTTCTGGAATATTTTTGCAAACCTACACCATAAGATTGTAATTTCCCTTCCAAAAATTGATTGTAATACGATTTAATGGTGTGTTTTAGTTTTTCCTTCTCTGTATATTCAAAAAATACACCTGTATTGGTTTCTGTTATGATTTCGGCAAAATCAGAATCTTTTGGGCCAATTCCAATAATTGGTCTATTAGAAACCATATATTCAAATAATTTTCCGGGAATAATACTTTTGGTTTCCGCAGAGTCAATTTCGATAAGCAACAATACTTGAGAATTCCTTTGGTGCGCCACCGCTTCCGAATGGGAAACATATCCTAAATTATTCAAATACCTTTCCAAATTAAATCGTGAAATAGTATCTAACACTTCCTGACTAACGGCTCCTATTAATTTAAGTTCTAAATGATTTTTAAAATCAGGTATTTCCTGAAGCAATTCGGTTAAAGATTCCCACAATATAGTTGGATTTCGTTCTGACAAAAAAGAACCTATATGCGCCAAACTGAATTTAGAATCTAAAGTAACGGGTGTTAGGGGTTCTGTATCAAATCCATTGGTAATAACAGCGATTGGTTTGTTTGTTATTGCTCTAAATTCAGATTTAGTTGTTTTACTGGTGACAATAATAGTATCGGCAGTATTCAAGACACGAAATTCCAATGCTTTGTGTTTGTTTTCTGCTTTGGCTGATAATTTTAACGATTTATGATAACCGATAGTTGTCCAAGGATCCCTAAAATCAGCAAACCAAGTTACTTTTAATTTTTGCTTTAAAACCAATCCAATTAGATGTAAACTATGTGGAGGCCCAGATGTAATTATGGTATCAATTTTATTCTCAACAATGTATTTTTCCAAGTACTTTACAGATGGTTTAACCCAAAAAACTCGTGCATCAGGAATAAATAGATTGCCGCGAACCCACAACATAGTCTTTTCCAGAAAAGTTTGTTTCTTCTGATTTGGAATAATACCCGAACTAATTTTTTTGGTTTTATTTTTAGAAAAAACCGAAGCCAATTGATACGGCTCGAAAATTTTTTGCTTTAAAACAATCGCTTTATCCGATACTTCTTTTCCTAAATTGGCATCAACAATTGGATAAGTTGGATTCTCAGGAATATAAACAATGGGCTGAATATCAAAATCCGGCAAATATTTTACAAACTTAAGCCAACGCTGAACACCAGGCCCTCCAGCTGGTGGCCAATAGTACGTTATAATAAGGATTTTTTTTGTGTCCAAAATGATAAGGATTTGTATTAAATAATTAAATCAAGAATCAATTCCGAAAATAATCGGGAAGTTAATTCATGTTCTTAAATCCATTCTTTTTCTCAAAGTAAATCCCACCAATCAAAAGAAACAACATTCCAATCGAACTAACAAGCGTAATTACACTTCCTGTTTTCACTACTTGAGGCTCAAACTTGAATTCGATGCTATGTTTTCCTGCTGGAACTACAATAGCTCTCAAAGCATAATCAGCTCTCATGATTGGAGTCTCTTTACCATCAATTAAAGCTTTCCAGCCTTTTTCATAATACATCTCAGAGAAAACAGCTAAACCTTCATTAGAATTGTTTGATGTATATTTCAATTTATTAGGCTGATAGTCATCCAAGGTTATGGTAGCCGAACTGTCTTTGGCGAAAGCCTTATTCTTTATTTCCGAAAATTCATTCCCATTGATAATAGCTAGGTTTTTAGAATTCACTTTATCCAAAGCTTTCATTTCTTCATCTGGATTAGTTACCAATTTAACTCCACTTACAAACCAAGCGTTTCCATTGGCATCTGGGTTAATAATTGGATATTCCTTTCCATCTTTATCTAATTGAATCACATACTTTACATTCAACATATTAAGTATTTCCACATTGTTTTTGGCAATTTGATAATCAAATAATTGTTGCATTCTTTGAGGCTTGACAGCACTATATCCTCCAATTGCTTTATGAAAATAAGAAGTTCGTGCTTGCATTAGACCTTGTATATCAAAAACACGATAATTAGTAGTGTCTTTTAGAATTTCTGTATCAGTTGGTGTTTCTTGAAAAGGCACTTCAACTTCTCTAGCGCTTATAAAATCTTTGTTCGAAACATAATTTTTGTCCACAAAAAATAAATCAGACACCATAAATAAGCCAACCAAAATAATAGCCGTGTTTTGGGCAATTTTATTTTTAACGAACAGCCATAAAGTACCAGCAGCTATCAAAATAAAAAAACCAGATCGTAATAAATCTGCACTATACAATGATCTTCTATCTGCTTTTAAGGCATCTACAAAACTCGGCCCATAATTTTCAAGAAAAGAACTATCATTTACACCTGAAAAAGTAAATAAACTTTTGGACAAGAACAGAATCAAAATCAATCCTAATCCAATTGCCCCTGATTGCAACAACGGTTTTAATTGTTTCTCTTTTTCTAATTTAAAAAAAGATTGCAACCCCATAATTGCCAAAACCGGAAAACACAATTCCAGAATAACTTGAATAGATGATACTGCTCTAAACTTATTATACATAGGAATATGATCGATACAAAAATCCGTCAAAGCAGGAAAGTTTTTCCCCCAAGAAAGAATTAAAGTAACTAGAGCTCCACCTAAGAATGCATATTTAATTTTCCTTTCATCAATAAACAAAGCCAAAATTCCCAAAAAGAAAACCACTGCTCCTATATATGCTGGCGCAGATACAATAGGCTGATCCCCCCAATACGTAGGCATACCCGAAACAAAATCGGTGGCTTGAGCTTCTGGTACTCCCTGTGAAATCATAAACTCAAACATTTCACTATCTGTTCCAACCTTTTCATTATTAGATCCTCCAAATAATCGAGGTGCAATAAGATTAAAACTTTCCGCGATACCATAACTGTATTCTGTAATATAGTCACGAGACATTGCAACATCAGTAGTTCGTTTTGAACCGTCTGGGTTAAAGCTTAAATCGCTTTTTCCACGAGTACTAAAATTGGCATATTCGACGGTCGCCAATAAATTTGTTGCGTTGGAACCAATGGCTATAATACCAGCACCTATTAGAGTTCCTATCGAATACAATAAAGACTTATATTCTTTTGATTTAATCCCTTCATAAATAAAATATCCCGAAAGAATTAATAATAAAATCAATAAATAGTAAGTCATTTGAAAGTGATTAGCATTTATTTCTAATGCCAAAGCAAACATGGCGAGCAATCCACCTAAAATATATTTCCGTTGAAAAACCATTACAAAACCAGCCACAACCATCGGCATATAGGCAATTGCATGCGCTTTGGCATTATGTCCAACTCCAAGAATTATAATTAAGTAAGTAGAAAAACCAAATGCCAATGCACCAAAAAAAGCTTTTAACGGATCCGCTTTTAAAACCAACATTAAAATATAAAAACTAAGAAAATATAAGAATAAATAATCCGCTGGTCGTGGTAAAAAACGCAATACATCATCAATGGCGCCTACATAATCGTGAGGATATTTAGCCCCCAATTGATAGGTTGGCATTCCCCCAAATGCAGAATTTGTCCAATAAGGTTCTTCGTGATGAGTTGCTCTAAAATCATTTTGCTCTTTGGCCATTCCAGTATATTGAGCAATATCCGATTGAAAAATCTGTTTTCCTTGTAATACTGGAAAGAAATAAAGTGTAGAAACTAGAATAAAACCAAAAATGGCTAGTGCGTGCGGAAAGAACTTTTGAAGTTGCTTCATTAATATGGGTTTTGGATTGTGGATTTTGGTTTGTAAGTTATAAAAAGTAAAGCTATTTTAATTTAAATTTAAACTATCAACACTTTACAATCCCCCTTTGGGGGTTAGTGGGCTAATCAATTTCTTCATAATCGACATAATCACCCACTTTTTTGGTCTCACGTGGGTTTTTACTATTGGCAGTGTCAATTATAATTTCATCATTATTCGATGTTTTCTTCCAAGTTGTTTGCTGAGAGCGCTGTTGCTGTTGTTGCTGAAAATTTTGACCAGCCTTTTCTACAACTTTTTTTACTACTATTGGTAAAAATAGTTTAGCCAAAAATTTAAATATATAATAGAAAGCTATCATATAAAATATCATTTCTATAAAACCCGAAAAAGAGGCTGTTTGCATAATCTAATAATTTTTAGGCAAAATTAATAAATCAATATGGAAACTTCGGAGCATTTTAAAAATATCATTCTTAAAGAAATGATAAAAAATGAAGAAAAGGTGCAAAAAACAATTAAAACCCAATCACTCTAACGCAAATTAAACTCAACAACAAATTGTAATACAAATTAAAAACATTTTTTTATTCCTTTTTTTAACAAAAAAAATAAAATTCAAGACATAATTTCACAGTAAAAATCAAATTTAAAAATCAAAAATCAAATTTAATATTATAATAAACTGATTATCAAAAGCTAATAAAAACCCAATTCTTAAAATACCATTAGTTTATATGGATTATAAACAGTAATTTTGCACCCTATTTTAAAAATATATATGAATAAATTTGAACAATTAGGATTGAGTGAATCGTTACTGAAGGCGATTTTAGATCTAGGATTTGAGAATCCGACCGAAGTACAGGAGAAAGCGATTCCCCTATTATTGGAAAAAGACACAGATTTAGTTGCGTTGGCTCAGACAGGGACAGGGAAAACGGCAGCATTTGGTTTTCCAGTTATTCAGAAAATTGATGCCAACAACAGAAATACGCAAGCATTGATTTTATCTCCAACACGTGAATTGTGTTTGCAGATTACCAACGAACTTAAAAACTACTCTAAATACGAGAAAGGTATTAATGTGGTAGCAGTATACGGCGGGGCTAGCATTACAGAACAAGCGAGAGACATTAAGAGAGGCGCACAAATTATAGTAGCGACTCCGGGTAGAATGCAAGATATGATTAATAGAGGATTGGTAAACATTTCTCAAATTAACTATTGTATCCTTGACGAAGCAGACGAAATGTTGAACATGGGTTTCTACGAAGACATCGTAAACATCCTTTCTACAACGCCTGACGAAAAAAGCACATGGTTGTTTTCTGCAACTATGCCTGCTGAAGTGGCACGAATTGGAAAACAATTCATGACGGATCCTATTGAAATTACAGTAGGTACCAAAAACTCTGGTTCTGCTACCGTATCACACGAATTTTACTTAGTAAACGCACGTGACCGTTACGAAGCATTGAAACGTTTAGCAGATTGTAATCCTGATATTTTCTCAGTAGTTTTCTGTAGAACAAAAAGAGACACACAAGCTGTTGCCGAAAAATTAATCGAAGACGGATACAGCGCAGCTGCATTGCACGGAGATTTATCACAAGCACAACGTGATGGTGTAATGAAATCGTTTAGAGGAAGACAAATCCAAATGCTTGTAGCGACTGATGTTGCTGCACGTGGAATTGACGTTGACAATATTACTCACGTAGTAAATTACCAACTTCCTGACGAAATCGAAACCTACAATCACCGTTCTGGTCGTACAGGTCGTGCAGGTAAATTAGGAACTTCTATCGTAATCGTTACAAAAAGCGAATTGCGTAAAATTTCTTCTATCGAAAGAATTATCAAACAAAAATTCGAAGAAAAAACAATCCCTTCTGGAATTGAAATCTGCGAAATCCAATTATTACACTTAGCTACTAAGATTAAGGATACCGAAGTGGATCACGAAATCGACAACTACCTTCCAGCAATCAATAATGTTCTTGAAGATTTATCTAAAGAAGAATTGATTAAGAAAATGGTATCAGTTGAATTTAATCGTTTTATCAACTATTACAAGAAAAATAGAGACATCTCTAATCAATCTTCTGGTTCTGAAAGACGTGATCGTGACGATAGAGATGGCGCTCCAAGAGAAAACAATAATGGTGGTGCTACAAGATACTTTGTAAACATTGGTTCTAGAGACAATTTTGACTGGATGTCATTAAAAGATTACTTGAAAGAAACATTAGACTTAGGTCGTGATGACGTTTTCAAAGTAGACGTAAAAGAAGGTTTCTCTTTCTTTAACACGGATCCTGAACACACCGATAAAGTAATGGAAATATTGAACAACGTACAACTAGAAGGACGTCGTATCAATGTTGAAATTTCTAAAAACGATGGTGGCGGAAGACGTGACCATAACGGAAGAAGCTCTGGTGGTGGATTCGGTGGTGGAAGAAGTTCTGCTCCAAGAAGAGAAGGAAGTTTTGCTCCAAGAAGAGAAGGATCAGGCGGATTTAGAAGCGACAGAGGTACTGCTCCTAGAGAAGGTGGTTTCAGATCTGAAAGAAGTTCAGCTCCAAGAAGAGAAGGTGGTTTTTCATCAGACAGAACTCCTAGAGAAGGTTCGTCTGACAGAGCACCAAGACGCTCTGAAAGCTTTGGTGATGCACCAAGACCAAGAAGACCAAGAAGAGACTAAAGAAAATAGAGGTTAGAGGTTAGAGGCAAGAAGTGAGAAGTGAGAAATAAGATTTAAATCGTATTTTTCTAATTTCTAACTTCTATTTTCTGACCTCTAATTTTTTTTCGATTGTTAATTTTCTTATAATTATACAAGAACTACAAAATATTTAATACCGTTTTACTACTTTTAAAGTTTTAAATCAGTTTATGAAATATTTTGTAGTTTTTTTATTTTTAGTCACATCCATAAAATCAATTGCACAAACAATTGATACTCCAACAAAAGTCTCTGGTTCTATAATCAGCGATAATACCGGCACCCCATTAGCCAACGTAAACATCATCAATATCAATCAAGTCACAGGAACCACCACAGACAACAAAGGTAATTTTGAAATTACTGTAACACAAAGTGACACTTTACACATAACACTTTTAGGCTACCAATCTTTACGTGTAAGAGTGACCAATGACTGGATAAAAAACAAAAAAACAACCATACAACTTACCCAAAAAGCTATTCCCTTAAATGAGGTCGTAATTAGCCCATACTATCTTACCGGATATTTAGAAATCGATTCCAAATTAATTCCAATAAAAGAAGATTATCGCTATAGTATTTCGGGCTTAGGACAAGGATACGAAGCAGGTCAATACGCTCCAGAAGCCTTTGGAAAAGTTTTAGGCTCTATATTCAACCCTGCAGATATGCTTTACAATTTCTTCGGAAAAAAACCGCAACAGCTCAAAAAATTAAAAGAGATGCGAAAGGATGATACTGTTAGGAATCTACTGGAAACCAAATACGACAGAGAAACCATCTCGCTGCTTCTTGGCGTTTCACAAGATGAAATCGCCGAAATATTAGGACGATGCAGTTACTCAGAAGCTTTCATAAAAACCGCCAACGACCTTCAAATCATGGACGCCATAAGCGGTTGCTACGAACAATACAAAGTCTTGAAGAAAAAGTAAAGTTAGTTTTCAACGACAACTTTAAACATCATTTGGGCGTGTCACCATAAAAAAAAGGGACCAACTAATCACACTAATTAGTCGGTCCCTTCTTTTTATGCTGCCGGGCTATCTGGGCTACTTCGGTAGCTTCCGTCTATCCCTCACGCGTATTTTCGTAATCTAACAGTTATAGTATAAATACAGAAAATAAATTTATATTAAAGCAATAATTCAAAAACTATTACAATTATTTTTAGGTCAAAATCAAAGATTTATCTAAAAAATGATCGAAACATATTTGAAAACATTCAAAATCAATCTTTTTTGTGTTGTTGCTCAATGTGATTTTGATTACCGTTAATCAGAGTATCACCGCCATTCATACTGTTTGACATTCCAACCATAAGCGCCGTAATAACAAGAATAATTTTTCTTTTTAACCAAAGAATAGGGCGTTTAGATTCCTCCAAACGTGTTTTGTTAGGTTTATACATTTTGTAAATGATAAATGATTAGACATTATAATATCATCTTATGCATTGAGTTGCATAAATGCTTAAAAAATATTTTTAAGCTATGTATAAATTTTTATAAGTTATTCTCGAAGTAATCATCTCATTTATAAAGATGGACTGAGATAAGATTGAACTTACTTCTTGATGAAGCAACTTCTGAGTTTTTAAAAGAACCCAAACTTGAAGACTATAACTATCTTTAAATTCGAGGCAAGCAAATAAAATTGGAGACGAACCCTTTTTAGATGAATTTACCTCACCGAACACATATAATTTGGAATCTTTATTATTCGATTCTCCTCTAAGAATTACGCTCGAAAATTGATAGTAATCTACTGAATTGGATTGAAAATATAAATCACAATCATTAACCATCAGGCCAAAAACCAGAAAAAGAGAAATCAGATATTTAAAACATTTTTTCAATCTATATAATTCGAATTATCAATTTTGGCAAAACTGGAAACTGTATCGCTTAGTATTTTTTTCCTAAACGAAAATACAAATAAAACTAACAATACCAGACTTAAAATTTCAATGGCAATACTAAAATGTACTTCAAACTAAAACAGCTTTATAAGTTTTAGAATTTGTAATTGCTCTTGAAATTGAATTTGCATTTGAAATAGAATTTTAAATTTGTGGATTCTCTTCATAATATCTTGCTTCAATCCTTTTTATATCTTTAATAGACTTTCTCGCCCAATCCAATCTTTTCACCAAAATCTCTTCTTCAGTCAATTGCCAATCAACATCCGAATTGCGCAAACGATTCGTTAGATTCTGAATAATAATCGATGCCGAAACTGAGATATTCAAACTCTCCGTAAAACCAACCATCGGAATTTTAAGAAAACCATCCGCTCTCCTGAGAATCTCTTCTGACAATCCATCTCTCTCGGTTCCAAAAAACAAGGCGCTTGGTTTCGTGATATCAAAATCCTCCATCAAACAATCATTCTCATGTGGTGTAGTCGCAATAATTTGATAGCCTTTACTTTTTAAAGTATCAATACAATTCGTAACACTATCATAAGTCGAAATATCAACCCATTTTTGGGCACCCATTGCAATTTCTTTATCGATCCGTTTTCCATAACGTTCCTCGATAACATGCAACTCCTGAATTCCAAAAACCTCACAACTGCGCATCACGGCACTAGCATTATGCATCTGAAAAACATCTTCAACCGCAATGGTAAAATGTTTGGTTCTGTCTTTCAAAACTTTTAAAAATTTTTCCTTCCTATTATCTGTCAAAATATTTTCAAGAAAAGCAAGGTAATCGAGATCAATCATTGTATATTAGTTTTGGCAAAAATACTAAAAAAGAGTAGTTTTATTTTCTATAAAAATTTCAAAAAATGAAAAAGAAATTAGTTGTTCTTACTGGCGCTGGAATTAGTGCCGAAAGCGGCATCAAAACATTTCGTGATAGCGACGGATTATGGGAAGGCCATAACGTAATGGATGTCGCAACTCCAGAAGGTTGGTATAAAAACCCTGCACTGGTTCTTGATTTCTACAACCAAAGACGACAACAACTAAAAGAAGTACACCCCAATTTAGGTCATCAGATTTTGGCCGAATTAGAAAATAATTTTGACGTTTATATCATCACCCAAAATGTAGATGATTTACACGAACGAGCTGGAAGTTCGAATGTAACGCATTTGCATGGCGAATTATTAAAAGTACGAAGTTCCAAAATCGAAAACTACATTTTGGATTGGCCCAACGATTTGAATTTTGGTGACGTTGACCAACAAGGCAATCAGCTTCGTCCTCATATAGTATGGTTTGGAGAACAAGTACCCGCTTTGGATGAAGCGATAGAAATCACAGAACAAGCTGATTATTTTGCAGTAATTGGTACTTCATTACAAGTTTACCCTGCTGCTGGCTTAATAGATTTTACCAAAAGAGAAACACCCATTTATTATATCGATCCAAAACCCATAAAAATTCCAAATCTTAAAAACCCTCTCGAAGTAATCCCAAACATCGCTTCCGAAGGTGTTCGTATTTTAAAAGAAAAACTACTCGCTAATCCATAAGGACTTTATCAAACGAATTTAACAGACCCAAATCCAGAATGGTACTTTTGTTATTATCACTTCGAGTATACATTGATTTAAATTTGGCACCATAAACGACTTCTTCAAAAGTATAGGATGTGCGCGTTGCAACCGTAGTACTGAACATGTCATCAAAAGTTTTAATAATCACAATAATTTCGCCCAAAATCGAATCATAATCCGAAGCAACCAATTCCCACAAAGGACTTTCACTGGTTATCGGATGAACCAAAGTCCAACTCAATGCCAACGAATTTATTCTTTGATATTCCAAATCCAAAGTGTAAAATTTATTGGTCATCACTCCATTTTCTTCAATTCGCATTCCAAGAGTTACATTCACTTCGGCATCAATATAATTGGTATTTTTATAAGGAGCCAACCGAAACATTAATGCTTTACCGTCATTAAAAGGAGCAATGACCGCATTTTTTGAAAATTTTATAAAAATAGAAGGCTTGCTAAATCTCCCAAAAAACAAACCTGTAGCAATAGCAAAACTCAATAAACCAATTAGTGCTTCTGCCGAGGACAATGCGCTGGTATAAAAACCAGTCGGACTAATATGCCCATAACCAACTGTGGTAAACGTTTGCGCACTAAAGAAATAAGCCTGCCCAAATTGTACCCATTCATTATCGGTAGTTGCAATTCCATTAAGATGTTCAATCCCAATTGCAAAATACAGCAACGCAAACACAAAATTAATAGTAACATAAAACAACAACAGTATCGAAAGGAATTTCCACGAAGACATATCCAGCATCGTATGATACCAACTAATTCTATCTAGAGCACCAACTCCTTTTTTCACCGCATTGACCGAGCCGTCCTTATTAATAAATCGCCCACCATAACTGGATGCGCTGCTACCAAAGCCCGTATTTACAAGAGCCTTTGCCTTTAAATTTAAACGATTAAATAATGCCATAAGATTAATAACTAATAACCTGCAAATTAGTCAAAAAATCCGAAACTCTAGTCTGCCATAATACTTTGGGCGTGACCCCATTGAAAAAAGGGGCTTACTTATAGCACCGCCCATTAAGCCCCTTTCTTCAACGCGGTCGGGTTATCACGAGCGCTTTGGCGCCTTGCTCTACCCCTCACGCAAACCCGTATCTCAAGATCAGAATTATACTTTTCAAATCAAAACGAATGACAACAAACTGAACAAAAACAGAATGAAAATTAGCATCAAAAAAGTTGAAAAATACTTCAAAATAAGAAACTAAAAACAAGAAAAATAAATTATGTTTGTAATCTAAACCTTAACCGCTATGCTATTTTTTCTTACCTACTGGTGGATATTCTTAATTGTATTATCCTTTCTTTTTTACAAATTTGTTTTACGTGTTTTCTTCGGAATGGTTATCGTTCCAGAAAACAAAATTGGCTTAGTTACCAAAAAATTCGTGCTTTTTGGCGCTGATAAATCATTGCCAGACGGCAGAATTATCGCAACCAAAGGAGAAGCTGGTTACCAAGCCAAAACGCTTGCCCCAGGATTATATTGGGCGATGTGGCCATGGCAATATTCGATAGACATGGCATCCTTTACTATTATTCCAGAAGGTAATATTGGATTGTTGCTAAGCAAAGATGGAGCAGAAATTCCAACTGGTCGTATTCTTGCTCAAAAAGTGAGTTCAGACAATTTTCAAGACGCCACTTTATTTCTTGACAATGGCGGACAAAAAGGAAGACAATCTGCTTTTATTACAACGGGATCGTATCGTATCAACACCCATTTGTTTGAAGTGGTTATTTCTCCACAAATAGTAATTTCCGAAAACATGGTCGGTATTGTAACTGCAATGGATGGAGAACCTATTCCGATTGGACAAATTGCCGGTAAGTTTGTGGACAATCACAATAACTTTCAAGATTTTGATCAATTCTTAAAAAACGGTGGAAACCGTGGATTGCAACCGCAAGTAATGCTGGCTGGTTCTTACTATATCAATACATGGGCGATTCAAATTGAACAAACCCCTATGACAGATGTGCCAATTGGTTATGTTGGTGTAGTTATATCCTATATTGGAGAAGATGGCCAAGATGTAACCGGCGATACCTTCAAACACGGAAATATAGTGTCAAAAGGACAACGTGGTGTTTGGATGGAACCTTTTGGCCCTGGAAAATATGCACTTAATAAATACACTACCAAACTCGAACCAGTACCTACTACTAACTTGGTATTAAACTGGGCAGATGCCAGAAGTGAATCTCATAACTTGGATCAAAACCTTTCAACAATTACGGTTCGTTCCAAAGATGGTTTCCCTTTTAATCTAGATGTATCACAAATCATTCATGTTCCTGCTAATGAGGCACCAAAAGTAATTGCCCGTTTTGGAAGTATGAATAACTTGGTTTCTCAAGTATTAGAACCAACGATTGGAAATTATTTTAGAAATTCGGCACAGGAAAGTGATGTAATTTCATTTCTTTCGACTAGAAAAGAACGTCAGGAATCAGCAAAAAATCACATCAAAGTGGTTTTAGACGAATACAATGTTAACGCAGTTGATACATTAATTGGAGATATTGTTCCACCTGAATCGTTAATGAAAACATTGACAGATAGAAAAATTGCCGAAGAAGAGCAAAAAACATATCAAACCCAAAAAATGGCACAGGAACAACGCCAAGGAATGGAAAAAGAAACCGCCATTGCTGATATGCAAAAAGAAATCGTAAAAGCATCTCAAAGTGTTGAAATTGCACAACGTACTGCAGATGCAACTGTTAAGAAAGCAGAAGGAGATGCAACAAGTTTGAAACTTAATGTAAATGCCGAAGCAGAAGCTACAAAAATGCGCGCCAATGCAGAAGCCGAAGCTACCAAAGCAAGAGCAGGTGCACAAGCTGAAGCAACCAAATTGACAGCTAGTGCCGAAGCCGAAAGAATCTCCAAAACGGGTCTTGCCGAAGCCGAAAAAATTATGGCAATTGGTAAGTCAACAGCAGAGGCCTATCAACTGCAAGTTTCCGCAATGGGTGGAGATAATTTTACAAAATACAAAATCACCGAAGAAATAGGAAAAGGAAAAATCAAAGTCATTCCAGATGTCCTTATTTCCGGAAGCAACGGAACAGACGGATCTATGAGCGGATTATTGGGTCTAAAACTCATGGAAATGATGGATACTGAAAAAAGCAAAGTAGTTATCAAAAAAGAGCTATAAAAATTGCAATTCCATTTTTAAAAATCTGCTGTAAAAAGCAGATTTTTTTATTTAATAAAAACACCTTTTTTAATTTTTTGTTATTAAATAAAAATAAAATCCTATAATACATAGTTTAATTGTAAGACTTGTAAATTAAAAAACATATAAATTTAAATTTTAACCAAATTTAAAAATAAAACACACATAAAAAGTTAAAAAAATGAAAAAAAAGTTATATTTGTAAAATCCAAAATTAACCATAACTAACCAAATACCACATTATTATGAATATAAAGGTACCATTTGTAATTATTTTTCTTTTACTAACACAAACTTTCTTTGCTCAAGAATCCAAAAATGAAACTGTAAGTTCCGAAAGTTCTACAGCAACAACAACTGCTCCAATTGATTTTAAAAAACAAATGCAAGATTTAAAAGATCAAGAAAAAGCATATTTAGCAAAAATTGAAGCCGAAAAAAAAGCAGTTGCAGAAGCTAAAATAGCCGAAGAAAAAGCGGCTAAAGCAAAAGCCGAAGCAGACAAAAAAGCAGCAGAGCAAGCAAAAATAACTGCGGCAAAAGAGGCTGCCATAGCTGCTAAAGTAAAAGCTGAAGCTGAAGCTAAAGGTGCCGCTGAGGCAAAAGAAGCTGCAAGAGTAGCTGCCATCGAGGCAAAAGCAAAAGCCGAAGCTGAAGAAAAAGCAGCAAAAGAAGAAGCAATAGCATTGAAAGCAAAAGCAGAAGCCGATAAAAAAGCGGCTGATGAAGCTGAAAAAATTTCTAAAGAAAAAATAGCGGCTTATGAAAAAGAAGCTGGGAAAGCTAAAGATGCACAAGAGAAATTAATCAAAGATGTTGAAAAACTAAAAAAAGAAAAAGCAGAAGCTGACGCAAAACTAGCTGAATCTGCGAAATTAGCTTTACAAAAATCTACAATGCTAGATGAACAAATTGCAAAAGCAACAGCTGAAGCAGAGAAAAAAGCTGCTGCTGAAGCAAAAATTGCTGCTGAAAAAGCTGTTAAACCAAACTAAACATTGCTCTGAAATAAACACTAATACCCAAACAATAACATAAAAATATCCATTGAAAAATGGATATTTTTTTTTCTTTTTTACGAGCTCCAAACCAAGAACTACAGTTTTTTAAAAATGTTTATATTTGCTCAAAAATAAATACCATGCAACATATAATTGACCGTTTCATAAGTTATGTAACAATCGACACTGAATCAGATGCAAATTCAAGTACCACTCCAAGTACTTCAAAACAATGGGATCTAGCCAATATACTAGTTGAAGAATTAAAAAACATTGGTTTACAAGATGTAACCATAGACGACAAGGCTTATATAATGGCAACATTACCCAGTAATGTAGATCATGATGTACCAACAATTGGTTTTATTTCTCACTTTGATACCACACCAGATTTTACAGGTGCGAATGTAAAACCACAAATTATTCCAAATTATGACGGTAAAGACATTGTCTTGAATGCTGCACAAAATATAATTTTATCACCTACCTATTTTAAAGATTTACTCCAATACAAAGGACAAACCTTAATTACAACAGACGGAACGACTCTCTTAGGTGCTGACGATAAAGCAGGAATCACCGAGATTGTAACCGCAATGGAATTCTTAATCAAGAATCCTGATATCAAGCATGGCAAAATCAGAATTGCTTTTACACCTGACGAAGAAATTGGCCGAGGAGCGCATCACTTTGATGTGGAAAAATTTGCCGCAGAATGGGCTTATACTATGGATGGAAGCCAAGTAGGTGAATTAGAATATGAAAACTTCAATGCAGCAGGAGCCAAAATAACCTTTAAAGGAAAAAGTGTTCACCCAGGTTATGCTAAAGGAAAAATGATCAATTCAATGCTAATCGCTAATGACTTTATCAATGAATTACCAAAAGACGAAACTCCACAGGAAACCAAAGGATATCAAGGTTTTTTTCATGTGCATCAGTTAACAGGAAGTATTGAAGAAACGGTTTTAGAATTAATAATCAGAGATCATAACAAATTAAAATTTGAAAAACGAAAAGATTTAATTGCTAAAATCGCAAAAAAAATCAACAAAAAATTTGCCAAACAATTTGGTGAAGATATTGTGATTGCAACTGTTAAAGACCAATACTATAATATGAAAGAAAAGGTAACTCCCGTAAAACATATTGTTTTTATTGCAGAAAAAGCGATGAGAGAATTAGGCATAAAGCCACTTATAAAACCTATTCGTGGCGGTACTGATGGCTGTCAATTATCATACAAAGGATTGCCCTGCCCTAACATTTTTGCTGGCGGACATAACTTTCACGGAAAATACGAATATGTTCCAGTAGAAAGCATGCAAAAGGCAGTAAATGTCATTATAAGAATTGCAGAATTGACTGCCAAAGGTGAATATTTAAATAAAGAAATCATATCAAGAAAAAAATAAATAAAATTATATATTCCTATAAAGCCTATCTATTTTAAGTTTAATTAAAAGTTTACACTTGACCCCATTGCATTTTAAACAATAAAAAAACTTTTAATCATCATAAATAAGAGTAAGCGCTTTATTAGAAAATGAATTTAGCTATAGTAGATTTCTAATTCGAAATCTATGTTTAAATACAGGCTAAAAATGAATTTAAAACAAAAAAGAGTTTCGAAATTAATTAGATTAATTTTGAAACTCTTTTTTGTTAAAATATGTATTTAGAATCACCATAAAAATTATACCTCCTAAACTAAACACACAAAATAAAAAATCAGCAAAACCTTAACATTACAACATTCATATATTCATTATATTTGTTAATGTAAAACTAACAATTTATTAATATTGAGATATTTACAAACCACTTCCTGATTTTACAAAAATACCAAAATAAAAATAAAACATTAACAATATACAATTATGATAGAAAAAAAAGATGAAAATGTAGTGACTGAGAAAACAGAGAATACAGACATTTCAAAAACCGAAAAAACTGAAATAGTAAAACCTGCAATAGCAAAACCATCCGCCGTTAAATCGACAACTGCAAAGACAGCTGTTACTAAACCAACTGCTGTTAAAGCAATCAGTACAAAACCAGCTGTTGCAAAACCAGCTGTTGAAAAATCAGCTGTTACAAAATCAAATTCTACAAGGACCACTCCAAAATCCAACAAAACAAAAATTCCATCTACATCAACTGGAGTTATAGCTAGCGCAGCTAATGAGCCAATTATTGAAAAAATTAAAACTCAGGATAAAGCAATTATTTCTGAAGATGAAGAAAAAAAGAAAAGCAAAAAGAAAAAATCCAAAATGAAAGAAAAAGAAAAAGAAAAAGCTAAAAAGGCAAAAGAAAAAGCGAAAGCAAAAGCAAAAAAAGCTAAGAAAGCCAAAAAAGACAAAGCAAAAAAAGCAAAGGTAAAAGCGAAAGCCAAGGAAAAAAAGATGAAAGCAAAAGCAAAAAAGAACAAAAAAAATAAAAAAAACAAAAAGAAATAAGTTTTTTATTTTAAAAATAAAAACCCCAAATTTCAGTCTGAAACAGACAGAAGTTTGGGGTTTTTGTTATTATATCGAATAAATTATGCCTTTTTATTCAAAGTAGCACTAAATTCCATTGAAATAGAAGAACGTTCCATTTTTATTTTTCCAGCCATAGTTTCAATAATTACTGTTGAATCTCCTAGCTCAGCAATCTTACCGTGAATACCACTTTTTGTAATTATTTTATCTCCTACTTTTAATGCGCTTTCAAATTCTTTTTCATTTTTAGCTCTTTTTTGTTGTGGTCTTATCATAAAGAAATAAATGACTACGAACATTAATAGAAACGGCAAGAACTGTTGTAATTGTCCCATAATTTAAATATTTAGTTTTTATGTTAAAAAATTATTGCGCAATTCCTATTCTCGGAATTACGTTTGCTTTTATGTTTAAAATTTCAGTGCCTTTTGTTGTATTTGCTGTAATTGTAACAGATTTATTTTGTATCCCCGATCTATTAGTAGAATTAAATAAAACTTTAATACTACCGTTTTCACCAGGCTTAATGGCATTTTTCGGAAATTCCGGAACTGTACAACCACAAGATCCAACAGCGTCTGTAATTATTAAATCCACATTTCCCGAATTTGTAAACTCAAATTCTGTACCTACTTTATCTCCTTGATTCACGGAACCAAAATCATGCATTTTTTCTGAAAAATTCATATCGGTTACTCCACTATCTCTATCTAAAACATTACTGTTCTTTTTACAAGAAAAAATGGTTATCAATACAAAAAAAAGTAGTGTGGGTATTGCTTTTTTATCCATTATAATAGAAAAATTAAAATTACATCAATCCTCTTCCTATCTTAACAATTCTTTTATTTCCTTCAAGTTCTTTAACCAAATTATCCAATATTCCATTAATAAAAATACTGCTTTTTGGAGTTGAATATTCTTTAGCCAATTCTAAATACTCATTCAAAGTTACTTTTACAGGAATTGATGGGAATTTCAAGAACTCACAAATGGCCATCTTAAGGATAATCGTATCGATTTCAGCTATACGCTCACTATCCCAATTAGGTGTTTTATCTACATATTCCTTAGCCAATTCGGTTTCGTTTAGAATTGTTTTTCTAAACAAGTCTTTTACATAAGCTTTATCTTCATTGTCTTTGTATAATTTCGGAACTCTAAAATTATCATCTTCACCTTGCTTAATTGCTTTTAGTTGCTTAACAATATGAGTATTTACCAAAGGAATATCATCAATCCAAGTTAATTTATCGTCTTCTAAATAATCATACAACTTTTCGTTAGGAACAATAACTTCCGAGAATATGTCAACAATAAATTCTTTATCTTCTTCAAAAGTAGAAGCAGGATTACTCATGTATTTTGCATACAATTCACTTTCCTTTATTGCATTTAGTAACAGAATTATATAATCATCATTTAATTCCCAATTATTGATGGAACGATTTTCAAGCGCAATACTTAATGAATTGTTTTCGGCAAGAATTTGAAAAATTCTGTTTTTAATGAATTTTTCATTTGGGTTACGCTCTTCTTTTGTAGCCAAATGTTTTTGGCTTGATAAATGTAAAAAAACTGTTTCTTTTTTACATATCTCTATCAATGAAGAAAGCATTATTAGGTATAAATCTTGAATAGCGTCAATACTATACATAAGGAATTTCTCTTCCTTTTCTAGATTGTCAGAACCATTTTGATGCATTGCATAAATGGATTGCATGACTTTAACGCGAATGTGTCTTCTATTTACCACCTTGTAAGAACTTTTAAAATTAGTTGGCAAAAATAAGAATTTCATCTATTAAATGAAAATTTATACCTGCTTTATTTGAGAAAATAATCAGTGATCAGTGGTCAGTTTTTTAGTGATCAGTATTTACACGTAAAAAAAGTGTTCAGCATTTTCAAAATAAAAATACTGAACACTCTTTCAAAACTGAATACTAAGAAACTGAATACTGACTACTTCTTTTCGTTTTCTATCTTTCTTAAATCAATACGATTTTGTGCAATTGTCAACGCTGCTTGATGCGTTGTAATTCCATTTGCAACAGCATAATCAAAAATCTCTAATGTCGTATTATAAATATTTTCTGTTTTGCGCATTATTTCTGCTTTGTCATAATGAGCCAATTCAGCATACACATTGATAATACCACCAGCATTGATCAAGAAATCTGGCGCATAAAGAATTCCTCTTTCTTGCAAGATCAAACCGTGAGTATTTTCGTTTGCCAATTGATTATTTGCAGCACCAGCAATTACTTTAGCTTTAATTTTGTTTACGGTAATATCATTTATGGTTGCTCCCATAGCACAAGGTGCATAAATATCGACATCAGCACTATACAAATCGTCGCCTGTAAAAATTTGAGCATTATATTTCTTTGCTACTTCGTATAATTTCTCTTCATTAATATCAGCAATAAATACAACAGCTCCTTCTTTTGTTAAATAATCTACCAACGTCTCCCCTACGTGTCCAATTCCTTGAACCAATATTTTTTTACCTTCTAAATTATCGGTTCCAAATTGCTGTTTCGCAGCAGCTTTCATACCCATATAAACTCCAAAAGCAGTAACTGGAGAAGGATTTCCCGCACCACCTCTTTCTTCAGAAATCCCAGTGACATAAGGTGTTACATCTCTAACCAAATCCATATCTGAAGTTTCCATTCCAACATCTTCAGCTGTAATATATCTTCCACTTAAAGAGTGAACAAATTCGCCAAATTTACGCATTAACTCAGGTGTTTTCTGTGTTTTTGCATCACCCATAATAACAGCTTTTCCACCACCAATATTCAATCCCGTGATTGCAGCTTTATAGGTCATTC
This sequence comes from Flavobacterium praedii, assembly GCF_026810365.1. Taxonomy (NCBI): domain Bacteria; kingdom Pseudomonadati; phylum Bacteroidota; class Flavobacteriia; order Flavobacteriales; family Flavobacteriaceae; genus Flavobacterium; species Flavobacterium praedii. Next base: position 1,903,392 of record NZ_CP113948.1, read on the forward strand.
CTCTAGAAAGACGCAAAACATCATTCAAGGCATCCCATTCATTTGCATAATTAAACATACGAGTCCCCCCCAATGCTGGTCCCATAACCGAATTATGAATACCAATAATTGCTTTTAATCCTGTATCTTTGTCATTGCAAAAAACAATTTGTTCATGATCATTAAAAGATAATTGTCCGAAAACAGGATCCATTTTTTGAAGTTCTTTCCCCGTGGTAACAGTAGCATTCATAGTACTATTTGTTTTTAGTTAAAAATTACGAATTTATCAAAAAGACATCTCAAACATACGTAAAAAATAAATATACTTTATTAAAATTATTTAAAAATAAATATATCACAACAAAAACAAAACTACAAATTGACAAAACAATTGTTAAATTTTAAACATTTAATAAATAACAAAAACAATTCAATACTGAATACATCAAAATATGAAAGAATTACGCTATTTAAACAAATATTTCATCAAATACAAATACAGCTTTTTACTTGGAATAATTATCACAATAATCGCACAAATATTTTCATTATTTACACCTAAACTCATCAGTAAATCATTTAATGAAATTGAAGCTTTTTCAAAAAGTAAAGCAGTTGATACCAGTATAATAAGTCAACAATTGATTTCAAATATTTTATTGATAATTGCCACTACAATCGTTGCTGGATTCCTAACATTCTTGATGAGACAAACACTAATCGTGATGTCTCGCCACATTGAATTTGATTTAAAGAATGAAGTCTTTCGTCAATATGAAAATCTTTCTCAAAACTTTTACAAACAAAACCGAACAGGTGATTTGATGAATCGCATCAGCGAAGATGTTTCTAAGGTACGTATGTACGTAGGACCAGCTGTAATGTACACCATCAATACTTTTATTCGCTTTTCGATCGTAATTGGCTACATGTATAATGTATCTCCGCGACTTACTTTGTACACTATTTTACCTTTGCCTATTTTATCTTTTTGTATTTTTAAATTAAGTTCTGAAATCAACAAAAGATCTACAACTTTTCAGCAGTATTTATCAAAAGTTTCCAGTTATACCCAAGAAGTATTCTCTGGAATACGCGTTATAAAAGCGTATTCACTAGAAGACCAAAATCAAACACTTATAACCAATTTAGCAAATGAGAGCAAAAGCAAAAGTTTAAGTTTAGCCAAAGTACAATCACTATTTGGACCGCTAATGCTTGCACTTATAGGAATAAGCAACTTAATTGTAATCTACTTTGGAGGATTAATGTATATAAATGGAACTATAAAAAATATTGGAACCATTGCTGAGTTTATTTTATACGTAAATATGCTGACATGGCCAGTTGCTTCTCTAGGATGGGTCTCATCAATGGTTCAAGAGGCTGAAGCATCACAAAAAAGATTGAATGAATTTTTGAAAATTGTGCCCGAAATACAAAACAAGAATACCAATAGATCTAAAATCGAAGGAAGTATTTCGTTTGAAAATGTGAGTTACACGTATGAAGACACTCATATAAAAGCACTTCAAAACGTAACTTTTACAGTTAAGAAAGGAGAAACCTTAGCTATTTTAGGAAAAACGGGGTCTGGAAAATCTACTATTATATCTTTAATCTCCAGATTGTATGACACTACCACTGGTAAAATTTTGATTGACAATAAAGAAATCAGCCAACTCAATTTATTTGATTTACGAAACAGTATTGGAGTAGTTCCACAGGATGCTTTTTTATTTTCAGATAGCATCAAGAACAACATCAAATTTGGAAAAGAAGATGCAACTGATCCAGAAGTGGAAGCTGCCGCAAAAAGCGCTGTTGTTCACGACAATATCGCTAGTTTTAACAAAGGGTATGACACCATTTTAGGAGAAAGAGGCATAACGCTTTCCGGAGGTCAAAAACAACGTGTTTCGATAGCAAGGGCGATCATAAAAAACCCGGAAATATTACTTTTTGATGATTGCTTATCCGCGGTTGATACTGAAACTGAAGAGGCGATTTTGAACAATCTCTACCAAATTTGCAAGAACAAAACCACCATAATTGTCAGCCATAGGGTCTCATCAGCAAAAAATGCGGACAAAATAATTATTCTGGAAGATGGCAAAATAATCGAACAAGGTTCTCATAATCAATTAATAAACCAAAACGGACACTATTCAGCTCTCTACACAAAGCAACTTTCAGAAAAAGAATTGCTTTAATTGTTGTATAATACATATATTTTTATGATTTTTGATTGCTATTAAATAAAAAAAATGACGAAAAGATTATGAGAGAAAATGATATGTTAGAAAAAGAAGAAATATTTTCAAAAGTTTTAAGAGCTGGCAGAAGAACCTATTTCTTTGATGTAAGAGCTACTAAAGCTGATGATTATTACATTACAATTACCGAAAGTAAAAAATTCACTGAAGAAGACGGTTCTTTTCATTTCAAAAAACACAAAATCTATTTATATAAAGAAGATTTTACCGCATTCTCAGAAATTTTAGAAGAAATGACTTCTTATGTTTTAAACCACAAAGGCGAAGAAGTAATCTCTGAAAGACACCAAAAAGATTTCAAAAAGGAATATGCTTTAGATAAAACAAACGAAGATAATATTCCTAGTACCTCTAGTTTTACCGATATCGAATTTGACGATATTTAAATCAAAATTAAAACAAAAAAAAGACCGACAAGAAGTTCAAATCTTGTCGGTCTTTTTTATTTATAGTAAATAGAAGCACTATTTTTAAAGCGCTATTCGAAACGTTTTTCTTCGACAATGAACTACTGGATTAAAATTTTTCCATAGCAACTGAATAGCAATATTGTCTGCCAATTCTGGAGTCCTAAAACAGTTTTCAATTCCTTTTTCAGTAAATGTTTTATGGTATTCATTAAAAATAATAGCCGTAACCCCTTTGTTTTGATAATCTGGATGCACTCCGATAAGGTAGAAAACAACATCTTTACTATTGCGTCTTGCATTCAATAAATGAAGAAAGCCAAAAGGAAATAATTTACCATTAGCTTTTTGAAGTGCTTTTGAAAAACTCGGCATCACAATGGCAAATGCCACTAAATTTCCATTTTTATCTTCGACATATTTTATGTATTCCGGATTGATGAAACTGATGTATTTTTTCTTGAAATATTCCTTTTGAATGTCGGATATTGCTACAAATGAAGACAAGTTAGCATAGGATTCATTAAACAAATCAAACATTTTATCCACATACGGCATTACTGCTTTAGTCGATTTGAAATTTATGGGTTTGAGTTGGTATCTGGTTTTGACTAACTCATTTATTCTTTCAAAAAATTCCGGTTTAGCATTAGCGAAAGGAAATTTATTTTCAACATATTCTTTCTCGGTACTATAACCCAATTGTTCAAAATGAGCAGCATAATAGGGATGATTGTACCAAGTAATCATAGTTCCCAGTTCATCAAATCCTTCTGTCAAAACTCCAACTTTATCCAGATTTGAAAATCCCATAGGGCCTTCTACATATTCCAGATTATTTTTTTTTCCCAGTTCATATACTTTTTCCAGCAACGCTTTGGTCACTTCAATATCATCAATAACATCAAACCAGCCAAAACGAACTTTCTTTTTTTGTTGGTAATTGACTTCGTCCCAATTTATGATTGTAGCAATTCTACCGACCAATGCATTGTTTTTATATGCAACATAAAAATTGGCTTCAGCACTATTAAACGCCGGATTTTTTGTTTTATCGAAAGTTTCCAACTCATCCGCAATTATAGGAGGAACCCAATACGGATTGTCTTTGTATAAGGCAAAAGGGAATTTTATAAATTCTATTAACTCATTTTTGGTCTTGGCTTCTTGTATGGTAATCATTGTTGTTTATAGGGAATTGCTATTACTTTTTATTAAATATTCTAAATCCTTTTTTGGTTTTTGTTTTTTTTGCCATTTTTTGTGCGGCTTGCTCTTCTTTGGTCAAAAGTTGGACTTCTTTATATCGGCCATCCCATCGCCAAGACATTCCAACCCCTCCATAAAGAATAGAGGGTGTATCTTTAAAATTAGTACTTATAGAAGCATCAACTTGCAAATTCTTGTTGATTAAATAAGCTGCTCCACCTCTTACAATGGCATCACTATAAAAATCACTTTTAATACCTTGATTTTCCACAAAGGCAGACCATTTATCATTAATTCCTTTAGTCAAAGTCAAGATATAACTCAAACTTGGATAGTCCGTAGTCATATAGTTTGAAATAATATTGGTTACAAATACCCAAGAACCATCACCTAAATGATTTTGCAAAATAACAGCTACTTTTGGAGAAATACTTGATTCTGGAGAAAAATAAAATGGATTGTCAGCTCCTGTAAAATTGGCACCGGCAAAAACAGCGACAGCGGGAATTACTTGATGCCAATTGAATTTATGGTTGGCATTCCAACTGTATATATTCACCTCTTTTTTATATCCTTTATTAGGATCATAAATTAAGTATTTCGCTCCTAAAACAGTTTGTTTAAAATCGGCTCTATCGTCAATTTGCATCGGATAGGTAAATCTTTCATTTACAAATTGAACATCTGCAATGAATTCTAAATTTTCTAGAAAAGCACCATATCGCACCTCAAAATCAATTCCAAAACCATTGGCATCATATTTCAAAAGATTATGATTTTCTTGAATTCCAAACACTCCTGTCTCTACTTGAAGTACTGTTTTTCCAACAGCAAAAGCCGACATAGATTCACCCGGTCTATTCGAATTGATCTCGTCTGTGTGTTGACTATAATGAATTGTTGGAATTAAAAAAAGAGATACTGCAACTACTGTTTTGACATTGAACATACTGAATTATTTGAGTGAAAAGCTATAACGCATTTCAAATGTACTATATTTTATTGTAACTATCATTTGGTTAAAAAATTCTTCAGAATATTAACTTTAAAAAAGTATTATTACAAAATACCCAATTATCTAAAACAGATTTTACATCGGATTTTGATTCAAAAAAGAAATCAATTCCTGAGTCGCTTTTCCTCTGTGGCTAATTCTATTTTTTGTGTCTAATGACAATTGAGCAAATGTTTCTTGGTACCCTTGTGGTCTAAAAATGGGGTCGTAACCAAAACCTTGATTACCATTTTTTTCTAAAGTTATTTCACCTTTCGCAATTCCAGTAAATAAATATTGTTTCCCTTTAAGGTTTAGTGTTATTACAGTTTTAAACTGAGCATTTCTATTGGTTGAATTTTCTAAATTCAAAAGTAATTTATCCATATTATCTTCGGAAGAACGTTGTTCACCAGCATACCGAGCGGAATATACCCCAGGTTCGCCATTTAAAGAATCAACTTCGAGTCCAGTATCATCTGCAAAACAATCATAACCATATTTCTCTGTAATATAATTGGCTTTCATAATCGCATTTCCTTCAATGGTATCAGCAGTTTCCGGAATATCTTCTAGACAACCAATACTTTCTAAACTAATAATTTCGATACTTTCTGGAAGCATACTTTGTATTTCGAGAATTTTATTTTTATTATTGGTAGCGAAAACAATTTTCATTTATTAGAATATTAAAATTTTAAGAATGCAAATGTATTGGTTTATTAAATTCTAATAGACTTCGAATTAAAAATAGTTCCATTCTAAAAACAGATAATAAGACGCCGATTCTAAAAACAGTTATTATCCGAGTTAAACTACTGTTAATCTACTAATCTTTAATAATTTATACAGCATTTAATTGTATATTTGATTGTGGTTTTGATTAATTACTTGAGGTATAATATCATAAATATTTCAATATTAGAAAAAGTATCTCAATAGTCAACTATACGACATATTGTATAAGTTTGATAATGATAAATCAGAACTTACAAATTAGAGGGTCTTGAAAAAGCCCTCTTTTTTTGCTCAATTTTTAAGTGTATCTTAATCTAACATACACGTGTTTGATGCCTTTTTTATCCGAATCCCTTTCGTCAATTTCTAAAATATCGGTTAGGGATTTAAGCATTGGAGTAAGTTTGGTAAAACCATAACTTCTTGGATCAAATTCGGGTTTATTTTTTACAATTAGATTCCCCACATCACCCAAAAATGCCCATCCAGCATCATCACAAATAGCATCAATGGCATCTTCAATCAAATCTATTGTTGGATTATCTATTTTTATCGATGGTTCTTTTTCAGGAATCTTTTTGGCATCTTTAGTTTCTGTATTTGAATTTGCAGCTGAAGGTTTAGGTTTTTTCTTTTTGATAGCACCATCCAAAACTTCAATATAAATAAATCGGTCACAAGCTACAATGAAGGAATTCGGTGTTTTTTTCTCGCCAATCCCAATCACTTTCATTCCCGATTCTCGCAAACGAATAGCCAAACGTGTAAAATCACTATCACTGGAAACAATACAAAAACCATCTACTTTGTCTGAATACAACAAATCCATTGCGTCAATAATCATCGCCGAATCAGAGGAATTTTTCCCTACGGTGTAACTGTATTGTTGTATTGGTGTTATAGCATGTTCGAGCAAAACCGATTTCCAACCGTTGGCATTGGGTTTCGTCCAATCAGCATAAATACGTTTGGTGGTAGGTGTTCCATACTTTGTGATTTCCTCCATCATTCCTTTGACATTACTATAAGGAACATTGTCGGCATCAATAAGCACAGCGAGTTTTAGTTCTTTTTCGATTTGAGACATCTCTTTTTATTTTAGACTTTGAATTGTAGATTTTAGATAATTGATTTTATCCTTTTTATATTACTATTTAACCTGATTCAAATATACGTGTTTTTATTAAAGAAAGTTGTTGCATGTGCTTTAGCCCTGATGGAAATGGAAAGCCTCAACGGAATAAACCTATTTTTTCTTTTGGCGCAAGAGCGACTGGAAGAAGCTCCTTGCGACACAATAGAAAAAAAGGTTTATGACGGAGAGCTTGTAATGGACAGCAGGAAATAGCTTCACCTTTCGACTTCGCTCAGGATGACAGGATTGCTATTAATAATGGCTTTGTTTTAGAAAAATAAATATACTTTCAAGATGTTAATACATTATAAATATTTATTTTTGCTCCCGATTCCGAAACTTAGGAACGGGACTTAAAATTAATAGTAGTACAGACATATATTATGGTAAAAGATTTATTCGAAAGAATTCAAAACAATAAAGGACCATTAGGAAAATGGGCGTCACAAGCAGAAGGTTATTTTGTATTTCCAAAATTAGAAGGAGACTTAGGACCGAGAATGAAATTTCAAGGAAAAGAGGTATTGAACTGGAGTTTGAATGACTATTTAGGTCTGGCAAACCATCCAGAAGTGCGTAAAGCAGATGCAGATGCTGCTATCGAATATGGTGCTGCTGCCCCAATGGGAGCCCGTATGATGAGTGGCCACACGAAATACCACGAACAATTAGAGAACGAATTGACTGCTTTTGTAAAGAAAGAATCGGCTTATTTATTGAATTTTGGTTACCAAGGAATGGTGTCTATTATTGATGCTTTGGTAACTCGAAATGATGTGATTGTGTATGATGTAGATGCGCACGCTTGTATCATTGACGGTGTTCGTTTGCATAGCGGAAAACGTTTTACGTACAAACACAACGACATCGAAAGCATGGAGAAAAACTTGGATCGCGCTACAAAACTAGCCGAAACAACTGGCGGTGGTATTTTGTTTATTACTGAAGGTGTTTTTGGAATGCGTGGCCAACAAGGAAAGTTGAAAGAGATTGTAGCCATGAAAGAAAAATATAATTTCCGTTTGCTTGTAGATGATGCGCACGGTTTTGGTACACTTGGTGAAACAGGTGCCGGAGCTGGTGAAGAGCAAAATTGCCAAGACGGAATTGATGTTTACTTCTCTACTTTTGCCAAATCAATGGCGAATATCGGTGCATTTGTTGCTGCTGACAAAGACATAATCGATTATTTAAAATACAACTTACGTTCTCAAATGTTTGCCAAAGCATTGCCGATGATTCAAACTATTGGTTCTTTGAAACGTTTGCAGTTGTTACGTGACAACCCAGGGTTGAAAAACAAATTATGGGAAAATGTAAACACTTTACAAAATGGTTTAAGAAGCAAAGGATTTAATATTGGAGACACTAATACTTGTGTTACGCCAGTTTACTTGGAAGGAAGCGTACCAGAAGCGATGGTGATGGTAAACGACTTAAGAGAGAATTACGGTATTTTCTTGTCAATAGTAATTTATCCAGTTATCCCAAAAGGAATGATTTTATTGCGTGTTATTCCTACTGCTTCTCATACATTGGAAGATATTGCGGAAACACTTACTGCTTTTGAAGCGATTCGTGAGAAATTAGTAAACGGAACGTATAAAGAAATTGCAAGCAGAACTACAGTAGATTTGGACGCTTAATAGTTAGCAGTTCTTTTGAATATAGAAAATCCATTGGTCGAAAGGCCGATGGTTTTTTTTTGGAGCAAACCACTGGTATATCGCATCACGTTCAGTCCCGCTGTCCGTTGCAATTCCCGATCAAGAAAAACTACGGCTAAAAAACCTTGTTTTTCTAAATCGGGAGATTTTCCCTCCCATCGGGGCTATGCTACAACTTTAAATTTTCATAAGAGCCAATGCAAACAACATATAAAAAATCTGTATTTTTATGATTTCAAAATAAAACCATAAAATGAAAAAAATAGTCCTTTCATTAGTACTCCTGTTGTCTGTAACATTAGTTTCTGCCCAAAAAACAGAATATACCACCGTTAGCAATATCCATTATTACAACGAAGCAACAGCCAATAGTGATGCGTACATCAAAGAACGTTGTGTTCTCGATATCTATTACCCAAAAAACACCAAAGGATTTACCACTGTAATTTGGTTTCATGGTGGTGGTTTAACCTCAGGCAGTAAAGAACTTCCAGAAGGACTCAAAGACAAAGGATTTTGTGTGGTTTCGGTAAACTACCGATTGTCCCCCAAAGTAAAAGCACAAAAATGTATTGAAGATGCAGCAGCAGCCGTAGCTTGGACATTCAAGAATATTACCACTTACGGCGGAGATGATTCTTTAATTATGGTTTCAGGACATTCGGCGGGGGCGTACTTATCATTGATGGTGGGATTGGACAAAAAATGGCTGAAAGCTGACGGAATTGACGCCAATTCCATAGCAGGATTGATTCCGTTGAGCGCTCAAACCATAACCCATTTTGAAATCCGAAAAGAAAGAGGTATTCCAGAAACCCAACCCATAGTCGATGAATTTGCTCCGTTGTATCACATTCGCGCTGATGCGCCCCCTTTATTGCTAATTACAGGCGACCGAGAAAAAGAAATGTTGGGTCGTTATGAAGAAAACGCCTATATGATGCGAATGATGAAAATTGCCGGCCACAAACAAACGACTTTGTATGAATTACAAGGTTTTGGACACAATATGACAGAACCCGCTTTTCCGTTGGTTGTTCAAGAAATTAAAAGAATTACAGCTTTAAAAACAAAATAAAATGACACCACACTTATTAATTATACCTGGACTTGGTGATTCTGGCGAAAAACACTGGCAAAGCTTTTGGTTACAAAAATTCAACAATTCGACCAAAGTCATACAAGACAATTGGGACGAACCTCAACTCGACGAATGGCTGGACCGACTTGACAATACCATTCAGAAAATTGATGAACCGATTATTTTAGTGGCTCATAGTCTAGCGGTTTCCCTAGTGATGCATTGGGTTTCCCAAAACAACAATCCAAACATTGTGGGTGCTATGCTTGTCGCTCCCGCCGATGTGGATTCTCCTGAACACACACCCGATTTCCTAAGACACTTTGCTCCCATTCCAACCCAAACTGTTCCTTTTCCGTCGCTGGTTATAGCGACCGAAAACGACACGTATATGTCTTTGGAAAGAGCACAAGAATTGGCAACGTACTGGGGAAGTGATTTTATAAACGTTGGTTTTAAAGGACACATCAACTCCGATTCCAATTTAGAATACTGGGAAGAAGGGCAAACTTTTTTACACCAACTAATCGCAAAAATAAATTAATTCTATAAATAACGCTATTCAGTCAAATACATTGACAAACATAGAAGTCATATAAGTTTTTAATTTAAAAAATCAAGTTAAATCAAAAGTTCATTTAAGCAAAGGCACTTAAGCCTATAAAGATTTTTTTAGCTTATATTCCCTTTAAATCACTGTTTTGACAAACTAATAACTTTATACTTATATGACTTATATGTTTAAAATTAAATACTGTTTATTTAGAATATAACTACAAAAACAAAAAACTAAAATGACAAATCCAATAGTATCCGCAGCCTGGCTTCAAGAACATTTGAATGATTCAAATCTAATAATTCTCGAAGCAAGATTAGACCAAAACCAATCTAACTTAGAGAATCAAAATCCCGATTTACAAATAAAAGGTGCCCGCTTATTTGATATCAAAAATAATTTTAGTGACACCAGCAATCCGTTACCAAACACTTTCCCTTCTGAAGAAAAATTTACAGCGGAAGCCCAAAAATTAGGTATCAACAAAAACAGCATCATTGTCGTTTACGATACGTTAGGAATTTATTCGAGCCCGAGAGCTTGGTGGATGTTCAAAGCAATGGGACATTCTAATGTTTTTGTTTTAAATGGAGGATTGCCGGAATGGATTAAAGAAGCATATCCAACAGAAAAACAACAACCTAGAACTTATCCGAAAGGAGATTTTGAAGCTAAATTTCAACCCGAATTAATCCAAAACAAAGAACAGATTCTGGAAAACATCACTACCAAAGAGGCAGTATTAATGGATGCCAGATCTTCAGACCGATTCTATGCCAACAACGAAGAACCAAGAGCAGGTTTAAGAAGTGGACATATCCCTGGTTCCATAAACATTCCTTTCACTGAGTTGCAACAAGACGGAAAGTTCAAATCAAACGAAGAATTAAAAGAAATCCTAAAACTAAACGATCAGCCATTACTTTTTACCTGTGGTTCTGGAATTACCGCTTGTATTGTTTTATTGGCCTGTGAATTGATTTCGGACAATCCAAAAGCCGTTTATGATGGTTCTTGGACCGAATGGGGTTCTAGTAATTTGCCGATTGAAAAATAGACAAATCGAAAACATTGATAACCTGAACGCTATTAATCATTAATCTTTTATTCTTTGAAAGTCCTGCAAGGTTTTTTTAACCTTTTAGGTATAATCACTATTGACAAAATACCTACAAGGTCTCGAAAAAGACCTCGCCGGAATAGTAAAGCACATAATTTACTATCCATTTTTTATGCAACCTTTATCGAGCTAAGGTTGATAGTTTTTCACTTTGCCCAACACTACCCAATTCGCAATCCGTTTTCTATTTTAAAATCAGGAGCCAACAAAATAACATCTCCCTCCTCGCCTACTGCGCCAAGCACTAGACATTCGCTCATAAACTTTCCGATTTGTTTTTTGGAAAAATTGATAACCGCCACAATTTGTCTTCCAACCAAAACTTCTTTGGTATATCTTTTGGTTATTTGCGCAGACGTTTTCCGAATTCCAATAGCGGAACCAAAATCAATAGTTAATTGAAAAGCGGGTTTTCGCGCTTCGGGGAAATCTTGAGCTTCAAGTATCGTTCCCACTCTCATTTCTACTCTTTCAAATTCTGACCAAGTTAAATCCATAATGATATGATTATTATTTAATTATAAACAAACATATCAATTTTACAACTATAGCAACAAATTATATAACTTTTTTTTTAAAAGTTCGCTCTAATTTTACTGTAGAACAAATAGGTTCTTTTAATTTACAAAAACATGGAAAACATTCAAATCAAACCAGATGAGTTCATAAAAGAATCCAATGCTGCTATTTTAACGCTTAATACGGATAAATATATAGAAACTGCTCCAAACGTAAAGCTTTACCTGAAAGATTACGGAGAAGGCAAACCTGTAATTTTAATTCATGGATGGCCATTGTCTAATGAAATGTGGGAATACCAAATTGCCTCATTAGTCGAAAATAATTTTAGAGTAATTGCTTATGATCGTCGAGGTTTTGGTAAATCCTCACAACCCTGGGACAGTTATAATTATGATACATTGACAGATGATTTACAGTCAATTATTGAACAATTGGAATTAAAAGAAGTTACACTTGTGGGATTCTCGATGGGAGGAGGAGAAGTCGTTCGGTATTTTAGCCGTTATGCCGGAAAACAAGTGGTAAAAGCGGTATTGATTTCTTCAATAATTCCTTTTTTATTACAAACAAAAGACAATCCTGAAGGACATCCAAAAGAGAAAAACAAAGCGACAGCTCAAAAAATTAAAGACGATAGAATTGGCTTTATAGATAATTTTGGCAAACTTTTTTTTGGAGTAAACATTACAAACAACCCAATAAGCACTCCATTACTTGAATATTATAGAATGTTATGTTCATTTGGATCTCCACGAGCTACATTAGAATGTGCAAATTCTTTTTCTACAACAGATTTTAGAGACGAACTGAATACCATAAATGTTCCCACATTAATCATACATGGAAGTGCAGATGAAATTGTTCCAATCGAAATTTCTTCTGATAAAACCGCAAAATTAATAACAGACAATACGTATCTGATTTATAAAGATGCTCCTCATGGATTATTTTACACTGAAAAAGACAAATTAAATAAAGATTTGGTTGCCTTTTTAAAATTATAATTTGAGAAAAGGCTAATTAATTCCAATAAAAAATCCCAAAACATCTTACCGTTTTGGGATTTCCTGTTTATTACAATGATTTCTGAATATTATTCAACGTCGAAAATCAATTATTGATCTATAGGTGGGATTTGAGCTTCGAGTAAATCTTGAGTTTCGAATATCGTTTCAACTCGATTTCAATTCGTCTAAATTCAGTCCATTTTCATGAAATTAGAGTATCAGTAGTCTTATTTTTTTTAAATAAAAATAATTATTTTAAAAATAATCAAAAAAGAGTTTTGTAAAAATAAAAAATAAATTATAATTTTAGAAAGAATCTTAAATATTTAATTATGAGTAATTTACAACAATACCCTCGAGTATTTTCACATATTGGAATTTCTGTTCCCAATATCGAAAAAGCGATTGAATTTTATAAAAATGTGATGGGATGGTACATTATTATGAATGTCACTACAGTAAATGAAGAACAAGAAACTGCAATTGGTCAAATGTGTATTGATGTTTTTGGAACAGGATGGAAAACATTTAAGATTGCACATTTATCTACAGGAGATCGTATTGGAATCGAGTTGTTTGAATTTCCACAAAACATAAAACCACAAGCTGAATTTGAACCATACAAAACTGGTATTTTCCATTTTTGTGTTCAAGACCCCGATGTAGAAGGTCTTGCCAAAAAAATTGTTGAAGCAGGTGGAAAACAAAGAATGCCAATAAGGGAATATTATCCAGGCGAAAAACCGTATCGAATGGTCTATATGGAAGATCCTTTTGGGAATATAATCGAAATTTATTCGCATTCGTATGAACTACATTACGGAGCAGGAGCTTACCAACATGATATCAGTTAGAATCAAATACAATCTTTTCAAAGATTAATTAAAAGATTTCCGAAGAAACATCATGCTGTCATTTTTTAATATTTAACAATTGAATTAAAAGTAATACTTCTATTTTTTTTAAAATAGTCTATTTTATCTGTTGGAGTACAGTCGAGAAACAGTTGTACATATCAAGTACGCTCGATAATACAAAAATAGGATTGAACTATTTTGAATTCATTGGTAAAAAAAATCCCAAAACGTTAATAAAACGTTTTGGGATTCCTGTTTTTAGTCTTACATACTCGGACCATAAAATAAGGACCAGTAAAACTTTTTATTTCACGTCCATCAATTCAACATCGAAAATCAAAGTAGCGTTTGGTGGAATAACGCCACCCGCTCCTGCTGGTCCGTATCCTAAATCAGATGGGATCACAAAACGAGCTTTGTCTCCAACTTTCAATAGTGCAATACCTTCGTCCCAACCTTCAATTACCTGACCTTGACCCAAACGAAATTCGATTGGTTTTTTTCTTGGGTACGAAGAATCAAAAACTTTACCGTTCTCCAATGAACCTTCATAGTGAACTGAAACAGTTTTACCACTTTCTGCTTGTTTTCCTTCACCTCTTTGGATGAATTGGTAACGCAACCCACTTTCTGTTTTTTCAAAACCAGCTGCTAATTGTTCCATTTTCGCTTCAGATTCTGCTTTCAAAGCGGCTAATTTTTTCAAACGAGCTCCTTTTAAACCAACGAAAGCTTCAATAGCATTCCATTTTTGAGCTTCTTCACCAACTCTGATGATTTCAACTGAATCTAATGAATCCCCTTGAGCAATGGCATCTACAACATCTTGTCCTTCTACAACATTACCAAAAACGGTATGTTTGTCATCTAACCAAGGTGTTGCAATATGTGTGATAAAAAATTGAGAACCATTAGAACCTGGACCTGAATTTGCCATAGACAAAACACCTGGTGCGTCATGACGCAAATCTTGATGGAATTCATCATCAAACTTGTAACCTGGATCACCAGTTCCAGTTCCTAGAGGACATCCCCCTTGAATCATAAAATCTGGAATAACTCTGTGAAAGTTTAAACCGTCATAGAATTTTTGACCTTGAGGTTTAATTTTGTTTTCCATATTCCCTTCGGCAAGAGCAACAAAGTTACCAACTGTTCCAGGAGTTAAATCGTGTGTTAGTTTTACCAAAATCGCCCCTTTTGCGGTGTTGAATTTAGCGTATATTCCGTTTTCCATTGTGTATATTTTTTATTGAGGTGCAAATTTACGAATAAAATTATAGAATGAGAAAATTTGAGGATTTGATTGCTTCAAATGTATTTTTCCTAATTATTTTTAAAAACATTGATTAAACAAAATCCGATTTTAAAATCGAGTACAAATTCAAATCAATAAAGGTATCATACAGCAATTCACCTTGTCGAATCACTCCTTCTTTGGTAAAGTTTAATTTTTCGGGAATGGTTTTACTTTTGAAATTTTCGGTTCCGCATTTAATTTCGATTCTATTTAATTGCAATTCCGAAAAACAAAAATCAATAATCGCCTTGCAGGATTTGGTCACACTACCTTTTCCTTGAAATCCTTCAATAATCCAATATCCAATTTCTCCAATTTTGTTTTGACCGTCTATTTTATACACGCCTATTCGGCCAATTACAATTGAATTTTCAACAATTACAAAAGCATATTCGTTTCCGTCTTTATTTCTTTGCATCGTTCCATTTACAAAATTTTGAGCAAATTCAACAGTTTGCATTCGGTCAACGAAAGGCAACCAAGGACGCAAATGAGTTCTGTTAGCGTCAACCATTTCAAAAATGGGTTGTGCATGATTTTCGTTAATCAATTCAAGTTTTAAGGTATTATCGATGATAATTGTCATTTTACAATATTTTAAAATTATTAAAATATAAATATTTTATATTGGAATAAACAAATTTAGAAAAAGTAATAAATTTCAAATAAATTCTCACTAATCGTCAAACCCAGATTCTGTATTAAAAATTTTCCGCATCTGAATCCAGACACCTTAAAAAAATTACTCAATATATTCCAATATATCTCCCGGCTGACAATTTAATGCTTTACAAATTGCCTCAAGAGTACTAAAACGAATGGCTTTTGCTTTTCCAGTTTTTAAAATGGAAAGATTAGACAGAGTCACCTCCACTTTTTCGGAAAGTTCGTTTAGTGAAATTTTACGTTTGGCCATCATAACATCTAAATTAACTACTATTGCCATAACTTAAATGGTTAATTCGTTTTCAGCTTGTATTTCTGCTCCTCTTTTAAAGACTTGTGCAATAACCAAAAGTATGATCCCCATAAACAACCAAACGTCTGCGCCTCCTAATCGTAAACTCTGAATATCAGGCATTGTTATCCCTTTTGCAATTAACCATTTTGTATATTCAACTCCCCAGTTAGAAAACAAACCAATTCCTAATGCCAAATAAGACATATTAGAAATAAAATGCTGTATTTCGGTACTAAATGGTTGAGTTACATTTATTTTTTTGTTGTTCAGGATTTTCACAATTAAATAAAAAAGAAAGGCTTGCATGATTGCAACGATACTCATTAGTGAAATTTCAGTAATAAAAAAGCCTTTATCAAAATCATATAAGCTTGACAAATCAACATGTTGCCAAAAGTTTTTTGCAGCAATAGAGTTGATAAATAATGCAAAAAAAGCATTGAATAAAACTCCACCAGCGTTTATACAAAGACCTATAAAAATAATCCATGAAAGCACATGCAGCACTTTCAACATCTGTTTTGTTGTGATTTTAATTTCCATAATTACTTTTTATGTTTAAAATTATAGAACAAAAATAACATATATTTATTGATAAACAATAAATATATAATGATAAAAAACAAAAATGTTTTATTTTTTTTTTAAATATGCTCATTTATTATTTAAGTCTTAAGCCATGATTCCGCATTAGAAATCTACTGTATCTTAATTCTTCTCCAAAACAAAGCACTTAATCCTGTTTTAAAATTCGATAGAAAAAAGTCTCCTTTCATCAAATTAGTTCGTAAGCATTTGCTTTTATTGAAATATCCAACTACAGTACGAAGTCTAATACTGAATCTGGATTAAAAGTAGAATAGTACTTTTTACATTTAATTCCACTAAAGCCTAGCCCAGATGGTAATGAAAAGCCCGGAGTGCAAAAAGCTAATTTTTCTTGTCCTAAAAGAGCGACCAAAGGAAGCTCCTTTTAGGGCTTAGAAAAATAGTTTTTTAAGCGAGGACTTGAAATGAACAGCTGGATTAGCTACTGAATGGTATAACTTTTAGAGTCAATTTCGGAAAGATGAAAATAGCCAAATGGGTAATCATCGGGATTGGTTTTATTGATTATATTTCCACGCAATGTGGCTGGGGGAGTTGAAAAAGGATTACCGCCCTCTGAACCTGCAATATTGATTAATTTAGACATGTAATTGCTGTATTTTTCAGTGATTCCTTCTACACTATAGGCTAATACATCGCCTTTTTTGAGTTTGTCATCTTGATAAATGGCAAACATTAGATTTCCTTGAGTAAATTCATCAGTAAGTACACCATATTCAGGATGAACGAGGTTGCTGTTTTTTAATCCTACGAGATAAAAATTATTTTCAGTTGGATTGTCTTGAAAATAATATTTGATTTCATAAATGTCTTTCCCGCCAAAACCTGGTTTTATGGTTTGTTCTGTTTTTTCTATTATTGGAGTAGACATGAATTTGGACGAAGAGGTGTAATTTTGTCCTTTATAGGCTACACTAAGTTCATATACATCATCGATAATTGGGTTGAAATTGGTGCAAATGTATTCTCCTGTTTGCCCGTCTTCAATAAATTGATAGGTAACTGGAGTACTCAAGGTTGTATTAGTGACAGTAACTATAGCTCCTGTTGCTACTGGGATTGTATTGGAATAAAAATCTGTAGAATTTGTTAATTTAATTTTTTGAAGACTTCCTGTGGTTCCCTTTTGCCATTGTATAGAGGCATCGATCACTAATTTTGGAGTACCTGTTTCTAAATTGACATTGACAACATCTTCACAACTTATTAGGGATATTGATGTGATTAGTATAGCTATGTAAAGTTTTATCTTTTTCATTTTTTAAAATTTAAAATTATAAGAAACAGATGGGACAATTCCAAAAATGGATAGTTTGACAGCTTCGTTTACACCTGTTTCTGCATTTTCTCTAAAACTGATAGAAGCAGCATTTTTTTGATTGTAAATGTTGTAAATACTAAAAACCCATTCGCTTTGCCAGCCTTTCTTTTTGTATGGTTTTGGGATGTAAGTAGCTGAAACATCCAAATGGTGGTATAAAGGAAGGCTATTTTTGTTGCGTTCCCCATAATCGGGTACTACAAGGTCTTTGTATTCATATTGCATATTTGGATATGTCACGGGTTGTCCGCTTTGTAAAGTGAAGTTTCCTCCAAAATTCCATTTTTCATTTAAAGTGTAATTGGCTGTAACGGCTATATTATGCAATTTGTCATAGGCAGAACGATACCATTGGCCGTTATTGATTCCTATTTCGTCAGGGGTTCTTCCCGGTGTTCTTTGTTGGGATTTTGATAAAGTATAAGCAATCCAACCATTAAATTTTCCTGTGTTTTTTCGAAGTAATATTTCTAAGCCATACGAGCGCATTTCGCCATTAAGAATTACTTGTTCAATGGCTTCGTTAGCGATTAAATTGGCGCCATCTATGTAATCCATTCTATTTTTAATTTTTTTGTAGAAACTTTCTACTTCTAAGGTGTATTTGTTGGCCGAAAAATTATTGAAATACCCAATCGCTACTTGATCTGCAATTTGCGGTTTGATGTAAGAATCACTTGGCGTCCAAACATCAAGCGGAGTCGGAGAGGCCGTGTTAGAGACCAATTGAAGGTATTGCACCATGCGATTGTAACTTGCTTTTACGGATTGGTTTTCGTTTAACTCATAAGCTGCTGAAAATCGAGGTTCAAGATTGTCAAAACTGGCAATGGTTTTGTTTTTGTTGTAATAAGTAGTTCCAATGGGTTTTGCTTTTTCGTAAATTTTTAAATCAGAATCATAGAATACAGGCTGATTGTTTTGATATACATTAACGGTTGAATTTCCCAATCGGTTAAACATACTATACCGAAGACCATAGTTTATGGCTAATTTATCGGTTAGAATTTGTTCGGCTTCAAAATAGATCGCATTTTCAAAAGCATATTTTCGGTCTAATTGTTTGTATTTAATATTAGAACTTGAATTGATAGGATCTATAGTTCCAGGGTTAAAGTCGTAATAAATAGAGTTAAACCCGTAGTTTAGTTTTAGCTTATTGGATAAATAATGCTTGAAATCATATTTTAAATTATAATTTTTAATACCAGAATCCCAATTAAATCCAATGAAATCAAGTGTTAATCCATAATAATAATCGCTATAGATTACGGATAAATTTGAAAATAATTTGTCACTAAAAAGATGGTTCCATCTCAAATTCAGTGTTGTATTGCCGTAAGTATTAGAAAAGCTTTTGTTTAATGAAAATATATCACGACCAAAATATCCAGAAAGAAATAAATTATTATTGGTATCGAGTTTGTAATTCAACTTTGTATTAAGATCATAAAAGTAAGCGGAATTCTTATTGTCAGTTAGTTTTAAAAACAGATGGGCATAAGATGCGCGACCTCCAATTAAGAACGAGCCTTTGTCTTTTACAATAGGGCCCTCGGCAAGAATTCTACTTGAAATCAAGCCAATTCCCCCATTCATGTGAAAGTCTTTGCTATTTCCATCTTTTTGATAAATATCCAAAACCGAAGAAGCACGACCTCCAAATTTGGAAGGTATTCCGCCTTTGTATAATTTTAAATCTTTAATGGCATCGGGATTAAATACAGAGAAAAAACCAAAAACGTGTGAAGAATTGAAAATAGTAGCTTCGTCAAGAAGAATTAAATTTTGATCCGCACCTCCACCTCGGACATTAAAACCAGATTGCCCTTCACCAGCATTTGTAACTCCCGGAAGAAACAAAATGGACTTTATTACATCAACTTCACCTAATACAACTGGCATTTTTTTGATAGTCGAAATTGATAGTTTATTGACGCTCATCTCTGGTTTTCGAATGTTAGCAGTGGTTTTTTCGGTAGTAATTACAACTTCTTTAAGTTCTTGACCAGATTCACTTAACGAATAATTTTTTTTGATGTTTTGTGTCAAAGAAATTTTTTCTGAAATACTGGTAAAACCGACATAGCTTATGACAATTTCGTAATCTCCCTTGGGTAAAGTAAGGGAATAAAAACCATATTCATTGGTAATCGCATACGACTTTGTTCCGTTTGCAATGATGTTTACACCAATCAACGTTTCATTGTTGTTTGTGTCTGAAATAGTTCCACTGATAGTGTATTTCTCTTGTGAAAAGGAATAAAAATGAAAAGTTATAAAAAGAAGGAATACGAATATTTTTTTTATTGAAATCATTGATTGGATTTTGAGGTACAAAATAAATGAATTAACATTTGTTAAGTAGAAAAACAAGTGTTAATCTAACGTTAAGATGCAAATTTTTGATTGAACACGGATTCAGCATTAGACATTATTACGCAGAGTCACACGAAGAATTCGCGAAGAATCACAAAGTTTTTTAAGCCATTCAAAGAATTCGATTTCCCTTTGCGTGTCTTTGCGAATCCTTTGCGCATCTTTGTGAAATTTTTCCTATTGCGGAATCTCGGTTGAACTTACGTTGTAATTCATTTTAAATGGGATCTGATTTTTATCTTCTATTCCAAATAATAGTATATGGAATTATGTTTAAAAGTGTTAGTCAATAATAGTAGTAAAAAGTTACATTTTGAAGAAAGTAAAAAAAAAGACAACCGTTTCTGGTTGTCTTTTAAATATATAAAATAGAATAAACGAATTGAATTAAGCAATTTTAGCCAAAATACTATTGAAAGTTTCGCTTGGACGCATAGCTTTGTCCGTTAATTCTGGATTTGGTTGGTAATAACCGCCTATGTTTTGAGGTTTACCTTGAGATCCTATTAATTCGGCATTGATTTTAGATTCATTAGCAAAAAATTCGGCAGCGATTGGCGTGAATGTTGCTTTTAATTCGGCATCTTTGTCTTGAGCTGCCAAAGCTTCTGCCCAGTACATTGCCAAATAAAAGTGTGATCCACGGTTGTCAATTCCTCCAACTCTACGAGAAGGAGATTTGTCTGTTGCTAAGAATTTTTCAGTAGCTGTGTCCAATGTTTCAGCCAAAACCAATGCTTTTGGGTTGCGTAAAGTTTGTCCTAAATGCTCTAATGAAGCGCCTAGTGCTAAGAATTCACCAAGAGAATCCCATCTTAGGTATCCTTCTTTTATGAATTGCTCAACGTGTTTTGGAGCCGAACCTCCAGCGCCAGTTTCAAATAAACCTCCACCATTCATTAATGGAACAATAGAAAGCATTTTGGCTGAAGTCCCAACTTCTAAAATTGGAAACAAATCGGTTAAATAATCACGCAATACATTTCCTGTTACCGAAATAGTATCCAATCCTTTGATGATTCGATCTAAAGTAAAATTGGTAGCTTCAATTGGGTTTAGGATTTGGATGTCTAAACCAGTTGTATCATAATCTTTTAAGTATTTCTGAACTTTAGCGATAATTTCTCTATCATGTGCTCTGTTGTTATCCAACCAGAAAACGGCAGGAGTATTAGATAAGCGAGCTCTGTTTACAGCTAGTTTTACCCAGTCTTGAATAGGAGCGTCTTTAGCCTGACACATTCTAAAAATGTCGTTTGCTTCTACTTCTTGTTCCATCAAAACATTTCCGTTTGTATCGACTACACGAACAACACCATCGCCTTTTAATTGGAACGTTTTATCGTGAGAACCATATTCTTCTGCTTGTTGTGCCATAAGTCCGACGTTTGGAACACTTCCCATTGTTGTTGGAACAAAAGCACCGTGTTTTTTACAAAAGTCAATAGTTGCTGTATACACACCTGCATAACATCTGTCTGGAATAATAGCTATAGTATCTTGTTGTTTTCCGTCTTTATCGTACATCTGTCCCGATGTACGGATCATGGCCGGCATAGACGCATCCACAATTACATCTGAAGGTACGTGAAGATTGGTAATTCCTTTGTCTGAATTTACCATTGCTAATGCTGGTCCATTCTCGATAGCTTCTGTAATTGCAGCTTCTACTTCAGCTTGCATTGGGTGACCTGCTATTTTTGCATATACATCACCTAAACCATTGCTAGTGTTGATGTTTAATTCTGCAAATAAAGCAGCATATTTTTCAAATACATCAGCAAAGAAAACTTCTACTATTGCACCAAAAATAAGTGGATCAGAAACTTTCATCATCGTAGCTTTCAAGTGAACAGAAAGTAAGATGTTTTGTTCTTTTGCCTCTTTTATTGTTTTAGCAACAAAAGTTTTTAATGCGTTTAAGTGTAAAACAGAACTGTCTATAATTTCACCAGATTTCACAGGAGTACTTGCTTTTAAGACTGAAGCCGTACCGTCTTTGGCAACAAATTCAATTTTGACATCTGTTGCATCATTTAATGTGATTGATTTTTCACTTCCGTAAAAATCACCACTTTCCATAGATGCTACTCGAGTTTTTGAATCTGCCGACCATGCACCCATTGAATGCGGATTGGCTTTAGCGTAATTTTTAACCGCTTTTGGTGCTCTACGATCTGAATTTCCTTCACGTAAAACAGGATTTACAGCAGAACCTAAAATTTTTGAGTATTTAGCTTTGATTGCTTTTTCTTCTTCACTTTGAGGGTCTTCTGGGAAATCTGGCAAAGCATAACCATGTGATTGTAATTCGGAAATGGCAGCTTTCAATTGTGGTATTGATGCTGATACATTCGGTAATTTTATGATATTTGCTTCAGGTGTAGTAGCTAATTTTCCTAATTCTAGTAAAGCGTTTTCCGTTTTTTGATCTTCTTTTAAAAACTCCGGAAAATTGGCAATGATTCTACCTGCAAGAGAGATGTCTCTTTTTTCTATTTCTATATCCGAAGTAGCGGTAAATGCCTGAACAATAGGTAAAAAAGAGTAGGTTGCCAATAGTGGAGCCTCATCTGTTAGTGTGTAAAAAATTTTAGCTTTTGATGTCATTTTTTTATTTTTTAAAATCTAAATCACAATTTATAAACGGTATTTTGCCCAATTACAACGATTGAGTTAAGGCGGGCAAAGATATGAAAACAAGTTGTAATAGAGATTGAAATTGTCTATAAAAAAATAATTATACAAAGGTATTCTGTGATATTTTTAAATATTTAGAATTTGATATTTTTAACGCCTTTTAATTTCTAAATTCTAAATTCTGAGGGGGTATAATTGTCAAAAAAAAGTCCCAATTTCGATTTTCATCGTATTGGGACTTTTTGTAATAAAGAAAATAATATAGATTATCTTCTTTTATCTCTAATTTTAGCTTTTTTACCAGTAAGTTCTCTGAAGTAGAAAATTCTAGCTCTACGTACAGCACCTTTCTTGTTGATTTCAATTTTTTGCAAAGCTGGCAAGTTAACTGGGAAGATACGCTCTACTCCAACTGCTCCTGACATTTTACGAATTGTAAAAGTTTCTGTGTTTGCAGAACCTCTTCTTTGAATAACAACACCTTTAAAAAACTGTGTTCTTGTTTTTTCACCCTCTTTAATTTCGTAGTAAACTGTGATAGTGTCTCCAGCTCCAAATACAGGGAATTCTTTTCTTGTTACGAATTCGTCTTGAACGAATTTCATTAAATCTGCCATGATGTTTTTTTATTATGGTTTTTATCAAATCAACATTCGCGGACTTCGCCAGAGGTTAATCTAAATTTGGGTGCAAATGTAGAAAAAAATGTTTAAAGTTTAAAGTTTAATGGTTTAAAGTTTAAAAAAAAATCAGGCTAGTTTTTTATTCCCCCTTCGGGGGTCAGGGGGCTTATTCCTCAAGCAAATCCGGTCTCCTATTCTTCGTATGTTCGTAAGCGGTATCTTCTCTCCATTTGTCAATTTTGGCAAAATGGCCGCTCAATAAAACATCGGGAACTTTCCAGCCTTTGTAATCGGCAGGTCTAGTATATATTGGACCCGAAAGTAATCCGTCTTGAAAACTATCTGTCAATGCAGAGGTCTCGTCACTCAAAACACCTGGAATCAATCGAATTAAAGCGTCGGATAAAACCAAAGCGCCCAATTCTCCTCCAGACAAAACATAGTCGCCTATTGAAATTTCCTTGGTGATAAAATGATCACGTACCCTTTGATCCACTCCTTTATAATGTCCGCACAATATGATAATGTTTTCATACATTGACATGGTATTGGCCATTTTTTGGTTTAATGTTTCCCCATCAGGAGACATATAAATGATTTCGTCGTAGGTTCTTTCACTTTTAAGGTGAGTGATGCAAGCATCTATGGGCTGAACAGTCATTACCATTCCAGCACCTCCGCCAAAAGGATAATCATCCACACTTTTTTGTTTGTTGGTTGTATAATCTCTTAAATTATGAAAATGAACTTCAACAATTCCTTTGTCTATAGCGCGTTTCATAATCGAAGCTTCAAAAGGACTTCTTAATAACTCAGGTAATACAGTAATGATATCAATTCTCATGTTGCTTTTTTAAGAATGGCAAAGGTATAAATTTTTTAGCCGAAAGCTACAAGTCCTCAACACACAAAGCTTGGCGAACTTAGCGCAATTCTTTGCGGGCTTTGCGGTTAGATTGAAGCTATCTAAAACTCCAATCTTTGTAACTCATTTCTTTTTGTATTTTTTCTTCTATTTTTTCAGATAGTTTATGATTGAAATCAATTCCAGTGATTTGTTCAATGGCATCAATGGTTGTGGCAAAAGTGTAAAGTGGTGCATCCGATTTTTTATTGGGAACTAAAAATGGAATCATAACCAATCCTTCATTTTGAACCCGAACCACAATTTTAAAAAAATAATCGGGAACGGATACTTCTTCTTCGCCAATAGTAATCAAGTTATCATGCAAAATGCTACCTGTTACAATAAAAAGGGCGCTGTATTTATCGGCCCAATACCTTATTTTTTGTTCCAATCTATTCCAGACACCAGCATTGAATGCTCTATTTTGAGGTGCTACATTCGAAGTTAAAAAGGTTTCTTGGTAGGCTTCTTCAGAGAATTTCATATCTGCTGCCGGAACGAGATGCCCTTTGTCAAAACCTGTATCTTTATAGTTTTTCCAATGTGCTGAATCAGTATCGACTAACGGATCTTGTTTGAAATAAGGTCTTTCAAGATGATGTTGTGATTTAGAATTGGCTGTTAAATAATAGGCAGCCCACTCTGCTTGTTCGTGTTTTTCGGAGTACGACAGGAAAAAATGTTTATGTCTAATAATAGTCATCGACTAACTTGTTTTTAAAGAAATGTAAACTAAACTCCAAACTGTTTTAAGTGGTGATCCACATGTTTCCACATTAATTTGTCCCAATCTTCATAAGTCATTTTGCCCCAAAACGGATGGTCCATTATTTTGATTGCTTGATGTCCTTGCGCAAATTGACTAAAGCTTTCAATAAATTCCTTTTTGGCAATTTCAAGATCATACTGATTGGTAAAAACAAACTCTTTGGCAGTAGGGCTGTTTTTTTTGAATTCACTATTAAAAACTTTGCTTTTAAGCGTTTTGCCAAGAAAACGCATCAAGAAATTCACTTTTACATCTTGTTTGTCAAAAGCTACATTAATAGCGCTGGTACAATGTTTGCACATTTGGTCGACTGTCATTTTCCCCCATAATGCTTTAGATTCAGTAGTAAGCGAATTAATTCTGGCAATTATAGCATCATTATCTGATTTGTTAAAAATAGAGCTCATATTGTTTCCTTTTGTTATTTTAACAAATATAGGAGATGTTATTTAAAATTTATTCTTAATTTTTTATACATACATTGTTTCGGTTCTAAATTAAGAGAATATTTTGCATTAATTATTTTTTTTAAACAGTTAAGTTCTTTATTTAGTTAATTTTATAACCAAAAATTAAACTATTATTAACTATGCAAATTTTTTCAAAACTATTTATTACTAGTTCGCTGTGTTTTGTTTTGTCGCTCCAAACACAAACAACTAGTGCTCAATCCAATGAAGTAAAAATGACAAATCCATTATTACAAAAAAGTACTTTACAGTATCAAGCGCCTGATTTTAGTCTAATTAAAGACGAACATTTCAAACCAGCTTTTGAGTATGGCCTTAAAATTCACGATCAAGAAGTTGATGCTATTGCAAATAATGTTGCAAAACCTACATTTCAAAATACGGTTTTGGCCTTAGAAACGTGTGGTGTTGACTTGACAAGAGCAGTTGGTCTTTTTTATAATCTAACAGGATCAAATACAAATCCTACCTTACAAGCTATTGAAGCAGAATATGCTCCCATATTTTCAGGGCACAACGATAAGATTTATTTAAACAGTAAATTGTACAATCGATTTAAAGCAATTGATTTGAATAAATTAAAAGGGGAAGACAAAAAACTAACTCAATATTATTTGCAACAATTTGAATTGGCTGGAGCTAATTTGTCTGATGCAGATAAAGAAAAAATGAAAAAAATTAATGAAGAGTTAGCTACATTAAGTACTCTTTATGGAAATAAATTATTACTAGCTCGTAAAAATGCTGCTGTTGTATTTGATAATGTTACCGATTTAGACGGACTTGGAGCAGATGAAATTGCAGCTGCCAGCGCAAAAGCAAAAGAAGCAGGTCTTGAAGGGAAGTATGTAATTGGTATCATGAATACTACGCAACAGCCGTTATTGTCAAGTTTAAAAAACAGAGCGTCTAGAGAAAAAATCTTTAAAGCCTCTTGGTATCGTGCCGAAAAGAATGATGAAGGAGATACTCGAGAAGTATTAGAGAAAATAGCAAAATTGCGTTTGCAAAAAGCCAATTTAATGGGTAAGAAAAGTTTTGCCGAATGGAAATTGCAAGATCAAATGGCCGAAAAACCAGAGGCTGCAATGGAGTTATTAGCCAAAATTGCTGGTCCAGCAGTTGTAAAAGCCAAAGTGGAAGCTAAAGAAATACAAGATTTAATAGATTCTCAAAATGGAGGGTTTAAACTGGAGCCATGGGATTGGAATTTCTATGCAGAACAAGTACGCAAAGCCAAATATGACTTAGACGAAAGCCAAATTAAACCGTATTTCGAATTGAATTCTGTTTTAGAAAATGGGGTTTTCTTTGCTGCCAAACAAATGTATGGGATCACTTTCAAAGAAAGAAAAGATCTACCAGTTTACAACCCAGACGTAAAAGTGTATGAAGTTTTTGATGACAAAGGAACTTCAATCGCCATATATTACCTTGATTTTTATACCAGAGACAATAAAAATGGAGGAGCTTGGATGAATAATATCGTGAGCCAATCCCATTATTTAAAACAAAAACCGGTAATCGTAAACGTGTATAATTTCTCCAAACCTGTCGATGGAAACCCATCATTAATCAGTTTTGATGATGTAATTACCATGTTTCATGAGTTCGGACATACACTTCACGGATTGTTTGCCAATCAACAATATGTTACTTTATCGGGAACATCGGTTCCTAGAGATTATGTAGAGTTTCCTTCTCAAATCAATGAACATGCAGCATTGGATCCGGTAGTTTTGAAGAATTATGCATTGCATTACCAAACCAAACAACCAATACCACAAGAGTTAATTGATAAAATTAAAAAAGCAGAAACATTCAACAAAGGATATGATGTAACCGAATTGCTAGCTGCCGCGACTCTTGATATGGCTTGGCATAGTGTCGAAAAAGAGTCTGATTTCAAACCCGCTTTAGTATTCGAGAAAGAAGCACTAGAGAAATACGGATTATTGGTCAATGAAGTGCCTACACGTTACCACACGCCTTATTTTGCACATGTTTGGGGAGGCGGATACTCAGCTGGGTATTATGCTTACACTTGGTCAAAAACCTTAGATTACAACGCCTTCGACTGGATGCAAGCCAATGGTGGTATGACAAGGGCAAACTGCGAACGTTTCAAAAAATACATTTTGTCAGTAGGAAACAGTGTTGATTTAAACAAAGCTTTCAAAGATTTTATTGGTCATGACATGCAAACAGAACCGTATTTGAAAAACGCGGGACTATCAGCAAAATAATTTTAAAATATTCATAATATCAAAATGGCATTCGAAAGGATGTCATTTTTTTTTTGGAGCAATTTCCAGCTATCCGTTGCAATCTTTTTTGGTCTCGTTAGAAAAAAACGAGACCAAAAAAGGATTTCCTCTTCTATCTGGGCTATCGAGATCCGTTAGAAAATTAACACCTTTAGAATTTAGATTTTTTTATACTTTTACAAAAAATAAAACGCATTTGTATTAACTCTTTTTTCTATCTTCTAACCTCTACCCTTAAATGTCTTCACACCATATCGTTCGCGACGACCAAGAACCCGCTTTAATAATTGCAAACGGAGCTGCTTGTCACCCAGAATTACTAGGACAATTACTCGAATGGTCTCCTTTGGTTATTGTATTGGACTCCGCTATGGAACGCGTCATGGAATTAGACATCAAAGTCGATGTGTTATTGGGTGATTTTGATAGAGGATTTGAACCCGAAAAATATCAAACCACACAATATCCAATAGAAATCATTCACACTCCTGATCAAAACAAAACTGATTTGGAAAAAGCCTTAGATTACCTAATTGAAAGACAAATCCCAGCTGTAAATGTCATTTGGGCAACAGGCAGAAGAGCCGATCACACCATTACTAATCTCACCAATATCGTTCGTTATAGAAATTTAATCAAAATTGTTATTCTCGACGATCACTCCAAAATATTTTTACTCCCCAATACCTTCGAAAAATGGTACACCGCAGGAACGCCAATTTCCCTAATTCCTATTGGAGTTGTAAACGGAATTTATTCTAAAAATTTAGTTTATCCTTTAGAAAATGACACCTTGACCATGGGCTATCGAACAGGAAGCAGTAATGAAGTTGAAAAAGACGGAATTGTAACTATTAATCATCGCGATGGTGATTTGTTGTTGATGGAATGCATAGATTAGTAAAAATCTAGAAATCAAAGCACTAAAACGGCAGTGATTTTAAACTTTATATAAAAAAAATCAATCAAATAAGTAAACTTTATTTTTATTTGAAAACATTTTTTTCAAACACATAATTCTTAACACATTTACTTTCAAGTACTTTAAAATAATCATTCTAATATATACAAACAAAAACAGCTGTATATAGACGTTATAACGATAACAAAAAAGGATTGACTATCTTTGCAGCGAAATTTAGGAAATGAAATCAACAAAGAATACCGAAAAAACAACTTTACATCCAAGAAATCTACATAGATTCGGATATAACTTTGAACAATTAGCACTAAATTACCCCAAGTTGGGCGAATTTGTTTCTATCAATGAACATGATATTGAAACAATCGATTTTAGTAATCCAGAAGCGGTAAAAGCACTAAATAATGCTTTATTAATTACTAATTATGAGATTCAAAATTGGGATATTCCAAAGGATTTTTTATGTCCTCCCATTCCTGGCAGAGCAGACTATATACATTACCTTGCCGATTTATTGGCAACAACCAATAATGGCGTAATTCCTGAAGGAGAAAATGTAGTTGGACTTGACATTGGTATTGGAGCCAATTGCATTTATCCTATTCTTGGGAATGCTATTTATGGATGGTCATTCGTTGGTACTGATATTGATGAAAATGCAATTCAGAATTGCAAAAAAATTATCGAACAAAATCCAAAATTAGTAGAAGCGGTAAGCTTACAATTACAAGTAAACTCCCGTTTTATTTTCAAGAATATAATTGAACCCGAAGACAAATTCACTTTTACTATCTGCAATCCTCCTTTTCATTCTTCCTCCGAAGAAGCAACAAAAAGCAGCATTCGAAAAGTTAATAATTTGACTCCAAATACTCCCAAAACTGCAAAACCAGTCCTTAATTTTGGTGGACAAAATGCAGAATTGTGGTGCGAAGGCGGTGAATTGGGTTTTATCAAACAGATGATTTATGAAAGTGCCAAATATCCAATGCAATGTCTTTGGTTTACGACTTTGGTTTCCAAACAATCCAACTTGAATACAATCTACAAAACGCTGAACAATGTAGCCGCTATTCATAAAACTATTGAAATGGCTCAAGGCCAAAAAACAAGCCGAATCGTTGCATGGACATTTATGACCGAAGCACAACAAAAAGCTTGGAAATTTTAAAAAAATCCCATAACACAAAAAAAACAGAACCCAAAGATTTCGAATTTTTCAATTTTATTTTTAACCCATATTTATGAAATCTAGGGTATAATTTAAACTGAAAACTTAACAAATTAAATCGTTTTCTTTATAAACATTAATAATAGGCATTAAAAACAAAAACCCTTCGAGTGCAAGACTTCAAAGGGTATAAAATAAATCATTTCGAACTAAAAGTTCCATATAATTGTAAAGCAAATTTAATCTAAAAGGTTATACAATTTTAATTGACTACAGATTAAAAATATTACACAAATTAATCGATGATAATACATTTAATCTGTAGTCAAAGATTTTTTTATTATAATTTAACTGTCAATCCAAGCCCTCCGGTTCCTCCTGAAGCACTTCCTCCACCAAGTTCCAAGTAAACACCCCATTTATCATTCCAAAACCATCTTCCACCAACTTGAAGCCCTACATCAATATCATTGTCTTTATTGTCATTTCCATTGTAAATTGCATAACCTGCAACTGCTCCACCATAAACGTCCCAAGAACTGTTGGTAATTCCAAATAAATTATCAAAATAATAATTAGCTTTAAGATGTAATGTTAACCAGTCAAGATTAAAATTGGTTGATGCACCAGGAGCAATGGTTATGTCCTTATGAACTGGAATTTCATAATTAGCACCTACAAGTCCAAAATTTAATTCCTTCCTAGCTTGACTAAATACATTAATAGTCAAAAATGCAAAAATTAACGAGCAAAATAAAGTTGTTTTTTTCATGATTACTACTGTTTAATTGTTAATACTTAGTGTTTTAACAAATTTATAAAAAAACTACTTATTAAATATATTAGTACCATTAAAATATACAAACAAAGAATGAGTTTTAGTATGTTTTAATTAGTAACTAAACTCTTTTATCAAAATTTCATTTGTAACTTTGTTTTTCGAAAAACACTAAATGAAATTCCAAGTCGTATCCGAATACCAACCCAAAGGTGATCAGCCACAAGCCATTGAAAAATTAGTTCAAGGCATTGAAGCAGGCGAACAATTTCAAACTTTACTGGGTGTTACTGGTTCTGGAAAAACATTTACAGTGGCCAATGTCATTCAGGAAATACAACGCCCTACATTGGTTTTGGCACACAATAAAACCTTGGCAGCTCAATTATACTCCGAGTTCAAACAGTTTTTCCCCAATAATGCGGTGGAATATTTCGTATCCTATTACGATTATTACCAACCCGAAGCTTTTATGCCTGTAACTGGTGTTTTCATCGAAAAAGATTTATCGATCAATGAAGAGCTAGAAAAAATGCGTTTAAGCACCACCTCTTCCCTACTTTCTGGGCGAAGAGATATTTTGGTAGTCGCTTCCGTTTCTTGCATTTACGGTATTGGAAATCCTGTAGAGTTCCAAAAGAATGTGATTGCAATCGAAAGAAACCAAATGATTTCCAGAACCAAATTATTACACAGTTTGGTTCAAAGTCTGTATTCTAGAACTGAAGCCGATTTTACACCTGGAAATTTCCGTATCAAAGGAGACATTGTTGAAATATATCCAAGTTATGCAGATGATGCTTTTCGAATTCACTTTTTTGGAGATGAAATCGAAGAAATGGAAAGCTTTAATGTAAAAACATCCAAAGTCATCGAGCGATTCGAAAAACTCACCATATATCCCGCCAATATGTTTGTGACCTCCCCTGATGTGTTGCAAAATGCGATTTGGGAAATCCAACAGGATTTGGTCAAACAAGTGGATTATTTCAAAGAAATTGGCAAACATTTGGAAGCCAAACGACTCGAAGAACGCACTAATTTTGATTTGGAAATGATTCGGGAATTGGGTTATTGCTCTGGAATTGAAAATTATTCTCGTTACCTTGACGGAAGAGAATCGGGATCAAGACCTTTTTGCTTATTGGATTATTTCCCAAAAGATTATTTGATGGTTGTGGATGAAAGTCACGTAACCCTTTCGCAAGTGCACGCTATGTACGGAGGTGACAGAAGCCGAAAAGAAAATTTAGTGGAATATGGTTTTCGTTTGCCGGCAGCAATGGACAACCGCCCTTTGAAATTTGACGAATTTGAAGCGATGCAAAATCAAGTCATCTATGTATCAGCAACACCGGCTGACTATGAACTACAAAAATGTGAAGGTATATATGTAGAACAAGTTATTCGCCCAACAGGATTATTGGATCCTATAATTGAAATACGTCCTAGCTTGAACCAGATTGATGATTTGATTGAAGAAATTCAACAACGTTGTGAATTGGATGAACGAGTTTTGGTCACCACTTTAACCAAAAGAATGGCAGAAGAACTCGCCAAATACTTAACGAAAGTTTCTATTCGTTGTCGTTACATCCACTCTGATGTCGATACATTGGAACGAATCGAAATCATGCAGGATTTACGAAAAGGATTGTTTGATGTTTTGATTGGAGTCAACTTATTACGTGAAGGATTGGATTTACCGGAGGTTTCCCTAGTAGCAATACTCGATGCTGACAAAGAAGGTTTCTTGAGAAGCCATAGATCGCTAACACAAACCATAGGTCGTGCCGCGAGAAACCTTAATGGAAAAGCCATAATGTATGCTGATAAAATCACCAACAGTATGCAAAAAACCATTGATGAAACCAATTATCGTAGAACCAAACAAATCAATTATAACACTGAAAATAATGTAGTTCCACAAGCATTGAATAAAAAAATTGAAAGTGCCTTTACCAATAATAAATTGGTAGAATATGAATTAGGACATATTATGAATGCAGCTGCTGAACCTGAAACAGCGTATATGTCTAAACCTGATTTAGAAAAACTCATTCGCGAAAAACGAAAAGCAATGGAAAAAGCTGCAAAAGATTTAGACTTTATGCAAGCTGCAAAATTTAGAGATGAAATTAAAGCTTTACAAGCAAAAATCCATTAATTCAACTGCTCTTGAAAATGATTTAATAATACCTGAGGTGAAATTAATGCACTTGGAGATGTTTTCATTAGTTTAAGAATACGATTGGTGGCACTTGGATTCAATCCCATATTAATTGCAATTTGACGTATAGCCTCTTCTTCTTTTTGATGTAGCACACCATCAACGTGCATCAACAATGCCAAACGATAAAATTGTTGAATCCTTTCAAATTCAGATTTTATAACACCAGTTGGTAATTCTTGATGAAACAACTCGTTGAACTCTTTTTTGCTGATTCCTAATTCTTGAGCAACAATCCATACAAATTGATATTCGCGTTCATGTAATCTACCATCAACAACTGAAAATGCAATCATTTCAGACAATAAATTGATTTTTTGTTCGTGTGTATTCATACTTATCATTAATTTTAGCTAAAATATTCTTTTTTTCTAAATCTAAAAATTAAATCGCCTTGAAATTAATTTACTTCCTACCACTACTTCTATTTATTTGCAAAACTAAGGCACAGGAAAGCACCGCGTCTAAACAAGTTTCTACTTTTACAATTGAAGCTCCACAATTGAAAACGAGTAGAAAAATTTGGTTGTACTTACCTAAAAACTACGAAACTTCTACCAAAAAATATCCTGTGATTTACATGCATGATGCTCAAAATCTTTTTGATGCTAAAACCTCTTTTGCAGGCGAATGGAATGTAGATGAAAAGTTAGACAGTATGAGCGCACAAGTAATTGTGGTTGGTATTGAAAACGGAGGAGAGAAACGCTTGGAAGAATTAACACCTTATAAAAATGAAAAATACGGTGGAGGAAATGCCGATAAATACCTTGAATTTATTGTCAATACCTTAAAACCTGAAATTGACAAAAAATACCGAACCAAACCCAATGCCAAAAACACCATCATTATGGGCAGTTCTTTGGGTGGATTAACTTCTTTTTATGCCGTTGTCAAATATCCTGAAGTGTTCGGGAAAGCAGGTGTTTTTTCTCCCGCTTTTTGGATCAACCGAAAAGACATAAATGATTTTATGACAGACAGCAAAAAACTAAAAGCTAAAATTTATTTCCTTTGTGGGGATTCTGAAGGAGATGATGACGATATGGTAAATGATCTCAACCACATGGAATTACTACTGAACACTAACCGTTGTTATTGCTTAAATTTAAACAAAAAAGTAATTGTAAAAGGCGGCCATCACAACGAAAAATTATGGCGGGACGGTTTTGCAAATGCCATTGTTTGGTTGGGATATTAATGACTTTCATTTATTTCCAAAAAAAGATCTTGAAATGTGCGTGAAGGATAGAAGCAAACTACCGAAGTAGTGCGTATAGCCTGACAGCATAAAAAGAAAGGGCCAACTCATCAGTACGAAGAGTAGGCCCTCTCTTTTTATGGTGGCACGCCCAAAAAAACATTCAATGAGTAAATAGTTTACTTTTTGGTTGAATATTCTTTTTCCATTTGGGTAATGATACTTTTTATGGCTTCGGAACCAATTCCTTTGGCTTTGATTACTTTGTTTTTATCCAAAATATAAATCACAGGAGTGGTTACCACATCATATTTATCTTTGAGATTATTGATATGAACGCCATCGTAGACATTGATCCAATCGATTTTATTGTCAATTATGTATTTCTTATATTTCTCAAAATCGTTTTGAGTGTAGACTCCAAAAATCTTGACGTCTTTATTTTCTTTTAGAAAATCGTGGTACATTTCTAGAATTTTCGGCACTTCTTTTTGACAATGTCCACAGTCCACATCCCAAAAAAGTAAAATCAAATAATCGGCTTTTATGCTGGATAAAGTCACATAGGATTGTTCAATTTCCGGTTTATTATCATAGTAGATTTTGGTTATTTCTTCGCTAGTTTTGGCAGTATCAAAACCCATTTTGGCAATTTTATCATGAGTAGGAACATCTATCATGTAGAGTTCCGGAGCTATTTTTCCGAGTTGTAATGGTGCCAAAACGTTGCCTCTATCAATAATAATTTTGATCACACTATCATCATAAACCCCTTTGGCTTTGCCTGTTTTAAAATAATTATCAACCATGTACACAAAAACTTTATCCATTCCCATGATTTTTGGAATTTCATAAGTTTGGGTAAAATAGGCCAATAAAAGCATATTCATTTTGGTATCTTGTTTGGTTTTGAGCATCATTCGATCAATTTCAACACAAATAGAATCAGGATGTTGCACCACAACCGTATTGAAATATTGTTTTAATTTATTGGTAAAAAAGGGATTACGCAACATGGCATCATCTTGAAAATTGACACCGTCCCAAAAATGTTTTTTGTAATAATGATAGGCAAAAATACTGTCAGGTCTGCCATTGGAAGCTTTTGGAATGTCTTTGGTTGTTTTATCCGTTTTTAAATTGATGATTTCAGAAAGATAAGTTCCTCTATTTTGACCTATAAAATTCAAATCATTTTCTAGAATTGCGTCATTTAATACTTTGAATTCTTTGGTCAAAAGTGCCGTAGAATCAGGTTTCTTTTGCTCTTTTATATTTTTTTTAAAAGCATCAAATTCCTTGTTTTTGGTAGTTACAAAACGAATATAGTTAAAGAAACTTTCGTTTTGTTTGGAATTAACCGCTTTTAAATTCTCTAGTAAATTGTTTTTATCCGAAATTATTTGTTGCTTTTGGGTCTGCTCATCAACAATAAAATCAAAATAATTTCCTTTTTCCTGACTTAGCAGAAAGTAAACTCCTTTGTCTAAATTTTTTTTTCCTTTGAAAACAATATTTCCGTTGACCACTTTTTTGCACGTATCGGAAACGTACAATTTGTCAAACTGATAAAAGGCAAGATAAGCAACTGTATCTTTACAATTGCGCAAATTAATTTTAATTTCATGACCTGATTGTGCTTGCAAAGAGGTTAGCGTCAATACAAGGATAATACTCCATACCATTTTCTTCATAATTCTGAATCTTCGTAATACTATTAAGGTTGATAAATCAAATTTTATATTTTGAAATCAAAAATAAACCATTTAGAATTTATTTTCAAATTATTGGCTTTGTGTTTTTTTATTGGGAAGCAAACAATAAGAAGTAATTCACTTTGTAAATGCTTATCTTTGCAAATTAAATACAAATAAAATGACAAATAACGATATATTCAAAAAACTTCGAGTAGCCTTGATGTTACGCGACGATCAAATAGTAGAAATTTTAGAATTGGTAGATTTTAGAATTACAAAATCAGAATTGGGAGCTTTTTTCCGTGATGAAAAACATGAAAACTATATGGAATGTGGCGATCAAGTATTGCGTAATTTCCTCAATGGTTTGGTAATTCATTTGAGAGGAACCAAAGAAAACCCGAAAAACCCAAATGAAGTTTTGGCCAAACACAAAGCTCAAATTCCAGCAAAAGATAGCGATTCTAAAAGAGCAGAATTCAAGCCAAAACCGAAAGATGAAGAAAGAGCAAGAGGTGATCAAGCCCCTGGAAAATCTAGCGCAGCCAAAAAACCAAGTAAAAAACAATTTCCAAAAGGAAATGATAAAATACAAGTGGTAGAAAAAGTGAAATACAATTTTGGTAAAGGAAAAAAACAATAAGGTATTTTGAAAACCGCTTTAATTATAGGCAGTACCGGTCTTATTGGTTCACAATTACTGCAACTTCTTTTGGAAAGTGACCAATATTCTAAAGTTATCACTTTCGTGAAAAGAGATGTGGGCATACAACACCCAAAATTAAAACAACATATTATTGATTTTGACAAACCCGAAAGCTATCAGGATTTAGTTGAAGGTGATGATTTCTTTTGTACCATTGGAACAACCATAAACAAAGCTGGCAGCAAAGAAGCGTTTAGAAAAGTAGATTTTGAATATCCTGAACAATTTGCAGAAATTGCTATCAAAAACAAAATCAAACAATTCCTGATTATTT
The DNA here is from genome assembly GCF_026810365.1 of Flavobacterium praedii. Lineage (NCBI taxonomy): Bacteria > Pseudomonadati > Bacteroidota > Flavobacteriia > Flavobacteriales > Flavobacteriaceae > Flavobacterium > Flavobacterium praedii. The sequence goes on from NZ_CP113948.1 coordinate 1,940,168, forward strand.
CTTCCCTTGGCGCAGATGCAACTTCCTCTAATTTTTATTTGAAAACAAAAGGCGAAATTGAAAATTTTCTTAAAGCTTCAACACTTGAAAAAGTGAGTATTTTGAGACCTTCCCTACTTTTAGGCAATCGAACCGAATTTAGATTTGGAGAGAAAGTTGGTGCTTTTTTTATGAAAACATTTTCCTTTTTATTTATTGGAAAATTAAAAAAGTACAAACCTATAGAAAGTGCAATAGTTGCAAAAGCTCTTTTTGCAATAGCGCAAAAAAATAATAAAGGATTTACAATTTACGAATCGGATTGGATTCAAGAAATTGGAAAATAACAAACAATAAAGCCTGAACATTCGGGCTTTATTATTTATTATTAAAAAATTTAATAATAAATAATAAAAATATTCTTCAGCTACTTTTCAAAAACAAACGCTATTAGATACGAAATAAAAAATCTTATTTATGATTTCTCGTAGATTCCTAAAAAAATAGCAATTATTGGATTTAATAGAATAACAATTCAGTTAAAGGTTCAATTTAAAAGAATATTATTTCTTTATTAATTTGAAAATCAATTTATTTCATTCCATTATACATTAAAATAAACCTAAAATTCCTATCGTGGATATTTATTTTTTATTTATTTTTAATCAAAAATGGTTTTGCTATGCTACTGTTTTTTTTTTATCTGAGAATTTAGTCATTCACTTTAAAAAGAAATCATGAACAATTTAAATAAATTTTTGCTATTTACTTTTTTATTTGTGGTATTAAACACTTGGGCACAAGGCACCCCTTCTTCAGTTTTACAAACGAAATTCCAGAAAGAGAAAAAACTAGATTCCTTAATGCAAATACTTCATGCTGAAAATTTAAAAGAAAATAGGGAAAACTATGATTTAAATGTATTACTGAGTGAGCAAAATTCGAGCTTTAACGGGATTAATCAACAAATTCAAAAAGCAAAAGTAATACTCAAAGAAGGTATAGATTATAAAGGTTTTACATCTGAATTAGCATTACTTATTGAATGGAAAGAGAAGTGCGTTAAGGGAATAATAAATGATAAAAGCAAAATACAAACGGTACGTGAGCTTACCACTACATCAATATTATTGAATGAATTGCTTAAAAGAACTAATTTTCAATTGCAACAAATATCAGTAAACAATCAAGCACTTAGTGGAATTCAAAGACGAATTGATTCAATGGCGATTAGCAAAGTATTTTATCAAATTCCCATTCAAGAAGTTCCTAAAAAGAACTATTATCAGCAAATGGCATTAATGACTAAAGATTTAAGTTTTGCGAACCAAAACTTAAAAAATGCTATTGACAGCATACAAAAGTTAGAAGTAAAAGGGAATAAATTTAAATTTGATTTAGAGTCTGATATTGCATTAGTCAATTTTGCTAGAAAGGAATTGAATCTGAAAATGAAAAGTGGAATTTCTGATGTAGTGGAATCTAAAGAAGCATATTTGAGTTTAGTAGAGAATTTTAAACACTCATTTGTAAAAGGCTATTTGTTGTTTGTTTTTTATGTGGCCAACCAAAGTGGAATTCTTGGTCTTTTAGTATTTTTTATAATTGGTTTAACTTTTTATCTAAGAGTTATACGTTCAAAATATAAAGAAGTAAATCTTTTTGGAAATTTAAAATATCCAGTCCATGCTTTAAATTATCCTTTACTTTCAGCAATATTGATTATGATTTCAATCTTTCAATTCTTTTTGCCATCACCTCCATTTGTTTTCATGGCTTTCTTGTGGATAATTTGTGGAATTGCATTAACAATTATTTTAAAAAAAGCAGAAAATAAATATTGGTATTGGATCTGGATAGCATTCTTCATACTAAACAATATAGTATTTCAAGACAATCTTTTACTGCTTTATTCACAAAACGAAGCTCGTTTTATCGCTTTTTTAAGTCTAATTGGTATAATACTTGGATTATTTATTTTTTCAAACAGAAAAAAAACAGGGAAAGAAATTACAGAAAAAAGCCTTCGTGTAGGTCTAATCATTTTTATAGTCTTTGAGTTTATTGCTCTTATTCTTATTCTATTTAATAATTACAATTTGGGTAAAATTTTGATGGCTAATGGCTATTTTACGATTTTTATTGTTTATCAATTAAGATGGGCATATCGTATTAGTAACGATATTTTGAATTTGTCTTTATATTTTTCGAAAAGTGAGGAAGATTTAGAAAAAGATCCTAACAACGAACTTAATGCCGAAAAAAACTTAAAAGTATCAGGTTTTACATATGCATTATTTGCGGTGGGTTGGTATGTTTTGATAAGTAGAAATTCGTATTCCTTCCAAAATTTCACCGAACCTATCATTGAAAGTATTTATCAAAAAAGACAGTTTGGAGAATTTACATTTTCATTTGACAATCTCTTTCTATTCTTTTTTATACTGTTCATGTCGGGACTAAGTACAAGAATCGTTTCATTTTTAACAACCGAAAGTAATTCAAATGGTAGTAGTGCAAAAAAATCAGGTTTAGGAAGCTGGTTATTATTAATTCGAATTGCCATTATCACTTTAGGCGTTTTAATTGCATTTATTTCCATAGGAATCCCAATGGACAAAATTGCTTTAATGATAAGTGCCTTAAGTGTTGGTATCGGATTTGGTTTGCAAAATGTAATCAATAATTTAGTAAGTGGTTTAATTATTGCCTTCGAAAAACCAATCAATCTCGATGATATTGTTGAAGTTGGTGGAAATATGGGTAAAATGAAGTCTATTGGTATTCGAAGTAGTGTCATTACAACTTGGGATGGAGCAGATGTTATAATACCAAATGGCGATTTATTAAGCCAGCATTTGGTAAATTGGACAATGGGTAGTAATAGACGTCGCTTTGAAATTGATTTAGGGGTGGCATACGGTTCCGATTTAAACCAAGTTAAAACGATAATAACAAACGTATTAATGGAACATGAATTAATCTTAAAAAATCCTACACCAATGGTTTGGGTAACTAAATTTGGAGAAAGTTCTATTGATTTTGTGATAAAGTATTGGGTGCCCCACTTTAATTTCGGTAACGATGTTCGAAATGATATTATTATTGCAATTGATATTGCGTTTAAAATTAATGGAATTGAAATTCCCTTTCCACAACAAGATGTACACATTCAATCAAATATAGGAATTGATACTGAAGGAGATACGAAAGAAACAGAGAATTAAATTAAAACTAATAAGTACACTAAATAGCTTTTTATAAATATCATAGGAACATAATATTAAACTCTTTAAAAGCATTATATCTCATCATACACAAGACAAACTAAGGATTTATTTTTAAAATTTATCCTAATTTTAAATATAGAGATGGGTAAACTAAACAAAAAAAAATAGACTGTAAAAATTTAGACAGCCTATTTTTTTTGTAAATACCAGATAGATTGAAAAGACTTTTATAAAAAGCTCTTTTTTAACTATTCAACTTATTTTTATTGATTACAGTTCGAAGAAGGCTCTATTTTGGCAATTAATTTGTTTCGACTGGTTGTTTTTAAACATTGATTGGAATTATCATTAAACCAAATTTTATAAGTATTGCCACCTTGTTGATGTGTCTTTTGAAGCTGAAAACCATTATTTGACAATTCTCCATAAGCCCAAACTGCCTCTTTTTGAGATAAATAACCGTAATTAAAATTACCTTTATTATTGTTGTATTTGTTACTATTATTATGATTATTATAGTTGTTATTATAGTTATTACCATTACTGTATCGCCCTTTCCCACAATCTTCTAAAGTGGAATTCACAATGGATTCTATACGACCGTCATAAACTTTTACAGTAACACATTTATTCTTACTACTATTGTACCAATTTTGGTAAGCACTATCACCAGATTTATCTGTTTTAATAAATTGATAACCTCTGTCTCTCATTTCTTGATCGAGATATGAAGCTTTCATATCAATTAAGCCGTTGAAGTCTCTTTGTGCGAATGAAATCATTGTAATAAAAAACATTACGCACACACATGTCAATTTTTTTGTGATAGTTTTCATAATTGATTTTTTTTAATTTATTAAATAAAGTTACTATTTTTTTTCAACACAAAACAATAGTAATCAGTGATTTAAAAATATATCTTTAGTGTTTTTGAACTCAATAAATTATTAAATAACTAAATTGAATACAATTTAAAAAATCGAAGTTGTAAAACTTTTAATTATTTAATGAATAAATTTTGTGGTATTGCCTCTTCATTAATACATAAAAAAGTCGAAAGAGAAAACTTTCGACATAAATAAACTTTTAAACGTATTAAAAAAGTAAAATAGAGATCCTACATAGTTTTTATTTATTTTTACAACAAAACAGTTAAAATAAAAATGTTACTTTATTTCAATATCTAATTAATATCCTAAATAGTCAAATACTTTTTCTGAAAAGTCTCTATTTATTTGACGGCATTCTTCAAGTACTCCAGAATATCTTTCTGCCTTTTTAAAATCTTTTTCAAAATTTTGAAAACTGGAAAAAATAGGATTGTATTTAAAACTATAAAACTTTGAGGATATAGGAACTACAACTACTTTTTTTTCCATTAGTATCCCCCAATACATTGCATGATAACTATCCGTTACGATAGTATCGGTTTTTGAAATGAATTCAATTATGGATTCCAAACTAGAACTATTGGATATAGAAGGAAAATCTTTAAACTGTTTTTGAATCGTTTGATTTGTCATTGATTTTCGATGAAAAATTAAGCCAATTTCATTTACAACGGATGACTTTGTATCTAAAATGGGATGCATACAACTCACACATGGCACCCATTGTGCTTTCATATTATAATCACGAACTCCCACTAATCCAAATTTTGATATATCTATATTGTAGTTAGTAACTTTTCCGAATGTCTTTTTATTTTTTTCATTATGTCCAACCCCCCATAAAACTGATTTCTTCCCTTTTTGACCAAGTGCTTCAAATAATTTTATTTGGTTTTCAAAACTTGACCTATTCAATAGTCCTCCTCCTCCTATGATTAAAGAATTGTCACAAACTTTATTGATAAAATTATCCTTTGAAGAAAGATCCAATGTTTTATAATCAAAAATATCTAAGGAGTGATTTATTCTTTCAAAATAATGATGTGGACCACAATAAAAATCACCAACATTGTTTTCATCTAGACGATGAATATTAACCACCCCTGTATTACATTGACTGCTTGTTGCAATTTTTTTCAGTACAGATCTTTTAGAAAAAGATTTTAAAACAGAATTTTTAATTTTTTGTAATAACATCGCAGGAAATTTAAAGAGTAGTAATGGCTATTAAAAAAAATTGTTTTTTAATATACCACCAATGAACTCATACTGATTATTTGAAAAAATTTTAACTATCTCAATGATAAATTTATAAAATTTTATCTATTAATAAACATTTTTATTTTATTTTTTTTACATTCCATTATTTATAAAACACAAATAGTAACTTCACTGAGATCTGAAGTGTTTTTAAATATTATCAATCTCTTTGAGCTATTATCCTAAATAAATAAACTCTATTGAGTTTTCATATAAAAATTATCCTTTCCAGCATTTTTCTCTTAATTCCATTTTAGATGGATTTAAAAAAATATAACCTAATGTATCTACATAATTTATTTTTGCTTTTACTCTTAATTATATTTTACCCATTACGATCTACTTTTATAACCATTGATTTTCCTTCCTTTTGTTTATATACGCCTCCAAAAATACTCATCAGATCTGAAGTTTCTAATTTCACATCGTTTATACTTAGTATAATGTCATTATTTTGCAGCCCCATCGCATTAATAAATTCATTTTCATTATCTGGAACCTATGCAACTCCTTGATTATTTTCTTTATCGATTTTCACATAAGGTTTCTTGCCTACTACAAATGCAAACATAACAGGAGTTTTCACAATTACTTCACTAACACCAACTAATTTCAAGTATTGATTATAATCAATTTCTTCTCCTTTTACCACATATTTTTGTAAAAACTAACCCACTTCTGGATAAGAAATTTTAGTCTCAACCGAAATTAATTCATCGTCATCAAAAGACCTCTTTTACCATTTTTTTTTAATTTTAATATCTACAGACATTGCCAAAAAATTCCTTTTTGATACACATTGGGATAAATAACTTTCATTTTGGGATTTACTATATTTTTACTCATTTCAGTAAACGATACTTATTTTGGAAATTGAGATTTAGAAATACTATTTTTTTAGTCATTTAGATAAAATTTTTTGATTCGAAACAAAACCTTCATTAACTTGGAGTAATTGTACAAAATATTCTGTTTTAGATAAAACTCATAATATTTCCCAAAGCAGAGTAATGTCACTATTTTTTTTTACACTTTAATCTACTGAATTTCATAATTTTACATCTATTTATAAAAAATATTGTAATTCAATATAAACATGAAAAAGTGTTTTATCTTTTTTATAATTTGCTATAGCCTTAAAGCTCAAATACCAAATACTAAGAATGTATATAATACCGATATTGTAATTTATGGCGGAACATCATCAGCTATTATAGCTGCTGTAAAAGCTAAACAATTAGGACATTCCGTTCTGGTAATCTCGCCTGAGACTCATTTAGGAGGAATGACTTCTTCTGGGCTGGGCTACACCGACTCGGGTAACACGCGTTTAATTGGAGGCTTAGCAAAAGATTTTTATAAAAGAGTATATTCAAAATACCAATCAAATACAGCATGGAAGTGGCAAAAAAAATCAAGTTTTAAAAGCAAAGCCCAATCAAATTCTGCCGTGAACAAAGAAGATAATACAATGTGGCTTTTTGAACCCCATGTAGCCGAAGCCATTTTCGAAGATCTTGTTAAAGAAAATAATATACAAATACTTAGAAACGAATGGCTAAACAGAAAACAAAAATTAGAAAAAACAGATAACACAATAACATCGTTTTATACACTAAGCGGAAAAAAGATAACCGGAAAAATTTTTATTGACGCAACCTACGAAGGTGATTTAATGGCATTAGCAGGTGTTACATATCATGTGGGTCGAGAATCCAATACGGTTTATAACGAAACTTTTAATGGAGTTCAAAAAAACATTTTTCAACACAGTCATAACTTTCACAAATTTCATATTGATCCTTTTCGAATTAAAGGGGATAAAAATTCAGGTTTATTACCAAAAATTGGACCAACAACTTCAGAAAAAAATGGAGAAGGTGACAATCGGATTCAAGCCTATTGTTATCGATTGTGTTTAACAAAAAAAGCGAAAAATAAAATTCCGTTTGCAAAACCTACAGTTTACAATCCTTTCGATTATGAACTATTAGTTCGTTTGTATAAAGCAGGATGGAATGAAACTTTTAAAAAATTTGATGCAATACCAAATCTAAAAACGGATTCTAATAATCATGGTCCTTTTAGTTTTGATAATATTGGTATGAACTATAGTTATCCCGAGGCTACTTATGAAGAGCGTAAAAAAATTGCCGAAGAACATGAATTATATCAAAAAGGCTGGCTTTATTTTATTACTACTGACCCAAGAATACCTAAAAAAATACAAAATAAAATGCGACAATGGGGGTATGCAAAAGATGAATTTGTTGATAATGGAGGATTCCCTTTTCAATTATATATACGCGAATCAAGAAGAATGATTGGAGAATATATAATGACTGAACAAGATGTTTTAGGCAAAAAAAGCAACTCAAGATCCATCGGTATGGGATCCTATAGTTTAGATTCACATAATACACAACGTTTTGTTACTGAAAAAGGATTTATTGAAAATGAAGGAGATATTGGCGTACGTACCCCAGAAGCATATTCAATTGACATGGGAGCAATATTGCCCAAAAAACAGGAATGCTCTAATTTAATTGTCCCCGTTTGTCTGTCTAGTTCCCATATAGCTTACGGAAGTATCCGTATGGAGCCTGTGTTTATGATTTTAGCAGAATCAGCCTCTCAGATCGCAAGCTTAGCTATTAAAAACAAAAGTTTTGTTCAAGACGTTTCTTATGATGAACTACAAGTGCATCTGCTTGAATCAGGACAGATATTAAATAAAAATTAATTGATTTTTTAACCTAATAAACAAACCTGCTTTAAAGTTTAATTATTAGATTTTTTATAAAATTACGCCTCTTAAAAAATCTTAAATAACTTACTATAAATAGATTACACTTGTTTTTTATTATATTTACTATGAAATAAAAAAATTAAAAAAGATGAAAAAAGTAATTTTAACTATACTTTGCGGATGTTTATTTTACAATTGCAATAAAAAACCAGAAGTAACGCCAAAGATTAATAATTCTGATACTATTGTTTCTACAGAAATAAAGACAGATACTGTTCCTGCTTTTACAAAAGAACTGAGCTTAAACAAAATTTCATTCAAAATAGCGGTCACTGGAAATCAAATGACTATCACTCCTACCGGATTGTCAATAGATAATAGGCCTTTAGTGCGAAAAATTGAAGGTAAAATCACAAACGCAGAAATAGGCGATTTGAACAGTGATACTTTTCCAGAACTTTTTGTTTACACCATTTCCGATGATAGCAACAAATATGCAAAAGCATACGGCTTTTCTGTAAATAACGGAAAATCAGTAAGCGATATCAGCATTCCTAATATTACTGATGACCCCAAATTAAGTAAAGGTTATAGTGGACACGACGATTTTGCAATCGTAGAAGGAATTCTAGCACAACGCTTTCCTATTTATACTGAAGAAGGGGCTACTAGCAAACCTACAGGCAAAACACGACAAATACAGTATAAACTTCGCAACGGAGAAGCCTCAAGAATTTTAGTAATAGATCAAACAATTGAATTTTAATTTAATATTTTACAACATGAAAAAAGTCTTTTATTTAGCCGTTTTATTCCTAGGAATAAATACATTAGCAACTGCTCAAGACGATGCGCTTAGTTCAATTAAAAAATTCTTAAAAACTACTTATCCGACAACACCTGAAGACAGCAGAAATTTTATTTACAATGAGATAGACCTCAACGATGATGGTAAAAACGAATATGTTGTTGGTCTTATTGGTGGTGAATGGTGTGGTTCTGCAGGTTGCACAATGTTAGTCCTTACCAATGCATTTAAACTAAATACTAAAATGACCGTGGTAGAATTCCCCATCTATATTGGAGCACCTGCATCAGCCGAAGTAACAAAAAAATATTCTAATCTTTATATCGTAAATAGAGATGGAAGTGTTGCTAAAATGGCATGGAACGGTACAAAATACCCAACTAATCCCTCTATAGCACCAAAAGTAAATAAAAAAATTATTGAAGGTAAATACAAGTTTTTAAATGAAACAGAGTTAGCCAAAAATAAATTTTAATCTTTTAAAACTATGAGAAAACTATTTACATTTATTTCGCTACTTGCTTTTTTGGGAATGAATTCCTGCAAAAATGAAGTTAAGGCTAATGAATCCATTTCAGACTCAACAGCAGTTATGATAGACACTTTACAATCCAAAAAAATGATTGATCCGGATCCAACTGATTCAATTTCTGCAGATCAGTATGGTATAAATTCATCAAATCCAAAAACTACAGAACTAGTTCGATTAACTTTAAATAATCGCTACAAAGAAGATTTAAAGAAAAATTTTATTAATGATTTCAGCAAAAAATTTATCTTTTTTGAATATGATTTAAAAGAAGATGATAAAAATGAAATTCTTGTAGGCTTAAGAGGCCCATACTTTTGTGGATCTGGCGGATGTACCCACCTTTTGCTCGATTACCAAGGAAATGTTATCACAACTTTTTCAGTATCAGGAAACCCGATTATAATTGACACAAAAAAACCAATGGATGGAAAGATTTATTCATTTGGAGTGGAGGAAAAAATAGAATTGTAAAATTCGATGGAAAAACATATCCATCTAACCCATCTACCCTACCAGAATTAAAGTTGATTCCGGGTGATGGCTTACCAAGAGCACTTGATTTTGAAAATGAACCCTATGCTTGGTTTTCATTTTAACACAAACAAAACCTGATTGAATCAGGTTTTGTTTTTTTGGCTTTATTCTATGATTAACAGCATTAAATTTTAACCATATAAGCCATATAAGTTATTTTTTACTGTGCTTTAAGCGAGCACCCTAAAGAGAATATAAGTTAAAACCCTTGATCCGACTACGAGCTTTGACTTAAATGAACTTAATTTTATGCGCTTTCTTAAAAAAGAAAACTTATATGACTTATATGGTCGAAAAATAGTAAACAAATGCTGTTGTTTATAGAATTAAGCGATTTTTTTTACAATTCGCAAAACAAAAACAAATTAAGAACTACAGCTTAACATAGAACAGCCCACTTTATCTCTGGCCCAATCGGGTCTTTTGGCAAACCATTTTTGGCTTTCAGGTTGTTCATCATATGGTTTTTTGAGCAATTCGAAAAGTTCATTTACCAAAGAATAATCACCTTTATCTGCAGCATCAATACTCAATTGAGCCATATAATTTCGCAATACATATTTGGGATTTACCAAATTCATTTGCGCTTTTCTTTCAACATCCGTAAATGATTCTTGTTTGATTCGATCAGTATAATGATTCAACCAAGCATACCATTTGTCCAAAACAGATTTGTTACCCTCTTTTTCATTATAAAAAGCATCTTTAATGCAATCCAAAGCAACTTCTGCGTTATCGTCTTTTTGAACATTGCCCAGATTTCTAAAGAAAATAGTCATATCGGTTTCAATCAATTGAAGCAGTTCTGTCAGACTTTCGATTAAAATAGCATCTTCCTCAGTTTCTGTTTTTAATCCGAGTTTATTACGCATCATATTCAAATACTCCTTTTGATAATCACTGCCAAAAACATTCAAAATAGTTTCAAGAGGTTTAGCATCATTAATCAAAGGGTACAAAGCATTGGCTAATTGATACAAATTCCACAAAGCAACATCAGGTTGATTACCAAATCGGTATCTTTTATGTTGTATATCGGTTGTATTGGGAGTCCAATCGAGGTTGTAATCTTCCAACCATCCATAAGGCCCATAATCAATAGTGACACCATGAATCGACATATTATCGGTATTCATAACACCATGAACAAAACCCACGCGTTGCCAATGCACAATCATATTTAGAGTAGTTTGAGTTACTGCTTGAAAAAAGTCTAGATATTTTTTTACACCTTCACTTTTAATATCTGGAAAATGATGTTTAATAGTATAATCGGTTAATAACTGTAGTGTACCATGATCTTTCCTGGAAGCAAACAATTCAAAATTTCCAAAACGGATAAACGAAGGTGCCACTCTACAAACAATAGCTCCTTTTTCATAAGCGGGATTTCCATTGTACATTACATCTCTTAATACTTGATCGCCAGAAAGCATTAGTGAAAGCGAACGGGTTGTTGGAACTCCCAAATAATGCATAGCTTCTGCGCACAAATGCTCGCGTATGGAGGAACGCAATACAGCAAAACCATCTGCTGTACGGGAATATGGCGTAGGACCAGCTCCTTTTAATTGCAAAGTATATAACTTATTATTATGAGTAACTTCGGTTAGATTAATGGCGCGACCGTCTCCTAATTGACCCGCCCAATTCCCAAATTGATGCCCCGCATATGGCATAGCATACGGTTTGGTGTTTGGATAAACCGTATTCCCAGAAAAAGTATTAAAAAAATCATCCGAAAGAATATCATCATTAGACAATCCTAAAAAATCAGCAACCTCAACAGACGCGTGAATCAAAGAAGGATTCGAAGGCTTTTTGGGTTCTACATAAGAAAAACAAGCTTGCTCAACCTGTCTCGGTATATTGTTTTCAATAGGATCAGCAGGTAATTCGGCGGTAAAATTATTTTGTATGTGAAGTTTCATTGAAAAAACGCTTTTATATAAACTAGTAATAGTCTTCGTAAAGATATTCGATACCGTAGACATAAAAGGGTTCTTATGATAATTTTAATTTATAACCTAAATCATTTTATTTATAAAAATATAAAACAAAAAAACCTGAGCTTTCACTCAGGTTCAAATAAATATATAAATTGTACTAATTAAGAAAGCGCCGCTGTAACTTGATCTGCAGCCTCTTGAAATTCAACAGCAGATAAAATTGGCATTCCTGAATTATCAATTAATTCTTTTGCAATTGCAGCATTTGTACCTTGTAAACGAACAATGATTGGAACATTTATTGCATCACCCATATTTTTGTAAGCATCAACAACTCCTTGTGCTACACGGTCACAACGAACAATTCCACCAAAAATATTAATCAAAATTGCTTTTACGTTTGGATCTTTCAAGATGATACGGAAAGCAGTTTCTACACGTTTTGCATCTGCAGTTCCACCTACGTCAAGGAAGTTTGCAGGTTCAAAACCAGCATACTTAATTAAGTCCATAGTTGCCATAGCAAGACCTGCACCATTTACCATACATCCTACAGTACCGTCAAGATCTACGTAGTTCAATCCTACTTCTTTTGCTTCAACCTCGATTGGATTCTCCTCACGAATGTCACGCATATCAGCATATTTCTTTTGTCTGTATAAAGCATTATCATCGATATTTACTTTAGCATCTACAGCCATTATTTTATTATCAGATGTTTTCAAAACTGGGTTGATTTCAAACATAGAAGCATCTGAACCGATGTATGCATTGTATAAAGAAGTGATAAATTGAGTCATTTCTTTAAAAGCATTTCCAGAAAGTCCTAAATTGAAAGCAATTCTTCTAGCTTGAAAACCTTGTAATCCAACAGCTGGGTCTATTTCTTCTGTAAATATTAAATGTGGAGTATGTTCTGCCACTTCTTCAATATCCATTCCACCTTCAGTAGAATACATAATCATATTACGACCTGTAGCTCTATTCAAAAGAACAGACACATAAAATTCTGAAGTTTCACTTTCGCCAGGATAGTAAACATCCTCAGCAATTAATACTTTGTGTACTTTTTTACCTTCAGCAGAAGTTTGAGGCGTAATCAATTGCATACCAATGATTTGCTCTGAAATCTCCAATACTTGATCTAAGTTTTTGGCCAATTTCACACCACCACCTTTACCACGTCCACCAGCGTGTACTTGTGCTTTTACAACGTACCAACTTGTACCCGTTTCTACAGTTAATTGTTTTGCAGCAGCAACAGCTTCTACAGGGCTATTAGCCACAATTCCGCGTTGAATGCGAACTCCGTAACTTGCTAAAATTTCTTTTCCTTGATATTCGTGTATGTTCATAATATAGAATTTGTCTGGATTCTGAATTTATTTCAGAATAAAAGTGGGACAAAAATAGCAAAATTTAATTTAATTGAAATTATTTTTAATTATAATAAAATTAATTGAGTAAAATTTAATTATTTCAACCACTCAATCGATGTAGGGAGTAAATTTTAAAAATAAAATGAAATTTTGTTATAATAATCACCTCAAAAAAGTATAGCACTATATTTATTACAAAATATGAAGGTTTTAAAATTTTGAGTTTTGTTTTTTTGACGATATATCAATTCCGAAGTGTAAAATCAATATTATTATCATTTATACATGATTTTTTTACTTTTATAGCAAAAATATAACCTAAACGACGTATTCATTCCATATATGTTATGAAATATTTAATTTTGTAAAAAAAATATCAAGCATGAGAGTTAAAGAACAAGGCCTTTATTTACCCGAATTTGAACACGACAACTGTGGCGCCGGATTTATCTGTAATTTGAACGGAATTAAGTCTAATGACATTATCCATAAAGCTCTAGACATCCTTATAAAGTTGGAACATCGTGGAGCAGTTAGCTCTGATGGACGAACTGGAGATGGTGCCGGAATCTTATTTGATATCCCACATGCTTTTTTTAAGAAGGTTTGTGATTTTGAAATTCCGGAAGTAAGGGAATATGCAGTAGGAATGGTTTTTATGCCTAAAAGCCAAAATCAAGTAGATTTTTGTAAAACTAGTTTTGAAAATGCAATAAAAGATCAAAACCTATCTATTTTAGGATGGAGAGACGTTCCTGTGGATGTTTCTAATTTAGGTCAAATTGCAGCAGAAAAAGAGCCAACCGTTAAACAAGTATTTGTTGGTAAAAACGGCTTGGATATTACCGAACAACAATTCAATGCCAAATTATTCTTGGCTAGGAAAATAGCAGAACATACCATTCGTAATTCTAGAACTTCGGAAAGTCATATGTTTTACTTTTCAAGTTGTTCTACTACGACTATTATATATAAAGGACTATTGATGCCAGAAGACATCAGCAGATACTATACTGATTTATTAGATAGCGATTTGGTAACCCGTTTGGCTTTGGTACACCAACGTTTCTCTACAAACACTTTCCCTTCTTGGGATTTGGCACAACCATTTAGATATATGTGTCACAATGGAGAAATTAATACTTTGAGAGGAAACGTGAGCAGAATGCGTGCTCGTGAAGAATTGATGAAAAGTGATGTTTTCGGAGAAGATTTGAAAAAATTATTCCCAATTATATTAGAAGGAAAATCGGATTCCGCTTCTATGGATATGGTGGTTGAGTTATTATTAATGACCGGACGTTCTCTTCCGGAAGTTATGATGATGGTCGTTCCTGAAGCATGGGAAAAACACAAAACCATGTCGGACGAAAAGAAAGCATTCTATGAATACAATGCTTGCATCATGGAACCATGGGATGGTCCTGCATCTATTCCATTTACAGATGGAAATGTAATTGGAGCATTATTAGATAGAAATGGATTGCGTCCATCTCGTTATACTTTAACTAAAAGCGGATTTGTTATCATGTCATCAGAAATTGGTGTTCTTGATATCAAACCAGAAGATGTTGTACAACACGGAAGACTCGAACCAGGAAAAATGTTCCTTGTTGATATGAACGAAGGCCGTATTATTGAAGACGAAGAAATCAAACATTCAGTGGTGACTAAACGCCCTTATAGAGAATGGCTTGATAAAAATCTATTGCAGTTGGCTCAAATCCCATATACCAATAATCCAATTCCAACAGAGAAAATTGATTTTGAGACCAGACAACGTTTATTCGGTTACACAATCGAGGACTTAAAAACCATTATCAACCCAATGGCTGCCCAAGGCAATGAGGCATTGAGTTCAATGGGTAACGACACTCCTCTTGCAATATTATCAGATCAACCTCAATTATTGTACAACTACTTCAAACAATTATTTGCACAAGTTACCAATCCTCCATTGGATGGTATTCGTGAAGAAATAATTACAGATACCAGTTTGGCAATTGGAGGAGATTACAACATCTTTGACATCACTGATATTCACTGTAAAAAAATTAAAATTCAAAATCCCGTTATATCAAATGAGGATTTAGACAAAATAAGAAGCATCGACCATGCTGACTTCAAATCGGTTACTATTTCTACTTTATATAAAATAGAAAAAGGTGTTAATGGATTAGAACGTGCTTTAGAAAAATGCGTGCAAGCCACTTTCAAAGCAGTATCAGAAGGATGTAACATTGTAATACTTTCAGACAGAGGAGTTACTAAAGAATTAGCACCAATACCTATGTTGTTGGCTACTTCTTATATTCACCACACCTTAAACATCTTAAAAGTCCGTTCTAAATTTGGAATCATAATCGAATCCGCTGAACCACGTGAACCACATCATTTTGCTTTATTATTTGGTTACGGAGCAAGTGCCATTAATCCATATATGGTTAATGAAATCATCCACAATCAAGTTAAAGAAGGATTTATAACAGGTGTAAAAGCTGATTATGCAATTACAAACTATAATAAAGCGATTGCAAAAGGAATTCTAAAAATCATGAACAAAATTGGTATCTCTACTTTACATTCGTACAGAGCGGCACAAATTTTTGAGATTTTAGGTTTAAACAAAGCATTTACTTCAAAATATTTCCCATATACTCCGTCTAGAATTGAAGGTATTGGTCTAATGGAAATTGAAAGAGAAGTTAAGAAAAGATACCAAAATGCTTTTCCAAAATCAGAAATTGCAAACCTACTGCCATTAGAAATTGGAGGTATTTACAGATGGAGAAGAAATGGCGAAAAACACATGTTCAATCCAACTACCATTTCAAAACTGCAACAAGCGGTTCGATTAAATAGTCCAGAAAGTTATAAAGAATACTCTAAAATGGTAAATGATCAAAGCGAAAACTTGATGACCATAAGAGGTTTATTCGAATTTAACAATTTGGATCCAATTTCAATTGACGAAGTAGAACCTTGGACCGAAATTGTAAAAAAATTCAAAACTGGCGCCATGTCTTATGGTTCTATCAGCCAAGAAGCACATGAAAATCTAGCAATAGCTATGAACAGAATTGGAGGTAAATCTAACTCTGGAGAAGGAGGAGAAAATCCAAAACGTTTCCAAAAAGAATTAAATGGTGACTCTAAAAATAGCGCTATCAAACAAGTTGCTTCTGGAAGATTTGGTGTTTCTATCAACTATTTGACAAATGCTCAAGAGATTCAAATAAAAATGGCTCAAGGTGCAAAACCTGGGGAAGGCGGGCAATTACCTGGAGAAAAAGTAGTGCCTTGGATTGCTGAAACAAGAAATTCTACTCCTTATGTAGGTCTTATTTCACCTCCTCCTCACCACGATATTTATTCTATTGAAGATTTATCACAATTGATTTTTGACTTAAAAAATGCCAATCGTGAAGCAAGAGTTAACGTTAAATTGGTTGCCGAAGTTGGTGTTGGAACAATTGCTGCGGGTGTTGCTAAAGCAAAAGCGGATGTTATCTTGATTTCAGGATATGACGGAGGAACTGGTGCAGCACCATTGACATCCTTACAACATACTGGTATTCCATGGGAATTAGGACTTGCGGAAGCACAACAAACTTTAATCTTAAATGACTTAAGAAGTCGTGTAGTTTTAGAATGTGACGGTCAATTGAAAACAGGTCGTGACGTAGCTATTGCTGCCTTGCTTGGAGCTGAAGAATTTGGTTTTGCGACTGCACCTCTTGTTGCTTCAGGTTGCATCATGATGAGAGCTTGCCACTTGAATACTTGTCCTGTAGGTATTGCGACACAAGATCCTGAATTGAGAAAAAATTTCAAAGGAACTCCAGAACATGTTATCAACTTCATGTACTTTATTGCTGAAGAATTAAGAGAAATCATGGCTCAACTTGGCTTTAGAACATTAAAAGAAATGGTTGGACAATCACAAAAATTGAATGTTAACAAAGCGATTAAACATTATAAAGCAAATGGATTGGATTTATCTACCATCCTTTATAAACCAGAAAAAGCAAAAACGGTACCAAACCACAATACTTCAAATCAAGATCACGCATTAGAAAATGTTCTTGACTTTGACATTATAAAAGCTGCTATTCCTTCTATTTATAGAAAAGAAAGAACCAGAGTCACATTCGATATCAAAAACACTGACCGTTCAGTTGGTGCCATTTTGAGTAATGAGATTTCAAAAATATATGGTGCGCAAGGATTACCAGATGATACCATACTTGTTGATTTTACAGGTTCTGCTGGTCAAAGTTTTGGTGCATTTGCAACAAATGGATTATCGTTTAAAATACACGGAAACTGTAATGACTATTTAGGAAAAGGACTTTCTGGAGGGAAACTAATTATAAAAGTCCCACCTACAGCTACTTTCGTTCCTGAAGACAATATTATCATTGGTAATGTGGCTCTTTATGGCGCAATAACTGGTGAGGCTTATATCAATGGAATGGCAGGAGAACGTTTTGCTGTTAGAAATTCTGGTGCAACCGCTGTTGTCGAAGGAATTGGAGATCATGGTTGTGAGTACATGACTGGTGGAACTGTAGTTGTTCTTGGAAAAACGGGTAGAAATTTCGCAGCAGGTATGAGCGGAGGTGTTGCTTACGTTTACGATGCCAAAAAGAAATTTGAAAATGGATTGTGCAATATGGAAATGGTTGCCCTAGAAACATTGGAAGAAGAAGATTTAGACAAATTAAGACGTTTGATCAGAAATCATTCAATGTATACCAATAGCCCTTTAGCAAAACGTCTTTTAGGAGATTGGGAAAACGAAAGCAAACATTTCATTAAAGTAATGCCAACTGATTACAAAAAAGCATTGCAAAGATTGGCAGCAGAAAAGCAAATTGAAGAATTAATAGCACAATAGTCATGGGTAAAATAGGTGGATTTAAAGAATATAATAGAGCCGACGAGAGTAACGTTGCTGTTCTAGAAAGAGTATCAAATTATAATGAATTTACGATTCCATTATCAAAAGAAAAAATCAAAGAACAAGGTTCTAGATGTATGGATTGCGGAATTCCTTTTTGCCATAGCTCCTGTCCATTAGGAAATTTAATTCCTGATTTTAATGACATGGTACATCAAGAAGAATGGGAAAGCGCTTTGCGTATTTTACAATCAACAAACAATTTCCCTGAATTTACAGGTCGTCTATGTCCTGCTCCCTGTGAAAAATCATGTGTATTAGGCATCATTAAAGAGCCCGTTGCTATTGAGAATATTGAAAAAAACATTATCGAAAGAGGTTTTGCTGAAGGTTGGATTAAACCACAAACTCCAGAAAAAAGAACTGGTAAAACAGTAGCAGTAATTGGTTCTGGCCCTGCAGGATTGGCGGCAGCTCAACAATTAAATCGTGCCGGTCATACCGTAACAGTTTTTGAAAGAGATAACGCAATTGGTGGCTTATTACGATATGGAATTCCAAATTTTAAATTAGAAAAAGGAATTATAGACAGACGTGTAAAAGTTTTAGAAGCAGAAGGGATAACCTTTAAAACAAATGTAAACGTAGGTGTAAACTACAGTGTAGACCAATTAAACGATTTTGATTCTATCGTATTATGCGGTGGAGCTACAGAAAGAAGAGGTTTACCTACAAAAGGGGCTGATAGCAAAGGTGTTGTTCAAGCAATGGATTTTTTGACACAACAAACTAAAGTATTGTACGGAGAAAAAATCGAAGATCAAGTAATGGCAACTGGAAAAGACGTAATCGTTATTGGTGGTGGAGATACTGGATCGGATTGTGTGGGAACTTCAAATAGACACGGAGCAAAATCGGTTACAAACTTCGAAATCATGCCTAAACCTCCTGTAGGAAGAAGCGAATCTACTCCATGGCCTTTTTGGCCGTTACAATTGAAAACATCTTCTTCACACGAAGAAGGTTGCAATAGAAACTGGTTGATTAATACCAAAGAATTTCTTGCCAATGAAAAAGGAGAGCTTGTAGGATTGAAAACCGTAGAAGTAGAATGGAAAATCGTACCAGGCCAACGTCCTGAATTAATTGAAAAAGAAGGTTCAGAAAAAATTTGGCCTTGTGATTTGGCTTTACTAGCACTAGGATTTACAGGTCCAGAAAAAACCCTTGCAGAACAATTAGGATTAGAAATTGATGCCAGAAGCAATTATAAAGCAACTAAATTTCAAACTAATGTACCTCATATTTTCACTGCAGGTGATATGAGAAGAGGCCAATCCTTAATTGTATGGGCAATTTCAGAAGGACGTGAAGCCGCTAGAGAAGTTGATTTATACTTGATGGGTTATACCAATTTACCAACAAAAGGTAATGGTGACTTACCTAGTTTATAACAATTGAAATAATTTTATAAAATCCCTTGATATCATTTTTATCAAGGGATTTGTTTTTTAAAACCTATCGAAATTCTAAATTTGTTAAAACTTTAATTATTTAATAAAATAAATGTTAACGAATCAGAATTCACACAACTAATAGGCATGCATACTAAATTAATAACACAAAACCTGATTTTTAATAAAAGTTAAAAAAAAGCACAAACAAGAACTATTTGTTGTATTTTAAACAATTTGTTATAATTTGTTAAATAACAACAAATTGTTTGGTCGTAATACGAAAGAATAATAAATTTGTCAAAAATAATAAGCAATAACAAGATGCAAGCAAACGATTTACTACACTTAGCAGAACAATTTGGAAGTCCACTTTATGTGTATGATGCCGAAAAAATACAATCTCAGTATAATCGATTAACGAAGGCTTTTTCTAAAGTACCTAATTTACGCATCAACTATGCCATGAAAGCTTTGTCTAATGTCGCTATACTCCAATTATTGAGAGATATGGGATCTGGACTAGATACTGTTTCTATTCAAGAAGTTTTATTAGGATTACATGCAGGTTATGCTCCCGAAAAAATATTTTACACTCCAAATGGTGTTTCTTTAGAGGAAATTGAGGAAGTACATGCCTTGGGAGTACAGATCAATATTGACAACTTATCGATATTAGAACAATTTGGTGCAAAACATCCTCACGTACCAGTTTGTATACGTATCAATCCACACGTAATGGCGGGCGGAAATGCCAATATCTCAGTAGGACACATTGATAGTAAATTTGGTATTTCAGTACATCAATTACCACATTTAGTTCGTATCGTAGAGAATACAAACATGAACATTGTAGGGATACACATGCATACGGGTTCAGATATTTTGGATATTGAAGTATTTTTATACGCTGCCGAAATTTTATTTGACGCTGCTAAAAACTTCAAAAATTTAGAATTTTTAGATTTTGGAAGTGGTTTTAAAGTACCTTACAAAAAAGATGATATTGCTACCGACATTGATGAATTAGGTAAAAAATTATCCAAAAGATTCAATGCTTTCTGTGTAGAATATGGTAAAGATTTAACCTTGATTTTTGAACCAGGCAAATTTTTAGTAAGTGAAGCAGGTTTCTTTTTGGCTAAAGTTAATGTCGTAAAACAAACGACTTCAACGGTTTTTGCAGGTATTGACAGCGGTTTCAATCACTTGATTCGACCAATGCTTTATGGATCACAACATTTTATCGAAAATATCTCAAACCCAAAAGGAAAAGAGCGTTTCTACTCTGTTGTAGGGTATATATGTGAAACTGATACTTTTGCAACAAACAGAAGAATTTCAGAAATAAAAGAAGGGGATATTTTGTCTTTCCGCAATGCAGGAGCTTATTGTTTTTCAATGTCTTCTAATTACAATTCCAGATACAAACCTGCAGAGGTTTTGTGGATGAATGGAAAAGGTTATTTAATAAGAGCACATGAAAAATTTGAAGACTTGCTTCAAAATCAAATTCCATTGCCTGTAGAAGTTAACGCTACAGTTTAAAAAATATATAAGATTCCCATTCAAATTTGAGTGGGTTTTTTTTTAATCAGTGATACAAAAACTAATTAAAACATACTACAATAGTCAACTATTTTAAAATCAAACAAATATCTCTATACTAATACTTTCTCTCATCCTTCCTAAAATGGCATAAACCCTAGCTACTTGAAATGCAATATGTTTATTTTATAACGTAAATACTATTCGCATTGTTTAAAATTCAGATTTTACAAACTTCTTCTTATTTATTTAAAAAAATTGAGTTATATCATATTTATTACACTTTAAATTAATTAGTTTTACATAGAAACCTAAATAATTTAAAAATGAAAAAATTTATAATTTGGAGCGTTACAGGTATCGTAACACTTATGACTTTCATACAATGTAAACCTAATAATGAAAATCCAGAACCAATAAAGAAAATTGAAACTTCAAATTCGCACAAAATTGTAGTAAAAGAAATTTTAAATGCAACAGCATATACTTATGCTTTAGTAACCGAAGAAAACAAAGAATATTGGATAGCAATTCCAAAAGCAGAGGTGAAAATCGGAAAAACTTATGAGTATGAAGGCGGAATGGAAATGAAAAAATTTGAGAGCAAAGATTTAAAAAGAACTTTTGAATCTGTATTTTTTGTAGAAGGATTAATAGATCCGTCTATAATCCAAGCAAGTACAATTCCACAGGAAGATAAAACGAAGAAAGTAACTAAAACAGAATTATCTAAAGGAATTACTTTAGCCAAAGGGGCAATATCATTATATGATTTGTTTTCTAAAAAAGACAAATTAGCTGGCACAACGGTTATTTTAACAGGTAAAGTGGTGAAATTTATGCCAGAGATTATGTCAAAAAACTGGATACACATGCAAGACGGATCAAGCTTCAATGGAATAAATGATATTACCATAACCACTTTATCCAAAGTAAAAGTGGATGAAATTGTTACTTTTAAAGGTACTGTTGTTTTAAATAAAGACCTAGGAGCAGGCTATAAATATGATGTTCTTATAGAAGACGCTACCATTTTAAAATAGAAACAAATTATATACGAGAATTTTAATATAGACCAACTAAGAGTTTCTATTATTGTCTCCAATAAAAAAACCCATTCTACAATTAGAATGGGTTTTTGGTTTTCAAAATTACTGGATTATTTTTTCACTAGAAGTTCTTCCAGAACTTCAGCTTCTGTACCATTAGGAAAAGTAATTTTTAACATTTTAGAAAGCGTAGGAGCGATTTTTGTAATGTATTCTTTTTTATAGGATTCACCAATAGGGACATTCCAGCCGTAAAAAAGTAATGGTACATTCGTATCATAACTATTAGGAGTTCCATGTGTAGTTCCTGTAGCAATACTTTCTAAATATCCAGTACCTTCAAGAATAACAAGATCTCCATTTTGCTTTGGATCATAACCTTTAAAAATAAAATTTAGATAATAATCTTGTCCTGTAGCGGCCAAAATCTCTTCTTGAGTATAGACTCTTTTTATTTGTACTTGGGTCATCAAAAAGTCTTTAAAACTTTGCTTCACTTTTGTTAATTCCAACCCTTTGTCCTTTATAACATCCCTGTCTAAATAAACATTAAAGTTAGAGTAATTCAAAACTAAATTAACTCCATATGTATCTGTTGAAAACTTGCTCAAAGAACTAAAAATATCTTTCGCTGGAACATTAGTAACATTGTATTTATGATCATTCAAATAAATTGGGTTTTCGGCAACTGCGTGATCAGCAGTTAAGAAAAGTAAGTAATTGTCTTTTCCAACAGTGGCGTCCAAATAATCCAAAAATGTAGCAATTGTAAGATCCAAACGCAAATAAGTATCTTGAATTTCCATAGATCTAGGTCCAAAAGTATGTCCTACATAATCTGTTGAAGAAAAACTTACTGTCAAGAAATCTGTAATATTATCTTTTCCTAATTCTTCTTTATCAATAGCTCTCATGGCAAAATCAGCTAATATATCATTCCCAAATGGAGTAGATTTTATAACTTCTAATCCATTTTCTTTATATATTTTATTCAAATCATAAGGAAAAACAGGTTTTGTAGTTTTATCTAATCTTCCTTCATAAGGATTATCATCAGGAAGACTTTCATTGTAGGTATCTAGAGGACGCAACAAATTCCAACCTTTCTCAACATATTTCATATATGTTTTTTCATTATTATAATCAGTTACCCAATTTGGCATTTTATCTCCATAAAAAGAACTAGAAATAAACGAACCTGTTTTTGTATACCAAAATGCCCAATTAGCAAAATGACCCGCAGGCAAAATAGCACCACGGTCTTTGATGCTCAAACCAATGACTTTCCCTTTGAAATTTGTCGCCATACGCAATTCATCAGTAATAGTAGTACTCAAAAGATTTTTTGGAGACATTGCACCCTCTTTTTCTGTACCTTCAACTAGCGTCTTCACACCAGCATCATCTGTACAATACATACTTTTCCCAATTGAACGAATGTACCAATCGTTACCAATAATCCCGTGTGTTGCAGGAGTTGTCCCAGTATAAATAGATGCATGCCCTGGAGCAGTAAATGTGGGAACGTAATTATAATTCATGTTATAAAAAGTAAAGCCTTTATCCATTAACCTTTTAAAACCTTTAGTTGAAAAGTCATCCGAAAAGCGATACAAATACTCCATTTTCATTTGATCGACAACAATACCAACAACCAATTTAGGACGCTGTTGTGCTTGACCTTGAATTGAAAAAACAAATACTAAAAACAAAACAATTTTTCTCATATTACATTTTATATAGTACACAAAAATACACTTTATCCTTTAAAAAAAGAAAAAACGCAACAAGCAATGCAATTATTTAATCTATTCTTAATCAAAAAATAGTAAATCATCAAAATCATAAGGGCGTGACCCCATTTGAAAAAGAGGCCAATTTTACTATGCGCTCATTCGGCCTCTTTCTCAAATACGGTCGGGCTAACCATGCTACTTCGGTAGCTTATTTTTATCCCTCACGCTCACTGCGACCTAGAACTTTTGTTTAAAACTAGAACTTTTGTCTTCTTAATTTTAAAATAAAAAAAAGAGAGACAACATTAAAATACTCACTTTAATTAATACCATTACATTATTCTATATTCTATTTATAAAAATAAATATGTTAAATTTGATAATTAAAACACTGATTATGAATATGTACGACAACGAAAATACGGTTCAAAAATCATTTAACGACAAGTATCTGTCCGATGATTTATTACAAGCACAATGGGCTGAATTTACAGCACTCAAAAAAGCCATCGCAGAAATATATCAAAAAAAAGGAAGTCCACTCACCCTATTAGACATCGGAATAGGAAATGCTAGAATTGCACGTCACTTGAGTGCAATTCCCGAAATGTGGCAGATGATTGAACATTATGATGGGACAGATAATGCTGAAACTTGCATAAAATTAGCTAAAGACACTGCTAAAGAACTACAAATTGAAGACAAATTAAAAATATATCTACTTGAAGCTACCCATTTAGACCAATTAAGCAAAAGATACGATGTGATTATTTGCACATGGTTTACACCTGGCAATTTTTATCCTGATAGTTTTGCATTCGATAAATACAATGACAACTGTACCAGATTAGACTTATCCCACAATGAAAAATTTACGAATATTTTTTCAAAAGCATATTCATTGCTTCATAAAAACGGAGAAATAATTCTTGGCGCCTGTTATATTGACAATGATAACACCCGAAAAAAACAAGAGCAATCGTATATTAGAATGGGAATGAAGATAATTACAAACGAAAATGATAGTTTTATAGCTACCAAAGAAAATTTTTGGTCACAACGTTTTACTGAAAAAAAAATTAAAACCTATTTACCTTTTGTAAGTCCAAAAAAAATAGATTTTTATCTGCTTGATCCCTATAATTATGCTATGCAAATTAGAATTAAAAAATAAAATACAACCTATTCAAAATTAACAATATTATAAACCAGTACTCTATCTTCATATTTGATATACAACTGTTTTCTATTTTCTTGATTTTTCCTAGTAATAATTGAAAGACTACAATCTTCACCATTTGTATCTTTACAGACAAAAGAATAAATTAAATCCGTATTTGTATTTTCTTCAGGTAAGTAATCTATGATTTCAAAAAGCTGAATTACTTCAGAATAAATAACAAATCTATTTTTATTGGTGTCTAAATTGATCAAAATATTCACCAACTTTAATTCGCTCCAATCTCCAAATTTACCATTAGCTTCTTTCAATGCTACACTCAATCCCGTTGTTTTAAATTTGTAAGTTTGACCAAAACTTTGATTCAATCCGATAAAAAGAAACAACACTATAAATCCAATTTTTAACTTATTCATTATCTGAAAATTTGTATAAAAACAAAGGTAACTATTTTAAAAATCAAATAAAACTACTTCACTCTTTGCTTGCTCAAATTCGGCTATCATTTTGTCAATTATTTCTTTTGCAGGCAAAACATCTTTAATTAACCCTGCAATTTGGCCAATCTCCAATTCTCCTTCTTTCAGATCTCCTTCAAACATGCCGCGTTTGGCTCTAGCTCTCCCTAATAATGCAATCAGATCTTCTTTAGTTGGACATTTTTCATATAGTTGTTGCACATCTTGATAAAATTTATTTTTGATTAAACGAACAGGAGCCAGTTCTTTTAATGTCAATTGTGTTCCTCCTTCTTGAACCTCAATAATAGTTTTTTTGAAATTTTCATGCGCCGAAGATTCAACAGAAGCAGCAAATCGACTCCCTACCTGCACACCATCAGCCCCGAGAACCATAGCAGCTAGCATACCACGACCCGTTGCAATTCCACCAGCAGCAATAAGAGGAATTGAAATCTTTTCTTTTACCATCGGAATTAAAGTCAGCGTAGTCGTTTCTTCTCTACCATTATGACCACCGGCTTCAAAACCTTCGGCTACAACAGCATCTACACCAGCGTCTTGAGCTTTTAATGCAAATACCGAACTACTCACTACATGAACTACGGTTATTCCATTTTCTTTCAAAAAAGGAGTCCACGTTTTAGGATTACCGGCTGACGTAAACACAATTTTCACTCCTTCGTCAATAATAATTTTCATTATTTCTTCAACATTTGGATACAACATCGGAACGTTTACTCCAAAGGGATTATTTGTTGCTTTATGACACTTTTGAATATGCTCTCTTAATACTTCAGGATACATAGACCCAGCACCTATGAGACCTAACCCTCCAGCATTACTAACGGCGCTTGCTAATTTATAACCACTATTCCAAATCATTCCGCCTTGAATAATTGGATATTTGATGTTAAAAAGATTTGTAATTTTATTCATAAGAAGCTATTTATTGATTTTTATGAATCATATGCAATTCACATATCTTCACGGGTGTATGCCACCAATTTACTGACACACTCCTTTCGTAAAAAATCAAACTTATTGTTTTATTAGTTTTCCGGTAGTTATGGTTCCATTACATTCCAATTCATAAATATAGATTCCGTTTTGAAATATTTTCAAAGAAATTGACGATGCAGTTTTGCTGATATTTTGTTCCATAATTTTTTGTCCCAACAAAGTAAAAACACGAATAATTCCTGAGTCAAAATTTCCAGAAAAAGAAATTGTACCTAAATCTGAAATTGGGTTTGGATAAACAAAAAAATCTTTATTTGTAAACTCAGTTACTTTTAAACCATTGGACAAAGCCAAACTAAAATCAGGAATTCCATACCCATATTGATTATTTGCACTAGCATATCGATCTGCTGATTTTATAATTAAATCTTTAATTTCAGCATTGGTTTTGTTGGGAAAAGCTTGCCACAAACTGGCTACCAATCCCGCTGTAATTGGACTGGAAAAAGAAGTCCCATTTGCAGTTATAATATTGCCGGAAGGATCAGATAAAACAGCCAATTGACCTTGCGCCATTACATCTGGTTTTATTCGCCCATCATACGAAGGGCCAATGGAACTAAAACCAGTAACTGTTTTGGTAGCATTCACTGCACCAATGGTGAGTACTGAAACACCATCTGCGGGAGCAGCAATATGCGGATTTGTGGTTGCTCCTTCATTTCCTGCAGACACCACTACAATCATTCCTCGAGAAAAAGCAATATCGGCTCCTCTAGTTATAAAAGCAGTTTTACCATCCATTTCATTATAGGTATGACTGTATGATGAATTATCATAATCAAAATAACCCAAAGAAGTATTAATGACATCTACCCCCAAACTATCTGCTTTCTCTGCCGCTTCTACCCAATAGGATTCTTCTACTGGGTTTTCGGATACAGCATCTTCTGTTCGAAACAAATAATACGAAGCATCTGGAGCTGTCCCAACCAAAGAATTTTCTTTATAGCCTCCCATTGAAGACAAAACCATTGAGCCATGAGAATTACCCGAATAAAAATTAGGACTTCGATTCACAAAATCATACCCTCCTAATATTTGATTATTATCTCTTAATCGTTGAAAGGGTTGAGTTGTATTTACTCCAGGAAAACCAGCATCTATAACAGCAATAACTACACCTAAGCCAGTATAATTTTGTTGATGCAACACATCACCATGAAGCATTTGAATTTGATTGGCAGAATTACCATAAGCGAAATCAACTTTAGTTTCCAATGCTTTATTTACGGCCTTTGTTTTAAAAACAACTGTATTCTTCCCTGTAGAATTAAGTACTTTATTCGCAAAATCGATTTTATTAACAAAGGATAACGATTTCAAAGAGTTAATATCGGATATGCTCCCTCTAATATGCAAAGCATTAAGCCATTTGGATTGTGCCATAACGACAATTCCTGTAGCCCATTTTATTTGATTAATAAGATTTATATCAATAGGAATATCTTTGGAATCTAAAGGAATATTTTGTCTAACTCTTCGATCAATTGCCTTTTGCGAAAGCATTAATAAAGGATTGTCTAAATAAGCTTGAGAATTATTTTTGGCGTTGAAATATACCCAAGCATCTTCTTGGGAATACCCAACAAAACAAGAAAAGAATAAAATAAAAAAAAGTATTTTTTTCATGCCATGTTCAATACTAAGGTTATAATTTAAGAGATAACTCCAGAACCTATTAATTCATCATTTAAATACCAAGCTGCAAATTGACCTTCCGTAATTGCAGATTGTGGTTCTTCGAAAGAAATATACATTCCGCTTTCAAATTGATATAAAATAGCTTTTTGCAATGGTTGTCTGTATCTAATGCGAGCCATTACATTCATCGTTTCTCCATTGGCCAAAACCAAATCTTCGCGAATCCAATGCACTTCAGATTTCTCTATAAACAAAGCCCTTTTAAACAATCCCGGATGTGAACTCGACAAACCAGTATAAATGGTATTAGTCTCGACATCAGTAGCAATTACAAACAACGGATCTGTGGTTCCTCCTACATTCAATCCTTTCCTTTGTCCTACCGTAAAATAATGAGCCCCTTGATGTTTTGCCATTATTTTCCCCATCTTTGGAGTATAAGGCAGTCTTCTGGACGCAAAAAGCAACTGTTCTTCAACCGTTAATTCATCTTGCATTTCATACGCATAAACAGGATCATTTTTATCAATTTGAATAATCAAACCTTCTTTTGGCTGTAATTTTTGCTGCAAAAACTCGGGTAAACGAACTTTTCCAATAAAACAAAGGCCTTGAGAATCTTTCTTTTCGGCAGTAACCAATTCCATTTGAGCAGCAATTTCTCGAACTTCTGGTTTGGTCAATTCTCCAATAGGAAATAAAGATTTTGATAATTGCTCTTGCGACAATTGACATAAAAAATACGATTGATCTTTATTATCATCAACACCAGCAAGAAGTTGGTAGACTATATTACCTTCAACTTCAATTTCTCCTTTTCGACAATAATGACCTGTAGCCACAAAATCGGCACCAAGACTTAATGCAATTTTCATAAAAACATCAAATTTTATCTCGCGATTACAAAGTACATCGGGATTTGGAGTTCTTCCTTTCTCGTATTCGCTGAACATATAATCAACAATTTTTTCTTGATATTGCTCACTTAAATCAACGGTTTGAAAAGGAATCCCTAATTTCTCAGCTACTAACAAAGCATCATTACTATCTTCCAACCAAGGACATTCATTCGAAATGGTAACCGAATCATCGTGCCAATTTTTCATAAAAAGACCAATTACCTCATACCCTTGTTGTTGCAACAAATAAGCAGCAACACTTGAATCTACACCACCAGAAAGACCTACAACTACACGTTTCATTATCAAAAAAATTGAATGTTTACATTTTATTCTTTTGCAAAAGTACAAATAATAAACCTAGTTCAGGCTAATTGAGATTGATGAAAACAATACTACAATAACATGAACTAATACAACATGAAATCGAGATAATACCATTAGCACATATAAAATAGTCCAATCTACTTGTTCTTTTTCTCAATCCATTTTAACTTTATCTTTTTTGAATTGTGGTTTTTTAGGTTTATCCATATTCTCTTGACTCGTTAATTTTCCATTGACAAAAAACTGCCACATACCAACTTTTTTACCATTTTTGAAAATTCCTTTAGCAATAACAAGATCATTTGGATCTTTGTAAATTGCTTCACCTTCATATTCTCCGTTTTTAAAAAAACTACTTTCTAAAACGATGCCTTTTTCAGAATATTTCTTATAAACGCCTTCTTTTAATCCATTTTTATAAATAGTCTCATCTACAATTTTACCACTTGGGTAATATACCGTTCGGATTCCCTCAAGTTTTCCTTTTTTATAATTCTCTAAAGTCATAATAGATTTTGAGGACTTATGATAATATTTCCATGGACCTTCTCTCCATTTATTCACCTCCTTACCTTCGCTTACAACATTTTTATTTTGATCGTAAAAGATTGTATAACATGAATTTTCCTTCGCATTAAACGTACGGGTTGCAATTACTGATTTCGCTTTAGTATCATCAAAAAAGTTAAAAACACCAATTTCTCGGCCATGTTCAAAAGTTCCTTCGTATCTAGGTCTTCCAGATTCTTGATAGAACCCTTTCCAAACTCCATGTTTATTACCCCTATCGTCAAGTGGATTTGATTCTACTTGAGAAAAGACAGTTTGAAAGCATAAAGAGACAAGTAAAACTCTAAAAATAAAATACATACTATTCTAATTTATTTTAATAAAAAACACAATACACATAATAGAAAACTAAATTTTACTATGATATATTATCATATAAAAGTACACAAATAATTTTATTTCGAATTCAATAAAAAAACATAAACTTTGATACAGTAATTTGTGAAAAAAATAAAAATTACAACAATTAAAGTATTTTTTTCATGAGAAGTTATCGCAATAAATAAATTCTAAAAAAAATATCAGGAAAAGAAAAACCCTAGATGAAATTTTTCATCAACAATATCCTATTTTTTAAAGACCTTACGTTTTTTATTTAACACTTAAAAAAAGTCATTCTATTACAATCTAGATTCTAAAACATAATCCTTTCATACTAATAAAAAAATCTATTTGTAAATCATATAAATATAAATATAAAGCAAACTAGTGAAAACTAACCCTAATCATAGCGTTAACTTTTTAATCTAAAACTATAAACACAATTTTTAAATACTGTTTAATATACTTACTATTAAAAAGAATAAAAAAACTCAAATATTACCTTTTTTACTTATAATCAATTAGTTATGTGTCTTTTTATTCTATTTAAACAAAATTAAAAAAAATCATAAACTTTTATTTTTGTTCATCATTTATCGCTTTTAAATAAACAATATTAAAATTTAATTCAATAGTTTTGTTCTAGTATTTAAAAACAATTAACAAACAAAAAACAAACAACAAAATGAAAAATCTATTAAAAATCAGAAAGTTAGCCCTTATTGTATGTATTATCGCATTCGGAATATCATGCGACAATGACGACGACAAACCTGTAACACCAGTTGCAGATACAACCATAACAGGAATTGCTGCAGGAAATAAAGATTTCTCACTTTTGGTTGAAGCTTTAACAAAAGTAGATTTAGCAAAAACACTACAAGGAGTTGGTCCATACACCGTTTTTGCACCCACAAATGCCGCTTTTACCGCATTTTTAAAAACCACACCTTACACTTCAATAAAAGACGTACCAGCAGCAGCATTGACTCAAATACTATTAAACCATGTAGTAAGTGGAAAAGTAAAATCAACAGATTTAAGCACAGGATATATAAAAACCCTTGCCAAAGGAAGCGCATCTAGTACCAATACTTTAAGCATGTATGTTAACACCACATCTGGAGTAAAACTGAATGGCATCTCAAAAGTAGTAACTGCAGATGTTATGGCTTCAAATGGAGTTATTCATATTGTAGATGCAGTAATCGGACTTCCTACGATTGTGGATCACGCTGTAGCAAACCCAAACTTCACCACATTAGTTGCTGCATTAACTTACAACCCTGCATCGGGCTTTGCAGGAATATTATCTGGAACAGCAAGTTCTCCTTTTACCGTTTTCGCACCAACAAATGACGCCTTTGCAGCATTCTTGACAGAAACTGAATATTCTGGATTAGCTGCTATTCCAGCAAATGTATTGGAAAAAACATTAAAATATCACGTAGTTGCCGGTGCCAATGTACAATCAAGTCAATTGACAAATGATCAAATTGTAACTACTTTTTCTGGACAAAATGTTACCGTCAAATTTACTCCAACACGTTTGTTAGATGTAAGTGGCAGAAATTGTAATATCATTGCAACAGATGTCCAATGTTCCAATGGAATCATTCATGTACTAGATAAAGTTTTATTACCTACATTCTAAAAAAATATTAATTGGTTGTTAATTTAATTTGTTAAAAACGAAAAAGCTCCTATTTTACTAGGAGCTTTTCTATTTATATTCGATTTATTTTTTATTTCTTCTTTGCTTTTTGAGCTTCTGCCTGTTCCATTGCTTCTTGCAATTTTTGTTGGAATTTACCCGGTTTTTTAGGCTCTTTCAATTTATTTTCTTGAATTTGGGCATGAATTTTATCAGGATCAACAATGTGATTTTTGATTACAAACATAATTCCTATTGTAATTAAATTCGACATAAAGTTATACAAACTCAATCCTGCACCATATCCATTAAAGAAGATTAACATCATAAGAGGCGAAATATAAATCATATACTTCATCATCTTTGCCATATCTGGCATTCCTTCTTGCTGTGGAGCTGCCATTTGTTGGTCACCAGAAGTCATTTTCATATAAAAGAATATCGCAACAGCTGCCATTAAAGGAAATAAACCGATATGATCCCCATACATTGGAATATGAAATGGTAATTTATAAATAGAGTCAAAGGAAGACAAATCATCCGCCCAAAGGAAACCTTTTTGTCTCAACTCAAAAGCAGATGGAAAAAACTGAAATGACGCATACATAAATGGTATCTGAATCAAGGCTGGTATACATCCCGCCATAGGATTCACTCCCGCTTTATTGTATAATTTCATAGTTTCTTGTTGCTTCTTCATTGGGTCTTTTTTAAACTTCTCTCCCAATTCTGTAATCTCTGGTCTCAATACTTTCATTTTGGCCTGAGACAAAAATGATTTATAAGTAACTGGAGACATTGCTATTTTGATTATTATTGTAAAAATAATAATCGCTATACCATAGGAAATATAACTACTTAAAAAACCAAATAGTGGAATAAAAATAAATCTATTAATCCATCCAAAGATACCCCAACCTAGTGGTACTATATGCTCAATATCTTTATCATACGCTTTTAAAGTATCATAATCAGTAGGCCCAAAATACCAATTCATTTTATAATCCAACTCACCATTTTGAAAAGCCAATGGTACCGTAGCATTGAATTGTTTGGTGAAAACTGTGTCTTTAGTTTCGTCCAAAACCAAATTATTTGATTTTAAACTTGCTTTATCAAACGCTTTATTAGTCAACAAAATAGTAGAAAAGAAGTGCTGCTTGAAAGCTATATAATCGACTTTTTCAGGAGTTTCTTCTTTGTTTTTCCCGGCCCCAACATAATCATACTTTCCTTCATTATACTTAAAACGTAATTCTGCAAATCTATTTTCATAAGAAACGCTTTTCTCATTTCTATATGCTTTCATATCCCAAACCAAATCCAATGGTTTTGCAGTGTTTAAAACTTTATTCAATCCTTGAGAACGAACATCAAAACCAATCATATAATCGTTTGGTTTCAAACTGTATTTATATTCTAAATATTCATTGGCTCCGGCTTTCAATTTCATCGAAAGAACCTGATCAGCTCCCACTTTAGTTAATGTAGGCTCAAAATACAAGTCTTTTGTATTCAAAACTCTATTATCACTAGTTTGCAATTGAATATTCAAATCGGCATTATTATCTTTTATCAAAGAAACCAATTGACCAGAATTTTTTTTGAATTTCTCAAAATTCTTCAATGTCGCTTCTACAATATAACCTCCTTTATTGGCAATTTTTAATATTACATAATCATTTTCGATTGTTGTAATATTATTTTTTGCAGATGGTAAAGTAGCAGAATAAGCAAAACCACCTAATGTTTTTTGCAACTGAACCAATTGAGTAGAATCACCCGCTACGATTGCAGTAGGCAATACAACTGGCTTTACCGCAGAAGCTTTTGCCAACGCTTCTTTTGCAACCAATTCCTTTTTAGCCTTTTCTGCGGCAAGAGTTGCCTCGGAAGGTTTGTTTTGGTACATCATCCAAAGAAAAATACCTATAATCAATACAATACCTATAACCGAGTTAAGGTCTAATTTTTTTTCTTCCATTTTTATTTATAATTATTTTTCTTCTTTCTAAATATTGATGAATTAGAAATTGAATCCATTAGTCATTACAACAACTATATTGTTACATCTTGACTACATTCAATATTAATAAATCTAATTTTTATTTTTTTTTCCTTTAACAGCCGCAGCTACAAAACTCACAAAAATTGGATGTGGATTAGCAACCGTACTTTTATATTCTGGATGGTATTGCACGCCGATAAAGAAAGGATGGTCCGCTAATTCTACAATCTCAACCAAACCAGTATCAGGATTTACACCCGAAGAAATCAATCCTGCTTTTTGTAATTGATCTACATATTCGCTATTGTATTCGTAACGGTGACGGTGACGCTCTGAAATTTGTGTCTTTCCGTAAATCTTAAATGCTAATGAATCAGGGGTAATATCACATTTCCAAGCACCAAGACGCATTGTTCCACCTTTATCAGTTACTGTTTTTTGATCTTCCATCAAATTCACTACAGGATGAGTAGTTTTTTCATTCATTTCGGTAGAATTGGCATCCGCATAACCGAGTATATTTCTGGAATATTCGATAATAGCCATTTGCATTCCCAAACAAATTCCGAAAAACGGAACTTTATTTTCACGGGCATAACGAATTGCTTCGATTTTACCTTCAATTCCTCTTTCTCCAAAACCTGGAGCAACAAGAATGGCATCCAATCCAGATAATTTTTCTTTAATATTCTCAGGATCTATAAATTCTGAATGTATCGAAATCACATTTACTTTGGTTTCATTAGCAGCACCGGCATGAATAAAAGCTTCTAGAATTGATTTGTAACAATCTTGCATTTCAACATATTTGCCAATCAAACCGATATTTACGGTATGTTTTGGAAATTTCAATCTGCGCAAGAAAGTATTCCAGTTTTTTAAATCTGGAGCTGCTTTTTTAGGCAAGTCTAATTTTTTCAAAGCCACAACATCCAATCCTTCTTCCAACATTAAATTAGGAACTTCATAAATAGTTGCTGCATCTATAGATTGAATAACTGCCTCTCTTTTTACATTACAAAACAAGGCTAATTTATTGCGAATTTCATCTGAAATTTCGTGTTCTGTTCTACAAACCAAGATATCCGCTTTTATACCGCTTTCCATCAAAGTTTTTACAGAGTGTTGTGTTGGTTTTGTTTTTAATTCACCAGCAGCAGCCAAATAAGGAACCAATGTTAAGTGAATAACAATTGCATTATGCTCCCCTAGATCCCAAACTAACTGACGAACCGACTCTATATAAGGTAAAGATTCAATATCCCCAACTGTACCACCAATTTCAGTAATAATAATATCGTAATCACCCGAATTACCAAGCAATTGCATTCTTTCTTTAATCTCGTTGGTGATATGAGGAACAACTTGAACCGTTTTTCCTAGAAATTCTCCTCTACGTTCTTTTTCAATAACAGAAAGATAAATTCTTCCAGTCGTAACGTTATTAGCTTGAGAAGTAGGAACATTCAAAAAACGTTCATAATGTCCTAAATCCAAATCTGTTTCTGCTCCATCATCAGTTACATAACATTCCCCGTGCTCATAAGGATTCAATGTGCCTGGATCCACATTTAAATAAGGATCAAATTTTTGAATAGTCGTTCTGTACCCTCTCGCTTGTAACAATTTTGCCAAAGATGCTGCAATAATTCCTTTTCCTAAAGAAGAAGTCACACCGCCTGTAACAAAAATATATTTCGTTTGATTCATTCTGTTGTTGTTTGTTGTAGTTGTATAAAAAACGTGGCAAAAGTACAAATTTAATTGGAATACTAAACTTCTTAGCGCACTAGATTTTAAGACTTCTTAGAATATTGGACTCCTTATTTTTTTATAATAATTAGAATTTTAAACATTTTATTTTTTTGGGCTTTATAAAATATTAGATAATTATTGATAAAATCTTAAAAATAGATTTGAAACAATTCAAAATTTGTAAACTATTATACAATTTTCTAAGAAAGAAACCAAAATTATAAAAATCTAAGATAACTGAAATTCTTAATTATCTACACTACGGTTTTGGATATTTCTTTTTTATGTTTCGGATCAATTCTTCAAGTCCGTTGAGTTTTAGTTCATAAATCAATTTCAGTTGATCTCCCAGCTCTCCTTTTGGAAAACCTTTGTTACTGTACCAAACAATATAATATTCGGGAATATCGATAAGAAACCAGCCTTCGTATTTCCCAAAGGGCATTTTGGTATGCGCTAGTTTTATAAGTTGTTTTTGGTTTTGATCCATTTTTTAAGAGAAAAGAAAATAGAGAATAGACGTAATGAAGAAATCTTTATTCTATACTCTGTTTTCTATATTCTTAATTTTATTTAATTCCAATTAAAAGTAATTCGTTTTTCGATATCTGTATTCAAACTCAAGAAAACTGGACAAGTCATTGCGGCTCTTTCTAGAATTGTTTTGTCTTTTGGATCGGAAACTCCAACCATTTCAAAAACAATTTCGATAGCTCCAATTCGTCTTGGTTCAGCATTCATACTTTTGGTAACCGCTGCTGTTGAACCTTTAAAATCAATATTCATTTCTCTTGCTTTTATTCCTATAATTGTCATCATACAGGTTGCTAAAGCGTTGGCAACAGAATCCGTTGGAGAAAAAGCTTCTCCTTTTCCGTTATTGTCTACGGGAGCATCTGACAAAATTTCACTACCCGATTGTATGTGTATAGAGGAAGTTCTTAAATCCCCTAAATAAGTTACTTTTGAAGTCATTCTATTGAATTGTGAGTTATGATTTTTTTTTGAATCTCAATAATTTGCTAACTGAATACTATTTTCACTTCGCTTCTTTGACGGTCAAATCAGTGTCATAATACAGAATGTAAACTCCTTTATTAGCATATCCACCCTCTTCTTTTTTATAATACTCAAACTTGTTTTCTATCTGTTCGGTTATCATAGTTTCAGCAGTTTCTTGATAGGTCTTGTATTGTGCCAAACGCATCATCGTATCAAAAGTGATATCAAAACCACGTATGGCAAATGTGCTTGGATTTACTTTATTTTTCTTTCTATAACTCTGCATAAAAATCTGTGCTTCTGGTGAATTATTATCTCGAGTAGCAGAAGGATACATTAAATTTAATTTAGTTAAATTTTCAAAACTTATTTCATCAGTATCCAACGTTTCATTGGGTTCTAAAATGACCAATTGTACTTGAAAAGTATTTCTAACACTCAGCATTGCATTCATAGTGTATTTTATCATACCTGTATTTGCTGTTTCTAGAATTACATAATTCATCTTTCCTTTGACCATTAATCGTTTAAAACTTTCAACATCCAAACCACCTGATGCCGTCAAAGGCGCTATTTTAACTTCCTTTTGATTTTCAAGAATATACTTTCTGATCGTTTCTTTTTTCTTATCAATCACAGCAATCATATTCCCTTCTTTTGATTTCATATATTCAAACATTGCCGTTTTTAGAACCGCTGATTGAACTATAGATTGATACAAATTTGGCATCGGATTACCGATATCTTTTGATAATGGAGAAATTACAGGCACATTATTGGGCGTAAACAAACTAGCTGCCTTTTCGACATTACTTTGATAAAAAGGCCCTACTACAGCATCAACATCGGCAAGATTATTGTTGTTATAAATTGACACCACATTTGATGTGCTTTTTATTTCATTGGAATCAAATATTTTAACATCCAAATTAACGCCTATTTGTTTAGCAGAGTCAATAGCCATCATGGCACCCGAATAAAAATCCAAAGTCATATTTAGAAACTTATCACTGTTCAATCGATTTACCATTGAACTAATAGTATCACTACTGCTTCTACCAATATTAAATGGCAATAATAACACTAAAGTTTTTTTACTATTATTGTTTATTTTACTTAAATCCACTTTTTGTTTTACTGAATTTAATGTAATCTGATTTGGTTTTGAAGGCACTTTCAACACCATTCCTTCTTGAACTCCACTAGATAGAATAGGATTTAGCTCAATTAATTGTTGTTGTGTTAATCCAAAAAATTTAGACAAACTATAAAAAGTTTCTTTTGCCTTTACAACATATTCGACATAACTTATTTCTTTGGGTTCTAAAGCTTCCATTGGCTTTTTAACCGACACTTTTGTTTCACTAGAAGCAATTTTGGCAACTGGTTTTGCACCATTACCTTTAATTAGCAACTGAAAACCAACCGGTAAATTTACTGCTATTTCTGGATTTTTTTTCTCCAACTCTTCAACAGTCATATCATATTGTTTGGCTATAGAATACTTTGTTTCTTTTGACAAAACAGTATGATAAACCACTACATTCTTAGCAGCTACAGCCGTTTTTACATTATTATTGGAAGGAATATTCAAAATTTGACCTACCTGCAAACCATTTTTTTCTAGATCTGGATTTATTTTTTTTAAAGCATCTTCACTAACATTGTATTTTTTTTCTATTCCAAATAAAGTTTCTTTAGCAAGCACTTCATGCGTTTTCGGATTCGGTTTTGTTGCATTTGAAGATGCAATCATACTCTTACTACCTTTTTTAGGAATTAACAAAATACTATTAGGTTTCAAACCCTTTTGAGCATCTGGATTGAGTTTGTAAATATCATAAGGAGTAACATTAAATTTTTGTGCAATTTGATTTACTGTTTCCCCTTTAATAACAACATATTTTTCAATTTTTTCTTGACCGAAAATTGACGAGACAGAAAACAAGATTGTACAAAAGATTATTGAAAAATAATTCATATTAGAAGTATTCATTTGTGTTTTTTAATTTCAGTAAAAATACTGTGTTTATTATAAATATCCCTTGATAGACTTGTTAATTTATTCTTCTGTAATTTTAACATCCAGAAGCAATAAAAAAACATATAAGTAATCTTAGTGTATTTTAGAAAAGCACAAATTACTTCTCTTGAACATTTCTAATTTACTTATATGCTTTAATTATAATTGCTTTGATTCTAATAAAACGAAAGGATTAATTTATTCCTTATCTAACACTTCAGGAATTACATGTGCTATATACATTTTCTCAAAAAGAGGCTTTCCTTGATTTTTAATACATTCATATTGTGCTTCTACCTTGGTTGGCAACATTTTGGAATATACTTTATAGGAAAGTACATTTATATCGTAAAAAAAGTTAGCATCCAATGAGCCTGAATCTGTTAATTTTCTAAAAAATTCATCTCTTTCACTTGCTTCTTGAAAAACTCCCACAATTAGATAAAAACCTTCTTTAACATCTTTTAAATTGTCTAAGGTTATTATTTTAATAGCTTTTACTTTAGCAGGTTGCTTAGCTAGTTCTTTTTTCATTTGATCCAAAGTAAGGGATTTTGAAACAACACCTCCTTTGGCAAAAGTTTGAGACTCATATGCTTTATTCTGATAGCTTTGATTTTTCACTTTCGCTAAATTATCGTCAAACATACGAGCTTGTTTACTATAAAAAGTAGCTTTACTGATATGCAATCTCAATTCTGCTTTGCTTTCATTGTTTAAGGAGTCCAACTTTGAAATTAATCGAATATTCTTTAAATCACGAACACGTTGTTCTACTTCCATGTTAGTCAATTCTTTTGTAGACAATTTTACTTCTTTTGCATCAGTTGGTTTCGATTTACTATTTTCACGAATACTTTTTTTGTACTCTTGATTTTCTTCAACAACAATGCGCTCTGCTTTGTCCATTAAACCAGTATACACTTTTCTGTTATCCGCTAATTGTTTTTTGAGTTGGTAAGAAAGCATATTTGTTTTTTGAATATTCTCATTTGATATTTTTTGTAAACGTACCGATTCATCTAGGTCGACTAACTCTGTTTTTTTCAAATCAATTAAATCTTTATTCATGGTACTGACTAAAGAATCTAATTTGACCAAAAGAATTTCTTGAATGTTTTTATTGGCTTCCAAAACCAATTTTAGTTTTTCAGCAGAACCTTCTTTCGTATTTTCAATCTCTTTTAGATTTATCAAGAGTCCGTTTACATTAATCACCTTTTGATTAATTTCTTCTTGCAATACTAATTTTTCTTTTAAAGTATTGATCTCTTTTGTATTGGCTTTCGATTTTTCGACAACGACTTGTTTTTCTGCTAAAGCAAGCATTAACTCTTCGTTTTCGTTGGTTGGTTTTACTTCTCTTACATTAATTGCCAATTTGTTTCCTTCTGTCAAACCGCTGACAATCTCAGGATTTTGAGATTCTAATTGTTCGACTGTAATTCCAAATTGTTTGGCAATTGAATATTTAGTCTCTTTTGCTTTTACCACATAGAAAACTGTTTCCGAATTGATGACTCTCACTCTACCGTCTAAGGTTTTCTTTTTATTAGGGATTTTAATTTCCTGCCCAACCTGTAATCCATCTTTAATTAGAACCGAATTTTCTTTATCTAAATCTTCAACAGACACATTATAAAGTCTAGCAATACTAAATAATGATTCTTTAGGCTGAACTAAATGGGTGTTTTTAGAAGTTGTATTTTCTGTTTTTAGATTCTGAGGAATAACTAATTCCTGCCCTACTTTTAGTCCATCAATAAGTACAGCAGCATTAGCATTTTGAATATCTTCAACTTTTAGATTGTATTGGGTTGCTAAACCAAAAAGAGTTTCTTTTGGAGCGACGATATGTGTGATGGTATTTTTAGTTTGAGGAAGTAATTCTGGAATCGTTAGAATTTGGTTTTCTATGATTCCGTTTTGAGCTTCTGGATTTAGTCTATAAATTTCAGAAGGTGTAGTTTTGTAATTTTGGGCGATTTGGGTAATCGTTTCTCCTTTTAAAACAGTGTGATTTGCTAAAGATTGCTGTGCAAAAGACACATTAGAGACAAAACTAATAAATAATAAAACTCTTAAAAATCCTTTCATAAATATAATTTTAAAAAATTAAGTCGCTACAAATGTAACGACTTAATGTTAAAAAACTAATATTATTCCCACTCAATTGTTGCTGGTGGTTTAGAACTTATGTCATAGACAACTCTATTGACACCTTTTACTTTATTGATAATATCATTAGAAACTTTCATTAAGAACTCATAAGGAAGGTGTACCCAGTCAGCGGTCATTCCGTCAGTAGATTCTACAGCACGTAGCGCAACTACTTTTTCGTAAGTACGCTCATCCCCCATAACCCCTACACTGTTTACAGGCAACAAAATAGCTCCTGCTTGCCATACTTTATCGTATAAACCCCAAGATTTTAATCCGTCAATAAAGACTTTATCAACATCTTGCAAAATTTGAACTTTCTCTAAAGTTATATCTCCCAAAATACGAATAGACAATCCAGGCCCTGGGAAAGGATGTCTTCCTAATAACTCTGGATCAATACCTAATGTTGCTCCTACTCTACGTACTTCATCTTTAAAGAGCATACGCAAAGGTTCAACAATTTTAAGTTTCATATAATCTGGCAAACCACCCACATTATGATGTGATTTGATTGTTGCTGATGGTCCTTTTACCGAAACAGATTCTATCACATCTGGATAAATAGTTCCTTGAGCTAACCAAGTAACATCTTCAATCTTATGTGATTCATCATCAAAAACTTCGATAAATGCGTTACCAATTGCTTTTCTTTTTAATTCTGGATCAGTAACACCAGCTAAGGCATCATAAAAACGTTGAGAAGCATCTACTCCTTTGACATTCAATCCCATTCCTTCGTATTGATCTAAAACGCTTTGGAATTCATTTTTTCTAAGCAATCCGTTATTAACAAAAATACAATATAGATTTTTACCAATTGCTTTGTGTAATAAAACAGCAGCTACTGTAGAATCTACACCACCCGAAAGTCCTAAAACAACTTTGTCATTTCCAATTTTTTCTTTCATTTCGGCTACTATCTCTTCAACGAAAGCATTTGGAGTGAAATTTTGAGGAACTTCGGCAATTTTTACCAAGAAATTCTCTAGCATTTTTGATCCATCGGTAGAGTGAAAAACTTCAGGATGGTATTGAATTGCATAAGTAGTTTCTCCTTCAATTTTATAAGCAGCAAATTCTACATCATGAGTACTAGCAAGCTTTACCCCATTAGTTGGTAATGCTTTGATACTATCACTATGGCTCATCCAAACTTGGCTGTTTTCTGAAACTCCTTCAAAGAAAACCTCACCTTCTTTGATATAAGACAAATTAGCCCTACCATATTCTCTAGTATTCGAAGCTGCTACTTCACCACCACTAAAATGAGATAAGTATTGCGCTCCGTAACAAACTGCTAAAACAGGAAGTTTACCTCTAATTTGTGATAAATCTGGATGTGGAGCATCTTCTCCTCTAACAGAAAAAGGGCTTCCTCCAAGAATTACGGCTTTATAACTTGACAAATCACTCGGAAAATGATTGTATGGGAAAATTTCGCAGAATATATTTAATTCGCGAACTCTACGCGCAATAAGCTGTGTATATTGCGATCCGAAATCTAAAATAAGTACGTTGTGTTG
This sequence comes from Flavobacterium praedii, assembly GCF_026810365.1. NCBI lineage: Bacteria > Pseudomonadati > Bacteroidota > Flavobacteriia > Flavobacteriales > Flavobacteriaceae > Flavobacterium > Flavobacterium praedii. The sequence continues at coordinate 1,982,718 of NZ_CP113948.1, forward strand.
CATGCGCAAAAATACTTTATATATTTTGATTTCAAAAATTGTATTTTGAAAAATTTTAGATTAATTCTATTCAACACCTTTTTGAATAAATAAAGTAATGATTTTAAATGCAAATTTACTTACTCTTTTATTATAACAAACCTCCCTTTAACTCCTGCATCCCAATTATCCCAATAATCATGTCTAATCAATTTTCCTTCAGCATCATATATATAAAATTCGCCTGTATTACCTCCTAAAGTACCTTTATTCAATGCTTCTAGTTCAAAAATATTTATTCCATCTTTAAAATAAATACGAAATTCTTTGAAATAGCTTTCCAATTCCAAGCTACCCCTTATTACGTTTTCATTAAGAGTAGACTTGATAAAATCTCCATCAATCTCACCGTAATCTCTGCATTTTATCAAAAAATACTCTGATTTTGTCCGTATATCACCGAAATTAACATCAATCTTTACCAAATATCTAGAATCTTCTTTTAGACCTTCCTTAATTAACTGCCCATCTAATCCCTTACTTAGTCTGTCCCTTACTTCATCTCCAGGATTGACAAACTCATTTTTGGGAATCATAGAAATTTCACTTTTTATATCTAATTTATAATCCGTAATAGGATTGGTTGGGTTTGGATTTTTATATACATTAGGCGGTATTATAACCGGAAAATCAGTTGTGGCTGGAGGAACTAGCTTTTTTTCTGTTTTTGGATTTACTTTTGCAGGAGGTATAGCCTTAAACTTCGTATTAAACTCACTTTGAGCATTCGCCGAAGAGGCAAAAACAATTAGGAAAATAAAAAAATAAAATTGCTTCATAGTATTAAAAAAGTAGGTTTTTATTTTTAAAACATTTTCAAAAATAAAAAAACCGCTTTTATATTATCACAAAACTAACATAATTTATGTTTCTTGATTTGTTAAGAGATTCTAAATATACAAAATAAGAATATTAACAATTAAACAAAACTCTTAACAATTTATTACCCTTTTAATTACAATCTATTTGAGAAACTATTCATTTTAAAATATAGATTTGAAAAAAAATTAAAAAACAAAAATGAGAACTTTTACATTTAGCATTTATACATTGCTCTTCTTCTGCAGTTCCTTTGGACAAACAAAAAATGAAATTAATTTTCAAGCGAAAATAGAAAACAGAAATTGGGATTATCTCTATATCAAAGACGCCAATTATAATACCGTACAAATTATTGACATTGATACAGATGGTTTATTCAAAGCAACATTAAACATACAAGATGGTATTTATTTGCTTTTTGATGGAGTTGAATATTTTAAAATTTACCTAAAAAAAGGATATAATCTTCAACTTACGATGAATACCAATAATTTCCGAGAATCTATTGTGTTTACTGGAATAGGGGCTGAAGAAAATAATTATTTAGCCAAAGAATCTATTTTTGAAGTGAATTATAATTATGGAATATTATCGAATGCCAAAACGCCTAAGAAAACACAGAAATTAATTGAAGAAAAGGAAAAAACCTGTATTCAAATGTTAAAAAATAATACTTCGTTTGATAAGACATTTGTTGATCTTGAAATCGGTTTCTATAAAAATCATTCAGAAGAATTAAAAAAATATTACGGTGAACTTCGGGAAATGAATTAGCCTCAGAAATTAAAAGAAATCTATTATTTTGTTATAAAAAACACAATACAACCTCAGGAAGGCCTCTATTAAAAAAGAGGTCTTTTTTTTAAATCTAAATTTTATAAATTGCGGTCTCTAATAACAAAACCAAAAGAATAAAAGGAATCAAATCTGACCTTTTTTTTTAAAACTAAAAAATTAAATTAATGAAAAGAGAAAACATATTAACAGGTTCTCCGTGGGAAGACAAAATGGGATATTGTCGTGCAGTTCGAATTGGGAACATTATCGAAGTCTCAGGAACTGTAGCTATAATTGATGGAGAAAAAGTAAAAGCTGATGATGCTTATGCTCAAACTTTCAACATTTTAGAAAGAGTAGAAAAAGTTCTTCAAGATCTTAATGTAGGAATGAAAGATGTAATTCGCACACGAATTTTCACTACCGATGTAACTACTTTTGAAGAGGTTGCAAAAGCACATGCTACCTTTTTTAAAGATATCAAACCTACGACTGGATTTTATGGTATAAATCAATTAGTAGCACCCGAGTATTTAGTTGAAATTGAATTTACAGCCATTGCTTCTGAATAATTCTGACAATTGTAATACTTTAGCATAAATATTAGTTTTTAAAAAGGTATTATAGTTCATGGATTTTCAAAAAATAAAAAAAACAATGCTTATCCTACTCAAATGGTTATCTATTTGTGGTTTGATAGGCATTTTTTCTGGATCGGCTTCTGCTTTTTTCTTGGTTGCATTAGAATATGTTACCCAAGTTAGAAATCACAATAGTTGGATTATTTGGTTTTTACCATTTGGAGGTTTACTAATCGGTTACTTGTATTATTATTTGGATGCAAGAATTACTAAAGGGAACAATCTATTATTAGAAGAATACAATAAACCCGAAAAAAAAATTCCCTTTTTGATGGCTCCAGTTGTTCTATTGGGTACATTAATCACGCATCTTTTTGGAGGATCTGCTGGTAGAGAAGGAACTGCAGTTCAAATGGGAGGAGCAATTGCCGATTTATGTACTCCCCTTTTCAAATTGAAAGATCCCGAAAGACGAATCCTAATTATACTTGGGATAAGTGCTGGTTTTGCATCTGTTTTCGGAACGCCATTAGCAGGAGCGTTATTTGCCTTAGAAGTTGTGTTTTTCAGTAAAATCAATTTCAAAAGTATTATCCTATCTTTTACAGTTGCTTATGTTGCTTATTTTACAGTTGAATTTTGGAATATAAAACACACCCATTATTCTATTCCTTTACAACCCGAATTCAATTTTACTTCTTTGTTTTGGATACTAAATGCGAGTATATTATTTGGATTTGCCGCTTTGCTTTTTTCCAGAACTACTCATTTTTGGGGAAAATTGTTTTCTAAAACAATAAAATATCCTCCATTAAGACCTTTCATTGGCGGAATAATAATAGTTTTGGCGGTCTATTTCTTAGGAACTACAAAATATATTGGATTGGGGGTTCCCATGATTGTTGAAGCCTTTTCTATACATAATGCTCCTTACGATTTTCTCTTAAAAATTTTATTTACTGGTTTTACACTTGGAGCTGGATTCAAAGGTGGTGAAGTAACCCCATTATTCTTTGTAGGAGCAACATTAGGTAGTGCATTGTCAGTAATCATACCTTTACCAATTGCTTTTTTGGCAGGATTAGGATTTGTGGCAGTGTTTTCTGGAGCTACCCACACTCCAATCGCTTGTACCGTAATGGGAATAGAACTCTTTGGATTGCATAGTGGATTTTACATCGGATTTGCTTGTATCATCGCCTATTTTTTCTCAGGTTCAATCGGTATTTACAAATCGCAAATTGTAAAAGGTCCCAAATCCATTTTATATCAAAGCATTCGAAAAAAAGGATTGAAATATTTATAAATCTATAATATTCGTTAATTTCATAAATGATTTCAACTTTTAGTTTAAAAAATGTAATTTCGCAAACTATGAATACACTAGACATACAAGCGATACAGTTGTTATTATCAACTCCAAAAAAAATTGCCATAATTCCGCATCGAGGTCCAGACGGAGACGCCATGGGTTCTACATTAGCATTATATCATTTTTTACTAAAAAATAATCATTACCCTACAGTAGTTTCTCCTAATGATTTTCCAGATTTTCTAGCCTGGATGCCAGGTTCTGAAACGGTTAAGATTTACGAAAAAGACAAAGAAAATTGCACAAAAATTCTACAAGAAGCTGAACTTATTTTTACTTTGGATTTTAACACACTTCATCGAGTAGGCGAAATGGAACAGGTTTTAGAAAAACTCACTGCACCATTTATCATGATTGATCACCACCAGAAACCAGATGATTATGCAACATACACGTATTCTGATGTTGCATTTGGTTCTACTTGTGAGATGGTTTATAATTTTATTTCTTTTTTGGATAAAAAACAAGATTTAGACAAAACTATTGCAACCTGTATTTACACAGGAATATTAACAGATTCTGGCTCATTTCGTTTTCCAAAAACAACAGGAACAACCCACAGAATTATTGCAGAGTTAATAGATCTTGGCGTAGAAAATACCGTAATTCCAACATTATTATTTGACAACAGCTCATACAATCGCCTACAATTACTTGGTAGAGCATTGCAGAACATGAAAGTGATGATGGATCACAAAACGGCATACACCACATTAACCCAAGATGAATTAAATTCATTTGATTATATAAAAGGAGATACTGAAGGCATTGTCAATTATGGATTAAGTATAAAAGGAATTGTATTTGCAGCAATTTTTATCGAAAATAAGGAAGAAGGAATTATCAAAATATCCTTTCGTTCGCAAGGCAATTTTGATGTCAACCAGTTTGCCAGAGACCATTTTCAAGGAGGAGGACACAGTAATGCAGCTGGAGGAAAATCTGAAGTTTCTATGGAAGAAACTTTAACTAAATTTGAAAGTTTAGTAAACAATTTAAAAATAGAATAGCCCATGAAAATTTTTAAAATCTTAGTAATTCTAATTTTTACAACTTTATTATTTTCGAGTTGTAAACAACAACAAGAAGCCAGAAGACCTATATCGCAATCATCGGGAAGCTTTATGAAGCAATCAATTGCCAGAAATAAAAAAATGATTGCTGGAGAAGAAGATCAAATTCAAGCCATCATAAAAAGCAACCCAAAAATACAATATATAGCATCCAAAAAAGGGTATTGGTATTACTATGAATCTAGAAATTTAACGAATAGTCTTACTCCAAAAAAAGGTGATATTGCTTTTTTTGATTATGAAATAAAAGATTTACAAGGTAATATCATTTACTCTCAAGAAGAATTAGAACCGCAAATTTACAAAGTAGACAAGCAAGAAATCATGATGGGATTAAGAGATGGTATAAAATTGATGCGAAAAACAGAAAAAGTAAACTTCCTTTTTACCTCACATATGGGGTATGGCTATCATGGCGACAACAACAAAATTGGCACGAACCAACCCTTAATTTGCACTGTAACGCTAAATGATTTCATGCCCGAATCTGAGTATACAGAGCAAATCCAAACCAATACTGTCGCAAAAATCAATACTCCTATTAAAGTCAAAGCTATAAAAAAAGACACCATAACTAACTAATAAGAATAAAAAACTAATAGTAATTAAACATGAAAAAAAATATTTTATTTGCACTACTACTAATTACATCATTCTTCTCTTGCAACAAAGAACACAGCAATTTACCTGACGGGTTATATGCCGAAATAGAAACAAATAAAGGAAGTATTTTATTAGTATTAGATTATAAAAAAGCACCTGTAACTGTAGCTAACTTCATAACATTAGCTGAAGGTGAAAATAATTTTATTGTAAATGATACTTTAAAAGACAAACCTTTTTACAATGGATTGAAATTTCACAGAGTTATCAAAGATTTTATGATTCAAGGAGGAGACCCTTTAGGTACAGGATCAGGAGATACTGGTTACAAATTCAAAGATGAGATTACTGATTTAAGATTTGACAAAGGTGGTATTTTGGCTATGGCGAATAATGGTCCTGGAACTAATAGTAGTCAGTTCTTTATAACACATTTAGAGACACCGTGGCTTGATGGCAAACATACTATTTTTGGCCATGTAGTAGATTATAATCTTGAAGTAGTAAATAAAATAGAACAAGATGATTTTATAAAAAGTGTAACCATTATTAGAAATGGAGAAGAAGCCAAAAAGTTTAATGCTAAAAAAGTTTTTTCTGACTATTTCAAATTAGAATCGGAAAGCCAAAGGCAAAAAGTAGAAGCTGAAGCATTGGCAAAAAAAGAATATGAAGCTAAATATAAAGCAGTTTGTCAAGAAAAAGTAGCTTATTATAATTCTATAAAAGGAAAATCTATTAAAACTTCAACTGGCCTTCAATATGTGATCACCAAAAAATCAGGCGGCAAAAAGCCAGCTAAAGGTTCAAATATTTATATTCATTATGCTGGATTCTTAGAAAATGGAACATTATTTGATTCCAGTCTTGAAGATGTTTCCAAAACTTTTGGAAAATTTGACCCAGCACGAGCAGCTGCAAACCAATATACCCCAATTCCTTTTCAGGCAGGAAAAAAAGATGGATTGATACCCGGTTTTATTGAGGGAATAGAAAAATTGGCAATAGGAGACAAAGCAGTACTATTTATCCCATCCCATCTTGCGTATGGTGAAGCTGGAGCTGGAGATGTAATTCCTCCAAATTCAAATATCATTTTTGAGATTGAATTATTAGACAAAATGCCTAATTAATTCAACAAGGCTAATATACTAATTATCTTAATGCATATTTAATATCAAAAATAAATCCATTAATTTTTAAAAAAAATGAAATCTAAAATCGTATTATTATTCTTTTTAGGGCTATTTAATTTACATGCACAAAATGCGAAGAAAACCGTAACTGCAAAAAAACCGAGCACAAACGTAAAAGCCCCAGTTACAGAAGGGATTTTTGCAACAATCGCTACCAATAAAGGCAACATTACTATTCAATTATTTTATACAAAAGCACCTATCACAGTTGCCAATTTCATAAGTTTAGCAGAGGGTAAAAATCCATTTGTAACAGTTGAAAGATTAAAAGGAAAACCTTTTTTTGATGGTTTAAAATTCCATAGAGTTATAAAAGACTTTATGATACAAGGTGGAGACCCAGACGGCAATGGTTCTGGCGGACCAGGTTATGCTTTTAAAGATGAATTTAACGAATCTAAATTTGATAAAGCAGGAATTCTTGCCATGGCCAATTCTGGTCCTGCCACCAATGGAAGTCAATTTTTCATTACTCATAAAGACACTCCTTGGTTGAATGGAAAGCACACAATTTACGGACAAGTAACTCAAGGAATGTCAGTCGTAAACAGTATTGCCCAAGATGATGTTATCGCAAAAATCACTATTGTAAGAAAAGGCGAAGCCGCTAAAAAATTTAATGCTGCAAAAGTATTTACTGATTATTACGCTAATAAAGCGATTGAAGAAAAAGCCAAATCAGAGAAAGAAGATAAAGAAAGATTAGCTACAAATGAAATTGCACTAAAAGAATTTGTAAACGGACAAACAACTACAAGTGGTTTAAAATATATTGTTTTAAAAGAAGGTACTGGCGCAATCCCAACATTAACAAGCAATGTAAAAGTTCATTACACAGGAACCTTTACAAATGGAACTATTTTTGACAGCAGTGTTAAACGTGGAGAACCAATTGATTTTAATTTAAACCAAGTAATTAAAGGTTGGACAGAAGGCCTTCAATTGATGAAAGAAGGTTCTAAATACAAATTTTATATACCTTATACTTTGGCTTATGGAGAACGAGGCTACCCTGGTGCAATTCCTCCAAAAAGCGATTTGCTTTTTGAAGTGGAATTGATTAAAATAAATCAATAAATACAAAAAACAAACCCTTTCAGAGTTTAAAACTTTGAAAGGGTTTTTTATAGGAAATAAAAGGAATGACTACTTTTTAAACTTCCAGTCAAATTCATCTTTGGCATTTATTATAGCTCCAATTTCGAATTTAACAACTTCTTCGAATTCTGTTTGTAGAATTATCCAATTTTCTTCATTGAAATAATTTTCAAAAGTATCAAACTCTTCTTGAGTAAATTTAGTTATGCCTTTTTGAGCCAAATCTTTTTTTACTTCTGTAATTTTTCTATTGATTACTTTATTACCAAACAATTCCAAATCTGGGCTTGACGCAACAAGATATCCCAATTTCAAATCTTCCTCTTTATAGAATGTCAAACGAATTTTAAGTGCATTGTAAGCAAAAATCACATTATCATCTTCGTCTTTGTAGTTTCTATTAGGTTTACCATAAATGGCAATAACATCATTTTGTTTCATTCCAAAAATGAGTTTATCAATACCGTTTTTAGGATTTATTTTCATTGTATACTTTTTTCTAATTACTTTATTATTTCAGCAAAGGTATTCTTTTTTAAATAAAATATATTCTTAAACTTACTCGTTACCATTAATTTCAAAATCCAATTACAGGCAATCGAATTACTTAAAAAACAAGATTAAAGTTTATGAAGCTTCAATAATTAAACCAGAGAGAAAGATAAAAATTCTACTTTAACGCAGATTTCAAAAAAGGTAGCCATCATTTGTTAAAGATACTCATTCACTTGAAAACTGGGTTTAAAAAACAACAATACTATTAAATTACAAAGAATATACAATTAAGAAATTAACATAAGGAAAGTTCAAAATAGTAGTCTATTAAAAAAAATTAAAATCTCTAAATTTATAATTGAAATTCAAAAAGTAGAAATAAACAATATTAACATAAACAATATTATATTAAGATATTAAACACATAATCTTATAAAAAAAAATCCAGGATGAAGTTAAAAATTACAAAAATGCAATTTAAAACAAACACAACAGAAGATTCGGATTTAAATTGTAAAAAATAAATTTTAACCATAAAAAAATAGATACTATGATCTGAAAATGAGGAGCAAAAATGTTCTACTTTTTATATTAATTTTAAACATGCTATTTCATAAATTAGTGTATTTTTGAAAAAAATATCATTAATGATTCAAAAAAATACTTTAATATTCCTTTTCACTCTCCTGTTTATAATTACTCAAGCCCAAAGTCAAAATACTAACACCAAGACAATTGATTCTTTAAAATTAGAATTAAAAAAAACAAATAGTATTTCAAAAAAAACAGATTTATTATTATCTATTTCTTCCTATCCTGATTATATTGATACTGATGAATCATTAAATTACGCAAAAGATGCACTTATTTATGCAAAAAAAGAAAATAATCTATTAAAAATGGGAGATGCCTATGGGAAAATGGGCATTACTTATGAAATCAAATCTGATTTTGTTAGCGCATTAAAAAACTTTTATAAAGCACAAGTTATTTTTGAAAAATTAAATGACACAAAAAGACTTGTCGGTTTATACAATAACATTGGACTGATATATGTTGATCTCAAAAATTACAATCAGGGCCTTTATTTTTATGACAAAGCACTTCAACTAAGCTACAAATCAAAAGTTCACCGTAACATTTCTTTATTATTAAATAATATTGGTGATGTTAATTTACAGAAAAAACAATATAATAAAGCGCTTAATTATTTTTACAAAGCGCTAATTATGAATAAAAAATTGAATGATATTGAGGGTATAAGCTTAAATCTGACTAACATTGGTATTTGTTATGTGAATTTGAAAAAATATGATAAAGGATTGGAAATGATAAATCAATCTGTTTTGACATACACGGATAAAAACAATTTTTATACAACCTATAATACTTACGAACTTGGTAGAGTTTATTACTTCAAGTCGCTAGAAGAACAGAATAAAGTTGACAAAAAAAAGTACATTGAAAAATCTATTGGCTACTTTAATCAAACACTGGTCAATTTTAAAAAATATAAATCTTTAAAAGACATTCAAGATACCTATTTTTATTTAGCTAAAGTGAATAAAGAATATGGTAATCCAGTTATTGCATTAGATTATTATGAAAAATATTTTGCCATAAAAGACTCTTTGTTTTCAAAAGAAAGTGAAAAAAGACTAGCTAATCTAGAGTTTCAAAGAGAAATTGATTTAAGAGACAATCAAATTGAAATTCAGAAACTAAAAATAAATAGAAATTCCAGACAAGTATATTTTCTTATTACAATAACAATTTCAGTACTGTTACTTTTGATATTGCTATTATGGCTGTATTTATCTAAAAGGAAAGCAAATAAAATAATTTCGAATATTAATACACAAAAAGACCGGTTTTTCTCCATAATTGCACATGATTTAAGAGGTCCTTTTAATGGTTTTCTGGGTTTAACCGAATTAATGGCTGAAGAAATTGAGAATATGTCTTCAGAAGAAATAAAATTTGCCGCAATAAATATGAGAAGTTCTGCCAAGAATCTTTTTAACCTGTTGGAAAATTTATTGGAATGGTCTCGTATGGAACAGAATTTAATTCCATTTGATCCAAAAAATTTAGAATTAATTCCTCTTTTATCTGAAAGTATACTAACAATGTATGACAATGCTTTTAAAAAAGAAATAACCATAAATACTGATATTAAATCAGTTAAAATGATTTATGCAGATAAAAATATGTTTCAAGCATTAATTCGCAACATTGTAATGAATGCTATAAAATTTACGCCTAAAAAAGGGAGTATTGATATTTACACAAAAGAAAACTTTACTGACACCATTATCTGTATTAAAGATTCTGGAATTGGTATGAATCCGAAAATATTACATAATTTATTTAAACTAGATATTCAAAACAATCGAATAGGGACAGAAGAAGAACCAAGCACAGGATTAGGATTGATTTTATGCAAAGAATATATTGAAAAACATAAAGGGAAAATTTGGGCTGAAAGCATAGAAGGAAAAGGAAGTACTTTTTATATTAGCTTTCCAAAAAAGTAATAAATCAAGGTTATTGATTCCATTTCACTTCATGCTATAACTTTCGTTTTAAATTTTCTTTTACCTCATCAAACCATTCTTTTTTGAGGATACTCAATACAATACTATCTCTACGAATATCACTATCTAGCGTTGGCATGTGACTTCGAAGAACTCCTTCGATTTTGCAGCCAATACTTTTCATTGCCGCAATACTTCGCTGATTGTTGTTATCGGCACGAAACTCTACGCGCTCCATTCCAAGGGTTTCAAATGCAAATTGTAACAATAGGAATTTGCAATGTTTATTAAGACCAGTTCCCCTAAAGTCTTTTCCGTACCAAGTATATCCCAACTGCAGGGTTTTGAATTCCAAATTAATATCATAAAACCGAGTACTTCCAGCATATTTTTGCGAATTTTTATCGAAAACAATAAAAGGGAATTCGGTTTGATTCTCTTTATTTTTTATGGCTAACTGAATATAGTTTTCTAAATTTTCTTTCCCATTGGCGCGAACTAAAGAGTATTCCCAAGTTTCGGGCTCATGAAGTGAAATATCCAGAAGATTATTGACATCCGTTATTTGAAGTGGACGAAGCAAAACCATTTCGTCTTCGAGTATAGTATCTTGAATGAAAGGAGAAGTTGTCATTATTCTTTTTTGGGCTAATGTATAAAAACAAAGACAAATCACAGCCTTTTTTGCTATTGTTCACTGATGCCATAGCCCAGATAAAAATGGAAAGCCCACAGTATAAAACACTAATTTTTCTTGTTATAAAAGAGCGACCAAAGGAAGCTCCTTTTATGACATAGAAAAATAGTGTTTTATACGCGGACTTGTAATGGATAGCTGGATAAGCTCCTGAAAATATTATTCACTCATTTCATCATAACGCTCGGGAACTTGAGGGTCATATAGCGGGCATTTGAATTCGGCCATGGTATCTACAAGAAGATTCATGGTTTTTCCTTCGGTCCCGTAACAATCTATTTTGATGCTTTGTGGTGTTGTTTTTATTTGAAAAGCGCCTTTTCCGTTGGTGTTTTTCCAACTATTGTCATCTACTTTTTCCCATTTTGAAAAAACGGTATTGAATCTATTAAGAATTACCTCAATTGGAAGTATTTCCAGACCTTCAACTTCTAGTTGCTCATCGATGGCTTCATACACTTCATGATGGTTTAAGTACACTTCTTCTAAGTATTTCCAAAACAGTAATTCGTACATTTTAAAAAAGTTTAATGGTTTAAAAGTTTAAATCGTTTAATCTATAATACAGTTAAACCTTTAAACGATTTAACAACTAAGCGATTTAATATTTTTTAATACTCAAAAGTACCGTATTCACTTGTAATTGTAAGTTTTTTTGAATCACAAGCTTCTACCCTACCTACTATTTGTGCCTCTACATTGAATGATTTTGAGAGAGCAATAATGTCCTGAGCAATGGATTCCGGTACATAAATTTCCATACGATGACCACAGTTGAAAACTTGATACATTTCTTTCCAATCAGTTTTGGACTGTTCTTGTATCAATTGAAACAAAGGCGGAACTGGAAATAAATTATCTTTTATGATATGCAGATTTTGTACAAAATGCAAAATTTTGGTTTGAGCACCACCACTGCAATGTACCATTCCGTGAATATCTTTGGACGTATATTTATCTAAAATTTTCTTGATTATTGGTGCATAAGTCCTGGTTGGAGAAAGCACTAATTGGCCTGCATCTATAGGTGAATTTTCAACAGCATCGGTCAATTTTACTTGGCCTGAATAAATTAATTCCTCTGGAACGGCTGCATCAAAACTTTCTGGATATTTGGTTGCTAAATATTTTGAAAAAACGTCATGACGAGCAGAAGTTAATCCGTTACTTCCCATTCCGCCGTTATATCCTTTTTCGTAAGTTGCCTGACCAAAAGAAGCCAATCCTACGATAACATCCCCTGCTTTTATATTTGCATTATCAATTACTTTGGAACGTTTCATTCTAGCTGTTACGGTAGAATCTACGATGATCGTTCTGACCAAGTCGCCCACATCGGCAGTTTCACCACCTGTGGAATGAATGGTAACGCCAAAAGAATTCAACTCTTGGATCAATTCTTCGGTTCCGTTGATAATTGCTGATAGAACTTCACCGGGAATAACGTTTTTATTTCTTCCAATAGTCGAGGAAAGCAAAATATTATCAGTTGCTCCTACACACAATAAGTCATCAATATTCATAATTAAAGCATCTTGAGCAATGCCTTTCCAAACCGAAATATCTCCAGTTTCTTTCCAATACATATATGCTAAAGAGGATTTGGTACCAGCGCCATCGGCATGCATAATCAAGCAATAATTTTCATCCTGCGTTAAATAATCAGGAACAATTTTACAAAATGCTTGAGGAAATAATCCTTTGTCTATATTTTTGATGGCATTGTGTACATCTTCTTTGGATGCCGAAACACCGCGTTGTGCATATCTTTTTGAAGTATCTGAACTCATTTTTATGTTGTGTAGTTGTGGGACAAAGATAATTTTAATGTGACAATTAAACAATTATAAAAGGAATCAATTTCAATGGCAATAAAAACGGCAATATCAATTGAAATTTCAATAGCAATTGCAATGGAAATAGCAATGGTAAATTTCAAAAAGGCTAAGATTAGCAATCTGTAATCTTTAATAATCTGCTAATTGGCAACAATTTCAATCTCTACACGACGATTTGCTTCCCGTTCTTCTTCCGTTTTTTCGGGCAAAGGAAACAATGGTTTTGAGCTTCCAAAACCTATAAATGTCATCCTACTTTTATCAATTCCGTTGAATTCTAAAAACTTATAAATCGCTTTGGCTCTTTGAGTACTTAAATCCCTAATATCTTTTTGCACACAACAAATATGGCCTTGTATTTGAATTTTTAAATCGGGACAACTTTTCATTACGGTCAGAAGTTCAAACATAACTGACCTGGATTGAGGCATTATGGCAAAAGTATCGACAAAAAAATTCATGCTTTCTAATTTCAGCTTCTCCCCAACATTGGCTAGGCTTACTTTTTTCATAAAGACGGTATCTATTTTAATATTCAACGTTGAACCATCTGGGTTTTCGAAAACATAAACATCTGAGAATTTAACTTTAGGTCTTATCTTTTCAACTACAACTTCTTTCTTTTTTGCAATTATTTTTTCTTCATTTACAAAATCTTTTGGCTGAATGAAGTAAAGTGTAACTTTTCTATTTTCAGCTTTAATAGCAGATGAAGTATGTTGCTCCCCAAAGTTAATTGTCTTGAAATCCTCTCTTATTTTTACTCTGTTTTTTATGATACCAAAAACGTAATCGATTCGTTTTCTGGCCAAAGTATCATTGTACCCAACGGATCCTTCTTCATCACAAAAACCATATACACCTATTACTTTAATCTCTTTATTAACAGTCAACCATTTGTTTAATTTTGATAATTCTTCTTTTTGCAATACAAACTTATTACTTTCAAAAAAATACGAAACTTGTTCTTGTGCCATGACACATGATACTGAAAAGCAAACGAACAAAGTGATAAAAAACTTCATAATTTGAGGATATTTTACTCAAATTTACAATAAAATTAATTGAAAAATAATTAGCCAAAATAAAATTCAAATTTAGCTCTATTACTAACCAAAAAAGAAATACGTCTAAATTATTCTTGACTGCACAAGAAAAACTCAAACGTATTCCAACCTTTATATTCTAATAATTTAAACTATATTTACTTCCATTCTGGCATAGATCCTCCTGTAAAAAGTGTCGTTCTACTGTTACTTGTATTCCCACTACTGGAAGTTGATGTTTTCAAAATATTTTTTATGGATATTCCGTCATTCGATGTGTTTGTAAAAATGACTTCGGCTTCATTTGGTGAAAACTTCACATCCAAATCATTATATCCATTTGCTTTACTGCTGTTTAATTCCGTTGATGTATTTGTAGCTTTATCGTAGATAAATATCCTTGAATCGAATCTTCTATAGATTGAATTTTCATTACCCGAAACGTCTCTTGTGTACACAATTTTCTGCATATTAAAAGACATATTCAAACCACTAACAGCACCTGTTATCCCTGACAACACACTATACAGAACTTGACCATTCCACTTAATTACATAAATTTCTACATTATAACCTGATATATCATTTACTTTTAATACAATTTCTTTACCATCTTGACTCCAATCACATTCTGAAATAAATTTACCATTTGGTGTTTTAAACATTTCAATTAAACCACCACCATCAATATTTATTCGGTATAATTTATCAAAATTGGGATAAATAATCTGACTTCCATTCGTACTCCAACAAAAGTTAATATTCTCCATATTGAAGCCTGCGATAGGAACCGTATTTGTAATTTTCTTTACACCCGAACCATCAAGTTCCATGGTATAAATTTGATTTTGAGATCCATCGGAACTAATATATGCAATTTTATTGGTTTGCAAATTTTTTCTTGGTCTATAACTATTTACAGAAGACGAAGTCAATTGCAATTCATTACCTGCTTCATCAGCTGTAAAAATCACATTATTAGTGTTTACTTTTTTGATATATAAAAACCTAGGATTTGGGAAAGGTAACGTCGTAAAAGAACTTGTGAGACTATTAGTTGGAGTATTTATAGCATCAGATGAAGCTACTTGCCAATAATATTTGGTACTGTATTTCAGGTCTTTCAATTCCAAACTTCTTGTTGTTAAGTCTTTATACGTTTTAATTTCGTCTGTAGTTCCATTTTTAACTGTAACTACATAGGTTAATGAATCTTTATCCACATCGGTTGCGGTCCAAGTTAACTTTAGATTTATGGCTTGATTTTTTGATAAATCTGTTGGCGAAGTCAAAACTGGAATATCTGGCGGCCTATTATCGGCAGTAGAAACTTTCAATTCAAATATAATTTGATTGGTTTTATTCAACTCTACAGTTGCAGCTTCAAACTTAGCAATGTATTTATCTTTTCTGGCTTCAAATGTGTATTTTCCAATTGCTATTTTATCAAAAGTAAAATAGCCATCTTTATCTGTAAAATAGGTACTTGTTGAAGGATTTGAAGAAATCCTTGCATTCTCAATAGGTGCAAAAGTAACAGCATCAACTACTCTTCCTTTTACAGTACCAGTTCCGCCATCTGAAATTTTTTCTTCAGAACAGGAAGTTACGATAACTAAGCATATTAAAATTCCAATTTTTAACTTTTCCATTTGTAGGCTTTTTATAAATAGTATAGACTTCACTATAATCGAATTACAATCACTTTACTTAAAAATTCTATTTGCTTATCCTTTTGCTAAATCGCTGCGGTAAATAATAGCTCAACCCTAATCCGAAACAATAAAAATAATCGTCTCTTTTACCTGCTTTCATATAATCAACATTGTCTGAAAAACACATATTAAACTCGCTATATGCATTAATACCCAAATTATTTGTAATTAAATATTCCAAACCTAATCCCCCTTGTATTTTACCTTGTATATTTTCGTAAGCACTATTAAAAAAAGTACCAGTTCCTACATAAACAAAAGGGCTAAAACTATCAAAAGGGAGAATTAAAAAATTTAGATTAATGTCAATTGAACCATAACCAACATCCAATCTGTCTTTATTTCCAACACGAAAAACACTGGCAGCTCCATTAATGCTAAAGTTTGGGGTAAAAAAATATTTGACACCTGCTTTTACTAATGGTTTAGGAACAGGATTAACATAATCACCATCAATATAGGCCGCACCTCCATCAATTTCGAATCCTACTTTACCTCTTTTTTCATAACGATCACGACCATAAAGCAATGCTAAATCTGCAGCTTCTTTTTCTTTTTCATACGCTGTTAAAAAATCTGTAACTTCTTTATTTGTAGCTTTAACTTCCCAAATTTTATCTTTTATACCATCAACAACTAGTCCTTCAACCGCTTTTTCTATAGCTTCAGTCACTGCTAATTGTACAGGCTCATTTCTGGTAAATCCAGTTTCAACTTCTAAAAGCCTATTGAGATTTACATATCGAAACAAACTAGCATCAATACTTTGGGAAAGTATAGTCTTAGAAACATACACAGTGTTAAGAATTTTACCGTTTGATGTTGATACTAATCGAAGATAAATAGAAACTCGATCTTGCCTGTATTGTGTAGAAGCTCCCGCGCCAAAATATCGTGCTCCATATCCCCCCGTAATAATATTGGAATCATAGGATATAATTCCTCCTTCCAATAGTACTCCCGCAAATAATAGAGGGGTTAACGGTGCATCTTTTGTATTGGCATCTGTTGCATATTCTTGACGAGTAGACCGAATTATATTTCTCTCATTTAAGAGATTACTCAAATTCTCTCGCTCAATAGGAACAAACCAATTTGAATCCTGAAGGGCTTTAATTAATATCGAAGTCGCTCCTTGAGTTACTGCTGTACTAAAGGTGCTTCCTATCTCTGTAGGTTTATATTGACCCGTTTGATCTTTAAACTTATAGACACCAACAACTACTTGTTCTTTTGGTGGTGGTAAATTTTTTAAAGTAATTGTTGCCGGAGTGTTTTCTCCAAAAACAGCTTTTTGAACTCCAACAGGCTGATTAAAGTAAGCACCACAACTTGTTAAAAGAAGTACATAAAAATACAGTATAATAATTTTTTGTTTCATGAATAAGGCTATTAAAAATGAGGCTATAGAACAGTATCTTAAATATTCATAAATTAAAAAATCAATTACCTGGAACAATCACCTGTGTTTGTTCTCCCGTTTCTATGTCCAGAATATCCACAATCAATCCTAGATTTGAAGGATAAACATCAACAGATAATGTTCCAAAATCATAGGTTCCTACAGAAATTCCATTACTTCCAAACTGTTCATCAAATAAAGAATTTGAAATTTTATTCAACAACTGATTGTTTAAATTTTCTTTGAATCGTTCCAATTGCGTGGGCTGTTTGAATCCAGAATTTGCGGTTTCTTTAAAATCATTCTGAGCTTCAGCCGAACTCATTAACATTTGATAATTAAATGTATCACCTCCAAAATTTGGATTCATCGGTTTATACACTAAAGCTTGAGCGTTTACATTAAAATAGAATCCTAGAATACAAACTAAAAATAAATATGATTTCATGATATTCTGATTAAGTAATTAAAACAATACTAGTTTTTTTTTATGTGAGTTACTATTTTTCAATACCTCATTATCAATTTATTTTGTTTCTCAATATTTTTAAAATATTTAAAAACATCAGAAGAAACTGTTTCCGCCATGTACTTCAAGTAATCTTCATCAGGTCTTGAAATAAACTCATTGATAACTTCACCATCCACCAAAACCATTATTTTTGTAGTTCTACCAAATGTTAATTCTTCCTGAACAGCCACTATTTTACTTGAATTTAGCTTTAGCTTTGTGTATTCTTTATAAAATAATTCATAAAAATCATTCCCTAATTTTGTCTTAGTATCATTGGACACAATACCCATCATTTCTAAACCATCTTTAGGCTTAGTTTCTCCAACTTTAGATTCATCATCAATTCCTATTTCAATTCTATCTTTCCCAACAATCGCATTATTCTCATCATAGATAATCAACAGTATAATAATTTGATCGTCTTTACTTTCATTTATTTGTGTTTTTGACAATGTTACTTTTTGTTGCGGATCTAAAATTACTCTCCCATCTTGAGCATTTTTCGAACTATTTGAATTGAGTTTGTTTTTTTTAAACACGGTCAACTTATAGGATATACTCTTATAAACAGTTTTTAAATTCTCTGCAGTTCCACGTATAAAAAGAATATTTTCAATTTTTTCTACTTCAATTTTGGCTTTAACTTCTTTATAAACAACCTGAGAATAACTAAGTTGGCAGCAAAATAGTAAAGCGAATAAAAAATATTTTACTTCAAAAAGTTTCATCTTTTATCTATTATAAATGTAAACCGTTCCAGAATTTCCTGTTTGATTGATTTGCAAGTTTTTAGAAATTGAATTGGACCCATTACTAATAATGGTCAAATTATTACCTTCTTGATTGTATGTGGTATTTATTGGATCTTCTGAATACATAGAAAAATCACTAATAAAATTATTGTTACCGGTTTGAATAATATTTTCATTTAATTCATATGCATTTTTATAGACAGATGCATAATTATTGTTACCAAATTGATTGACATCCACACTCCCATTATAGGTACGGACACTTATATCAGCATAATTGTAATTACCAATTTGTTTGATCTGAACTAAATTATTATTTTGAAGAAATTGGTTGGTATTTTGAGACTTATCTAAGTATATTTTATTTTGATTATCCAAGTATTCTTTTGTAATCAAATTTGTTTCGTTTAATGAAGTACGAATAATTTCTTCTTGTGCATTTATTTGAAATGTACAAAAAGCTAAAAGAAAAAATAAGATTATTTTACATTTTAATCTCATGACTTTTTATTTATCTAACAGTTTTTATTTATGATTTAAAAAAAACCACAAGCCTTATATATTATTATTTTAAAGTATTCTTCAAACATTGTATACTGTAAATATTTATTAAAATCCTGTTTTATCTGTTTTTATAAAATTATTAAAAACAAAAAAAGGTAGAACCTATACAATTCTACCTTTTTTCTACAATTTTAAATTAGTTTGATTGATAAACCAATGCATAATTACCTTCACCAACTTGAGTAATAGTACTTACATGACAATCTCCATATTGAAGTGTCAAAGCATTATTATCCATTCCCCACTGAGTAACTTCAGAAAAGTTGTCAGTACCAAATTGACCAGTACCTGCTCCATTATCTTCTCCAGTTTGTGAGATGTTTGATGTATTAAACCAATCTCCTTGCAAAGAATAAGCATAATTACCATCACCATCTTGTACTATTGTAGAAGAGTTTCCTACCCAAAATTGTAATGAAGTTGCATCATTATCATTTCCAGTTTGAGTAATAGAAGAATAGTTAAAACCTCCTAATTGGCCTATAACTGCATCATTGCCTGTACCAGTTTGATCAATCATTGCTAAGTTTGCCAATCCTAATTGTCCTACATAAGCATCATTTGAAGTTCCATCTTGAAAAACTGCAGCTGCATTAAACAGACCACCTTGATTAATGTCGGTTTCATTTGAATCTCCAGTTTGATCGACCAATGCTAAATTTGCAAGCCCCATTTGCAATATATCAGAATCATTCATTGTTCCTACTTGAGAAACTGCTGCTCCGTTAATAAAGCCATACTGACTCACATTACTTACGTTTGCTTGTGCAAAACCTACTACTGAAACGAGCATCGCGGAGATGCTTAAAATAACTTTTTTCATAATAAATATATTTAATTGGTTGTTAATACAAATTATTATGTAGGTTTTTATATAATAAAAATTGGGTAATTTTATTATAATACAAGTAGGTTTATGAACAATGAAATTGGGTTTTTCACTATGGTAATCTTAACTATAAAATTGCTTTTATCGAATTATTACATGACAAATTTATAAAATGTTTTGAATAAAAAGAAAAGATAATACGCTATTTAATAGATAGTTATTACTTTTTCGATGAAGTGCAAAACTAAACCGATGAAGGGTTAAAGCATCAAAAATAAAAGTAATCATTACCTTGTTAATGCATTTGGTTTGCAAAAATAAAAAAAGAGGCATTTCTAAAAACACCTCTTTAAAATAATAAATAGAAATTATTTAGTCAATAATAGTTCTCGGTATTTTGTTAATGTCCACAATTCATTATCTACCAATAACTCTAGTTTATCACAATGGTTTCTAATAATTTCGAAATATGGTTTAACATTATTGCAATACGCTTCGGCCATTTCTTGAGCATCAGTCATATTATTGGCTTTTTTTCTTTCTTCAGTCATTTCTTCTACTTTAGAATTGATGCCTTCTATATGTCCTGAGATTTCTTTAATCAATACAATTTGCTCTTTGGCAATAGATTCAAATTCAGAACCAAAAATATCTTTTAATCCTTTTACGTTTTCAATCAATGTATTTTGATATTTGATTGCCGTTGGAATTACATGATTTTTAGAGATATCACCAAGAACTCTACCTTCAATTTGAATTTTCTTAGTGTATTCTTCCAATTCAATTTCATATCTCGCTTCAACTTCAATATGATTCATAATACCCATTTCACTAAACAAATCGATAGCTTGTTTAGATGCTCTTGCCTTCAATGCTTCAGGAGTGGTTTTAAAGTTGCTCAGCCCTCTTTTGGCTGCTTCCTTTTGCCAAGCTTCGCTGTATCCATCTCCTTCAAATAAGATTTTCTTAGATACTTTTATATATTCTCTTAAAACATTGAAAATAGCATCATCTTTTTTCATGTCTTTCGATTCTATCAATTCATCAACTGCCACTTTAAAATCTCTTAATTGTTTTGCAACGATAGTATTCAAAGTAGTCATGGCGTTCGAACAGTTGGCAGAGGAACCAACAGCTCTAAACTCAAATTTATTACCAGTAAATGCGAATGGCGAAGTTCTGTTTCTATCGGTATTGTCCAAAAGAACATCTGGAATTTTACCTACTACATTTAGTTTCAAATCGGTCTTTTCTTCTGGAGACAATTTCCCTGTAGACACGCCTTCTAGTTCTGCCAATACTTTTGTTAATTGTTCTCCAATAAAAACAGAAATAATTGCTGGCGGAGCTTCATTGGCTCCCAATCTGTGGTCATTACTTGCTGTGGCAATAGAACCTCGCAACAAAGCTTCATAATCATTTACCGCTTTTATTGTATTGATAAAGAATGTCAAAAACTGCAAATTAGTCATTGGTGTCTTACTAGGACTTAACAAATTAACTCCGGTATCTGTTGCTAATGACCAGTTATTGTGTTTTCCCGAACCATTTACACCTTTAAAAGGCTTTTCATGAAGTAACACTTTTAGATCATGACGCTCAGCCACTTTTTGCATAACATCCATCAACAGACAATTATGATCGACGGCTAGATTTGTTTCTTCAAAAATAGGGGCAAATTCAAATTGATTGGGAGCTACTTCATTATGACGCGTTTTTACAGGAATCCCCAACAACATACATTCTTGTTCCAAATCTCTCATATAAGTTAAAGCCCGAGTTGGAATTGAACCAAAATAATGGTCATCTAGCTGCTGCCCTTTTGCAGAAGTGTGTCCTAACAAAGTTCTTCCTGTCATTACAATATCGGGGCGAGAATTTGCCAATGATTTATCAATAAGAAAATATTCTTGTTCCCATCCTAAAGTAGCTGTCACTTTTTTGACATTTTTATCAAAATATTTACAAACCTCGGTAGCAGCCTCATCCATTGCAGATAAAGCTCTTAACAATGGAATCTTATTATCCAAAGCCTCTCCAGTATAGGAAATAAAAATAGTAGGAATACATAAAGTTGTTCCAAAAATAAAAGCTGGTGATGTAGGGTCCCACGCTGTATATCCACGAGCTTCAAATGTATTTCTTATTCCACCATTAGGAAAACTAGAAGCGTCTGGTTCTTGTTGAACCAATTGAGCTCCGCCAAATTTTTCTAGCGGATCGCTTCCATCGTAAGAAGTTTCAAAAAAAGCATCATGTTTTTCGGCAGTAGTTCCGGTCAGTGGCTGAAACCAATGTGTATAATGAGTCACACCTTTAGACAAAGCCCACTCTTTCATCCCCATGGCAATATAGTCTGCTAATTTTCTATCAATTTTAGTGCCATGTTGTACAGCACCTTGTACTCCTTTAAAAGCATCTGAAGTCAAATAATGCTTCATTGCTTTATCATTAAAAACATTATTCCCAAAAAGAATTGATTTTCTACCTGATTCATGAAAATCGATTAACTTTCTATTGGAAGCTTCTTTTAAAGCTTGAAAACGAATTGACGACATAATTATATAATTTTTAATTAATACAAATTTCTAATACCCTCACAAATATAATTCATTCTTTTTATAAATAATGACACTTTGAAATAACTCAAACTTAGTTTTCTAAAACTAAAGCGGAATAACATTTAAACACCATTAAAAAGCACAACTCAAATAAATTAGCAATACAAATCTTAACTTTTTATTAATATATAAAAATTTACTATTATGAATTTAATTTTATAACCCCTCTAAAATTATATTTTTTTACAATATACCCTACCTAAAATGCAGTAATGTCAAAAATAACAAAGAGTATAATAAAAATCACCCCCTAATTTCTAGACCTAAACAAAATATTTTATATTTGCAAAAGAAAAAAAAATCAAAAAACAATTTATAATATTATGGCTAAAATAAAATTAGAATACCTTTGGTTAGATGGTTACGAACCAACACAAAATTTAAGAAGCAAAACTAAAGTTGAAGAGCATGAAAATTTTCAAGGAACTTTAGCAGAAATAGGAAACTGGTCTTTTGACGGTTCTTCTACAAGACAAGCAGAAGGTGGTTCATCTGATTGTTTATTAGTTCCTGTTGCTATTTATCCAGATCCAACTCGTATCAATGGTTACCTAGTAATGACTGAAGTTATGAATGCAGATGGTACTCCCCACCCTTCAAACGGTAGAGCAACTATCGAAGATGATGGAGATTTCTGGTTTGGATTCGAACAAGAATATTTCATCATGGATACTAAAACTTTATTGCCATTAGGATTCCCAATTGGAGGCTACCCAGCACCACAAGGAATGTACTACTGTTCAGTAGGTGGAAAAAACACACACGGAAGAAAATTAGTTGAAGAGCATGCAGATTTATGTATCGCAGCAGGAATCAACTTTGAAGGAATAAATCAAGAGGTTGCTTGTGGACAATGGGAATTCCAATTATTCGCACAAGGAGCTAAAAAAGCGGGTGATGAAATCTGGGTTGCTAGATATTTATTAGACCGTTTGACTGAAAAATATGGTTACTATATTGAGTACCACCCAAAACCACTAGGAGATACTGACTGGAACGGTTCTGGAATGCACGCTAACTTCTCTAACAATGTATTAAGAACTTGTGGTTCTCAAGAAATTTATGAGAAAATATGTGAAGCTTTCCGTCCAGTTACTGCAGAACACATTGCAGTTTATGGCGCATACAACGACCAACGTTTGACTGGTAAACACGAAACTGCTTCTATTCATGATTTCTCTTACGGAGTATCTGATAGAGGATGTTCAATCCGTATTCCATTAATGACTGTTCAAAAAGGATGGAAAGGATGGTTGGAAGACAGAAGACCAGCATCTAACGGTGACCCATACAAAATTGCTGCAAGAATCATCAAAACTGTAAATTCTGCATTATAATTGTAATCAAATAATACTAAAAGTGCCTTCCAATAAGAAGGCACTTTTTTTATACAAATAAATCTATCAAATCTTTACTCATTTCTATAGTAATTTAGAAAATCAAATCTACATTTGCACTACATATATAAAAAATACAATTATGACAGTTTGGATCTTATTTATAGTTTTAATTTTAATTTTTCTAGCCTTAGATTTAGGAGTATTCAACAAAGACCCTCATATTATAAGCTCCAAAGAAGCCAGTAAATGGACCGCAATTTGGTTTACCTTATCCATGTTATTTTCAGGTGTAGTGTATTGGCTTTATTCAACAGATTATGTTTTAAATCCAACACAAATAAAACCATCTGTAGCTGCAATGAAGTTTATAACTGGATATCTTATAGAATTGTCTTTAAGTATTGACAATATATTTGTTATAGCATTAATTTTTGCTTCATTTAAAATTCCAAAAAAATACCAACATCGCGTTTTATTTTGGGGTATATTGGGAGCGATAGTCTTTAGAGGATTAATGATTTATTTTGGCGTTTTAATCATTAATAAATTTACATGGGCAACCTATATATTCGGAGCGTTCTTGTTATTTACCGCCATAAAAATGCTTTTCACAAAAGATGATGATGAATTTGACCCAAAAAAATCTATAGTATATAAGATCCTAGGAAAAATAATTCCAATCTCGACACATACAGAAAAGGAACATTTTTTTACAAAAACAGAAAGAGGCAATGCAGCCACCCCTCTATTTGTTGCATTAATTATAATTGAAGTAATGGACGTAGTTTTTGCGGTAGATAGTGTGCCTGCTATTTTAGCCATTACCTCTGATCCTTTTATTGTATTTAGTTCTAATATCTTTGCAATATTAGGATTGCGTTCCTTATATTTCTTTTTAGCTAATATGCTAGAGAAATTCAGTCATTTAGAGTATAGCTTAATTGCTATTTTGAGTTTTGTGGGCTTGAAAATGATATTCCACGATTACATTGAAGTTCCCGAATGGGCTTCATTGGGTTTTATTGCTTTGTCCCTTATTATCGGAGTAGTTGTTTCTTTACAAATTAGTAAAAGCGAAAATAACTTAGAATAGGAAATTGTTTGAAATCTAATCTATATGCATTTTATAAAAAAAAGGAAATCTCTCGATTTCCTTTTTTTTATTCTAAAAATCGGGTATTATAGATCAATTTTTTGAATTTGACTTTCACTTATTTTTAAAACTGACATCACTTCATTATAATTATTTTTATTAACAGCTGATGCTAAATTAGAAGGAATGATTACAACTCTAAAAGTTTGATTATTTATATAACTTGGAGTATTCAACAAATTATAATTCCCCCTAGCGGTAATTATAAAATCTACTTTACTAAAATCATAATCATAATCCAATTCATCACCATTACTAAAATAAATTGTTCTTGGAATCAATTGCCAAATCGGGGTATTTGAATTAATAAGACCTGTTAGTCTGTATACCAAAACTGTTTCATCATCAAATAAATTTCCTCCAATTTCAAATTGAAAAGTACTTTTTAAATTATACTCATTATCAGCAACCTTCCCTAAATTAACATTTTTAATTTCGAAAGCTTCTGGCACTAATGCATCCGATCCCGGAGGCCCTTCTGGTCCCTCACAACCTTGAAAACCAAACATTCCTATAACCGCTAAAAGTGTAATTATTTTTTTCATCTTATTTATATTTTAAAGTTCTATAAAGGTATTTCAAAAATCAAGCCAAAAAAATTATTTTTTAGAATTTCATTCAAAATAATTCAATATTTTTTTATTTATAAATACAATAATGAGTCAAAACCTAGAATTAATTATGAAAATGGTTTTTGGTAAAACTCCTTGTTTATTTGTAACTAATTCATATTTAAAATTTTAAAATACAAAACTATGAAAAATTATGCTTTTCAAAAAGTAACTTCTTAATTAACAGCAACTCCATTACTTTTTAAAATTTTACTAAAAAACAAAACTTGATAGGACAACGCATTTTCCCAATAGTCCCATGTATGTGCTCCAGGACGTTCGGCATAATCATGTGGAACCTTATTATACACTAATCTTCTGTGTAATTCCCTGTTGGATTCTATAAGAAAATCATCAACGCCACAATCAATAATTATAGCTAGTTTATTGGTTTTAATTTTATCAAGCATTCCCATTACTGCATTTTGTGTGTATAATTCAGGATTATTGCTTTGATCACCAAAAACAGGCTGCATTAATTTTATAACTTGGTCATTTGGTTCCCGCCCTAACATTGTTCCCATATCTACAGCTCCACTCATGCTTCCTGCTGCGCAAAACAATTCGGGGTGTTTAGCAGAAAGAGACAAAGCGCCATGACCTCCCATAGAAAGTCCAGCAATGACGCGACCTTTTCTATCATTTACCGTTCGATACGTCTTGTCAATCTTTTGGATGACTTCTTCTGTTATATAGGTTTCAAACTGACTTCCTTTATTTACAGGACTATTGAGATAAAAACTAAACGTTTCTCCTTCAGGCATCACAATAATAATATTATATTGGTCGGAAAGATTTTTTACGGTATTCTTATTTGGAGTACTTGACAACCAATCCGAAAAATGTCCATAAGCACCATGCAAAAGATAAAGTACAGGGTATGTTGCCTTTCCCTTTACATATGAATTAGGAAGTACTACCGCAGCCTTATAGGTTTTATTCATGGCAATACTAGGAATTTGCAAAGTATCAACTGTTGAAGCGTAAGACAATATTGTATTGCAAAATAAAAATGCAACACACACAATTAGTATTTTTTTCATAACAATCATTTATATTGATGAATTGTAAATATACAATTTCAAAAAATGAAAAGATAGCATACTCCTTTTTTGATTTCAAAACAAAAAAACAGTAACATTCTAAATTACAACACCTTCCTTTAAAATTGATTTGTTTTTGTAGTATAAAAAATTTGAAACCTAAATTCTATTTCATTTTAAGCTTTTCCTAAAAAACATATTAGATTAACCCAATGTGGTGCAATTATTTTTTAACACCTATAATTTTTAGTATTTAAAAGAATAAAATATGGATATAACAATTCACATAGCTACTCCATGTAAGAAAAAAAGCTTATTCCCTATTTATTCTTTACATTTTTAGATTAAATCTATACTCCTTTTTGATTTCATTTTATTTTAATTTCAACGAACGTGTTATGTTACTACAAAATTAGTTCATAAAAGTTTTCAATTCTTGTCTGTATTGAGAAGCGCTTTTACCGGTATACGCTTTAAACGATTTATTAAAATGACTAAAATTATTAAATCCGCTTTCAAAACAAATTTCAGTTATACTTTTTTTATTCTCTGCCAAAAGTTTTGAAGCATGAACCAAACGGTATTCATTGACAAAAGTGGTAAATGTTTTTTTTGTGATTTTTTTAAAATAGCGACAAAAAGAAGGGGAAGTCATACTCACCATTTCCGATACTTCATCCAAATGAATGGGTTCTTGAAAATGGTCTTTTACATGATTAAAAATAACATTAATTCGATCATTATCCTGGACTTGCAATTCCAAAGAAAACCCATCTGCGTTCAAAATAGTATATTCGTTGGTTGTTTCTAAGGTATTGAGCACTCTAATCATTCTCAATAATCTATCAAAATGAGATTGATTTTCCATGTCTTCCATTAAAGTTGCTACAAGCTTTTTGGTATTAGGTCCAAAAGCAATTCCACCTTTAGCTTTTATTAATAGATTTTGAATGTTTTTTAATTCTGGGATACTCAAAAAATCATTTCCTAGAAAATCAGGAGGCATCTGAATTACGGTTTCATTTTTATTACCCGTTTGCTCATTTGTAAATCCACAATGTGGCAAATTACTCCCAATAAGCACTAAATCACCATCTGAATAATAAGAGATATGACTACCTATTTGACGTTTTCCAGAGCCGCCATTTACAAAAACCAATTCGATTTCAGGATGGTAATGCCATAAATCGGATTTGCAATTGGAGTTTTCGACAAACCTTGAAAAAGAAAATGAACTCCCAAAAGTAGGAGTAATAACTTCGAGTGTTGGATTCATTTTTTTCATTTGCACAATTTTAAAACTATTCAAATTTAGCTAAAATAGAATCTATATTATCATATTTTAACATACAACGTTTTCGTAAAGACAAAATAACACATAAATAAGAAAAAACAGTTGTGTTATCAATTGAATATAGTCTCTAAGTTTGTATCAGAAATTTAAATACAAATTTAAAACAACAGTATTATGAAAACGATCTTAAAATTAAGTCTAGCAGTATTAGTAGGATTGACTTCTATTAATGCTTTTGCAATCAACGGTGATTTTTTACTAAACGTAAAAAACGGAGCAAACAACGAAATTAGTTTTTCAGTAAATGAAATTCAAAAAGCTAATATAACTATCACAGATAAATTTCATAATGTAATTTATACTGAAATAGCAACTGGAAAAGGCGGAATATTAAAAACATATAGCCTTGAAGAATTTCCAGAAGGAGTTTACTTTTTGGAAGTAGAAACAAATTCAAAAAAAGTAACACACGAAATTGTTGTATCTAAAGAAAAATCAATATTATCAAGAAAATCTGTAGCTGAAGTACAAAAAACAGATTTAAAAATGAAAAATCAAAACGTAGTTATCAACTAATAAAATATTTTCCACTTACTAATTCAGGAATATTTATAGTTATTAAAACAGCTCCAATAACGGAGCTGTTTTTTTTTATACAGTATTGAAAATTTTAATATTTAAAAAAAATAACACCAAAAAACAGTCTTAAAAATTACTAGCCCATAAAAAAACACATTCAGTCAACATTAGTCAACCAAATGTGTTTTTGAATATAATTTCGATCCCATAAAGCAACAAACATTACTTTATCGTATAAATAATCAATTTTACATATTCCTTCTGTACTGCCCGCCTACTTCAAACAAAGCTTCGGTGATTTGCCCCAAAGAACAAACTTTAGTTGCTTCCATCAAGTGTTCAAATAGATTTTCGTTTTTAATGGCTGCTTCCTGTAAAGTATTCAAATGTTCAATCACTAAATCCTGATTGGCTTTATGCAAATGATCCAACATTGTAATTTGGTATTGTTTTTCTTCTTCGGTGGCGCGAATTACTTCGGCTGGAATAACCGTTGGTGAACCTTTTGAACTCAAAAAAGTATTTACACCTACAATTGGGAATTCCCCAGTATGTTTTAATGTTTCGTAGTACAAACTTTCTTCTTGAATTTTAGAACGTTGATACATCGTTTCCATGGCACCAAGAACTCCACCTCTTTCTGTAATTCTGTCGAATTCCAATAAAACTGCTGCTTCAACCAAATCTGTCAATTCTTCTATAATGAAAGAACCTTGAATAGGATTCTCGTTTTTGGCAAGCCCCAATTCTTTATTGATAATCAACTGAATCGCCATAGCTCTACGAACAGACTCTTCGGTTGGAGTTGTAATCGCTTCATCATACGCATTGGTATGCAATGAATTACAGTTGTCATAAATTGCATATAACGCTTGCAAAGTGGTGCGAATATCATTGAAATCAATTTCCTGTGCATGCAAAGAACGTCCCGAAGTTTGAATATGGTATTTCAACATTTGGGCTCTTTCGTTAGCGCCATATTTATTTTTCATGGCTTTCGCCCAAATTTTACGAGCTACACGACCAATAACAGCATATTCAGGATCGACACCATTCGAGAAAAAGAAAGATAAATTTGGTCCAAAATCATTGATATCCATTCCACGACTCAAATAATATTCCACATAAGTGAAACCGTTGGAGAGTGTAAATGCCAATTGCGTGATTGGATTAGCACCCGCCTCTGCAATATGGTATCCTGAAATAGAAACCGAATAAAAGTTTCTTACTTTTTTGTCAATAAAATATTCCTGAACATCTCCCATTAATCGCAAGGCAAATTCGGTAGAAAAAATACAAGTATTTTGAGCTTGGTCTTCCTTTAAAATATCGGCTTGAACCGTCCCTCGAACTTGCGAAAGTGTTCTAGCCTTGATCTCATTATAAATATCAAGAGGCAAAACTTGATCACCTGTTACACCCAAAAGAAACAATCCCAAACCATTATTCCCCTCTGGCAAATCACCTTGATAATGGGGTCTTTCAACACCTTTTTGGGTATAGATTTTGTTGATTTTTTCAGCAACCTCATCTTCTAGATTGTTTTCTTTTATATAATATTCACACTGCTGATCAATGGCTGCATTCATAAAAAAACCAAGCAACATAGGTGCTGGGCCATTAATTGTCATACTTACCGAAGTCATGGCATGTACCAAATCGAAACCGGAATATAGTTTTTTGGCATCGTCCAAGCAGCAGATAGAAACTCCTGCATTTCCGATTTTCCCATAAATATCAGGACGAATGTGTGGATCATTACCGTATAAAGTCACACTATCAAAAGCGGTTGACAATCTTTTGGCTGGTAAACCTGCACTTACATAATGAAAACGCTTGTTGGTTCTTTCTGGACCACCTTCACCAGCAAACATTCGCGAAGGATCTTCTCCTTCTCTTTTAAAAGGATACAAACCAGAAGCAAAAGGAAATTCACCAGGAACATTTTCCTGTAAACACCAACGCAAAATATCACCCCATGCTTTATACTTTGGCATGGCTACTTTTGGAATTTGAGAATGAGAAAGTGACTTGGTATGCGTTGCCATCTTAATTTCTCGATCGCGAACTTTAAACGTATAAACTGGATTTTTATATTTATTAACTTTTTCATCCCAAGTCAAAATCATTTCCCAATTATAAGGATCCAAATCCATTTTTACTTTATCGAATTGATTCAGTAAAAGATTTAAAAAGATTTTATTCTCAGCCGCACCTTGCTTTTCTATTTCTAAAGCATTTGGCAAAACCGAATCTTCATCAATTCCAGCTTTTGTTATTACTGGAATTTTTCCAGAAACACTTTCTATGGTTTTGAAGATTCCGTAAAGTTTTTGAGCCACTTGTTCTTGACCCAAAGCCGTAGCATCGTATTTTCTGTTGCTTTCGGCAATCTCAGATAAATAACGTGTTCTATGTGGCGGAATAACGTAAATTTTCTCACTCATTTCACGCGTAATTTGAAAAGTCGATTTCAAATCAGAATTGGTTTTTTCAACGATTTTATCCATAATAGATTTATACAACGTATTCATCCCTGGATCATTGAATTGAGAGGCGATTGTTCCAAAAACTGGCATTTCATCTGGATTGACATCCCAAAGATTATGATTGCGCTGGTATTGTTTTTTTACATCCCGAATAGCATCGAGAGCACCACGTTTGTCAAATTTGTTTAAAGCTACCAAATCGGCAAAATCAAGCATGTCAATTTTTTCCAATTGGGTTGCTGCACCAAATTCCGGAGTCATTACGTATAAAGAAACATCGGAGTGATCCATAATCTCCGTATCGGATTGACCTATTCCTGAAGTTTCAAGGATGATGATATCGTATTTAGCCGCTTTTAAAACCTGAATGGCTTCCGCTACGTATTTTGACAAAGCCAAATTGGATTGGCGAGTTGCCAACGAACGCATATAAACTCTAGGATTATTAATAGCATTCATACGAATTCTATCGCCAAGTAATGCTCCACCTGTTTTACGCTTTGATGGATCGACTGAAATCAATCCGATGGTTTTTTCAGGGAAATCAATCAAGAAACGACGCACCAGTTCATCAACCAATGATGATTTTCCTGCGCCACCAGTTCCTGTAATTCCAAGAACTGGAGCCCCGACAGCCCCCTCCGCCCCCGAAGGGGGAGCTGCTGATAGTGGTGTAAAAACTTTATGGAAATCTTCTGGATTATTTTCTGCTAATGAAATTAATCTTGCAATTGTATTTACGTCTTTTTTAAGTAAATTATCCGCAATCTGAGAAACTCCCCCTTCGGGGGCTGGGGGGCTAGTATCAGCTCTTTGTACCAAATCATTGATCATTCCTTGCAATCCCATGGCTCGACCATCATCTGGCGCATAAATTCTGGTGATTCCGTACCCTTGCAATTCGGCTATTTCCGATGGAAGAATTACTCCTCCTCCTCCACCAAAAATTTTGATATGACCCGCTCCTTTTTCCTGAAGCAAATCATACATGTATTTAAAGTATTCATTGTGTCCTCCTTGGTAGGAAGTCATCGCAATTGCGTTGGCGTCTTCTTGAATGGCGGTATTGACCACTTCTTCGACACTTCTATCATGACCCAAATGAATTACCTCAACTCCTGTGGACTGAATAATTCTTCTCATTATGTTAATTGCTGCATCGTGACCATCAAATAGCGATGCGGCAGTTACAATTCGAACTTTATTTATGGGTACATACGGTTTTACTAATTCCATTTTATGAATATGATAATTTATGGGTGCAATTTACATAATTTTTAAAATAAAAATCACTAATAACAACATAAAACACAAAATATGATAATGATGTTTTTTATGTTAAAAATAAGCTTAGTTTTCATAAAAATTTGGTATTTTCGAGGAATAGCCCCGATGGAAACGAAAAGCCCGGAATGGGTAAAATTAATTTTTCTTGGACCAAAAAAGCGACTAACAGAAGCTCTTTTTGGAACTTAGAAAAATAATTTTACCCATGAGGACTTGCAGTGTACAGGGGGATAAAGCTCCTAATTATTTTTTAGAAAACTTAAACAAATGCAAAAGATTACGATACTTATCCATTGTGAAGACAAAAAAGCAATTATTGCCTCGGTGACCAATTATATTGCTTCAATAGATGGAAATATTATTTACCTAGACCAACATGTGGATGCCGATGAAAATGTGTTTTTTATGCGATTGGAATGTGAATTCAGTAAAGCCACTTGGAATCTAGAAGCCATAAAAGAACATTTTCAGGCCAATCTTGCAACTCCCTTTAATATGACTTGGGCAATGTATCCACAAGCACAAAAACCAAAGATGGCGTTGTTTATCTCGAAATATGACCATTGTTTGTATGATATTTTGGGACGATATTGCGCAGGTGAATTACCTCTAGAAATACCATTAATTATAAGCAATCACGAAGATTTGAAACCGATTGCACAGCGTTTTGATATTCCGTTTTTTCATGTTCCTTTTACCAAAGACAACAAAGAAGAAGGCGAAAAAACCCAAATTGAATTATTAAAAAAATACGACATCGATTTTATTGTTTTGGCGCGCTATATGCAAATTATCACGCCCAATTTGATAGCCCTTTACCAAAACAAAATCATCAATATTCATCATTCTTTTTTACCGGCTTTTCCAGGAGCCAAGCCTTACCATTCAGCTTTCAAGCGTGGAGTCAAAATTATTGGTGCTACTAGTCATTATGTTACAGAGGGTCTAGATGAAGGACCAATTATTGAGCAAGATATTTCGAGAGTTTCGCACAGCCATTCGATAGAAGATTTTATTATGAAAGGGCGCGATCTCGAACGTATGGTTTTGGCAAGAGCAATAAAACTGCATGCAGAGCGAAAAACGATGGTGTACAACAACAAAACGGTTGTATTTTCTTAGGGATATGGCCGTTTATTTTGTCCGATTCCGTAAAAAATTGAAAAACATTTGCATTTTTTTGGGAAAATTTCAAATTGACAGAACCCTTCATTTCCCTACTTTTGAAAAAAATTAAAACCCAAAATGAAAAAAGCCTTAATCCTACTCCTTATTCTTCCTGCAATAAGCAATGCACAATTCAAAAGCATTCTGACAAAAGCTAGCGAAAAAATCAATTCGGTTTCAAAATCCAATAGTAGTCTAGATATTGCAGCTGGATTAAAAGAAGCACTTAACAAAGGAATCACCGAGCAAGTTTCCAAACTAACAGCTACCGATGGATTTTACAAAAATGAAGCCGTGAAGATCCTAATGCCCGAAGAATTAGCCAAAGTCGACAAAACCCTTCGAAAAATAGGAATGTCAAAATTGGCCGATGAAGGCATATTAGCATTGAATAGAGCCGCAGAAGACGCTGTAAAAGAAGCAACACCCATATTTGTATCGGCTATCAAAAACATAACAATAACGGATGCCAAAAGCATTTTGCTTGGAAAAGAGAATGCCGCAACAGCATATTTGCAAACAGCAACTACAACACCTCTTTATGCAAAATTCAGTCCTGTAGTCCAACAATCCATTGGAAAAGTTGGAGCCGATGTGGTTTGGACAACAATTATCAAACAATACAATACAATTCCTTTTGTATCCAAAGTAAATCCAGACATAACCGATTATGTTACAAACAAAGCACTGGATGGTGTCTTTAAAATGATTACCGTGGAAGAAAAAAACATCAGAACCAACTTGAATGCCAGAACATCGGATGTTTTAAAGAAAGTTTTTGCGATGCAGGATAAGAAATAAAAGGAGAACCCATTTTTAATACCAATTTCCAATCTTTAGGAAACACAATAAAGGACCGAAAAAAGAATAAACAACTATCAATCAAACAATTAAGCAATCACATATCTAAATGTTAAAATTGATTTGCAAAACTTAACTTTTTTCAAATAACTAATAACAATTCCTTAACAACAAAAATTAAACATTATGCTGATCTTTGCAATGTAATAAACTGGTTATTTATTACTTTGGTTTTGGTTAGTTATAAAAATGCCTGCTATCGTTAAGATGCAGGCATTTTTTAGTTGGTGTAAATTGTATTTATTTAGTGGTATGTATAAAAGATAAAACAGCCGAATTAAAAGCATTGGGTTGCTCCACATTGACTACATGTCCACAGTTTTCAATTACAAATAACTTTGATGATTTATAATGACTCTCCACCACTTTGCGAACTGAAGGCAAAAACATATAATCTTCTTCTCCCATGACATAAAGAGTTGGAATATTCAACTCTACTTGTCGGAACCATTTTAATACTGGGTTAATTTCTGCTGTGAGTTTAAACCATTTGATAAATTCTTTTTGATATAATTTTTTGGCTTCGTTTATAAAAAGTGAGCGGGATTGTTTGTGACTTTTTTTGGGCATGATCACAAAAGCGAAAAACTTGTATAAAACCAAATAAGGCAATACATATTTGAACGTATTTCCCAAACGCATTAATATTTGAGATCTAAAATTCATTTTCAGGATAGCCCCTCCCAATATCATACTTTGCACTCTGTTTGGATACATTTCTGCCAATTGTCGGATAAGAATGGTACCTAATGAAATTCCAACAAAATGTGATTTTTCAATTTTAAGATGATCCAAAACCTCCAGAATATCATTGGCAAGAGCCGAAAAAGTATACTTTTGTTTGAAGGCCGTTTTCAAAGTCGCTTTGGATTCTCCATGTCCTCTTAAATCCAATAACAAAATATTGTAACTTTTTTTAAAATCTCTAATTTGTTTGAACCAAATAGATGAACTTCCACCTGCGCCATGCACAAAAGTGACCCATTCCGTACTATTTTCGTTCTTATATATTGTGTAATTAATCACTTAGCTTTTTTTTATTCGACAAATATAGTTTTTTTTCAGACTTAATATCGACTTCTTCGTTTTTTAGACTTTAGGATTTGATTGACTAACTATCAATATTTGATTCACTTTTTTGCTATTTCCAATATTAAATACTCGTATGCAAATATTTAAAATAATCAAAAGCTTTGAGCAGCCTACTTCCATACCAAGAAAACATTTCACCATCTACTAGAATCGTTCGGGTATTATTTGTGTAACTGGCAATTTCATAACCGTCATCGGCTTTAAAAGGATACGGTTCTGAGGAAAGTAAAATTAAATCCAAAACACCTTTATCATCCATTTTTTCAAGATCAATTTCAGGATAGCGCTCTTGGTTTGAAAAGTGGTTTTGAAAATGATTCAATCGTAATAATTCGTCTATAAAAGTCCCCGAACCAGCCGCCATATATGGATTTTTCCAAATAAAATAAGCAACTTTCTTAACTGGAATGTCTTTGATAAAATGTTTAAAATCGCTCAGGGCAAAAGTCAATTTGTCGTTCCACTTGCGTGCTTCAATTCGCTTATCAAAAAGCTGACCGAAGTCGGTTATCATTTGGAAATTATCCTCGAGAGTAAAAATATCGGTTACCCAAACTGGACAAATTTTACGCAACTCTTCTACTATTTCCTGTGTGTTTTCTTCTTTATTGCAAATGATAATATCGGGTTCTAGCAAACGGATTTTATCATAATTAACCTTCTTGGTCCCTCCTACTATTTTCTTGGTTGACTTGAGATGGTAGGGATGCACACAAAATTTAGTGATCCCCACTATATTTTCTTCTAAGCCTAAATCGTATAACAATTCGGTTTGGGATGGCACAAGAGAAATAATTCGCTGAGGCGAAAATTCAAAAGAATGCGAAGTTCCAAGTTGATCTGTAAATAGTTTCATTTTTTTTTACCGCAAAGAGCGCAAAGGTTTTACGCAAAGTTCACAAAGCTTTAAATTATTTCGTTTAAAATTCAATACAGAACTACTTTAAACAATTTAAATTCTTAAAACTTTAAACCCGTTAAAATCTCCTCCATCTCCTTTTGCATTTTCAAGGCTTCGGCTCTCGCTACTTCGACATAATCAGTTCCATTGGAAGCATAAATAATCGCTCTTGAAGAATTAATCAACAAACCTACAGTATCATTCATACCATATTTACACACTTCCTGAAGACTTCCTCCTTGCGCTCCAACTCCCGGAACAAGCAAGAAACTATCCGGAACAATTTTACGAACTTCGGTAAAATATTCGGCTTTGGTCGCACCAACCACATACATTAGATTTTCGGAATTTTTCCAAGTTTTGGATGTTTCTAGTACCTGTTTGTACAATTCTTTACCATTCACTTGTAACGTTTGAAAATCAAAAGCACCTTCATTTGAAGTTAAAGCCAACATAATGGTATGTTTATTTTCGAATGCCAAAAATGGCTCCACTGAATCTTTTCCCATATAAGGAGCGACAGTTACGCTATCAAAGTTTAAGTCTTCAAAAAAAGCTTTCGCGTACATTGACGAAGTGTTTCCAATATCTCCACGTTTAGCATCGGCAATGGTGAAAATCTCTGGATATTTTTCATTGATATAGTTAATGGTCTTTTGTAATGACATCCATCCTTTTATCCCATAGGCTTCAAAAAATGCAATATTGGGTTTATAAGCAACCGCCAAATCATGTGTGGCATCAATAATAGCTTTGTTAAACTCAAAGATTGGATCTTCAGTTGCTAATAAATACTGTGGAATTTTATTTAAATCTACATCTAAACCAACGCATAGAAATGATTTTTTTATTTTAATTTGATCGATTAATTGTTGTGTAGTCATTTCTATATATGTTAAATGCTATTATTTTACGAGAATTGGTTCTCTTTTTGAAAGCATGCAAAAATAAAAAAAGCCATTCAATAATGAATGGCTTTTTTTTAGAATTAAAAACAAATTTACAATTTGCCTTCATATATAGTTCCTACGTGTATCACTTCGGTTCTTCTGTTTTGGGCTCTTCCTTCGGCAGTTTTATTATCTGCCACCGGCTTAGTCTCTCCATAACCAACATAGGTTAAATTTGCGGGGTTAACTCCTTTGGCTACTAAAGCGTCCATTACCACTTTGGCTCTAGCTTCAGAAAGTTTTTGATTTGCCTTGTCATTTCCTACACTGTCGGTATGCCCTTCAATAGAGAATTTTGCATTTGGATAATTTTTGATAATATCTTTAATTGCATCCAATCTACCATCTGTTTCTCCTTTGTCAGCCGTTTTCAAAATCGCTTTTCCAGTTACAAAGAATACGGCTCTTGCCTGAACTTTAAGTTCTTTCAACACTTCTTGAGTTACTTCGGGACAACCTTTATTACTTACAGGACCAGGAACTGTAGGACATTCATCCTCTTTGTCCACTACACCATCTTTGTCTGCATCATTTTCTGGACAACCAAAATTAGCTACCAATCCTTTTTCGTTTGGACATTTATCGTCTTTATCCAAAACAGAATCTCCATCCGTATCTGGCCATGGGCAACCTTTGTTTTCAACAGGCCCTGCAACGGTTGGACATGCATCAACATTATCCATCACAGTATCTTTGTCGGCATCTCCCCAAGGACAACCTTTGTTCTCAACTGGTCCAGCAACCGTCGGGCATGCATCATCTTTATCAACTACAGTATCCGCATCGGTATCTGGCCATGGACAACCTTTGTTTTCAATAGGTCCAGCTACTTTTGGACAATCGTCGTATTTATCTAAAACTCCATCCTCATCGGTATCTTTAAATTTATGCTGATATACTGGAATTTTCAAACCAAAATACACATCTGCTCCTTTTGATTCTTTCGAAAGCCAGTTGGTAATTACAGAGCTTGAACCCACAAACATTGGTCCAAATCGCAATCCCGTCCCAACTTGCATTCCGCTGTATTCCATATAATTTACTGGAAGAGAAAACGTAAACCATTTGGTTTCGTATCTTGGTGTCAAAATATAAGTATTTGCTGAACTGGTTTTACCCATAGCTGATTTGTCTACCATACTAATATTCCCATTCAAGTTCAAATAGAATTTTTTGTACATATTCCAATCTGCATCCAAGTGCAATACGGTTGGCAAATTGGCTTTTATATTTTTATAAACCGTTTCAGGAGTTCCATAATGAAGTTCAAGAAAATCACCAAGATTATCTGCGTCATCAATTTCTTGTTGAGTAACCACACCATTAATAGTATACAAATCTTCTTTCGAATTTTTATATGTAATAGAACCAATATCTGTAATAGACAAACCAAAACGCAATTTGTATTTATTTAGGTCTTTAAAATTATTATCTACCGCTTTTGCATTATTCAAATCATAAGATGCATAATCCGGTCTCCATTCGTAAATAAAACCCAAATCAGCTCCGAAACCAGTTGAGTTTGTATCAAATTTATAATCTGCATCTCCAACTATAACATCCTGACTGCTTCCTATTGTAAGAGTCCCTGTTGTAGCCAAAAAACTTGTCAAAGGATTGCTTGTCTGAACAAATGCTGATGTTACGTTACTCCCTTTTACATACGAATTAAAGCCACCGATCAAATATTTCGCAGTCAAACCACCTTTTAGAAAATGTTGATTATTTTGCCATAGAACTGCTGCATAAGAAGCTCCAACCTCACCCCATGTTTGACCTGCCGTATTTGGGCTTCCTACATTAATATTAAAGCTATTGGCATCATCCAAACCATCTTTTAATTGATTGTATAGATCCCCATTGATATCCGTTGCATTCACTACTGCTCTAGCTCTAGTAAAAATAGCAATCGCATGTTTTGGCGCAATATTAAACATGAAAGAAGGTCCCATCACATCTGAATACAAAATTCCTCCATTTTTTTTCAAAGGCGTTTGAACACCGTCTTTATTGGCATCATAACTGCTTTTTGACAAATCAAATAAGCTTAGCCCATAAAAATCATTGTTTAAGGAACCGCTAACAGAAAAAATATTAATGTCGGTTTTAAAACGAGAATCTACAATAGACGCTGGGTTAAAAAGTACGCCTTGCACTCCAGCATAATTATCCGGAATATAACCCATATACGACTGGGCATTTATTTGCAAAACTGAAAATAGAACGATTAAAAAAAGTAATGATTTTTTCATCAAGTTGATTTTAGGTTAATTTAGATTTAATTTTGTAATTTATTTAGTAGGAATTTATACAAAATGGACAAAAAAAACACTTAATTGATTTTTTCTTCAATTAAGTGTTTGGTTTGAATACGGCTTAGTATTAAAAAACTTCGCTCGCTTCTTTTAATTTTTCCATGTTGTTCACCAATTGTAATTCGTCAACAATTTTCTGAATATCACCATTCATGATGTTACCCAAATCATATAATGTCAATCCTACACGGTGATCTGTTACACGACCTTGCGCATAATTATAGGTACGAATTTTAGCCGAACGGTCACCAGAACTTACTTGCGAAGTACGTTTTGTGGCATCTTCTGCTTGTTTCTTGGCTAATTCTTGTTCGTATAAACGGGAACGCAATACACCAAAAGCCTTGTCTTTGTTTTTGTGTTGCGATTTTTGATCTTGACATTGCGCCACCAAACCAGTTGGAATGTGTGTCAATCGTACTGCCGATTTCGTAGTATTTACTGACTGTCCACCAGGTCCTGAGGAACAAAAGAAATCCACACGTACATCATTCATATCAATCTGTACATCAAATTCCTCTGCTTCCGGAAGCACCATAACCGTTGCTGCCGAGGTATGTACACGCCCTTGTGTTTCCGTTTGAGGCACACGTTGCACACGGTGCACACCAGCTTCAAACTTCAACGTACCGTATACATCTTCTCCTGTAACCTCAAAGATCACCTCTTTGAAACCACCAGATGTTCCTTCGTTCATATCCACAACCGAAGTTCTCCATCCTCTGCCTTCACAATATTTAGTGTACATTCTAAATAAATCTCCCGCAAAGATACTTGCCTCATCGCCACCAGTACCTGCACGAATCTCCACCATCACGTTTTTAGCATCTTCCGCATCTTTAGGAATCAACATAAATTTGATTTCTTCTTCCAATTTTGGCAAACGTTCTTTGGCTTCTTCCAATTGCATTTTGGCCATTTCGGTCATATCCGCATCACTACCATCGGCAATAATTTCGTTGGCTTCGTCTATATTGGCCAATAACAAAATGTATTCTTCTCTTTTATCTACTAATGCCTTAATACTTTTGTATTCTTGGTTGAGTAGTACATAACGTTTTTGATCTGCGATCACATCAGGCTGAATAATCAAATCTGATATCTCATCGAAACGTTGTTTTGCATATTGAAGTCTATCTAACATCTTTATAAATCTTTATTTCTTCTAAAATATATTTTTTTAGCCAAAAGGCTGAAGGAACCTCGAATAGGATTTTCGTATATTCATTACATAAAAAACCCTAATTCAGTTCGGACTGCAAAAGTACAAAAAAAAGCTTTCCTTTTATAGTGTTCTTTTCTGGAAATTTAGCAGGCCAAAACACCCCACTTTTTTTAAAGCTCAAGACAGGAAACCGTTTGCCATTCCTATAAAATCTGTTACAATTTCAATTTCAAAATCACATAAAAAACAACTTAAAACCGCAACTTCTCATTCCGCACATCACATAACTTAAAATTAAAACACCCTTTTTTCGACACAATCAATACCAAAACAACAATAAGGAGCTTTTTCCCATCATCCGTTGCAAGCTTTTCGGTTTCAAACCCTTTTTCTAGGCGCTGGCAGGAGCTTCCGTTGGTCGCTCTGCCACCACCAGAAAAAAGTGGTTTTCAACTCTCAAAGGCTTTCCACTACTACTGGGGCTAGGCATTTTTGGTCAAAAACAACATTTGAAAAATATCAAAATCAGAAAATTTAAAAGGTACTGTCTAAAAAAAACAAATGTACCCCTTTAGACAATCGTCATTAAATTATACCTTTGGAGCAATGCAAAAATTTTAAAATTTAGTGATCGTAAAACAATTAAAGTCAAATTCATTATTTTACAATTAGACTCAACATCATTTCAATAAAAGGCAATCCAAATCAAGAAAAATAAACAGGAAGTGAAAAAGGTAAAAAATTCAGCCACAAGCTGGACTATTTGTCCCGAATGTCAGGGACGCGGCAAAAAAAGTCGAGGACTTAGCAGCAAAGCACGCCGCCAATACCAGATAGCATTCGAGCAATTTGAAAAATCGAATGACGAAGGAACTCCACCCGTTCGTCCAAAAGGACACCTGCACACCTGCACAAACTGCTCCGGATCTGGATTGATTCCTACCGATAATCCCCCACTGGCAGACAAAGAAAACTACCCACACATTGCCATCATTGGTGGCGGCATCGGAGGAGTAGCTTTGGCTGTGGCTTGTTTGCACCGCGGAATCCCTTTTACCCTTTATGAACGCGATACCCATTTTGAGGCTCGATCTCAAGGCTACGGACTTACTTTGCAACAGGCCAGTAAAGCAATCGAGGAATTGGGAATTTTTTCGCTTGAAGAAGGAGTCATTTCGACAAGACACGTAGTTCATACAACAGAAGGAAAAGTAATTGGGGAATGGGGAATCCGAAAATGGATACAGTCGGAAGTAAAACCAGCTCCCAAACGCACAAACATACATATCGCTCGGCAGTCCTTGCGTTTAGCTTTGCTGGAGCAACTCGGCGGGCATACCGCAGTACAATGGGGACATCAACTACTCGGTTTTGAGGAACGGGAGGGTGATGGTGTTGATTTGAGTTTTCAAGTCAACGGTACAATAAAGAGCGCCAAAGCAGATCTTGTGGTGGGTGCCGACGGTATTCGGAGTTCGGTGCGAAAATTACTGATTGGTGATGACAGCACCCCATTACGTTACCTAGGATGTATTGTGATTTTGGGTATTTGCCCGTTGCAAGCGCTTGAAGAATTTTCTAGTTCTTTACTGGATTCGGCCACTGTATTTCAAACGGCCAATGGCCATGAGCGCATCTACATTATGCCTTACACATCAGACACGGTGATGTGGCAACTGAGTTTCCCAATGCCAGAAAAAGAGGCCAAAGCCTTAAGCGCCAAAGGACCTCGAGCACTCAAGGAAGAAGCATGTAAAAGAACGCAATGGCACGAGCCTATCCCGGCCATTTTGACCGCAACTTTAGAAGCCCAGATTTCGGGCTATCCGGTGTACGATCGCGAATTACTGACTACCGATTTATTGGCGACAGCAGGACAAGTGACTCTAATTGGTGATGCGGCTCACCCAATGAGCCCCTTCAAAGGTCAGGGAGCAAATCAAGCGTTGCTGGACGCGCTCTCACTGGCTCGTGAAATTTCAAAAGGATGCAACTCTTCATCGCATTGGCGATTGTCCGGAATACGAAAAAGTGTCTTAACCGCATTTGAATCCGAAATGGTCGAGCGTTCTGCTTCAAAAGTGAAAGGTTCAGCAGAAGCCGCCGCATTCCTGCATTCCGAAATCGTGCTATATGAAGGTGACGAACCCAGAGGACGCTGCATCACGAAAAATGAAAATGAATAAGGCTATAAAACTACTACTACAGTTTCCCGTAATCTCCTTAGAACAAAAGGACTAATTTTAAAAAAAACAATTCAGTATTTCCTACACTGGTATTCGTTCGCAACTCGG
This sequence comes from Flavobacterium praedii, assembly GCF_026810365.1. Lineage (NCBI taxonomy): Bacteria > Pseudomonadati > Bacteroidota > Flavobacteriia > Flavobacteriales > Flavobacteriaceae > Flavobacterium > Flavobacterium praedii. The sequence continues at coordinate 2,025,830 of NZ_CP113948.1, forward strand.
ATACTTTGTCCTAAATTTAATACGTTCAGTTTTTTTTATATTTAGAATATAATGTTATAAAAAAACTAGAATATTGTTTTTAAAACACTTAAACTGTAGTGAGCTGCTTTGCAAACACTACAATTTATCTTTACAATTTATACAGGTACTCTCTGCACAAGCCACCAGAAAAAAAGAACAAAAGATTACTAGTCTGAAGTATATCATTCTGAATCTATATGAAAAACATTTTTTTATAGCATATTCTTATTGTAAAAATGTATTTTTAAGTTAGCCAAAAATAAAAAGGTACTCGTATTAAACGAGTACCTGAGTGAGCTTAATAAAATTGCAGTGCAATTAATCCAATTCAAAAGTGATTTTTAGATTTACACGAAATTCAGTTACTTTTCCATTTTTAACTGAAGCACTTTGATCTTGTACATAAACAGAGCGGATGTTTTTTACAGTTTTTGATGCTTTTTCAACTGCTGTGCTAGTTGCATCTTCCCAGCTTTTTTCTGAACTAGAAAGTACTTCGATAACTTTTAATACTGACATAACTTTTTGATTTAGAATTAGAACATTAAATTTAAATAAAAAAAATAAATTATTAGCATTTTTTCTACCTAAATCACTACCATTCAATATGATATGTTTACCCCTGCTGCTGCAACGAATACCTATTTCAATTAAAAGTTAAATCATTATTTTAATAAAGTGGATCGCTAAAATAGAAGTGTTTTTAATAACTATGCTTCTATTTGTCATTTTTTCATAAATACAACATTTAAAATAAGACAATATCAGAGAACATAGCACTTTTGCTCCAAATTAAATATCTGGAGAATACCAAGATTAGCATACAAAAGGAAATTGCTATTCTGTAAAAACGAACAGTAGTGGAAGAATTAAATTTTCCCTAAATAAGATAGTCCTTTTTTAAGGCAAAAATTTACGTTGACTCAGCATCCAATTGTAAATTTTGTCTTCTCTAAAAAAACGTTCTACACTACCGTGATTACCGCCTTTAACAATGGTAAAAGTAAGGTTAGCATCGGGCTTGCAGGTCTGAATCGCTTTGACCATTTTTTTGGATGCCGAAATTGGCACTATGTAATCTCTGTTACCGTGAATCACCCACAAAGGAAGTGTGGCCAGATTGCAAGCATCTTTTGTGTTACCGCCTCCACAAATTGCGACTGCAGCAGTAATTTTTTCGGGATATTTCCCTGCAAAATCAAAAGTACCGTAACCACCCAAACTCATTCCGCATACATAAACGCGAGACAAATCGGTATTGTAGTTGTTCTGCACATATTCTAAAAGTTTCAAAAGCTTGTCTGGATTCCAAGCTCCCGACGACACTTGTGGAGCAACGACTATAGCAGGAATTTCTTTTCCGCTTTCGATGGCTCGAATGACTCCGTACCGTTTTACACGATTCAAATTTGTGCCAGACAAACTTTTCCCGTGCAAAAATAAAATGATAGGCGCTTTGTTATCCAAAACCTCCTGATTGGGCAAGTTAATCCAAAAAGGATAATCGGTCTTATCTGTAATTGCTTGTAATTGCGCTTGGACTGTAGGAATGGAACCAAGGATAAATAGGTAAAATAAAAAATAAAATCGCATTAATTTGGGTTGTTATTTTGGTATGGGTGCGCAAATTAAGTTTTTATAATCAATGGCACCAATTTTTTTGAAATTTAATCCGGATAAACAGCGTATACCATCGCTAATTTTTCCAAAGGTGGTGTCTAATTTTATACATAGTTGTATTTAAACATTGTAATGTTAGAGTTTGATTTATTGCATTCACCTAATTTTATTGCATTTCCTATCCCAATTATAACGTACTGCTTGCCAAAATATCATTTATCCAATCGATTTTATATTGTGGATTATCGCTTTTTGAGGACTATAAGATTTGAAATCAAAGACCATCAATTATTTTATCATTTAAAAAACATTGACCTATCCCAGTTCATAACTCCATAAAATTTCATTTCAATACCAATTTCTAAATTCCTAATTTGCGGCTTCAAATAAGAAGTAAAAAATGAAGGTCTGTATTGCCGAAAAACCAAGTGTAGCACGCGAAATCGCATCCGTTTTGGGAGCCAATACCAAACATGATGGGTATTACGAAGGCAATGGCTATCAGGTCACTTATACTTTTGGGCATCTTTGTACCTTAAAAGAACCGAACGATTACAAACCCCACTGGAAAAGCTGGGACTTGAACAACCTGCCCATGCTTCCCGACAAATTTGAAACCAAAGTTGTCGAAAATTCAGGAATACAAAAGCAATTCAGAATCGTAAAATCTTTATTTGACAAAGCCGAATTGGTTATTAACTGCGGGGATGCTGGACAAGAAGGAGAACTCATTCAGCGCTGGGTCATGAATGAAGCCCATTATAAAGGCGAAGTAAAACGCTTGTGGATTTCATCCTTAACCACCGAAGCCATCAAAGAAGGTTTTGACAACCTAAAACCATCTGCCAACTACGATAATTTATACTATGCAGGGTTTTCTAGAGCCATTGGCGACTGGTTATTGGGTATGAACGCCACGCGTTTGTATACCGTAAAACATGGTGGATACAAACAAGTGCTGTCTATCGGACGGGTGCAAACGCCAACCTTAGCCATGGTGGTAGACCGCTTTTTGGCCATTGAAAATTTCAAACCTCAACCCTACTGGGAATTACAAACTTTATATAGAGAAACACTTTTTAGTTATGAGGAAGGTCGTTTTCTAAATAAAGAAGATGGTGAGCTTCTCGCCGATAAAGTTAAAGAAAGTGACTTTGAAATTGTTGCTGTCGAAAAAAAGAATGGTAATGAGTATGCCCCAAAATTATTCGATTTAACAGGTTTACAAGTATATTGCAATACCAAATTTGGTTTTACAGCAGATGAAACACTAAAAATCGTTCAGACATTGTATGAACAAAAAGTAGTCACTTACCCGAGAGTCGATACCACGTTTTTACCAAACGATATCTATCCAAAAGTACCTGGTATTTTGCAAAATTTAACCAATTACGCTACGTTGACACAGCCACTTTTGGAAAAAAAAATAAAAAAATCGCCTAAAGTTTTCAACGATAAAAAAGTAACGGATCACCATGCAATTATCCCGACTGGCATACAAAGTAATTTGCAATACAATCAGCAGCAAGTGTATGATATTATTACAAAACGTTTTATTGCGGTCTTTTATGATGATTGTTTAGTAGCCAACACTACTGTAACTGGAAAAGCAGCCGATGTATTATTTAAAACCACCGGAAAAGAAATCTTAAAAAAAGGATTTCGAATTGTCTTTGAAGACCCAAACGCCAAAGAAAAAGAAGCCGATATTCTGCCAAGTTTTGTTGTGGGTGAAAAAGGGCCGCACGAACCCTCCTTTTTAGAAAAGGAAACCAAACCACCCAATCAGTTTACCGAGGCTACCCTATTGCGTGCCATGGAAACTGCTGGCAAGCAAGTCGATGATGAAGATTTGCGTGAACTGATGAAAGAAAACGGTATCGGACGACCATCTACACGGGCCAATATTATTGAAACTCTTTTTAGACGCCAATACATCATTCGAAACAAAAAACAAGTTTTGCCAACACCAACAGGGATTCAGTTGATTGAAACCATTCAAAATGAATTAATAAAGTCGGCAGAGCTTACCGGTTCTTGGGAAAAACAATTGAAAGATATTGAAAAAGGGGAGTTTACCGCTGGTGCATTCATAAACAATATGAAACAGATGGTAGAAGCCTTGGTATACGAAGTACGAAGTGAAACTAAGCGTGCCAATATTTCGCATGCAGGAAGTATTCAAAAACAAGTTGCCACCATAGAGAAAAAGAAAGCGGCCGGAATTCTGGCGGAAATCTGTCCGAAATGCAAAAAAGGAAGCTTGATAAAAGGGAAATCGGCTTATGGTTGCAGTGAATACAAAGCGGATTGTAGTTTTGTATTGCCGTATAGTTTTGCCGAGAAAAAAATATCAGAGAATCAATATTTGAGATTGCTTCAAAAAGGTTCTACCGTAAATTTAAAAGATTTCAAAACCGATATCGGTACTGTGGAAGGTTTGCTCCGTTTTGATGAAAATTTCAAATTGATATTAGAACCAAAGAAAACTGCCCTAAAACCAACACCTGATGAATTAACGTGTCCGAAATGCAAAAAAGGAACAGTTCTAAAAGGAAAAACGGCTTATGGCTGCGGCGATTATAAATTGGGATGTGATTTTAAAGTGACTTTTGATGTAGTTAGAGAAAAACTAAAAGACCAAAAACCAACTAAAGAACTGGTTTACAAAATTTTAATAGACAACATTTAAAACATATAAGCCATATAGGTAAAAAACAAGTTTGTTAGATTGTCCAAAAGAAAATAGAAGTGAATACCTTGATTGTAATAGGTAACTTTTATTAAATGAACTGTTTTTACCTTTATTCTATTCAAATTAAAAACTTATATGACTTATAGAGTAAGCCTTTGATTCAAAAATTTAAAGACATCACTAATCTATTTTTTCTTAATTTAGCCTTTCTAACAACATTAAATAGTTACTCAAATGTTTCAAAAAATAACCCTTATATTGCTTTTATTAGCCATTGTTTCCTGTAAAAACTCGGAATCAAATGAAAAAGACAAAATAAAATCGGCCAACTGGTTGCTTGGAAAATGGGAAACCAAAACCGCTGATGGCACGCTTTCCGAAAGCTGGAAACAACTCAATGACAGTACTTTTCAAGGAGAATCTTTTTTCATCAAAAACAAAGATACTTTGCATTTTGAGACAATAAAATTGCAACAAAAAAGAGAAGAATTATTTTATTACGCCAAGGTAAAAGGACAAGACAATGATAAACCTGTTCCTTTTAAAATGACAATTGCAACCGAAAAACAACTGGTTTTTGAAAATCCTAAACACGATTATCCGCAAAAAATCAACTATAACCAAATAACAAAAGACAGCATGATTGCTGAAATTTCTGGAGTTCAACTCGGGAAACCAACTTCGGAAAAATTTGGAATGAAGAAAATAGAGTAAAAGACAACTTTTTAATCCAGTACCAAAACGCAACTACACAACACTGTTTTTTTTTATAAATAAAATTAAAAAGACGTTTATGTATGCTTTTTTATTTTTTTTAAAATCTTTTAAAATACCTTCTTATTTTAAATCACTTGTTTTTAGTTAAAATTAACTCGTTGGGTGTAATTCATAAAATTTTTATAAAACACATAAAAACATAGACTTTATTTTAAAAAAGAATATCAAAAAGAAATATATTTCTTACGCATAGATCACTATGTGTGTTTAAAATAAGTGAAACGCCTCTTTTTTGAACTTAGAAAATCTAAGTTTTTAAGTGTTTAAAATAATTGCACCCAACGGGTTAAACTTAGCTTTCATTAATGACAAACAAAAAATGCAAAAATTGTTTTTAAAATAATAAAGAACAACCAAATTACCAATAATTCCATTACAACTTTAAACCTTTTTATTTTTTAGTAGTCCAAAACAAAAAATTAAACCCATAAAACAATTGTCAATGTATTATTTATTTTTACATTTGTATTATTTTTATTTATTCTAAATAAGAATATTATCGATTTAATTTTTTTCAAACAAAGAAGAAAACCCATTTTATGAGCTATCTCAATTAAGGGCAATTCTTCAAAAAAAATAACTCTTATGAAAAATATTTTTTTAATTTCTTTTTCCATTTTCATCGTTGTATTTGCAAATGCGCAACAAAAAAATACGCTTTTGGAACAATCCTTTTGGAAAACGTCCCCGGATGTTGCAACAGTACAAACTGAAATCGCAAAGGGCAACAATCCTTCTGCATTAAATGACAGATCCTTTGATGCAGTAGTCATGGCAATTAACAACGATGCTCCTAACGCCACTATAAAATTCTTATTGGAACAACCTGGAAATGGAGTCAATAAATCGACACACGATAATCGTATTTACTTGCACTGGGCCTCTGGAAAAGGAAATCTAGAAATCATAGAATACCTTATCGCCAAAGGTTCAGATCTTACTTTAGAAGACAGTCACGGTGCCTTGCCAATAACTTCCGCAGCAAATAATGGCGTAAACACTACCGCTGTTTATGAAGCTTTTTTTAAAGCTGGGGTAGACCCAAAGAAAAAATACGCCAATGGAACCAATTTGTTACTAATGGCTATTCCTTTTGACAAAGACTTAACACTTCCCAACTATTTCGTTTCCAAAGGAATGTCTTTCAAAGATATAGACCAAGATGGCAGTACAGCATTTGATTGTGCTGCAAGAACTGGAAACTTAACTTTATTAAAATTAATTTTAGAAAAAGGGGTTCAACCAACCGATAATGCAATACTATTTGCTGCTCAAGGTTCACGAAGAGATGCTAATACATTAGAAACCTACAAATACCTGATTGAAGACTTAAAACTTAAGCCAACTGTTACTAACAATGACGGACAAAATGCACTTCATTTTTTAGTAACAAAAGCGAAACAAACAGAAATCATCAATTACTTTCTAGCAAAAGGAATAGAGGCAAACAAACCTGATAATGATGGCAACACACCGTTAATGATTGCCGCTTCGGTAAGAGATTACAATGGAACTTTAGAGCAATTACTACCGATTATAAAAAACATAAATGCACAAAACAAAAAAGGAGAATCGGCTTTGACTAAAGCCATACAAACTGGAACTCCTGAAAACGCATCGCTACTTTTGGATAAGGGTGCAGTTATAAATGTTTTGGACAAAAACGGTAATAATTTAGCCTTTTATCTGATTGATTCGTATCGACCACAAATGGGAATGGGCCGAGGTCCTGAAACTAGTAATGGTCAAAAGCAAGATCCTTTTACTTCCAAAATAAAACTACTTCAAGATAAAGGATTAAACTTGGCAACTCCACAAAAAGATGGCAATACATTATACCATTTTGCAATTATCAAAAATGATATAAATTTACTTAAAAAAATAGCTGATCTAAATATAGATGTAAATGCCAAAAACAAAGATGGTTTAACCGCATTGCACAAAGCTGCAATGATTTCTAAAGATGATAGCATTCTAAAATACCTACTAACTATTGGAGCAAAAAAAGAAATTAAGACCGAGTTTGACGAAAGTGTATATACTTTAGCAAAAGAAAATGAATCCCTTACAAAAAATAAAATCGATTTAGAATTTTTAAAATAACAATGAAAAAGTACTAAATAAAAAATACGTTCCAAACTCAAAATCCATAATTCAAAACATAAATGAAATCAATACTAAAAATAAGCCTAATTGCATTAATCTGCATTTCATCTTTCCAAGCCTCAGCACAAACCAGCAAATACAAATGCATGCTACAAATGTCTAATTATATGGGGGAAGGAGCCTATATCGTGGTTTCAATTGTTAATGCCAAAGGCGAATACGACAAAACCCTTTATGTAATGGGGGATAACAAAAAATGGTATAAAACCCTTAAGGAATGGCATAAATTCTATTCTAAAAAACCAACGGATATCAGTGCGAAAACTGGCGCCTCTGTTACTGGTGGTGACCGTAGCATTACAACTCTGGAAATTGAAGACAACAAAATTAACAAAGGATATAAATTACGCTTTGAAACAGCAGTAGAAGACAATAAATACTACACATCGGATCTTGAAATCCCATTAACTACCGAAGGAATTGCGGCTAAAACTGAAGGTAAAGGTTATATTCGCTACGTAAGATTGAATAAAATATAAATGTTTAACTTTTTTATCTGCTAAAATTTGCTAAATCTGAGTGTTATTGTTTTTACTAAGATTTAATAGATTTTAGCAGATTTTTTTTCCAACCAATAATTCCTAAAACACAATTTATCAATGACTCTTTCTTTTTGGCGTTATTCACACTTGGCTTTGGCTTTGTTTTCATCTTTGTTTTTGATATTGGCATCCATTACAGGAACCTTGCTTGCGCTAGATGCTATTCAAGAGAAAACACTACCCTACAAAGTTGAAAATTTCGAAAAAATAACACTTGGCGAAACCTTACCGATACTACGCAAAACCTATCCAGAAATAACCGAATTAAGCATTGACCACAATCAATTTGTTACACTTCAAGCCATTGATCAAAACGACAATGATGTAAATGCATATATTGACCCAAGAACGGGCAAAATAATAGGCAGTCCCATAAAAAAAAGTGAATTTATCCATTGGGTTACAGCGCTACATCGTTCTTTATTCCTCAAAGAAACTGGGCGGTTTATTGTCGGGGTTATTTCGTTTCTGTTAGCTCTCATTTCTATTTCGGGATTTGCATTACTACTTAACCGACAAAGAACTATTCGCGGGTTTTTCTCAAAAATCATAAAAGAAAACTTTGCTCAATATTATCATATCTTTTTAGGAAGATTATCATTAATTCCCATTCTAATTATTGCACTTTCAGGAACATTTTTAACTCTGGAAAAATTTAATTTCTTTATCGAAAAAAAAGAAACCAATTCAGAAGTCAAAACTAGTGTTTCAAAACAGGCTCCTGTTCTCAATAGTATCTTATTGTCAGATATCCAGAAAATAGAATTTCCTTTTTCAGACGATCCCGAAGAGTATTATAATATTAAATTAAATGACCGTGAAATCGAAGTCAATCAAATCACTGGGATAATCATTAGGGAAACAACACCTTCCATTACAACTCAATTATCAAACTTGAGCCTTGATTTACATACAGGTCGAGCCAGTATTTTATGGGCTTTACTTTTAGGAATAGCGAGTTTAAATATTCTCTTTTTTATCTACTCCGGTTTTGCCATGACCCTAAAACGAAGGTCGAATCGCATTAAAAACAAGTTCAAAGCCGAAGAAAGTAAATTCATTTTATTGGTTGGTTCAGAAAACGGCAGTACACTTCGATTTGCAAATGCCATTCAAAAACAATTACTGGCCTATGGAGAAAAAGCTTTTATTGCGGAGTTAAATGCTTATTCGTCTTTTCCAAAAGCGGAACATCTTCTCCTATTTACCTCGACACATGGATCGGGAGACGCGCCTTCGAATGCAAGTAAATTTTCAGAACTGCTTAACAAAATTGAACAAAAGCAAAAAATCAAAGTTTCGGTGATTGGTTTTGGTTCAAAAGCCTATCCTGATTTTTGCGGTTATGCTCGTGAAATTGACAACTTGTTGGCTAAACAAATTTGGACCGAACGCATTTTAGAATTACAAACGATAAACGATAAATCGGCTGTAGAATTTGTAAGCTGGGTTAAATTATGGAGTGCCAAAACTGGAATTCCCCTTTCTACTACCCCGTCAATATACAATGATGTTCCGAAAGATTTGGAAAAATTGGTGGTACTAGAAAAAACAACTATTGCAAGTAACGGATTTACCTTTATACTAACTCTTAAGACGATTAGAAATACAAAATTTGAATCAGGTGACTTACTGGCTATTTATCCAGAAAATGACTCCCGAGAGCGTCTCTATTCCATCGGAAAGAGCAATGGCAACATACAATTGGCAGTCAAACTGCATCCTTCTGGTATAGGTTCTGGCTATTTATACAATCTCGAACCCGGTGAAGTCATAAAAGCTAGAATCATCAAAAACCCCACTTTTCATTTCCCAAAAAAAGTTACCAAAGTAGCGTTGATTTCAAACGGTACTGGCATCGCACCATTTTTAGGAATGATTGATCAAAACAAGAAAAAAACAGAAATTCATTTGTATTCTGGGTTTCGAAAAGCAACTGAAACCGTTTTAGGATATAAAAAGTTCGCCAATAAAATGATTGAAAAACAGCAACTCAAAAGTTTTAATTTGGCTTTATCCCGAGAAGAAGAACATCACTATGTAATGGATTTAATAAGACGAGATGCCCAATTTTTTATCGATTTGTTAATGAATGGTGGTATTGTAATGCTTTGCGGATCGCTTGCTATGCAAAAGGATGTGGAATCTGTACTTGATGAATTGTGTTTAGCCAAATCAACTACTGGAATTGCATATTATAAATCAAATGGACAAGTGCTATCGGACTGTTATTAGTTTTAAAAATATTGCCACAGATTTAAAATATACTTTATGTCAGTCAAACACCAATTTCTATGTCTTTTTTTAATCCTTTGTTCCTTCACAAGCAACTGCCAAGTCTTACGTAAAAGAACTACCTTACTCATGGGCGGACGATTCGACATTACGATTGTAGCCCAAGATTCGCTTTCGGCAGAACAAAATATAGACGAAGTTATTGCCGAAATCACCCGAATTGAATATTTAATATCCGATTGGAAATCGACCACCCAAATATCCGAAGTAAATCAAAATGCGGGAATTCGTCCTGTAAAAGTAGATCGAGAAGTTTTTGAAATAACACAAAGAGCCATTCATTTTTCTGAAATTACAAACGGAGGCTTCGACATCAGCTTTGCGGCAATGGACCGAATCTGGAAATTTGATGGCTCGATGACCGAAATGCCTTCTGCGGATGCGATTCAAAAATCGATTGAAAAAGTGGGATATAAAAACATCATATTGGACAGTGATCATTCTACTATTTTTTTAAAATTAAAAGGCATGAAAATTGGATTTGGCGCCTTAGGAGAAGGATATGCAACTGATAAATGCAGAGCTATGATGCGGGAAAAAGGAATCAAAGCCGGAATTATAAATGGATCTGGAGACATGAGCACTTGGGGAAAACAGCCTAATGGAAAAGATTGGAATATTGGCATTACAAATCCCTTTAAAACTGATAAACTTATCGCTATTGTTCCAATAAATAATGGTGCAGTTACCACCTCAGGAAACTATGAAAAATTTGTGGTTCTTGATGGGAAACGCTATTCTCATATTATCAATCCAGCAACTGGCTACCCAGCAACAGGCCTATGTAGCGTGACAGTTATCGGTCCAAATGCTGAAACAGCAAATGGCTTAAGTACTTCAATAATGGTATTGGGGATAACTGCAGGTTTGGAATTACTCAACCAATTTCCAGATTATAGTTGTGTAATGATTACAGATGATGGAAAAGTAGTAAAATCAAAAAACTTCCGCATCAAGAAATTTAAGGCAAAACTTTAATATTCGCTTTATCTACTTTCTGTTTTATAGCTTATACTGAATCAAAGATTAAACTAAAATAATCTTATTGTTCAATCTCAATAGAACACCTTTAAAAAATCCTTTTGGTCTTCAGTAAAACCCAAAAGTCACATCCTAACCTTTGATAGGTATTATTCACTTTTTTTTTATTGAAAATCATATAAAAAAACATTATCTATCAGTAACTACTTTCCTTAAATACTAGGGTTTTGAAAGTAAAACTCCAAAAAATAAAATGGCCAAATATTGAAATTCAACAATACAATTTCAATCACACCTCTCATATCCTTGAATTCAAAGCTCAAAAAAAAAAACACAATATCCTGTTTTTCAGTAAACTAAATAATTTATAAAATATTATTAATATTTAGTCTAAATAAGTTTGCTGAATTAAAATGTAGGTTTTATATTTGCATTATTATTTTTACTTATTCCAAATAAACGATATGAAATATATTTTACTACACACCATTTTAATACTTTTTAGCTTTTCTCTACAAGCCCAAGAAGTAGCAAATAATACTTCCAAATCCAATGATAATGAATTGTATTATTTCTCAAATGATAGTTTAAAATCAATTAATGATACTGTAAAAAACAAAAAAGGAAATCAATTAAAAGAAGTTATAGTTACAGCAAACAAACTACCAAAACCAGTTAGCGCAATTCGTTCCGGTTTAAAACCAATGGACACACCACAAAGCGTACAAGTAATTGGATCCGAAATTATCGAACAACAGCAATCTATCCGCTTGAGTGAAGTTTTAAAAAATGCCAATGGAGTTTATGTTGGTTCCGCACGTGGTGGTGCTCAAGAATCATTTTTTTCAAGAGGCTACGACATGACTGCTAACAACATGTTCAAAAATGGTTTCCGATATAATGCAGGGTCTATTCCAGAAGTTTCTTCCCTTGACAAAGTAGAATTTCTAAAAGGGAGTTCGGCTTTATTATATGGAAATGTTGCTCCGGGAGGCATCTTGAATTTGGTTACCAAAACACCTTCTTTCAAAAGTGGTGGCGAAATTACAATGCAGTCAGGAAGCTATGCTTATTACAAACCTTCAGTAGATTTTTATGGTCCTTTAAATAAAAATATTGCATACCGTTTTACAGGTTCATACGAAAATGCTGAAAGTTTTAGAGATGTTGTCAAAAGTGAGCGTATCTATTTTAATCCTTCATTTCTTTTTAATGTTAGTAAAAAAACACAAATTACATTGCAAGGTGATTATTTAGATGCCGATTGGACACCTGATTTTGGAACTGGAATTATTGGAAAAGAAATTTTAGATTTACCTAGATCTAATTTTTACGGAGCGCTTTGGTCAAATGGAAAAACTAAATCATCAAGTGCATCATTACTATTAAATCATGACTTTAATAAAAACTGGAAACTAAATTTTAATACTTCGTTTCAAAATTACGATAGACAATCAAAATCGACGGCACAATTATCTGGTCTAGAAACTTATCCAACACCAGGTGACTGGAACAGATCATTAGTTCAGAATAAAAACTTAGAAAAAATATTTGGCAACCAATTAAGCTTACAAGGCACATTCAAAACTGGAAGTATAAATCACCAAGTATTTACTGGTGTTGATTATGAAAATTCATTTGCTACTGCTTATACTTTTCTTTTTGATGAAAAAGCAGTAATGGTTAATGGAAAATATGTTGCCAATCTTTATGACACCATTAATCTTTATACTTTCGATCCTTCAACACAAAGAAACGATATTCCAAATGCTAGAGTTTCAGCAATAGCAAACACAAACACAGATCGTTTTGGTATTTATTTTCAAGATTTAATTTCTTTTTCTGAGCAAATCAAACTTTTAGCTGGTATTCGTTGGTCTTGGCAAGAATCTCAAGTAATTACAGATACCTATACTATTAATCCAACTTCTGTAACGACAGTAGAGGCTGAAAAGCGAAAAGACCAAGCCTTTACTCCAAAATTAGGATTGGTATATCAACCTACTAAAGAGTTATCATTGTTTGCAAGTTATTCTAGCTCTTTTACCCCAAATACTGGGCTTACAGTTGATGGTGATGTAATAGAAGCTTCAATAATTGACCAATTTGAAATCGGAATAAAAAAAGATTTCTGGAAAGGTATAGTAAGCACCAACGTTACAGTATATCAAATTAACAACAATAATCTAGCACAAACCGCACCTTTTTTGGCTGATGGAGTAACGGTAAACACAAATTCTGCAATTAAACTTTTAGGAGGAGAAACCAAAAGCAAAGGAGTTGAAATTGACATTACAGCCAGACCAATTGAAGGACTTGATATAGTGGCAGGATATAGTTATAATGACATGCGATACACCAAAACTTCAGGAACGAGCGGAAGTTTTGTCGAAGGAGATCGCGTAGCAAGAACGCCAAAAAATACCGCAAATTTAAGTTTCTTCTATACGCTACCATCAGGTATGTTAAAAGGTCTTTCATTTGGAGCCATTGGGAATTATATCGGTGACCGATTAGGTGGTTGGAATGACGATTATCTTTGGACAGAAAATAAACCATCAACTAACCCAAAAACCTATACAGTAACAATCAGAGACCGTGATATTCCACTTCAAGGATATGCTACAATAGATGCAACTTTAGGATATACTTGGAAAAACATCTCTATCCTATGTAAGTTATCAAATATCACAAATGAATTGAATTATACCGTTCATGAAAATTACAGTGTAAACCCAATTGCACCACGTCAGTTTTTAACAAGTTTGCGATATAGGTTCTAAAACCTCAAGTTTAGTTATATTTTTTTTTAAACTTTTTCTGTCCCTTTCATTTTTTTGAAACACAGAAAAAGTTTTTTTTTAATATTATTTTAAAATGATTTACAATTCTCAAAGCTCAGATTCTAGATTAGACTTAACAGACAAAACTAAATTATTCAATAAATGCAATAGCTAACGGACTATTTAAAAAAAAGAAACAAAGTTTATCGAAAACCCAATAAATTAAACCACTATAAACTTAAAGTCCATAGATTGGCTTGGCCAACTGAAAGTCTGCGATGTTGAAAAGTAAAATCCACCGCAAATTCGCAAATTTAAAGACTTTGAAAGAAAAAAAAATTGCGAATTTGCGGTGGATATTTTTATAACCTGAAAGGAAAATACACTAAAGTACATAGTTTCAACTATTTTTGAGACCAATAAAAACTAATGTGTTATTACAATTGCTTTTTGAAATTAAAAACTTGATTTTGAATAATGCATCGAAGATTCCTTTTGACTAAATAAAAAAGCAAATAATTCAGTTGCAATAGATTTCCAATACAGTTCTGTATCTAATCCATAGCAGATTATAAGCCAAAAAAAATCCCAATCCTGAAAATATTCAGCATTGGGATTTTAAGTTTTAAAAAAATATAGCAACTATTTCAATCCAGCTAAACTATGCTCGATTGTCTCAATTTTTGAAAGGGCATCTGCTTCTTTTTGTCTTTCGTTTGCCAAAACTTTCTCTGGCGCACCAGCCACAAATTTCTCATTTGAAAGTTTATTTTGAACGGATTTTAAGAATCCTTGCGTATAAACCAACTCAGCAGTAAGTTTTGCAATTTCTTCTTCTACATTGATATTCCCTGTAATAGGTATAAAATATTCATTCGATTTTACTCTAAACGATAATGCTCCATCCACTTTATCCGCTACATATTCCAATGAAGTAATGTTCCCTAATTTGGTGACAACCGAATCAAAATAAGTTGAAACTTTATCGTTGTTCATCACTTTCAATTCGATAGTATCTTTAAATGGAATGTTCTTGTCCTTACGAATCGTTCTAATTCCAGAAATCACCTCGATTGTATTTTCAAAATCAGTAATTAATTTTACATCAAACGGTTTCATTTCTGGCCAAGTCGAAACAATTAATGCTTCCTCTGTTGTTCGTTCTGCCAATATTTGCCATATTTCCTCTGTTAAGAATGGCATAAATGGATGCAATAATTTTAGATTATTTTCTAACATTTCTATCGCTTTCGCAAATGTTACACTGTCAATTGGCTGTTGGTATACTGGTTTAATCATTTCTAAAAACCAAGAACAGAAATCATCCCAAACTAATTTGTAAATTCCCATTAAAGCATCGGAAATTCTGTATTTTTCAAAATTATCTTCAATCTCTAAAAGAGTTTGTTGCAATTTTGCTTCGTACCATTCGATAGCTACTTTTGAAGACTCCGGTTGAGAAATAGTTGCAGATACTTCCCAACCTTTTATCAATTTGAAAGCATTCCATATTTTATTGGTAAACCCTTTTCCTTGGTTACACAATTCTTCATCAAACATAATATCATTTCCAGCAGAAGCACTCAAAAGCAACCCAACACGAACTCCATCGGCTCCAAACTTTTCGATTAACTCTAATGGTTCAGGTGAATTCCCTAAAGATTTAGACATTTTACGTCTTTGTTTATCACGAACCAAACCAGTCAAATACACATTCGTAAAAGGTTTTTTTCCAGTATATTCATATCCTGCAATAATCATTCGCGCCACCCAGAAAAACAAAATATCCGGACCAGTCACTAAATCATTGGTTGGATAATAGTATTTAAAATCTTCACTCTCCGGATCCATAATTCCTCCAAAAACGGACATTGGCCATAACCAAGATGAAAACCAAGTATCTAATGCATCCACATCTTGTCTTAAATCAGAAACTTGAAGTTGAGAATTAGAAGTTTTCAATTTCGCTAAAACCAAAGCTTCATCAATAGTTTCTGCAACTACAAAATCTTCTTTTCCATCTCCGTAGAAATAAGCCGGAATTTGTTGTCCCCACCACAATTGACGAGAAATATTCCAATCACGAATATTATTTAACCAATGTGCATACGTGTTGTTAAAACGAGCAGGATGCAATTTAACATCGCCATCTACCAATACGGATTTAATGGCCGGTTTTACTAATTCCTCCATTTTCAAAAACCACTGATCAGACAAACGTGGTTCAATCACAGCTTTGGTTCTTTCTGAAGTACCTACTTTATTTAGATGTGTTTCAGTTTTTGCCAAAGCACCAGTATTTTCTAATTCTTGAGTAATTTCGTTACGAACTACAAAACGGTCTTTTCCTTGATAGTGTAATCCAAAACTATTTAAAGTCGCATCTTCATTGAAAATATCGATAATCTCCAAATTGTGCTTCTCTCCTAGTGTCTTATCATTCATATCATGAGCTGGAGTCACCTTTAAACATCCAGTTCCAAACTCAACATCTACATATTCGTCCTCGATAATCGGAATCACTCTTCCACAAATAGGAACAATCGCTTTTTTTCCTTTCAAATGAGCAAAACGTTCATCATTTGGATTGATACAAATAGCTGTATCCCCAAAAATAGTCTCTGGACGTGTAGTTGCAACTGTCAAAAAATCTTCGCTCCCTTCAATTTTATATTTTAGGAAATATAATTTTCCTTGTTGCTCTTCATAAATTACCTCTTCATCAGATAACGTTGTTTTGGCTTCGGGATCCCAGTTTACCATTCTATACCCACGATAAATCAATCCCTTGTTGTATAAATCCACAAAAGATCGAATTACTGAGGAGGACATATCTGGATCCATTGTAAACTTAGTGCGTTCCCAATCACAAGAACATCCCAATTGTTTCAATTGATCTAAAATAACTCCACCGTATTTATCCGTCCACTCCCAAGCATGTGCCAAGAATTCTTCACGAGTTAAGTCATTTTTATTAATTCCTTCGGCTTTTAATTTGGCTACAACTTTTGCTTCTGTAGCAATAGAAGCATGATCCGTTCCAGGAACCCAACAAGCGTTAAATCCTTTCAAACGGGCTCTTCGAATCAAAACATCTTGAATGGTATTGTTCAACATGTGTCCCATATGCAATACACCTGTCACATTGGGTGGCGGAATTACAATAGTATATGGTGTTCTATGATCAGGCTCCGAATGGAAATAGTTATTTTTCATCCAGTAGTCATACCACTTATTTTCAATAGTTTTAGCGTCAAATTGTGCAGGAATTGTCATAAAAAAGCAACTTTTAAAACCAAAATTATACTTTGGTTTGATTTTTGTTATTCATATAGAGGACAAAAGTAAATAATTAAGTACAGTATAAAAAGAGAAATAAAAGATTGTGTATTAATTAAAAGATACTATATTTACTTAGCCCACAAAAAACAACAAAATGAAAAAAATAACAGCTTTTATCGTATTGCTATTTTCAAGTAGCTTTATCTTTGCTCAAAGTGGACCAAAAATTGACATTCATCAATCTGAAAACACAGTTGACTATGGAAAAGTGTACAAGTCTAATGACAATGGAATTCGAAACTTTACTTTTACAAATACAGGAGATGCTCCATTGAACATCACTGGAATTCAGTCAACCGCTAGTTGTACCATATTATACAAACCAACTCAAGCCATTGCTCCTGGTAAATCAGATCGAATTGAAATAAAATACAATATGGTTCCGGGGCCAATTCGTAAAACTATTACAGTCGAAACTAACGCTGTGAATTACGAAGAAGGGCGTGTACCTTTAAAAATCAAAGGAGAAGTACTTACAAACTAAAAAAAAGTAAAAAACGTTTTTCAAACTAATTGAAAAACGTTTTTTTTTACAACACATCTTTCAATTGAAAAGAAAATTTCAAAACTTGATTATTCCTTTCCACTTCTAAATAAATCCATTTATCCTCTTCTGTTTTAAATAACTCATTAATTTTAGACAAGGAATACAGGTAAGTTGGTTTTTTATTTATTGAAATAATAACATCCCCCACTTTTAAACCACTACTGTCTGCTGGAGAATTTTTCCGGACTTGTGCAACCTCATATATAGGTTTTAAGACAAATTTATACTTGAACTCATTGGTTATGTTTTTACCTGTATTATCAAAAGTAATTCCTTTATCAACAGCTACTGTTTGCATTTGAACCGTTTCTTTTACCCACTGCAAACCATTATGTTGTATTTCGACACCACTTTCATTATAGGTAAATGGATCATTGTAATTAGCATTTTTCTTTAAATAAAGTTGTTCGTTTTCATAATCAAAAACTACAGAAAACCTTCTTAAAATTTCACCACCAACAGAGCCAATTCGATCCTTAACCATTCTCACACTTTTAATAGAACTGGAATCTGGAAAAGCAACAATTGGCAAAATAAATTGATTATTATCAAATGAAAAACGTTTTATTCTCGCCCTTTTCCCTTCTATATCACCACTGAAACCTTTTCCCAAAAAATCATCAAAATTCTTTGTCGGTACAACAATATTTGAGGAAATATTTTGAAACAACCAAATAGAATCACTATTTCCAATATCAATTAATAACTTTACAGAAACAACTTTATCATTTAATAACACCTCCCCTTCCAAATAGGGTTTAAATCGTTCAATTTTGATTGGTGTTTTTTTAAATTTTTTATCTAACTTTTTTCGAACATCAATACCGCTTTTATAAACCACTAACTTTTTACTGGAATAATCAATTCGAATCAAATTATTTTTAAAAAATTGATATCCTATAATGCCATTCACGGGAATTCCAATATGGGACGACAGATTAAAACTTTGATCCAAAATAACATAAACGACCTGTTTTATAGACTTAACACCTGGCAATTCCAATATATTATTTGTTGTTTTCAAACCTTCGATAGCAACATCACTACCTAAGCCTTTTAAAAATATTTTTTCGGAATTGTAAAATTTAACATCCGGATTATCATTTAAACTAAAAAGAATCGTTTCCTCAACTCCAGTATCCAATAAAAAATTCAATTCTACTCCATTTACTTTTATTGGTATAAAAACTAAATTATTGATTAAGATCAGAGGAACAGTTACTTTTTCAATTCCTTTGTCAAATACAAATCCATCTTGCCCAAATACAGGGACAATTGTTAGTATTAAAAGATAAAACACACATTTTATTTTCATTTAGTTATATTTCGATAATATTACCCAATTATACGATAATAATGGATGAAAAACAACAAAATAGATACATTGTTTACAGTGATTTTCAAAAATAAATTGCAAATTTGCACCTCAAATTTTACAATCATGCCTGAAATTTCAATCAGAGGTCGAAGAATGCCGGAATCGCCAATCCGAAAATTGGCTCCTTACGCAGACATAGCTAAAAAAAAGGGTCATAAAGTCTATCATTTAAACATTGGTCAACCCGATATAAAAAGCCCAGAAATTGCAATCAAAGCGATAAAAAATATTGATTTAAGCATCATAGAATATGGTCCTTCCGAAGGATACGAAAGTTATCGAAAAAAACTAGCTGATTTTTACACCAAACAAGATGTAAAAGTAGGCTTTGAAGATATAATGATTACTACTGGCGGTTCTGAAGCCCTTTTGTTTGCTCTTGGAAGCATCATGGATCCCGGAGATGAAGTCATAATTCCAGAACCTTTTTATGCCAATTACAGTGCTTTCTCAGAAGAATCTAGTGCAAAAGTAGTACCTGTAATTTCTACTATTGAAAGTGGATTTACACTCCCTACTATTGAAGAATTTGAAAAAGCAATTACACCAAAAACAAAAGCCATCTTAATTTGCAACCCAAATAATCCAACAGGGTATTTATATTCAGAATCTGAAATTAAACAACTGGGAGAATTGGTCAAAAAACATGATTTGTTTTTAATTGCAGACGAAGTGTATCGTGAATTTATATATGACGAAAGAGACCTTCACTTTTCTGTGATGAATCTAAAAGGAATTGAACAAAATGTAATCATGATTGATTCGGTTTCTAAAAGATATAGTATGTGTGGCGCTCGAATTGGTTGTATGGTAACAAAAAACAGAGACGTTATTGCTGCTGCAATGAAATTTGCACAAGCGCGTTTATGTCCACCAACAATCGAACAAATAGCTTGTGAAGCTGCAATTGACACCCCTCAAAGTTATTTTGACGAAGTAATAGCAGAATACAAAGAACGAAGAGATATTTTAATTAGCGAATTGAATAAAATCGAAGGCGTGGTTGTAAAGACCCCAAAAGCGGCTTTTTATTGTATTGCACAATTGCCTATTAAAAATGCGGATGATTTTGCGCAATGGCTTTTAGAACAATATGAATTAAATGGTGAAACGGTAATGATAGCACCTGCTGCAGGATTTTACTCGACGCCTGGAGTTGGTTTGAATCAAGTTCGTATTGCTTATGTACTAAAGAAAGAAGATTTAATCAGTGCCGTTCGAATTTTGAAAGAAGCATTGACAGCATACAATTCAAAATAAAGAATAAAATTCACAATTATCAAAAGGCAATATCATTTTTAAGGTATTGCCTTTTTTGATTTGATATCAATTTAATCAATCTTTTCATCAATTATTGCAATAATTAAAAGGCGAAACGATAGAAAATGTTTCCTTTTTATTAATTATCTTTACCCCTTAAAAATAGACACCCATTATAATAGTATCTTTTAATGATAAACAACGAAGAATTTCAAGACGAAATAGGAAACAATCATATTAGTACGAATGCTCAAAATCCAGTAAGAGAGGATGCTTTTGACATTACAGATGAAGAAAAGATTGAAAAAATAAAAAAAGACGTTGAAAACATCCTGCAAACATTGGGAATGGATTTGAATGATGATAGTATAAAAGGAACGCCAAATCGTGTAGCCAAAATGTTTGTAAAAGAAATATTTGGCGGATTGAATCCAGACAAAAAACCAAAAGCTTCTACTTTTGAAAACAATTACAAATATGGGGAAATGTTGGTTGAAAAAAACATTACCCTCTACTCTACTTGCGAACACCATTTATTGCCCATAATCGGGAGAGCACATGTTGCTTATATTTCGAGTGGAAGAGTTATTGGTTTATCAAAAATGAATCGAATCGTTGAACATTATGCAAAAAGACCTCAAGTACAAGAGCGCTTAACAATGCAGATTGTTCAAGAATTGCAATTAGCATTAGGAACAGAAGATGTAGCCTGTGTTATTGATGCCAAACATCTTTGCGTAAATTCTAGAGGAATACAAGACATTGAAAGCAGTACAGTAACCTCTGAATTTGGCGGTAAATTCAAAGATCCTCAAACCAAAAGAGAATTTTTGGATTATATCAAATTGGAAACTAAATTTTAATATTTAGAAAAAATCTCATTATTACCCTAAAGCTCTAGCCCTGATTGAAGTGAAAATCCTTTTTTATCGTTTTTTTCTAACGATAAAAAAGATTGAAATGGAAAGCAGGATAAAGCTCCAAAAAAATAAATTTTATGTCCTTATATAAAAGTCAAACCTTAAAAATATACAATTCTCTTTCGGGAGAAAAAGAAACATTTACACCAATCAATGAAGGAAATGTGGGGATGTATGTTTGTGGACCAACTGTTTACAGCAATGTACATCTTGGAAATGTTAGAACTTTTATGTCATTTGATGTAATTTTCAGATACTTATTGCATTTGGATTACAAAGTGCGTTACGTTCGTAATATTACAGATGTGGGGCATATTGTGGATGATGTAGATGAAGGGGAAGATAAAATTGCCAAAAAAGCACGTCTAGAGCAACTGGAACCTATGGAAGTAGTGCAACGCTACACCGTAGATTTTCATGATATTTTGAATGCTTTTAACTTTTTGCCGCCGAGTATTGAACCCACAGCAACGGGACATATTATTGAGCAAATTGAAATCATCAAAACCATTATTGATAAAGGAATTGGTTATGAAGCTAATGGATCGGTTTATTTTGATGTAGTCAAGTTTAATGAAACCAATCATTATGGTGTATTAAGTGGCCGTAATATAGAAGATATGCTTTCTAACTCACGCGATCTTGACGGACAAACAGACAAAAGAAATCCACAAGATTTCGCACTTTGGAAAAAAGCCGAACCGCAACATATTATGCGTTGGCCTTCGCCATGGAGCGATGGATTTCCCGGTTGGCATTTGGAATGTACCGCTATGAGTACCAAATATTTAGGAAATCATTTTGATATTCACGGAGGTGGAATGGATTTGAAATTTCCACATCATGAATGTGAAATTGCACAAAATGAAGCTTGTACTGGACATACTCCCGTAAATTATTGGATGCATGCCAATATGTTGACTTTGAATGGCAAAAAAATGGCAAAATCGACTGGAAACAATATCTTGCCAGGTGAAATTTTGACTGGAGACAATGCTTTTTTAAGCAAAGCTTTTTCAGCATCAGTAGCTCGCTTTTTTATGTTGCAAGCACATTACAGAAGTATACTTGATTTCTCTGACGAAGCAATTGTGGCAGCCGAAAAAGGTTATAAAAGATTGATGGAAGCAATGGATTCGATAAAAGGGCTTTCTACAAGCACAACTAGTTCGTTAGACATTGCTAGTTGGAAACAATTGTGTTATGATGCCATGAATGATGATTTCAATACGCCAATTCTAATTGCGCAATTGTTTGAAGGAGTGCGTTTTGTTAATTTATTAAAAGACGAAAAAGAAACCTTAAATGCAACCGATTTAAAATTACTCACAACAACGATGGAAGCTTTCGTTTTTGATGTATTGGGATTGGAAAAAGAAAAAACCAATGGCAACACTGATAAACTAGAAGGTGTGGTAAATATGCTAATTGGTATGCGCAAGCAAGCCAGAGACAATAAAGATTTTGCATTGTCTGATCAAATTCGGGATCAATTAATAGCTTTAGGCATTCAATTGAAAGACGGAAAAGAAGGAACAACATTTAGTGTTCAGTAGTCAGTTTTTTAGTATTCAGACTGAACACTAAAAACTGAACACTGATCATTTATAAAATATGTTAAATAAAATCCTCATCTATCCATTTGTATTACTCGTTAGGTTTTATCAGGGAGCTATTTCCCCTTTTACTCCAGCAGCTTGCCGATTTGAACCTACTTGTTCGAGTTATATGATTCAAGCATTGCAAATTCATGGATTGTTTTACGGAGGTTATTTAGGCATAAAAAGGATTTTGAGTTGTCATCCCTGGGGTAGAAAAGGGTATGATCCTGTTCCTAAAAAAAAATGCGATCACAATCATTAAAAAGTGAATTCTTACCTTTTAGTTAACACAATTACTCAAATCAAAATAGTATTTTCACAAAAAATAAAAAAATAAATGACACACGCTTTAAACATTGTTTGGAATCCTTCTGAAGGAATTGATTTAGGTTTTTTCATTATTCGCTTTTACAGTTTGATGTTCGTAATTGCTTTTGGATTGGGTTGGTACATTATGAAACATATTTTTGAAAGAGAAAATGTTGCAATAGACAAACTAGACTCTTTGTTTGTTTGGACAGTACTAGCCACCTTAATTGGAGCTCGTTTGGGACATGTTTTCTTTTACGATTGGGAATATTACCGCAACAATCTGGCAGAAATCATTTTACCTTTTCGATTCAGTCCTGAATTTAAGTTTACTGGTTATCAAGGACTAGCAAGTCATGGAGCCGCGATATCGATTATAGTTGCCATGTACTTTTTTAGCAAAAAAGTATTACATAAACCAATATTATGGATACTAGACCGAGTAGTAATCCCAGTTGCTAGTGGAGCTATTTTTGTGAGATTAGGCAATTTTTTTAATTCTGAAATTGTGGGTAAAGAAACTACTTCTGCATTTGGTATTCGTTTTGTGAGAGATCAATTTACTCCAAACGAAGCTGTGAATGCAACACAATTAGCTACTCCAAAAGAAGCCTACAATGCTATAGCCACCAATCCTCAATATGCTAATTTACTAGAACAAGTTCCTGCTAAACATCCAGCTCAATTGTACGAAGCTTTTTGCTACATATTTGTTTTTGCAATATTATTTTTCTTGTATTGGAAAACGGATGCTAGAAAAAAAGCAGGCTACTTATTTGGTTTATTTTTAGTACTATTATTCACAGTCCGTATCGTTGTTGAATCAGTAAAAGAAAGTCAAGGAGGATTTGAAAGCGATTTAGGAAACATATTATCAACCGGACAATGGTTGAGTATTCCTTTTATAATCGTGGGATTGTATTTTGCTATTACTGCAAAGAAAACAAGTGAAATATAAACTAAACATTCATAATACAAAAAAAATAGCCACTGAAAATTATCAGTGGCTATTTTTTTAACCTATCCTTGAAGTCTTATATATCATTGGCTTTTTTTCTAAGAAAAGATCAGTCTTTTGAATAAATTCCAGCAAATAAGGTTGCCTATTATGCAGATCCAGTCCTTCTTTATTTTTCCAAACCTCGTGAAAAATAAAAATATTTGGGTCATCACTATTTTGATGTAAATCATACTGTAGACATGCAGTTTCTTTTCTAGATTGGCCAACTAAGTTTACCAAAATCAACTCCAATTCTGCTCGATATTCTGATTTACTTTGAATAATTACTGTCAAATTTATTTTCATAATTAACTTAAAAATAATTGAGTTAAATGATTTTCATACAATTTCAAATCATTGACAACATCGGCATTTTTTTCTATGTCATGAAAATGCATACTTTTTAATGGAGTCATTCCGGTAAAAGCATTCATACGATGAAATCCAAATAAAGGACCATTGTCAACATTGGTTTCACCAAAGAACTCGCCAGGCAATGTAAATGCTTCTTTGGGAGCATTCCATGAAGTTGTAACCATATATTTTGTTCCGTGCAACATTCCTCCAGTCCCATAATTAATTGCTGGGTTCTTAGAGGAACGCCCATCACTTTTGTAAATACCTTTGTCATGACCTTCGGTAAATACGACATCTATGTATTTTTTAAAACCGTGAGGCAATTGAAACCACCAAATTGGAGTATGATAAATTACCACATCAGCCCAAACAAATTTTTCAACTTCTAGCGCTGGATCATATTCATCATTAATATCTGTACTTTTTACTTCAAACCCATCTTTGCTTTTAAAAAACTCAACAGTAGCATTTGTTATAGTTTGATTGAATCTTCCTCCAGAATGACCAAATTTTTGACCTCCGTTTATTATAAATATCTTTTTCATTTCTATTAGTTTAATTTGATGAGGCAAAATTACAACAGAAATCATTATTATTAAAATAACATAATTCATACCTTTATATCATAATTATAATACTTATATACAATGGTAAATTTAGAATGGTACCGGACTTTTAAATACATATACAAAACTGGAACCTTAACGGGTGCGGCAGAAGCATTATTTATCTCTCAACCAGGTGTTAGTTTACATTTAAGCTCTTTAGAAAGCTATGTCGGATATAAATTATTTGACAGAACCAGCCGAAAAATGATTCCAACAGAAAAGGGAAAAGTGTTGTATAATTTCATTACAGAAGCCCTCAGCAAACTAGAAGAAGCTGAAAAAAATTTCCAACGCAGCACAGAGAAAGATACACCAACAATTAGTATCGGAATGTGTTTTGAAACTTTTCAAATTACTTTAGAACCTTTTTTATCAACGTTTCCTTTTAATGTAATTATTCAATTCGGAGAATATCCAGAAATGATTGAAAACCTAGACAAAGGAATTTTAGATTTAATTATAACCCCTCAAATGATCATTAAAAATTCAATCGATTATCAAGCTTTTTCTTCAGAAACAATAGTTCTTATTGGAGGAAATGAAATAGATTCTGAAATATTTTATAATTTAGAAAAGCAAAATAACTTTGCAGCAATGGAACTTTGGCTAAAAGAGCAAAAATGGTATGGAACAACTGGAGACATGGAGCATTTGAGACGCTTTTGGCAGCTAAATTTCAACAAATATGCTGATTTCAGACCGAATTACATTGTTCCAAATTTAAACTCTATAGTGCGCTGTTTAAGCAACAGCAAAGGATTAGCAGTCTTACCAGACTTTTTGTGTAAAAATGAATTAGAAAGTGGAAAAATAAAACTTTTATGGAAGGGTAAAACTCCATTAAAGAATACCCTTTATTTTGCAAATAAAAAGAAAACTATCTATACCAATCAAATACAGTTAATAAAAGACACCTTTATAAAAATAATGTAATTTTCAACTTTTCAAATTAATCCAATTTGGTATAAAAAATGCAAATACTAAAATAAACTCTTCCAGTTATTATATATAAAAAAAAGATCCAACTTTCGTTGAATCTTTTTTTTTGACCTATTGCCAATTACTAGCTTTCTTGATGTTTTATTTCAACATTTTTCTTTTCTTCTCTAGAAATGGTATCCACCAATACTGGAGTAGCAATAAACAATGAAGAGTAAGTACCAATGATAATACCAATAAGCATAGCAAAGATAAATCCTCTAATAGATTCTCCACCAAATACAAACATTATTAATAATACCATAATCATAGTCAAAGAGGTATTAATCGTTCTAGACATGGTAGAGTTAATAGATTTATTAACAATTTCAGAGAATGAACCTTTAGTTTTACCATCCAAGAATTCACGTACTCTATCATATACAATTACAGTATCATTCATAGAATAACCAATAACAGTTAAGATAGCCGCAATAAAGTGCTGATCAATCTCCATACCGAAAGGCATATATTTCCAAAGCAAAGAGTAAACTCCTAATACGAAGATAACGTCATGCGCAACCGCTGCGATTGCACCTAAACTATATTGCCATTTTCTAAAACTAATTACTAAATATAAACCAACAATAAGCATAGCACCTAAAACAGCCCAGTATGCATTTGTTTTAATATCTTCAGCCACAGTTGGACCAACTTTTGAAGCCTGTACAATACCTAGTTTTTTACCATCGTAAGCATTTACAAACTTATCATAAGTCATATCAGAACCATAATGTTTTTTCAAGCTTTGAAACAGCATTTTGTTAACTTCTTCATCTGCAGCTCCACCAGTTTCTTGTATTTTATATTTTGTAGTGATTTTCAATTGATTGTCTTCACCAAAAATTTTAACCTCAGCACTTCCAAAAACAGCAGTTAATTCTTCTTTAATCTCTTCAGGTTTCATTGATTTGTCAAAACGAACTTGAAAAGTTCTACCTCCCACAAAATCAACACCTTGATCAAATCCATGTGTTGCAATCGATGCGATACTTACAATTGTAACTACAATAGAAAAAAGATACGTCCATTTTTTAATTCCTAAGAAATCAAAATGGAAATTAGTAAAGAAATTTTTAGAAAATTTAGTTACAAAAGATAAATCATTTTTACCAGCGATATTTTTGTCAATAAAAATTCTAGCAATAAAGATAGAAGTAAATAAAGAGGTAATAATACCAATTAACAAAGTAGTTGCAAAACCTTTGATTGGTCCAGATCCGAAAATAAATAATACAGCCCCCGTTAAAATGTGAGTTACATTCGCATCAACAATGGAACGCATTGCTCCAGTCCAGCTGTAAGAAGCTTTTACTGCTTCATCCAAAGTTTTACCTGCTCTTAATTCTTCCTTTGCTCTTTCATAAATAATGATATTGGCATCAACCGCAGTACCCATCGTTAAAACGATACCTGCAATACCAGGCAAAGTAAGTACAGCACCTAAGCTTGCCAAAATACCAAACATAAACAATAAGTTGACTGCTAAAGCAATATTGGCATACCAACCCGCTTTACCATAATAGATCATCATCCAAAGTGCAACTAAAAGCAATCCAATAACAGCCGAATTTGTACCATGATCAATTGCTTCTTGACCAAGGGATGGTCCTACCACTTCTGATTGGATTATTTCTGCAGCAGCTGGCAATTTACCTGCTCTTAAAACGTTAGCTAAATCTTTAGTTTCAGTAACATCAAAAGAACCAGAAATTTCAGATCTACCTCCAGCAATTGGTCCACTTGAAACTCCAGGAGCAGAATATACAATATCATCAAGAACGATAGCAATATTACTTTTTTGAGTATAAGCTCTACCTGTTAATTCTTCCCATTCTTTTGCACCAATGTTATTCATTTGCATAGAAACAGCTGGCTTACCCAATTGATCAAATGTATCACTAGCATCTGTTACAACACCACCACCCATTGAAGCAACATTATCTCTATTTCCTTTTAAAGCATACAATTCTACAACTTCAACTTCTTTTTGTTTTGCATCTTTAATAGTAGTTGGTTTTCCCCATACAAATTTTACATAACGTTGATCACCTGCTAATAAAATTCTGATGTCTGCCCTTTTAAAATAAGAATTAATTACAGCAGTATCTTTTGGAGAGAAAAGACCTAAAACTGGTCCACCACCTTGAGCAACAATTTTGTCAATAATAGGATTATTTCCTTTTTTAGTTGCTGTAGAATCTTTTCCGTCAGTTAACAAAGCACTTAATGAATCCTTTGCTACAGTTTTAGTTTCAACTTTAGCTATTTCAGTTTTTTTCAAAGCCTCATTAGCAGACATGATGAAATTCCCAATTTCTTCAACTTTATAAGTTTCCCAAAATTCTAATTGAGCAGTACTTTGCAATAATTTTTTGATTCTATCGATATCTTTTGCACCTGGAAGTTCTACAAGAATTTGTCCAGACTCTCCTAATTTTTGTATATTAGGTTGAGTTACACCAAATTTATCGATACGTTTTCTCAATACACCAAAAGCACTTTCAACTGATTCGTCAACTTTTCTTTTGATTACTTTTTGAACTTGAGCATCTGTCATTTGAAAAGTAACACCACCTTCACCTTGCAAACTTCTGTTAGCAAAAATATCAGGAGACGCCAATTTCACTGTTCCATTTGAATTTGCTTCAAATGCTTCGAAGAAAGCATCAAGATAGGCTTGATTTCCTTTTTTATTTGCAGTGGCATCAGCCAAAGATTTATTAAAAACTGGATTTTTCGAATTATTTGATAACCCTTTCAAAATGTCTTTTACAGAGATTTGAAGAGTCACATTGATTCCTCCTTCTAAGTCAAGACCTTTGTTAATTTGTTTATCTTTTACTTCATTGAATGTAAAATCAGTAAACCCTAAGCTAAACACTTTTTCTTTACCAATTGAATCTAAATATTTTACTTCTTTTTCTGGATTGTTACCAGCGAAAGTTTTTGCATCATTTTTCACTTTGCTAGAAACAAAAGTGAATGAAAGTTGGTAAATACTTACCAATGCAAATAGAATTGCGAAAAATTTAATAAGTCCTTTATTCTGCATTATTACTAAAAATTAATTATTTTTATTTATTTATTTTTGTTTTAAACCCTATAAAATAAGCCATTACATCATTTTTGAAAAACAAAAAAGAACTGCACGATCTATATCATTTTTTTTAAACCGAGCAAATATATAATTAACGGAAAGATTAACCAATTTATTTATTAATTAAAATCAAAAAAAAGACTGCAGAAATTGCAGTCTTCTTTCTTTATACGCAAATTATTATGCTAAAACAGTTTTCAAATCAGCATTCATGCTTTTTACAGCCTCTGCACTTTTTGCAAAAGCAGCTTTTTCAGCATCATTTAATTTAATATCAACTATTTGTTCTACTCCGTTTTTACCAATGATACAAGGCACTCCAATACAAATATCGTTTTGACCGTATTCACCGTCTAACATAACGGAACAAGCAATCATTTTCTTTTGATCATTCAAAATACTATCTACTAAATAAGCAACAGAAGCTCCTGGAGCATACCAAGCTGAAGTCCCCAATAAACCTGTTAAAGTTGCTCCTCCTACCATAGTGGCTGCTGCAACTTTTTCTAATTCTTCTTGAGATAAAAACTCAGAAACTGGGATACCATTATAAGCTGCCAATCTAGTTAAAGGGATCATGGTAGTATCTCCATGCCCTCCAATAACCATCGCAGAGATATCATTTTGTGGTTTATTCAATGCTTTAGATAAATAATATCTAAAACGTGAGCTATCTAAAGCCCCACCCATACCAATAATTCTATTTTTAGGCAATCCAGTTGATTTCAATGCCAAATAAGTCATTGTATCCATTGGATTTGAAACTACAACTACAATACAATTTGGTGAATGTGCTAATACATTCTCAGCAACTGTTTTAACAATTCCAGCATTAATTCCTATTAATTCTTCTCTTGTCATTCCTGGTTTTCTAGGAATTCCTGAAGTGATCACAACCACATCACTGTTTGCTGTTTTAGAATAATCATTTGTAACTCCAGATAAATTTGTATTAAACCCAGTATTTGTAGCACACTGCATAATATCCATTGCTTTACCTTCGGCAAAACCTTCTTTAATATCTAATAATACTACTTCACTTGCAATTCCTCTATAAGAAATTGAATCTGCACAGGATGCTCCCACATTTCCTGCTCCAACAATGGTAACTTTCATTTTTATTTGTTTTTATTAATTTCAAATTAAAAAAGAAAAATACAGTTCCTTTAATAAATTACGCATCGATATTTGCGTAAACTGCATTTTTCTCGATAAAATCTCTTCTTGGCGGTACCTCATCGCCCATTAACATAGAGAAAACTCTATCTGCCTCTGCTAAACTATCAATATTCACTTGACGTAATGTTCTGAATGACGGGTCCATTGTAGTTTCCCACAATTGCTCTGCGTTCATCTCTCCAAGACCTTTATAACGCTGTATACCAGCACTACCACCCATTCTATCATTTGCTTGATCACGCTGAACATCATTCCAAGCATATTCTTTTTTATTTCCTTTTTTAACTAAATACAAAGGAGGCGCCGCAATATAAACATGTCCTTCTTCTATTAACTCTTTCATAAAACGGAAAAAGAAAGTCAATATTAAAGTAGAGATATGACTACCATCGACATCGGCATCACACATAATAATTACTTTATGGTATCGTAATTTTGAAATATTCAATGCCTTACTGTCTTCATCAGTTCCAACAGTTACTCCAAGTGCTGTAAAAATATTTCGAATTTCTTCGTTTTCAAACACTTTATGATGCATTGCTTTTTCAACATTTAGAATCTTACCCCTCAAAGGCAAAATGGCTTGAAATGCACGATCACGACCTTGTTTTGCCGTACCCCCTGCGGAATCTCCCTCGACAAGATATACTTCACATTTTGCAGGATCTTGTTCCGAACAATCGGATAATTTTCCAGGCAATCCTCCGCCACCCATAACGGTTTTGCGTTGCACCATTTCGCGTGCTTTTTTAGCGGCATGACGTGCTTGTGCTGCAAGAATTACTTTTTGAACAATAATGCGAGCATCATTTGGATTTTCTTCCAAATAGTTCTCGATCATTTCACTTACCGCTTGACTCACTGGAGATACTACCTCACGGTTTCCAAGCTTAGTTTTGGTTTGCCCCTCAAATTGAGGTTCAGCTACTTTTACAGAAATAATTGCTGTTAGTCCTTCACGGAAATCATCTCCAGAGATATCAAACTTCAATTTATCCAACATTCCAGAAGCATCTGCATATTTCTTCAACGATCTTGTTAGACCCGTCCTAAAACCTTGTAGATGTGTTCCTCCTTCGTGAGTATTAATATTATTTACATAAGAAAAAATATTCTCCGAGTAACTTGTATTATATATCAAAGCTACCTCAACTGGAATTTCTCCTTTTTCATTATCCATCGAGATTACGTGCGCTATAATTGGCTCACGATTTCCATCAAGGTAACGAATATATTCTTTTAATCCTTCAGAAGAATGGAATATTTCAGAAACGAAATTTCCATCTTTATCCACTTCTCTTTTATCAGTGAAAGTAATTGTAATCCCTTTATTCAAATAAGACAACTCACGCATACGAGATGACAAAGTATCATAAGAATACTCTATTGTCTGAGTAAAAATCGAAGGATCTGGGTAGAAAGTTACTATTGTACCTCTTTTGGTTGTTTCGCCAATTTGTTTTACTGGATAAAGCGCTTTTCCTTTTTCATATTCCTGTTCATATACTTTACCATCACTACTATGAACAGTTGCTCTTAAATGATTTGACAAAGCATTTACCACCGAAACCCCCACACCGTGAAGTCCTCCAGAAACTTTATATGAATCTTTATCGAATTTACCTCCAGCACCAATTTTAGTCATTACAACTTCTAATGCGGAAACACCTTCTTTTTTATGAATTCCTACTGGAATACCACGTCCATTATCTTCTACAGTAATAGAACCATCTTCATTAATATCTACCCTTATCGTATCACAATGGCCTCCCATTGCCTCATCGATTGAGTTATCTACTACTTCATAAACTAAATGATGTAACCCTCTTACACCAACATCTCCAATGTACATCGATGGACGCATTCTCACATGCTCCATTCCTTCTAAAGCCTGAATACTGTCTGCTGAATAATTGTCCTTCTTGATTTCTTCGCTCATATATTTTAATCTAAAAAAATGTGGTTTTCGTCTAACACGCAAATATAGAAAATTGTTACCTATTTAACCTCTTAATTCTCGTTTTAAGCTCTTAAGTTATTAACATTTATGGTTTATATCCAACAAAAAAACGCCTTCAAAATAGAAGACGTTTTTATCATTATTTATTAAAATTAATTTCTAATTATTCGAACATTCATTTCTTCTACCTTTTTATCAGATAAAAGTGAGGGCGCACCAAATAATAAATCTTCGCTAGTTCCAGTTTTCGGGAAAGCCATCACTTCTCTAATGGATGCTTTTTTCTCTAAAATCATCATTAAACGGTCAATTCCCCAAGCAATTCCTCCGTGTGGCGGTGCGCCGTATTGAAAAGCTTTATGCATCGTTCCTACACTTTTCATCATCTCTTCTTTGTTGTAGCCCATATTTCTATATGTCGCTTCCAGAATTTCCGATTTATGCGCACGAACTGATCCTCCTCCAATTTCGTAACCGTTTAAGATTATATCGTATTGTTGCGCTATAATGGTTCCAATTTCGTCATCATCCCCTTTCATGTGCTTTTGCAAATCATAAATCGCAGGCATCGAGAATGGATTGTGCGTAAAAGTCCATCTACCCTCATCTGTTCTTTCAAACATTGGAAAATCAATTACCCAAGCTGGACATAATTCCTTCGGATTAATTAAGTGCAATATTTTACCCATTTCTTGACGAACAGCATCCAAAGCTTTGTTGGCAGTGGCGTAATCTGCTGCTGAAAAGAAAACAATATCCCCAACTTGTGCGTCAGTTGCTTTTATAATTCCAGCCGCAATATCTTCACCTAAAAACTTAATAATTGGCGATTGCAATTCATCCTCATTCACAATAATATAAGCCAATCCGCCTAAGCCGTGCTGTTGAGCAATAGCGGTTAGGTTTTCGATCTGCCCTTTAGACATACGCTTGTTTCCTTGCTCTTTGGCCGAGACTTTAATACATTTTACAATTCCACCGTCTTCAATAGGCTTACTAAATACTTGAAAAGTGGTATCTTTTACAATATGGGTAATGTCTTGCATCTTTAAGCCGTAACGTAAATCGGGTCTATCACAACCGTAGAAATCCATCGCGTCTTTGTATGTAATTACTTCAAAAGGACGTAAAATCCACTTATTGCCATATATTTTCTTCACTACTTCATTAAACATTTTTGTGTTTAAATCTATAATCTGTTGCATACTCGCATAGGCCATTTCCATATCCAATTGTGTAAATTCCGGTTGACGATCTCCACGAGAATCTTCATCTCTAAAACAACGCGCAATTTGGAAATACTTTTCATACCCACTCACCATCAACATTTGTTTGAACTGTTGCGGCGCTTGCGGCAAAGTATAAAAGAAACCAGCTTGTTTACGTGTAGGAACAATAAATTCTCGTGCACCTTCATCGGTTCCTGCACTTAAAATTGGGGTTTCAATTTCTAAAAATTCTTCTTCATCCAAAATGTCACGCAATAATTTAATTACTTTATGACGGTTTACGATTGCTCGTCGCACTTCTTCATTTCTATGATCTAAGAACTTGTATTGAAAACGAATTGCTTCGTTTGTTTTTGCCGCTCTCTTGATTTCAAAAGGTAACGTCTTCGATAAGTTTAAAATCTCTAATACTGAAGTTTCCAATTCTATTTTACCAGTACGCAATCCTGCATTATAATCATCTTCATTACGACCTACTACTTTACCTGTCACTGAAATTACCGATTCCGGTTTTAATTTCACCAACTCATCTATATTAGGGAATGATTCCCTGCTGATTCGCACTTGAAAAATTTCATAACTGGAATCACGCAAATCAATAAACATCAATTCTCCGTGGTCACGAACACTGGCAACCCAACCAGACAAAATCACTTCTTGCTGGATGTTTTCTTCGGATAATTGTGAAATTTTATGTGTTCTATACGTATCCTTTATAATAATAGGAATTTCAGGAAGCGATTCTTCTTGACTTTCTTTATTTTCTGCAATAATTTCTTTGGAAACTTTTTCGGAGGCTTCTTTCTTCTCTAAAATAGCGGCAGCACCCAATTTATCTAAAATAATCTGACGAATTACTTTACCATTCGCTCCTTTTCCAATAATTCCTAAAACTTTACCAACTAAAATACCCGCTTTTCCTTGGTCTCCAGCTTTAATATCATTGGCAACAGCCTCATTTTCTGAAATTACTTTAGCAATAACTTCTTGTACTTTATCTTCCGAAATGGTATTTTCTTCAAAGTACTTGTTGTAGTCAAAAGTTCGATCTTTCAAATAACCTGTAATCGCATTTTGAACTAAAACTGCCGTAATTTTTTCAGCTTTAAATAATTTAAAAATATCCGTTAAATGGGCAATACTATGGATTTCCGAGTAATCTTCTGCCTTAATATTGTTCGCCAAAGTTTTAGCAACAAACGAAGGATCTTTAATTTCATTATTTATTTCTACAAATATTTGCGAACGCAACTTATCTGCCGTAAAAAACTTAGCGTCTTGCGGTAAAACGCCTCCATTAATTAAAATAGACTCAACAGCATAAGGCAAAGCGCTAGTATCGACTTTAATAGCTTCAATTTCACTTTTAATATTTACAAAAGGCAAATCCGGTTCCGAAATAAAACGGTAATCGGCTTCAAATTCTTTTTTACGCATTACTTTGGTTTGCTTTAAATCTGCATCCCACAACACCGTAGTTTGATCTGGTCGAAACTCTTTATTTTCAATATAGTAATTAAATTGTTTCTCCACTTCTTCTTTCAATGCTTCCACCATAAACTTAAACGAGTTCAAGTTTTTGATTTCCGTTCTTGGATTTAATTCGTAACTGTGTTTTTTACGTAAAGACACCGAAACATCCGATTTGAATTCTCCTTTTTCCAAATTCGCTTCAGAGATTCCTAAGTTTTGTACAATACGCTGAATGTACTGAGCATAGGTCGAAGCATCTTCAATATTACGAATACAAGGTTCTGTAACAATTTCGATCAACGGAACACCTGCTTTGTTAAAATCAACTAACGAAATTTTCTTTTCGTGCATCAATTTTGCAGCATCTTCTTCAATATGAACCTGAGTTAAATTCACAGTAAACTGAGTACCATCATTTCGGTAACAAGATACGTGTCCATCAGGAATTATCGGATTATGAAATTGCGTAATTTGAATATTCTTTGGATTGTCTGGATATTCGTAATGCTTTCTATCCCATGAGATCACTTCATTACTAAATGAAGAACCAACCGCTTTTCCAAAATAAATCGCCTTTGTAATTGCTTCTTTATTTAAGGCCGGTAAAACGCCCATTTGCCCCGTACAAACAGAACATATATTTTCGTTAGGTGTTTCTATTTCTTGATTTGGACAAGAACAAAACAACTTGGTTTTGGTATTCAATCGAACGTGTGTTTCCAGTCCTATTACCAATTCTAAATCGTGGGCTTTTATCGCCGCTGTTAATTGCTCCAATTCCATTATATCAATTCTTTTAAGAAGTTAGCAAACTTCAATACTAATTCATCATTATTTTTTGCTGCAGTAATTTGCAATCCGGTGCTTGTTCCTTGCGGTACCGTTAAAGTTGGCAATTGTCCCAAACTAAAACCAACCGTATAGGCATCCGATAAATACATCGCCAAAGGATCTTTTAAACTGTCTCCAATTTTAGGAGGAGTACTTGGTGTAACTGGCGATAAAATAATATCAACTTCTTGAAAATCTTTACTGAAGTTTTCAGAAATTTGGTCTCTTAAAGCCAATCCTTTTAAATATATTTCATCCGAAAAACCTTGTGACAATACTTGGTTTCCACCTACAATTCTACGTTTTGTTTCTTCTGAAAAGTTTTCAGAACGGGTCACAGCGTAGGTTTCAATTAAATTCTCTGCTTCGATACGGTTTCCATAATTGGTTCCGTCTAAACGAGATAAATTAGAAGCCGTTTCAGCCATTGCCAACGTATAATACGTTGAAACTAAAATATCAGATTTAAAGAAATCCAATTCTTTTACTGCAATTCCTTTGGCTTTCAGTTTTTCGATAGTAGCTAAGAAATCAGCTTTTATTTGAGCATCAATCGCATCACTTTCAATAAAGTTTTTAAAATACCCAATTTTACCCAACCCTTTCAGAGTTTTAAACTCTGAAAGGGATTTTATTGCATCTTCACTAATTTCTGTTGAAGTAATTGAAGTTTGATCTTTTGGATCTTTCCCGCTCATTACGTTTAACACAATTCGGATATCCTCAATTGATTTAGCCAATGGACCAACGCAATCTGTAGAAGATGCATAAGCCATAAGACCAAATCTGGAAATTCTTCCGTAGGTTGGTTTGAAACCATAAATATGATTGTATCCAGCAGGCTGACGAATCGAACCTCCGGTATCTCCACCAATTGAAAACGCAGAATATTCTTTTGCTACGTTTACAGCAGATCCTCCGCTTGAACCTCCTGCAACCAATGTTGGATCAATTGCGTTTTTTACAGCACCAAAAATCGTGTTTTCGCTAGAAGAACCATGACCAAAACTATCACAGTTTTCTTTTACTAATGGTATAGCGCCAGCGTCCAATAATTTTTGAATTGCAGTAGCAGTGTAAGGCGATTTATAATTTTTTAACAAATCAGAACTTGCAGTAGCGTAAGTTCCCTGCAACATATATACATCTTTAATTCCAAAAGGAATTCCTTCTAACAAACCTATTGTTTCTCCATTTGCAATTTTAGCATCTACTTTAGCAGCTAAATCTAAAGCCAAAGTATCTAACAAAGAATTTACTGAATTATAGGTATTTTGTTTAAGTAAGTCTAATTTTTCTTGTACCAAAGCCGTACAAGTTATTTGTTTTGACACCAATTGTTGGTGTATTTTTTTTATCTGAGAATCCATTTTTTATCCTTCTATAACTTTAGCAACTACTAAAAAACCATTTTTCTTGTTCGGGAAGTTTTCCAAAATTATTTGTTTCTCAATAGCCGAACTCTCTATCACAACATCTTCTCTTAAATTATTTACAGACACACAATTACGATTGACATTATTTGCAGTATTGTTATTTGAAGGAAGTGCATTTTTAATTACATCAAATAATTTGTTCACGCTCTCGGAAGGCTGTGCTCCTTTAATACTCGACAATATGTCGACTGTCATCGTTTTGCTCATAATTTTATTTCGTTTTAAAATCAAACTTTTAAGGTGGCGAATTTACAAAAGTTTTATTTGGGAATCCCATTTTTTTCAATGATTTCGATAGTTTTCAGTTAAAGAACCTTACTATTTAACATTATGTTAGAATTAAATGTATTTTGTAGCACTATTGTGAAATGAACCGACAGAATGATAAAAAAATATAACAAATAACCAGATGAGTGTAATTATTTTTAACCTATAAAGCTAAAATTTTATACCTTCAAAAATTATTTCACTTTTACTCCTTTCAAAAACACCTGACTCGGTTTTAATTTTACCATTTGCTTTTCATCAATTTTCATCAAATCCTGATCAAACAGAACAAAATCAGCCCATTTACCCACCTCAAGACTTCCTTTTTCTTTTTCTTCAAAATTGGAAAAAGCTGCCCAAATGGTCATTCCTCTAAGTGTTTCTTCTCTAGTCAAAGCATTTTCCATCTGAAAACCTGCCGTTGGATAATTCTTGCTGTCCTTTCTCACCACAGCGGCATGAAAAGTGAGCATTGGATTAACCTCCTCAATAGGAAAGTCGGTGCCTAAAGCAACAATACCGGCCTTTTGAAGTAATTTTTTATAAGCATACGCATTTTTTAATCTTTCTATCCCCAATCGCTCCCCTGCCCAATACATATCAGACTTAGCATGTGTTGGCTGAACAGATGGAATAATTCCGGTTTTAAAATAATCGAAATCGGCTTCCTGTATTACTTGCGCATGCTCAATTTTCCATCTTCGGTCTTTTTTACCAGTCAATACTTCTTTATATATTTTCAATAACGCCGTATTGGCAGAATCTCCGATAGCATGCGAATTCAACTGAAAAGGGGAATTGGCAATTTGCTTGGCCGTATTTTTTAATTCTTCCACAGAAGAAAGCATCGCCCCATATTTTTTTGGGCTATCCGAATAGGGTTTGTGCAAACAAGCACCTCGAGAACCCAATGCTCCATCTCCATACATTTTAAAAGAACATACATTTAAATTGTCTGTTTTGTAAATTCCTTTTTTTAGATACAAATCAATATTCTTTTGATTAGCCGTAATCATGGCATAAATATTAATTTGTAGCGCTTTTGCTTTTTGCAGACTATCCATTAAATTAATAATATCAGGATCTAAACCCGCATCATTAACAGTTGTCAACCCGTATTGAAACATCACTTTTTCCGCATCCAATAATGCGGCAATTTGTTTTTTACGATTGGGCTTCGGTATTATTTTAAAAACCAATTCCATCGGGTTATCAATTAAAACACCTGTCGGTTCTCCATTTTCTAAAACAATTTCGCCACCAACGGCTTTTGTCTTTTTGTAATTCCTGCCAATTTCAAAGCCACAGTATTTACAACAATAGCATGACCATCGATGCGATTTAAAACCACAGGAATAGTTGGAAAAGCTGCATCTAAATCTTCTTTGGTTGGAAATTGGGCCACTTGCCAATCGTTTTGATCCCATCCGTTTCCAACAATAAAATCAGGATTTTTTTCTTTCTGAAATTTCTTTATTCGATCGATAACTTCCGACATGCTTTTAGTTCCTCTTAAATCGACTTCTTGCAGGCTCAGTCCATAACTATAGAAATGACAATGTGCATCATACAAACCAGGGTAGATAAATTTCCCTTTTGCATCAATAGTATTTTTGGAATCATAGGCTTTTGCGATTTCATCATCGGAAC
The DNA here is from genome assembly GCF_026810365.1 of Flavobacterium praedii. NCBI lineage: Bacteria > Pseudomonadati > Bacteroidota > Flavobacteriia > Flavobacteriales > Flavobacteriaceae > Flavobacterium > Flavobacterium praedii. The sequence goes on from NZ_CP113948.1 coordinate 2,065,135, forward strand.
CAATTGCTACAATTTTACCCGATTGAATTGCCATAGCCGAAGCTTTATCAAAATCCTTGTTTACAGTATAAATAGTAGCATTCGTAATAATAGTATCTACAGTAATTTTATTGTTTTGATTACAGGAAATCAAAAAAATCAAAAAAAGGAGGGGAGAAATTCTCTTCATAATAAAAAGTTTAATTATTGAAGCTAATATAAAGAAAGAGCTTCAATAAACGATAAATTATAAAATGAATTAAACTATAAAATTTCGTCTATTATATATGTAGTAGTGTTAATTTCAAAACTGAATCCAATTTGGTTCCCCATTAATTTATTTCCTAAAGGAGATTGTGGAGACAAAGCAATAACATTGACTCCATCGATATTAATTTTTGGAAGTGCAAGACTCAGGTACAAATAAATCCCATTGGCTTTGACCAAACTTCCTAAAACAATAGTTTCAGCAATTATAGAAGCGTCTATTTTATCCAAGACTGCTTTTTGCGTCAATACTTCTTTGAGTTTTGTATTGAGTTTTTCTTGTTCAATATGCATCATCGACAACGCGGTCTCATGCTTATCCCCTGCCGAACCTTTGGCATCATTCTTTGAATCTTCGGTCAAAGCTACAATCATGTCTTTGAAAACATCGATTCTGTCTTGAACTAATTGATGGTATTGTTGGTATATTTTTTGTTTGAAAGTCATAAAAAAAGTTTAACCGCAAAGTACGCAAAGAAGTACGCAAGGTTCGCAAAGCTAATTTAAAATTTAATAAAAAAGTCCATAAATACCGTTTCCATGTATGTTTAACCTCAAAAAAAGACAAAGAAACATAGCGCCCTTTGCGTAATTCTTTGCGAACTTTGCGGTTAATTTACTTTAGAAATCAAATTTATAATTTCCTCCCAACATTACTTGAAAACCTTGAACAGGATAATTCAACCATTTTTGATATCCATTATTCATAATGTTATTTACTTTTAAAAAAGTGGTAAATCGTTCACTGTATTTGAATCTCACATTGGCATTCAAATCAAAATAACCGTCTAAAGTTATTGATCCCGGAGCAGTAACATAAACAATGTCTGTATTCAACTGTTGATCTTTTCGTTCACCTACGTAAAACAAATTGATCCCAGCGAACCATTTGTCGGTAACGGCGAAATCAACTTTAGAATTGAATTGAAGCTCTGGTAAATTCCAAGCTTCTGATTGTGTTTTATTGGTATAACTGCTCATCGTTGCATCGGCTTCGACAGTTACTCCTTTCATTAAATCCGCTTTTATTTCTCCGTATAAACGCATTATTTTCATATCATCGTAAATTACCTGAAATGAATTTCCGAAAGCATAATTGGCATTCGTGTCATTTTCATTGTAGTCATTACTTTTGAATAATGCTTTATTTTCATCATATATATATGACGCTTTTATATCATAACTTACCGTACTGGCTAATTTTCCTTTTAATCCTGCGTGAACATCATACAATTCATTTGTTGGTTTAATATATAATGTAGGCGACACGAATGGATTTCCATCCACAAAACTATTATAAGTATTTTGCTGTAAATTCCCAATTGCACTCGCATAAAATATCATCAAATCACCCACTATTTTATAGGAAGCAGTCACCGATGGATAGATATAAAATTTGTTGGTATTATTTTCCTTTCCCATACTGTACAACAAGCCTGCACCAATATCAATCGTCCAATCATCTCTTTTCATTACAAAACTGGGCACTATGCCCAAATTAGTAAAACCATAATTAATGTCTGCAGTATTGGTTTCTAGATAATTTTTCTTAAAACTGCCATCAAGGTAATCAACTATTAATTTGGTTTTTATAGCTTCGTCCATCACGTCAAATTTAAATGTTGGTGTTAGCAAAAAACGATTCTCACTAGAACTAAAAGCATCTGTAAAATGAGTAAGCTCAAGATTAGCCTCTTTTACAATTCCTTCTTCAAACGCAAGATTTCCCCCAGCCGTAATCGTATTGTACGATTGTTGTGGATTAATACCATTTACTAATGCCATACTCTCTGGAAGCGTTAATGAATTTCCAAAACCAGAAGGTAAACCATACCAATTGTAAATTTGATTTTGATAACCCAACTTTACATTCCAATTCATTTGTTGCTCATTAGACCCATAAATCAAATCGATTTTGGTATCATAAAATGAATCGGCAAGATTTACTCCTTTTATTCCGCCTTGAGAAGAATTATGTCGAAACATCCCACCTACATATTCATTATTATTAAGGTCTTCGGTAATATACAATTCAGCGTTCAAAGCACCGTAATTTCCAACACCAAGAGTTGCATAATTTTTGAATAAACGATCTTGTTTTGTCTTTTCAACCCCTTGCGCATTTCCTTTGGAAGGAGAAAAAGTGGATGCCACTGGAAAAGGCAAAATAGAGTATTTCACAATCTCTTTTTTTGCGTTTTCATCCGTTGTAATTACGGGAACTTCTTTTACTTTGAAAGCATCAGAAATTGTTGGAGTAAAAGGCTTTACCACATTTACTACCTCTGTTCCAATATTATCTTTTTTGTCTTGGGCAAATGAAAATTGAGAAAATAGCAAAAGAAAAACCCCGACTCTTCCCGAGAACCTAGATTGCTTATTTACGAATGCTTTTATGTTTTTGATTATCATCTTTGTTTTTTCTCTATTTTCTGACTTCTAATTTCTAATTTCTAACCTCTATTCTCTGCCCTCTCCTCTACACTTCCCATTCTCCTTTTGCAATAAATTGCGTTTTTCCACCAATCTTTATATCAAAATTTCCCTCGGACAATTTCCCTTCAAAATAAATCCTAGAAGGTCTATTAATAAAGTCTCCTTGATGATTAACCATTTTAATTTCAGGTGAATGGTATTTCAAAAGATAGGCTTGCAAACAAGTACTTGCACTCCCAGTGGCTGCATCTTCAATCAATTGATTGTGCTCTATGCAAAACATTCTACTGTAAAGATTTCCTTTTTCAAAACAATAAAAATACAATGCTCTATGGTTCGTTTTGCAATGCCACTGTAACCATTCATTCATTTCACTCAATTCAAAACGTAAACTTTCTAAAGCCTTTATACTATTCAAAGGAACAATTACGAATGCACTTCCAGTAGTTACTTCTTGAATAGAAAATGTATCATCAAAATCAGAAAGGTTTAAATTACTAAAAGATAAAAAATCGGATTTTGAAAAAATATCCAAAAAACGAGGCTGAGCTGATTGCAACCAAACTAAATCTTCTGATTGCTGAATTGGAATTTCACCAATTGGAACTGACAATGTAAAATGCTGAACTTGATTTTCACTCATTTTATTCATCAAAACCCACGAAGTCCCAATAATAGGGTGACCTGCAAACTGCATTTCCTGAGCAGGAGTAAAAATCCTTATAGTTGCGCAATTCTTTTCAGGTTGAATCTGAGTTATAAAAGTACTTTCGGCAAAATTAATTTCGCGCGCTATTTTTTGCATCTCTTCCGTACTCAAACCATCTGAATCCCTAAAAACGGCCAATTGATTTCCAGCATATTTTTTCTCTGCAAAAACATCAACTATATAAAAAGGTATTATCATTGTATTTTCTATTTTGTTATTGATGAATTTGTTTTAGACTCTTCTAGTTTTATTCTATTCAATTCGGTTTTAGCTTCTTCCACCACATCCGAATAATCCGTGAAATTTTCGATTACATTTTCTAAAACATAAGTCGCTTGATAACTGTCTTTCAATCCGTAATAGTTTTTCGCCATTAGAATCAAACCTTTGGCACCAAAATAGCGGTAACTCGAATAGTTTTTGGCTAATTTCTGTATTGCGGCATTCGAAATCTCAAATTTTCCGTCTTTGTTTTTAAAGTAAGCGTCATAATACAAAGCTTCCGCGGCCAATTCGCCTTTGCTTACCGTAAGTAATTTTGCGTAGGCAACTTTGGCTTTGGCTTCATCACCCGATTGCATGGCAGAACGGGCAACAATAATCTGAGCATCGCTTTTTACATTTTCCTCTGCTTTGGGATTGGCCAAAACTTTATCGGCATACACCACCGAATTGGAATAATCATTTGTCTCATAATAACATTTCATCAAATTGGCTTGTGCAAATGTTTTATTTTGGGCAAAATCAGCTTCCTTTTCTAATCGAACTAAATTTGGAATTGCTTTGTCACAATTTTTATCTTTCAAAAATATCTGAGTCAATCGAACCAAGGATTGTTCTGTATATTCACATCGAGGTTGAGCAATAACATATTCATAATTCGGAACCGATTTACTTTCTGAGCCTTCTCCGTAGTACAATTGTGCCAACTGAAAATTAGCCTTAAGAATATGAACACCGTTTGAAAATTTAGTAACATAATTACTGTATCCTGAAATAGCCTGCTTGGTATTATTTAATTCTAATTGTTTTTCGGCAGCTTCAAAAGTATCATTGTCTAAGTCCAAATCGGTAACGGCTACAAAATCCAATGTGCGTACCCAAGTAGCATATTCATCTACTTTTCCATTGTCAACATAAATTAGTCGAGCGGTTGATACTGCTTCATATGCTTCAGGTGTTTTAGGGAAATCAGAAGCTACTTTTTTAAACTTAGTTATAGCCAAATCATCACGATCTGAATTATAATAAATCAATCCTTGACGCAAAATAGCCCTTGAAGTGTACGAACTGTTTTTGAAGCTATTCACTAATTTATCATAGGCTTTTATAGCCAAATCTTGTTTGTTTTCGGCTACATACGTATTTCCTAATTCAAACAAAACATCGTCTTGGTAATCTGATTTTGGATACAATGTCAAAAACGCATTGAGTTCTTCAATTTTTTTGCTGTTCTTGGAAAGAAATCCATAACAAAGCGCTTTTTGAAAATAAGCATAATCAGCGTCTACACTTTTGGATTCTATTACCTTTATATAAGCATCTAAAGCAGATTGATATTTGGTTGTTACAAATCGGCAATCAGCCAAACGCAAGTAAGAATCATTCAGTCGAAATTTATCTATTTTATTATTATCAATCTGATTTTGAAAAGAATTTCCAGCAGAATCGTATTCTTTCAACTTGAAATTGGCGTAAGCAATATTATAATTGATGTTTTTAAATTCAACCGTTTCTTTGGCTTTTGCCAAATCTAAAAACTGCTGATAACTCAACAAAGCTTCTTTAAAATCATCTAAATTGTATTGGGATTCTGCTTTCCAAAAAGTAGCTCGGGTAGTAATAGTAGCTTCCTTTGATTCTTTTACGGCTTTTTCAAACAATGACAATGACTCGTTATAATTTCCCTCATTATACAATTCTAAGCCTCTATAAAAAACCACTTTTTGATAAACAATTCTATTTTCTGGGGTTTTGTTTTTTTCTAATAAAACCAAAGCTTCTTTATAATTTTTGGATGAAATATAAGAATCAATCAACAGTTTTTCAATTACATCGTTATTTGGATTCGTTGGATATTTAGCGATGAAACCCAACAACACTTCAGGTACACTTTGATAGGAATTCCCAATTTCGTAGCTCAATTTAGCATAATTAAAACTGGCGTCTTCTTGCAATTTTAAGTTAAAATTCATTTCGGAAGCATTCTTAAAAGCATTCAAAGCCTGTTGTTTTTTTCCCGATTCCAAATAACTTTCACCCAAATGGTAATAGGCATTTTGGGATATAAAGTCGTTCCCCTCAATAATTTTATTGAATTGTGAAATAGCATTTTCGTAGTCTTTTTGAACATAATAGGCATATCCCAATTGATAAAAATCGGTATTGCTCCATTTTCCTTTTTTTCCTTTATAGGCTACTAAATAAGGAATTGCTTTGTCGTATTGTTTTAAATTAAAGTAGCTTTCGCCAATGATTTTATTTAATTCTGATTTTTCCTCAAGGGTTGAATTTGGCATTGCTTTGATTCCTAAATCAATGGCTTTTTGAAAATCGCCCGATTTGAAACTCATATCCGATTTGAAATAGGATAATTTTTCAGCATATTTTTGATTACCGGAAACTTGATCAAATTGCTTGTTGGCCTCGGTATAATCATCCGATTCATAAGCCATGAAACCCATATAGTATTTGCTTTGGGTTCCGTATTCTTCAGACTTAGTTACTTTACTAAAATATCTTTTTGCTTCTTGAATTTTTTTAGCATTAAAATAAGTGTAGCCTTTTTGAAAATTAAATTTATCCCGATTGCTTTCTACTAATACGCTTTCATCAACTTTATCAAACCATTCCAGTGCTGGTTTATAATCCCCATGATCAAAATAATAGTAAGCTACGTCAATGAAAGCCTGATTTTGTTTTCGACTGGCAGGATAATTTTCTACAAAAGCATTGATAAGTTCTTCGGCATTTTCCTGTTCGGTACGAATGGCACAATTGGCAATATAATAGGCACAATCTGATTGTAGACCATCAGTTGTTGCAGTTTTTTCAACTTGTTTAAAAAGAATTTGCGCCGATGCATATTGCTTGTCTTCGTATAAAGAAAGCGCTTTATCAAAATCTTTTAAAGAATAGGTATTTATCGAAGATTGTTGAGAATAAAGGGACGTTAATTGAACAAAAAAAAGCAATAAAAAAAGTCCAGAAAGTTTACGCATTGTTATTTTTATTTAATGTTCAAATATATTTAATCTGTTTCTATAACGAAAGGCTCGTTGCTTTTATTATAAAGTATTTTTTTAAACGGAATTCATATCAAACAGCGGCATCCAAAGGACAGAATAGTCTGAATTATAATTTGAAATTTAATTTTTGCATTTTACTTTTGAATTTGGATTTTATCTTTTTACTTTTACCCAATAAACAATTTCTATTATGTCACAATCAGTTCTGTCTTTAAAAAACGTAAACATTTACCAAGAAGGAAAAATTATTTTATCTGATGTTAATTTAGAAGTCAACCATGGCGAATTCATTTACATCATAGGAAAAACAGGTTCTGGAAAAAGTAGTTTATTAAAAACATTATATGCTGATTTACCATTAACAGAAGGAGAAGGCAAAATTGTAGAATTTGATTTGGCTACTTTAAAAGAGGATGACATTCCTTTTTTGAGAAGAAAAATTGGAATTGTTTTCCAAGATTTTAAATTATTACCAGATCGTTCCGTAAAAGACAATATGCTTTTTGTTTTGAAAGCAACGGGTTGGGTTGATAAAGAAGAAATGGATGCCAAAATTGAAGAAGTACTTTCTAAAGTAAACATGAAAGATTTTGCCAATAAAATGCCACACCAACTTTCTGGAGGAGAACAACAAAGAGTTGCTATAGCAAGAGCTTTATTGAACGATCCAGAATTTATTCTTGCAGACGAACCAACGGGAAATCTTGACCCTCAGACTAGTATTGAAGTGCTAGAAGTTTTAAGAAAAATCAATGCCAACGGCAAAACAGTTATTATGGCAACTCACGATTATGCCTTGCTAATGAAATTCCCTAGTAAAACCTTAAAATGTGAAGATGCTACCATTTTTGAAGTGGTACAAAGAACGGTGTAATGCTATCGATTCTTATTCCTACGTACAATTACAATGTATATCCGCTTGTTTTAGAATTACATAAGCAATGTTTAGATTGTGGAATTGAGTTCGAAATTTTGTGTCAGGATGATGCATCGAATTCAAATTGGAATATAGATAATCAAAAAATAGAATTCATAAATGATTGTTCTTTTTTTATAAATAATTCCAACCTAGGAAGAGGAGAGAACATCAATTCATTAGTCAAAAAATCGAAATTCGACTGGTTGCTCATCATGGATTGCGATACTTTTCCAACCCAAAATAATTTTATTCAAAAATATTGTGCAGTCATTCCAAATACATCAGTTGTTTTTGGCGGAATTCAATATGTGAATGAAAAACCCAGCAAAGAAGAACTTTTACGTTGGGTTTACGGTAAGAAAAGAGAATCGCTTTCTGTTGAATTTAGAAATAAAAATTCCAATTTCAGGGCATTAACTTCTAATTTATTGATCAAAAAAGAAATTATAGAACAAAATCCTTTTGAAGCAACTATTACAAAATATGGTTATGAAGATCTTTGTTTTTTATCCGAATTAGAAACCAAGAATATTAAAATTTCTCATATTGACAATCCAACTTTTCATTTGAATTTAGAAACTTCTATTCTTTTTTTAGAGAAAACAAGAACAGCTATTGAAAATCTAGTTTACATTGTCAATTCAGATAAATTTTCTACTATTGACAGCAAGATCAATTCGGCTTATATTATTTTAAAAAAGTTAAAATTAGTTACGATAACAACTTTCATTTTCAAGAAAACAGAATCAAAGATAATAGTTAATTTACTTTCTAAAAATCCGTCTCTTTTTCTATTTGATCTTTATAAATTGGGGTACTATTGCAGTATGCAGTCCAAGTAATTATTGCTTTACCAAACTTTCAAAAAGCATTTTCCATTGTTTCATTATAATCTCTAAATCATATTTTCTTACACTCTCTTTCGCATTTTCACCCATTTTTATTCTCCAATTTTCATCATCAATAAGCAGTTCCAGTTTCTTAACGAATGAATCAACATTTCCATCTTCAATCAAAAAACCATTTTCTCCTTCATTTATAATTGCTCTGGGACCAATTGGGCAGTCATAAGCAAGGCAAGGCAATCCTGAAGCCATTGCTTCAAGCAAAACCATTGGAAATCCCTCGGAACGTGAAGTCATAACAAATAGCGCCGAAGACAAGTATTCTTCTGAAATATTTTTTACAGGTTCGTTTAAATTCACATTAAATTCCAATCCTTGTTCTAAAATTGTTTGCTTTAAATCCGTCACCGAACCTCCATAAATATCCAAAATCCAATCGAAATGTTTATCTATCACTTTTTTCCAAATAATTAGTAATCGATCGAGTCCTTTCTCATAAGAATTCCGGGCAACTGCAATTACTTTTTTAGACTTTAAATCTGATAACTCTCCGTTTTGTATCCACGATGGATTAGAAATAACCAAACTATTATTCACATTCCATTCCAGCAAACCTTCATTGGACAACGCTACTAATTTCGAAAATTTATTAGCACTAAAATCTTTGAATTTATACTTGAGCGAACTTTTAAATCTTGAAATTAAATTCGACTTTAATGGTCTTTCTTCAATGTATTTTGAGCCGTGACATTCCAAAACAATTGGGATTTTAGCAAATAGAAAAAATGGAATTGTAAAGGCTTTTAAACCATTATCCGAAACAATAATGACATCGGGTTGAATGGTTTGAATTTTCGATTTTAAAGAGTTCCGATAAGAATTAAAGAAATTAAAAATCGTTCCCTCCAGCATCATATCATGAAAAACAATCTTTTCGTTGAAAGAATAGAATAATGGAAAGTTCCCATGATTTTGGGTAAGAACATGAACTTCATACCCAAAATTCTCGATAAGGTAATTTAGTTTTAAAGACAAAACTCTGGCGACCCCACCTTCATTATTTAATTTAGGAACTATATACAGCAACTTCATTTTTTGGAAATCAAGAATTCATCAAAGTCTCTTATATAATCCTCTTCCAAAAAATCATCCGAAGCCAAAACCAAACACACAGCACCCGAAGAAAAATTTTCAAGCTCCCGCCAAATCCCCGTTGGAATCAATAGGCCAACATTCGGTTTATTCAACAAATAACGCTTCTCTTCAATTCCGTCATTTACGGTTACTTCAAAACTACCACTCAAAGCGATTAGTACTTCCTGTTGATTGATATGAGCATGCCCTCCTCTAAAAGCAGTACTTGGCACATCAAAAAGATAATAAACCCGCTTGAATTCAAAGGGCAAAAAATCACTTTGAATGATTCCTAAATTCCCTCTTACATCTTCAACAACCGGTATTTTTAATACTTGAATCTCATTTATCGTTTCCATATTAAATTGTCTTGATTTGCATTAAATCCAACCATTGTTTTCCTATTGTATCCAACAAAAAGCGAGTTACACTTTCTTTTGCATTTTGTTTACAATGTTGATATACTATTTCATTCTCCACCAATACATTCATTGCTTCGGTTAGTTTTTCTGTATTTTGGTCTTCTACGAGAATTCCATTTTTATAATTAATAATCATTTCACCTGGTCCACAAGGACAATCAAACGAAACAACTGGAGTACCGCAGGCCAATGATTCCAATATAACATTTGGCAAGCCCTCATTTTTACTACTCAAAACTAAAAATCGAGCGTTTTTTAAATAGTTGAAAGGATTATTTTGGTACCCTAAAAAGTGAACAAAATCAACCACATTAGATTCTTTTGCTACTTTTTTCAATCCTTCACTATCTCCTTCGCCCACTATTACAAGATGAATTTGTTTGTTCTTTAAAACAGAATTGGCATAACTCAAGATCAATTTGTCAAACTGTTTTATATTATTTTCATATTGTCCAATTGCAATTATAAAGTCAAAATCTACAGCAATTGGTTCATCATACTTTTCATAAATCTCTTCTAAATTAACTGGATTTGGAATCCTAATTACATTCTTCAATTGATGTTTTTTGACTATCAATTCTTCCATTTGATTGGTTATTGCCACATTGGCATAACAATGGTTGTACATTAATCGTGTCAACCAAGAATTATTGGGCATATAATGGTCAATCAAAAAACTGTGAACTGTAAAAATTGTTTTAGCATTATACATAAATCTAGCCAAAACCAATTCCTGTATGACTTTGGTTCGAAATCGAAAATCAATTATAAAATCAAAATCATTTTCTTTAAGATACTTTCTCAAGGAATCCAATCGTTTCATCTTATTGAAAAAGCCATTACTTTTATTCTTCAACAAACCCAAATTGACCAATTTCCCAGAATACGGATACGAAACTTCATCCAAAACAATGATAATATGAACATCAATATTGTTTTTAGCAAAGAAAACAGACAAATTCGCCATCACTTTATCACTGCCGCCACCACTTAATCGATAACCGATTAATGCAATTTTATGTTTTTTGTGCCGCAATATCATTTTCGTTTTGTTATTTTCGTTTCAAATATAACTATTTTAAAAAATAATGCAGAACAATCCACTCGTTACTATTATTTGTTTGTGCTACAACCACGAATCTTACGTAGTTGAGACTTTGAATTCTGTCATTAACCAATTGTATCCTTCTATTGAACTTATTATTGTTGATGATTGCAGTAGCGATAACTCAAAAACAATTATTACAACTTGGCTTGAAAAAATTCCTGAAATTCAGTTTATCGCCAATGAAACCAATTTAGGAAATACAAAATCATTCAACAAAGCGCTAAAACTAGCCAAAGGAGAATATGTAATTGACTTGGCTGCTGATGATGTGCTATTGCCTAATTGTGTGGCGTTGCAAATTAATGCTTTCAAAAATAGTCAATACACAAACCTTGGAGTTGTTTACGGTAATGTTGAATTAATTTCGGAAAAGGGAACCTTTGACTCTTATTATTTCCCTGTAAACAATCAAAAAAAAGCAATAGAAAACCGAATTACGGGAGACATTTATCAATCGGTTCTTTCTGGTGGTAATAGTATTTGTTCGGTATCGGCAATGATTAAGAAAACCGTATTAGATCATTTACAAGGTTATGATGAAAAACTTGCATATGAAGATTTGGATTTTTGGATACGGGCTTCTCGTGTTTATGAATTTGATTTTATCGACGAACCTCTTGTTCAAAAACGAATAGTTGCTAATTCACTTGGAAGTGATTTCTTTAAAAAAAGGGATAACCGAGCCAGAAAAATAAATCATTCTACTTACTTAATCCTAAAAAAAGCAATAGCACTAAACCAAACCAGAACTGAAGATTTGGCTATTCAAAAAAGAGTTCATCACGAAATTATTCACACCTTACGAATCAATGATTTTGGCTTGTTTCTAAAGCTTATCGAATTGCGGGTTTTGTTGATTAAAAGAAAAGTATTTCGCCATTAACCCCTTTTTTTCAATCTAAACAATCAATATTTCATCCAAAGCACTTCTTTCCCCTTCCCAATCTCTTGAAATATTTTTTCTAATTAATTTTGCAGGAATTCCTCCAATTAGAATATTGGTTCCCCCTTTAGAATAATCTGAATTGCACAAACTATTAGAAGCAATTGTACAATAATCTGGTGTTTGGGTTTTTGACATTATAGAAACTCGATTCCCGAAATAATTGTAATTCCCTAAACAAATTGGAGCTGTAATCGGGAATCTTTCGCCTGTAAGTGTATCTATCATTTGATGGAAATTGGTGTCCATTATTTGTGACTCGGAACCAATACGGCAATAATCCCCTAAGACTATTTTTTCGATACAAATCAATTTACCATTGGAACCTAAAGACGACATATGCCCAAGTTCACAAGAACCTTTTTCTCCTACGTAAACAAAATAATCTTTCCCAAATTGCACATGACCCTTAAAAATCATTTTCCCCTCAATAAAAACTTCGGCAATTCCTTTATGCAAGGTATTCATTTCATAAGGCTGACCAAAACCTATCATTCCACGTTTCACATTTCCTTGAATTATAATTTCTCCTTTTATCGAACTGAATTTTACTCTCCCATAGAAAAAAACTGGAAGCTTTTTTGCAATTGAAAAAGGGAATTTTTTCCAATTGAAATAAAGCGTTTTCATCCAATTTACTTTAAAATAAAACCTGATTTTATGATAAATCGTTCGCAGTTTTCGATATTTATTTTTAGCAAAATCAATCATTTTTTCTCTTAGTTATCGAATTAAATAAAAATTTAAAACCTATTTTTTTATTCAAATGATATAAAACAAATCCTAAAGACAGTAATATCATTACTGCCATCAAGCTATATTTTAAAATTGGATTTGGAATAAATCGCATAAAAAAAGTGGCAACACACATGATGATGCAAATCAAATAAGCACAATAAAATTCAGCATCAAAATAGAAATCATACCTCATCTTTGTAATTATTTTTATGGCAATTAAGTGTATCAAGTAGTAAATCAAAAAACTAAACCCCAATCCTTCTAATCCATAAAAATAATACCCAAGCATATTTAAAATAACAGACAAAAAGTTAAATCCTAAAGCGGTTTTAATAAATACATTCGAATCACCTTTGGCGATTAATATATAACCCATTGACCATGAAACTGCCCGAAACAACATCGCCAGTATTCCAAAACACACCATCGGTATAATCGAAACAAACTTTGAAGTGTATAAAATTTTTATGATAAGCGGAACAAAAGTCAAAAATAGAATTATTATTGGAGTTATGATAAAGATGGACATGTAAGATTGTTCCATTACGCTAACTCTGATTTTTTTGTTATCGTTACAAATTGAAGATAATTTTGGAAAATAATCGGTACTCATAACTGTAAAAACAATTCCGACATACGAATTCAGTAATGTAAAACCCGCATTATAAAAACCGACTTCTTTCAGTCCTCCACTCTTTCCAACATAAATCTGAATGAGGTATGATGCCAATAAAGTCAATAATCCACTTAATGTCAGCATTATTCCGAGTTTGATAATGCTTTTTCCCTCAACGAATAATTGAGCATTAGAAATAGCTGTTTTCTCAATTTTAATATTTCTGGAATAATAAAAAGACACCAACAAAGAAGAAACAGAAGTTACCACAATCGTTGGCACAATAGCGTCAATTCTATAAAAGTAAAACAACGGGATGGAGAACAACAATCCTATCAAATTTCCATAAAAATTAGCTTTCGCTAATATTTTTAACTTCCGCAATCCTTGAAAGACCACCATTTGTCCAACAGACAACTGCTTAAACAACAAAGTTATTGACAAATAAATAAACAAATAGGTATAATTTGAATTCCCAAAAGTAAGCTCACTCAAACAGCTTGAAAACGATGCAACCACCAAGCTTCCAAAAATTCCAGTTACAAATGCAATTTTTTTAACTATTGCAATTATTGGCGAAACACTGTTTATATCGGCTGAATTATACAGTTCTGAAATATGTTTTATGGCGCTGGTTTCAATTCCTAAACCAGTAACACCGCTGACCATATTCAATGCCGAATTCAACAACGAAATAATTCCCATTCCTGCCGGACCAATAAATATCGCAATCAGTTTTGTTCTAACAATTGAAATAATAATATTTAAAAATTGCATTCCACCAAAAATAGAGGTTGCTTTTACAATTTGCAGGTATGAAGATTTACTTTCCGTCAAAATTTTAATATTTATTTAAAATTGTGACAAAGTAACTCACCTCATCCATTGTCAAAACAGGACTTATTGGCAAACTCAAAACTTCCCGATGTATTTTTTCGGTTATGGGAAAAGATAAATCATTCCAAGATTCCATTGCCTTTTGTTGGTGAGGTGGAATAGGATAATGAATCATGGTTTCGATATTGTTTTTTGCCAAATACTTTTGTAAATCCTCTCTATTTTGGGTTCGAATAACAAAAAGATGAAAAACATGATTGCTGCTTAAATCCCAAAAAGGCAACGTAATTTTATCATTTTTCACTTCAGACAAATAACGTTTGGCTATAATTCTACGCTTTTGATTATCGGAATCCAAATTGGGTAATTTCAAGTTTAAAAAAGCGGCTTGCAATTCATCGAGCCTAGAATTTACGCCAATAAAATCATTGTGATATTTAATTTCTGAGCCATAATTACGAAGTGCTTTTATTGTTTTGGCAAGATCGGCATCATTTGTCACTACTGCTCCACCATCACCAAGAGCTCCAAGATTTTTTCCGGGATAAAAACTATAGGCAGCAGCCCCCCCCGCCCCCGAAGGGGGAGCTTTTCTAAACTTTTCCATTCCTGCTTTGGGGGTTAGGGGGCTTTTTGCTCCAGCCGATTGCGCAGCATCTTCGACTACAATTAAATTATTTTGAATGGCTATTTTATTTATGGCATCCATTTCGGCCAATTGACCGTAAAGATGAACAACGAGAATAGCTTTGGTTCTCGGTGTTATTTTGTTTTGAATTAAACTTGGATCAATATTATAGGTCTCCAACTTTGGCTCGACCAAAACTGGCACTAAATCGGCTTGAAGGATAGCGAGTATGCTGGCAATATACGTATTGGCGGGCACAATAACCTCATCGCCTTTCTGTAGTTTACCCAGTTGAATATAGGCTTTAAAAATAAGTGTTAGTGCATCCAAACCATTCCCAACTCCAATGCAAAATTGAGCTCCACAATATTGAGCAAAATTGGTTTCAAATACCTGAACTTCTTTTCCTAAAATATACCAACCGCTGGCTAAAACCGATTTCAATTTTTCTTGAAAAGCGGTTTCATAGGGTTCGTTTATTTTTTTTAAGTCTAAGAATTGTATCATTTTATGGCGCTCTCGATTTTACTATAGTTTTTTGTGCTAATTTTTATAAAATTTTGTATCATCGATTTTGCTCCAAAACTTTCTTTCCAATAGGCCAAACCTGTATTTAAAAAACATCCGTTTTCTTCAGAACAATTTCCGAAACTAATGTATTTTTTATCAGAATATTTTTGAATAATAAAATCAAAAAGCGCATCCAAAGAGGCGGTATCATTCCGATCTTCATCACCAGAACTATATTGAAAATGAACTACGTTTTCCATTACGAAAACAACAACTCCTGCTTTTATAATTCCTGATAAGTAAGCATTGTATAATTTGATTTGATTAGGAAATAATGCTGCTAGAAGACTTATTTCAGTAAGTGTATGAACTGGTGCAACATTATACCGTGCCTTTAAATTCGGTATTAAAATTTGATTCCAAAAATCTTCATAGTCATTTTCCAATCGAACTTCGATTCCCTTTTCATTTGCTACTTTTAAAGCACGTAATCTATTTCTATTCGGTTTATAACCTTGCTCGTTATCTATTACCATATGCAAATCGGAACGATAAATTTCTCCTTTCATTAAATAAGTAACATAATCAAATTCCTCAGAAAAAGCTTTATTATAAATTTTTGGCAATTGTTTCAAATAAATAGACTCTATTTCATTTGAATTTAAAAACCGCATCAAAGTCGCTACAAGAATCAAATACTCTTTTATTTTGATATTTTTTTTTATCACAATTGAACCATAACTCAAACCCTGATGGGAATAAATAACCTTACCAACTCTATTGGCTGGCAAAACCGCAACTAACTTTTTTTCCTCAAAAACCATTAGGGAATAATCCTCAAAACGATCATTATGATAGTCCATGAAATCACGATGAAACAAGAATGTAGCATTTTTGGCTCGACTAATAAAATCATTCCAAATGCTATAGTGTTCCTTTTGGTAACGTTTTACGATGTAGTTTTTCACAGGTAAAGTTTAAAGACTGGAAAAGTACACAATTAGGGTAATATTTTGAATAGGAAAAGTAAAAAACTACTTTATCAGCACAAAATTTCTTGTTTACTTGCGAGAGGGATAGCGCCAAATTACCGAAGTAATGGCAATAGCCCGACCGCATTAAGGAAAGTGGCCGAATAAGCGGGTTGTATATTGGGCCACTGTCCTTAATGTGGTCTCGTCCAAACGTTTTTTATCGTTTATGATTTATAGGTGATAATTGCCATTTGTATTTTTTGGCTAATAAACGAACCATGATGATGAACAAAGAGGTGATTAAATACAGAATGTCATTATCTATATTCATAGTTCTGAGGGTAAAAAAAACAATTCCACCAAGAATACAGATGGTAGCATATACTTCTTTGCGAAAAATAACTGGGATTTCTGTACACAATATATCTCGTATTACGCCCCCAAAACAAGCTGTTAGGGTTCCTAATGCTATACAAATTACAGGATGAAGATTGTATTCTATTCCTTTTTGTATGCCGATAAGTGTAAAAACGCCCAATCCGATGGTATCGAATAATGCGAGCGATTTGCGTAATTTATCCAATCTTTTTCGGAAAATTATGGTCAAAAGAAAACCCAAAGTAATGACGTAAACATAATTTAGATCTCGCATCCAGCCAACTGGAGTTCGGCCAATTAAAACATCACGTAGCGTTCCTCCTCCAACTGCAGTTACAAATGCAATTATAAAAACACCAAAAGGATCTAATTTTTTGTTCATTGCTGTTAAAGCGCCTGACATAGCAAACGCCATAGTTCCTATGATGTCAAGTAGATAAAACATGGAGATTTCTGTTTATAGATTGCAAATTTTGTTTTAACAAATTGTTTTTTTTTAATTATAAAAATCTGTTACATATTTTGGGTATAAAAATTATAATCTTTTAAAATTGTTTTTATAAATGCAATTTGATTTGTTGTTTGCATTTTGATACCTGTTACACTTTGAATTTTATTGGATAATTTTTGAATGGTTTCTAAATCGCCATTTTTTTCTGCAATTAAAAAAGTTTCTTTTATTATTCGCATATCGTTATCTGAAAGTTTTATCACTAATGGATAAACGGGCTGATAGGCATCTCCTATTTCTTCAAGAATTGTACTATCGATTGTCACATTGTTTTTTAGTGTAATCACTGCTGTACCTGCTGCAATATCACCCATACGACGTGTTTTGTCATTGACTATCATCGCTACTAATCCTATTAGTCCTCCTAGCATATTATTTTCTATAATTCTAAAAAGCCAACGAATAAGATAATCTCCGAAACTGGCTTGATAGCCTTCTATTTTTACAACTTTTATTTTTAATAATTTTTTACCGATGGTTTGCCCTTCAAAAATGCTTTCGAGGGTTACCGAATAAATCATTACTGGAAAGAAAAAAATGATAATCACCGCCATTCTAGACCACATGTCAACAGATTCCAATAATTTGGAAAAGCCCAACAAATTAAAGAAAAAATAAATAACAACAATACAATAGGCCACCTTTATAAAAAAATCCAACATACTAGCCGACATTCTTTCACCAACAGAAGCGGCTTTAAAATTTATAGCAACATTTTGTGTAGTACTTATGGTTAATTCTGACATATTTCCTATTTTAGCCTTTCTATGAGAGAAATTGCATTTATTAAAACTAACAAAAACAAATGGCTTGAATTTGAACAAGCTATTTTTGGTAAAGCTAAAAAAAATCCAGATGAAATGGCAAATTTATACATTCAATTAATGAATGATTTGTCTTATGCTCAAACCTATTACTCCAAAAGCAAAACCGTAGTTTATTTAAATTTCTTAGCATCAAGTATTTATCAAAAAATATACAAAACTAAACGAACGGAAAGTAATCGTTTGCTTTTTTTCTTCAAAACCGAAGTCCCTTTAATTGTTTATGAATATCGCAGGTATTTAGTTTATGCTTTTACACTGTTTTTTGTAACCGTTTGCATTGGCGTTGTCTCCGCAAAATATGATGAAAATTTTGTGCGTTTAATATTGGGGGATGGATATGTAAATGAAACTTTAGAAAACATCAAAGGTGGAAACCCAGTAGCAATTTATAAATCAGGAAGTAATTGGGGTAGTTTTATTGGTATTACTTTTAATAATTTAAAAGTTGGTATGACTTGCTATATTTTTGGAATATTTGGTGGTATTGGTACCTTTTATATTTCGCTGCAAAATGCTATTATGTTGGGATCATTTCAATATTTTTTCTACCAATCAGGTGTTTTTTGGAAAAGTGTCAGAGGCATTTGGATTCACGGTTCTATGGAAATTTTCGGCATCGTGATCGAAACGGCTGCAGGATATATACTAGGAGCTTCTATCCTTTTTCCTAGAACCTATTCTAGATTTAACTCTTTTAAAATTGGTTTTAAAAATAGCTTCAAAATTCTGTTAAGCACCATTCCTTTTACAATTGCAGCAGGCTTTCTAGAAGGATTCATCACCAGATATTCTATTGATATGCCCAACTGGTTAAGCAGTTTTATAATTTTATTTACCCTAGCCATTATTTCCTTTTACTATTTAATTTATCCTTTCATTGTTTACAAAAAAAACCAATCTGCCTAATGTTTGAACTTTACAAAGAGCGTGACTTAAGCGCCAATATCTCTGACACCGTTACTTTTTTTAAATCGTTTGGAAAACACTTTTTTAAAAACTTTTTTATTATAAATGGAATATTCTTAATGATTCTAATGGTTTTGATCTATTTTATTTCAAAAATATACATGGAAGTGCTTTTTTCAGGCGCCAATAACCTCAATAACAATCCAAATTATTTTTCCAATTACATCAGTGAGAATATTACTCTTGTGGTAGGAGGTTTTATAACAGCTATTATAGTCATCGCTATTTTATCAATGCTCAACATTACTTTTCCAATTGTTTATTTGAAATTATTTGAAAAAGAGAATAATACTAATTTTTCTACTCCAGATATTACTAAAGAACTAAAGAAAAACATTGGCAAAATGTTCGTTTTTTTATTAGGAATTACATGTATCATTATGCCTTTGGCTTTTATTGTTTTTGGAATCCTAGTTGTTCTTTGTTTTATACTCATCGGATTCCCATTGTTTATCATTATCGGAATTGCTTTTTTTTCGTGGGTAATGCTATCCTACCATGATTATATTCTAAATGATGTGGGCTTTTTCAAAGCGTTGTCAAATGGATATTACTTACTCAAACTAAAATTCTGGACTATTGTTGGTACGACTTTTTTGATGTTGATGTTAATTCAGATTATTCAAGGAATTATCACAATTATCCCTTATTTATTTACAATTGGTTCTATGCTAGTATCTACTCAAGATGGAAGTTCACAAACGGATAACTATTCTACTTTTGGTATTGTTATGGCTGTTATAATGGTCCTTTCGGTATTGATAAGCTACATCTTTAATAATTTTATTGTCATCAATCAAGGGCTTATTTATTACAGTTTACATGAAGACACCGAAAATTTTACCACAAATAACCAAATCGATTTAATTGGTACCGAAATTGAATAAATTCATAATCCTTATACTCTTTTTCTTTTGTTCCAAAATTGGAACGCAAGACACTTTGGTTGAAACTAAAAAAGAAAAAGCAATAATAGCTCAAAAAGATATTAAAATCGATACCGCTTTTGTGGAATTGAAACCTTTTGCAAAAAATTTTAAAACAAAATATACTAGCACTCCTTTTATTTATGAATTTAAAACTCCTGAAAAAAACGCTTGGGATCGATTTAAAGAATGGTTGGCTAATTTTTTTAGTAAATTATTCGAATTCAAAAACAACAAAGCAGCATCTGATTTTGTAAACGTTTTACTTA
The DNA here is from genome assembly GCF_026810365.1 of Flavobacterium praedii. NCBI lineage: Bacteria > Pseudomonadati > Bacteroidota > Flavobacteriia > Flavobacteriales > Flavobacteriaceae > Flavobacterium > Flavobacterium praedii. The sequence goes on from NZ_CP113948.1 coordinate 2,085,325, forward strand.
AAATCATAGCTATTAGTATAGTTGTTGCAGTAATTTATATGATTGTAAAAGCCATTATGAATAAAGAAGGCCAATGGGTATTTGGAAAAAACTCTGATAAAAAAATCATTAATTACGATGAAATTGAAAAAAACATCCATTTAGTAGATTTTGAAAAACTAATCAACCAAAGCTTGCAATCTGACGAAAAGAGACTTACGATACGGTATTATTATCTTTGGTTGCTTAAAAAAATGTCTGAAAAACAAATCATTATCTGGGATATCGAAAAAACAAACTCAGATTATCTTTATGAAATAAAAAATCCTGTGCAAAAAGAAGATTTCGCATACGCATCTTACCTCTACAACAACATTTGGTATGGCGAATTTGAATTGAACGATGCCATTTTTGCCAAAACTCGAAAGACTTTTGAAAAATCAATACAAACAATATCTAAGACTTAATGAATAGAACACTGCAAATTTACATCTCCATTTTGGTGTTACTTCTAGTGACTATTGTAGTTATTGATAGTAATCGTCCCAAACCTATTGATTGGACACCAACCTATTCGCTCAAAGATAAAATCCCTTTTGGACTCTATGTTTTGGACAACGAAATTGGATCACTTTTGAAGAATCAAAAAATAGAAAAATTTAATAGTACTCCTTACGAATTTTTTCAAAACAATTCTTCTTATGATGATAATCAAGAACAGGGTACGTTTTTGAGTATTTCAAAAATAGACCACTTTGACAAACAGTCGGTTAACGAAATTTGTTCGTATGTCGGCGAAGGAAATACGGCTTTTATAAGCGCCGAAACGTTGCCAAATGAATTATTGGATAGTTTGAATTTAAAAATGGATAATGAATACAAGTACGCTGACAGCATATACAACTGGGTGACAAACAAGAGACTTGGCAATAAAAAATACAAAATAATTGAAGGGGTAAACAATAATTATTTTTCAAAAATTGACTCTCAAAACACCACTGTTTTAGGATGTCAAAATGGGGACAGCACTAGGGTAAATTTTGTAAAAGTAAATTACAAATCCGGTTCCTTTTATCTTCACACTCAGCCGGTGGCATTTACTAATTTTCACTTATTAAAAGGAAATCATTATGAATATGCCCAAAAAGTATTGTCTTATATCCCAATGGGGAAAGTCTTTTGGTGTATCAATGAGCAAAATGGCGAAGTGATTTCGCAATCTCCTATGCGGTATATTTTAAGTCAACCCGCTCTAAAATGGGCTTGGTATTTATTTTTAATCGGAATGATTCTTTTTATATTATTTAATGCCAAAAGAAAACAACGAATTGTTCCTATAAAAATCCCGTTAGCCAACACTACAGTAGATTTTACAAAAACCATTGGAAACCTATATTATCAAGAAGGGGATCACAATACCATTATCGATAAAAAAATCATCTATTTTCTTGAAAAAATCAGAAACGAATACTTGATGGAAACGCTTAAATTAGATCACGATTTTATACAAAAACTTCACCATAAATCTGGAAAGAAACGAGAAGATATCCAACATGTTGTTGCATTAATAAATGCTTACCGAAAAAACAGTTTTCATAGTGTCGAAGAAGACTTAATACAAATCAATAATGCGATCGAAAAGATTGTAAATTAACAAATTATAGAGCATATATAATTCGGATTAAAATACAAAAAACACCCTCTGAAGCCAAAAAACAATTATTAAAAAATATGGAAGAAACTACCACTCTAGAAAACACAAACGAAAATGTAAATTTTCAATCCAGAATAAATTTAGAACCGCTTTTAGAAAGTATCAACGCCATAAAAGAAGAATTAGGCACTGTTATTGTAGGTCAAAGCAAAATGATTGATCAATTGCTTGTTGCTATTTTATCAAATGGTCACGTTTTGCTCGAAGGAGTTCCTGGAGTAGCCAAAACCATAACCGCCAAACTTTTGTCTAAAACCTTGAATATTGATTTCAGCCGAATTCAATTCACTCCAGATTTAATGCCTTCGGATATTTTAGGAACCTCCGTATTCGATTTAAAAAAATCAGAATTCGAATTCAAAAAAGGTCCTATTTTTTCCAACTTGGTCTTGATTGACGAAATTAATCGTGCTCCTGCAAAAACTCAGGCAGCTCTTTTTGAAGTTATGGAAGAACGTCAAATTACAATTGATGGCACGACTTATACATTAGACACTCCTTTCTTGGTAATTGCCACTCAAAACCCAATCGAACAAGAAGGCACCTATCGTTTACCCGAGGCACAATTGGATCGTTTTTTATTCAAAATATCCATTGATTATCCAAAAATAGACGAGGAAATCCTGATTATTCAAAGAGAACATTTGCTTCGTGATCACGGAAAACTAGACCATATAAAAACACTGCTGTCATCGGATCAAATCAAATACTACCAAACTTTGGTGAAACAAATCATAGTTGAACACAACTTGCTAGAATATATTGCGAAAATTGTGGTGAATACTCGAGAGAACGCTTTCTTATATTTGGGCGCTTCCCCACGTGCTTCAATTGCAATTCTGAATGCTGCCAAAGGTTTCGCAGCTATTCGTGGACGCGATTTTGTAACTCCAGAAGACATTAAAGAAGCAGCAATTCCTGTTTTGCAACACCGAATTATTGTTACTCCAGAACGCGAAATGGAAGGAATAAGTAGTATAGAAATTATTAAACAAATTCTCGAAAGCGTAGAAATTCCAAGATAATTTTAGTCCTCAGATTCCTAAAATATGAAACTATTCAAAAGTTTATACATCAATAATTTCTTTTTCTATTCCCTTTTAAGCATAGTGGGATTGTTCATCTGTGCTTTTATTTTCCCTGCACTTTACAATGGTACTTGGTATTTATTACTTATACTTTTGACTTTTGTATTCTTAGACATCTTAATTATATTTTTTACAAAAAGCGGAATCGAAGGAACTAGAATCCTGTCTGAAAAACTGTCCAATGGAGATGACAATGAAATAAAAGTCAGTATTAAAAACTTTTATACTTTTCCAATAGCTGTTAAAATAATTGACGAAATTCCGTTTCAATTTCAAATTCGAAATTTTGAAATCAAGCAAAAAATAAAGGCTTCTTCAGAAAATGAAATCAATTATTTTTTGCGACCTACTGAACGAGGCGAATACCATTTTGGTAATTTGAATGTGTATGTTTCTTCACCATTACATTTAATATCCAGACGCTTCCAATTCGATCATAACAGAATGGTTCCCACATATCCATCTTATATTCAATTGCGAAAATACAGTTTGATGGCTTTTTCTAATACTTTATTTCAATATGGAATAAAGAAAATTAGAAAAATTGGTCACACTATGGAATTTGAACAAATCAAAGAATATACACAAGGCGATGACATTAGAACCTTAAACTGGAAAGCGACTGCCAAGAAAAATGCTCTTATGGTCAATCAATTTCAAGACGAAAAATCACAGTCCGTTTATATGATAATTGACAAAGGCAGAGTCATGAAAATGCCTTTTAACGGACTTAGCTTACTTGATTATGCCATCAATGCAACACTAGTATTATCAAGTGTAATCTTAAAAAAACAAGACAAAGCGGGAATGTTTGCTTTTTCTAAAAAAGTAGAAAATCGTGTTTTTGCCGAGAGACGTTCCTCTCAAATGCAAAAAATTCTAGATTCTTTATACAATATTAAAACCGATTACTTTGAAAGTGATTTCAGCAGATTGTATACCGATATCAAAAAAAATATCAACCAAAGAAGTTTAATTATTTTATACACCAATTTTGAAACAATGGATGGTTTACATCGACAATTACCTTATTTAAAAGGAATTGCCAAAAATCATTTGTTAGTTGTTATTTTTTTCAACAATACAGAACTCAATGAAATCATAAACAACAAAGCCGAAAACATTCAAGAAGTTTATGATAAAGTAATTGCTGAAAAATTTGCCTTCGAAAAACGATTAATTGTCAATGAGCTCAAAAAATACGGCATCTATTCTGTACTTACACAACCTGAAAATTTAACATTGGATACCATAAATAAATACTTAGAGATCAAAGCTAGAGGTATTTTGTAATTTTTTTTATGGCGTCCCATTTTGTTTTCGAGATTGGATTTGAAAGAGTGAGATTAAAAAAAAGGTAGTAACTTTGCTTACTTCTAACATTTCAGATCTTAAAATGAAACAAATCACTTCCGTACAAAATCCTTTTATAAAATCCTTAGTGCTCTTGCAAGAAAAAGCAAAAGCCCGAAAACAATCGGGTACTTTTTTAATTGAAGGAAAAAGAGAAATCGAAATTGCGGTAAAAGGCGGATACGAAATAGAGACCCTTTTATTTTTGCCCGAAGTTTGTTCTGAAACTGAAACTAGAAAACTTTGGAATAATGCTGATTTAATAGAGATTAACAAAGAAGTCTATCAAAAATTGGCTTATAGAGATACAACAGAGGGCATTTTGGCTGTTGCCAAAGCAAAATCGATGCAACTATCCGATTTACAATTATCCAAAAATCCACTAATTCTTATAGCAGAAGCACCCGAAAAACCAGGAAATATAGGTGCTTTATTGCGTACAGCCGACGCTGCCAATCTGGATGCCGTTATTATTGCGAATCCAAAAAGCGATTTGTACAACCCAAATGTTGTGAGATCCAGCGTAGGTTGTTTGTTTACCAATCAAATAGCGACAGGATCAACAACTGAAATCATTGCTTTTTTGAAAGAAAGAAACATCAATTTTTATTGTGCTACACTACAAAACTCGACTTCCTACCACACTCAAGATTACACCTCTCCAACGGCTTTAGTAGTAGGTACAGAAGCTACTGGATTAACACAAGAATGGCGAGACGCAGCGACTCAAAACATTATTATACCTATGCAAGGAGAAATAGACAGTATGAATGTATCCGTTGCCGCAGCGATTTTGATATTTGAAGCCAAAAGACAAAGAGGTTTTTGATGACAGATTACGTATTTCAGATTTTAAAACCTGTGGTCCTAAAATCTAAAATCCAAACATTAAAACCTTGTATATTCTTTAAAAATTTCTTATTTTTAAGAATTGAACCATGCCGTTATGATAGAAATCGATATAGAAAAAGAAAATAAAGCAATTGCTCAAGAATACAAAGAGCTATTACGCATCAGTTATCAAACTTTGACTACAGAGGATAAAAAACTGATACGCAAGGCTTTTGACGTGGCTGTTGATGCCCATAAAGACCAACGCCGTAAATCAGGAGAAGCCTATATTTTCCATCCCATTGCAGTAGCCAAAATTGTTGCTTCTGATATTGGTTTAGGTGCAACTTCAATCGCTGCGGCCTTAATGCACGACGTTGTCGAAGACACCCCAATTACAGTCAAAGACATTGAAAAAATGTTTAATCCCAAAATCGCTCAATTGGTTGAAGGATTAACCAAAATATCTTTGGTACAAAAAGACCTTAATGTTTCCATGCAAGCCGAGAATTTTCGTAGAATGCTTTTGACACTCAACGATGATGTTCGGGTAATCCTCATAAAAATAGCCGATAGATTGCATAACATGCTCACTATGGACTCTATGGAAGATCACAAACAAGTGAAACTAGCTTCTGAGACTTTATACATTTATGCTCCTTTGGCACATCGTTTAGGCCTTTATAAAATAAAAAACAAACTTGAAGATTTAGGTTTAAAATATACCGATCCTGAACGATACAATTCGATAGTTAGTAAAATTAGAGAAACCAAGGAAGAACAAGATCTTTATATCAAAGACATTTCTGAAGTACTCAAAAAAGCACTAAACGAAGAAAATATAGATTACATCATCAAAGGACGACCAAAATCTATTTATTCCATCAACAGAAAAATGTTGGCGCAAAATGTAAGTTTCGACGAAGTCTATGATAAATTTGCTTTACGTATCGTTTATAAATCCAATCCTCACGATGAAAAATTCCTAGCTTGGAAAATATATTCCATCGTAACAGACCATTATAGACCAAGTCCAAGCCGACTACGAGACTGGATTTCATCTCCAAAATCAACTGGTTACGAGGCTCTACACATTACCGTAATGGGACCAAAAGGACGTTGGGTCGAAGTACAAGTTCGAAGTGAGCGAATGGATGAAATTGCCGAAAAAGGGTATGCGGCACATTACAAATACAAAAACGGAGCCACTGAAGAAAATGGTCTCGACGTTTGGTTAAATCTTTTAAAAGAAGCCTTAGAAAATTCGGAAACAAGTGCAGTCGATTTTGTCGAAGATTTTAAAATGAATTTGTACTCCAAGGAAATTTACATTTTTACCCCAAAAGGAGAAATCAAATCTTTACCCAAAGGTGCGACCTCTCTTGATTTCGCTTTCAGTATTCACTCCGAAATTGGAATAAAAACAAGAGGAACCAGAGTCAATGGTAAACTAGTCCCCTTAAATTACGAATTAAAAAGTGGTGATCAAGTCGAAATAATAACGTCTCCCAATCAAAAACCTACCATCAACTGGCTGGATTATGTAACAACCTCAAGAGCCAAAAATAAAATTAGAAATGTCCTCAACGAGAACACCAAGAAAATTGCCGAAGACGGAAAAGAGCTTTTAACCCGCAAACTCAAACACCTAAAAATAACGCTAAATGAGCAATCAATAAACGAGCTGGTTAACTTTTTTAAATTAAAAACAAGCCTAGATTTATTTTACAGAGTTGGTGTTGGATCTATCGACAACCAACAATTAAAAGATTATGCCGCTCAAAAAAGCAACACCTTAATCAACTTTTTCAAAAATAAAATCAAGCGAAACAGTAGTACAGCCGACGAAGACATACACAAGCAAGTCATCAGTAGCAACTATGATATGCTTGTTTTTGGAAAAACCCAAGACAAACTCGATTACAAACTTTCAACGTGTTGCAATCCCATTCCAGGAGACGAAGTTTTTGGATTTGTAACCATCAATGAAGGTATAAAAATCCACAAAAAAGACTGTCCAAATGCCATTTCGTTACAGTCTAATTATGCATACCGCATCATGCAGGCCAAGTGGATTGACTCAACGCAACAAGATTTTAAAGCCACCATAAATATCATGGGAATGGACACTTTGGGATTGACAAACGAATTGACAAAAGTAATTTCGAACAACATGAATGTCAACATTCAAAGCATATCGCTTAGTGGGGATGCCGGAATTTTCAAAGGGCAATTATCCGTTATTGTCCCAAACATCACTATTTTGAAAAAATTAATGGACAACATAAAGAAAATTGATGGAATTGACAAAGTAACTCGTGTGTACAAAACCAACAATCACAAATAAAACTTTTACACACAATATTGTTAAAATCACAATTAAATCAAATAGTTACAAAAATCATTTGGGCGTGACCCTATTAAGCAATGGGGCTTACCTATAGCACCGCTCACAAAGCCCCTTTACTCAACAGGGTCGGGCTATATGCGCTACTTCGGTAGCCAGCGTCTATCCCTCACGCGGTCGGACAGAAAACACAATTCACAAAAAACAATATTTTTTTAATTAAAAAGTCAACAATAAATCAAATACTGAATTAGAATTAAAACTCTAATTTTTTACACATTAAAAATAAAAATTTATCTTTGCAAGATATGACACTCATTTCCACAGATAACAACAAAAATCAAGAGATTGTAAAAAACGTTTTTACAATGTATCTTGAAAACAAAGGACATCGCAAAACACCCGAACGTTATGCTATCCTAAAAGAAATATACGAAAGTGAAGAACATTTTGATATAGAAAACCTATACCTCAAAATGAAAAACAAAAACTACCGTGTCAGTAGAGCAACCTTATATAATACCATCGAATTATTATTAGACTGTGCTTTAGTTCGCAAACATCAATTTGGACAAAATCAAGCCCATTACGAAAAATCATATTTCGATAAACAACACGATCACATAATCATGACCGATACTGGAGAAGTAATTGAGTTTTGTGATCCAAGAATTCAAACCATCAAAAAAACAATTGAACAAATTTTTGATATCGAGATAACCAACCATTCCCTATACTTTTACGGAAACAAGAAAAAAGAAAACACAGAAAATACAATAGAAAATTAACTACAAATAAAACATAGAATGACTGTAGATTTATTATTAGGATTACAATGGGGAGATGAAGGAAAAGGGAAAATTGTTGACGTTCTTACCTCAAATTACGACATTATTGCTCGTTTTCAAGGAGGTCCAAATGCCGGACATACTTTAGAATTTGACGGAATTAAACACGTCCTTAGAACCATTCCTTCTGGGATTTTTCACAAAACAGCCATAAACATTATTGGAAACGGAGTGGTAATTGACCCCGTAGTTTTTCAAAAAGAATTAGAAGGTTTAGAGAAATTTAATTTAGATATAAAAAGTAAATTAATCATCTCTAGAAAAGCACATTTAATTTTACCAACACATCGATTACTGGATGCCGCTTCTGAAGCTTCAAAAGGAAAAGCAAAAATCGGATCTACACTTAAAGGTATTGGACCAACATACATGGACAAAACTGGAAGAAACGGTATTCGAGTTGGAGATATTGAACTAGAAGATTTTAAAGAACGTTACAGAGCATTGGCTGACAAACACGAAGAAATGATTAAATTCTACGATGTTAACATTCAATACAATCTAGCCGAAATGGAAATAGAATTCTTCGAATCTATTGAAGTATTAAAAACATTAGATTTTATTGATAGTGAAGAATATTTAAACCAAGCACAAAGAGCTGGAAAATCTATTCTTTGCGAAGGTGCTCAAGGTTCATTATTAGATGTTGACTTTGGAACCTATCCATTTGTTACTTCTTCAAATACTACTGCAGCAGGTGCTTGTACAGGTTTAGGAATTGCTCCAAACAGAATCAAAGAAGTATACGGAATTTTCAAAGCATACGTAACTCGTGTTGGTAGCGGTCCTTTTCCTACTGAACTTTTTGACGAAGATGGTGCAACAATGGCCAGCGTAGGAAACGAATTTGGTTCAGTAACTGGAAGACAAAGACGTTGCGGATGGTTGGATTTGGTAGCCTTAAAATATGCTGTTCAAATCAATGGCGTAACACAATTAATGATGATGAAAGGTGATGTCCTTTCTGGATTTGAAACCTTGAAAGTTTGTACAGACTACAACTACAAAGGAAAAGCAATCTCTCATTTCCCTTACAATATAGAACCAGAGAATGTTACTCCAATATTCAAAGAATTCAAAGGATGGCATCAAGACTTAACAGGAATGACTACTTATGAGGAATTACCTATTGAACTAAAAGAGTACATAGAATTTATAGAAAAAGAAGTTGAAGTACCAATCAAAATTGTTTCTGTGGGACCAGACAGAAAGCAAACTATATTAAAATAAAACACCAAACGCTCTGAAATTCAGAGCGTTTTTTTATACCCTTTAAAACAAAATAATGGACAATCCCAGATTCAAAATAAAAAAAACAGAATTACTGTCAGACAATTGGTACACTCTTAATAAAGTCACTATAGATTATCAAAAAAAAGATAATACATGGGCTATCCAAGAACGAGAAGTTTACGACAGAGGTAATGGTGCTGCAATTTTACTGTACAATACATTAAAAGGTACAGTTATTTTAACACGACAATTTAGACTTCCAACTTACTTAAACGGAAATAAAAGCGGACTATTAATCGAAGTTTGCGCTGGTCTATTAGACGAAGACAACCCAGAAGCTTGCATCATCCGTGAAACTGAAGAAGAAACCGGATACCGCTTGCATAGTGTAAGAAAGATCTTTGAAGCATACATGTCTCCTGGAGCAGTTACAGAAATCCTGCACTACTTTATAGCAGAATACAATTCAAGCATGAAAGTGAGTTCTGGAGGTGGATTAGAACATGAGCATGAAGAAATAGAAGTAATTGAAATTCCTTTTGCTCAAGCATATGTTATGATAGAAACTGGCGAAATAAAAGATGCCAAAACCATAATGTTATTACAATATGCCAAAATTCATAATTTAGTTTAATATGAAAGTAGTTTTTAAATCAATTGTAAAATTAAATACCAAAACAACAAAGTCATAAATGAAATTGGAATACCAAAACCAATCATCATACTACTTAACCTTGGTTTCAATCCATATGTAGAAGCCAATATACAGCCCGTAATCATCGGCGCCATAGCGGATTCTAATATTGAGACTTTGATAGCATCCGAATGTTGATGCAAAATTATAACGTATAAAAAAAAGATAATAGCTGGAGTAATAATTAATTTATAAAGCAAACCTAAACTAAGAAATCCCCAATGCATACTTCTCTTTTCAAATTTTAATTGCAGTCCAACTGAAAGCAATGCCAAAGGTGTTACCCCACTTCCGATAGTCTTAAAAAATAATTGTACCCAATTACTAAAATCGAATTGGAAAACATTCATCAAACAAGCAACACAAAAAGTAATAAAAGGAGGGAAAAATGCAATCTTTTTGGCAATTTGAAAACCACTTAAATTCCCTTTAGAATAGACCGTAGCCACAAGAATTCCGAGTGTAGACAATACTACAAAAGAACCTGGCTGATCAACTAAAAGTGCTGTTTTCATACCTTCTTCCCCATACAAAGCTTCAATTATTGGAAAACCTAAAAAAGATGTATTTCCTAGTCCTGCACAAATAATCAAACAACCTGTCAGTTTTCTGGACCAACCCAATCTTTTACCCAAATAACCAAAAAAGAAACACGAAATAATAAATCCTATCCAAGCGACTCCAATAGGATACAACAATTGATTGTCCCATTTAATTTTCGGAATATGATATAATGCCAAGGCAGGAAGGCAAATATAAATGACAATCCAATTTAAAATTTTATGGGTGTTTTTGGGTATTTGCTTTATATTTTGCAAAATAAAACCAAAAAATAAAAATACAAAAATGAGAATAAAGTTGTTCATCGTATAAAATAGAAAACAAAAATACCACTAAAAAAAAAATTAAACCCCAAAACCAATAGATTAAATCAATAAAACCAACAACAAAAATATTCAACCAAAGAAATACATCAATTCAAAAATAAATTCTATATTTGCAATATATTTTATTACAGTATGATTTCAGGTAAGTTTGCCATAACAATACATATTCTCACATTACTTTCTAAATTTCCTGATGAATATTTATCATCAGACTTTATAGCAGGAAGCATGAACTTGCACCCTGTTTTGGTCCGCAAGGAAATAGCAAATCTTAAAAAATATCATATTGTAGAAAGTAAAGAGGGGAAAAATGGCGGGACACGACTATTGAAAGCGTCATCAAAAATCACTTTGGATGCTATTTTCAAAATGACTTTTGATACCGTAACATTAGGTTATTCTAAGAATGAGCCAAACCCAGATTGCCCAGTTGGCAAACAAATCAATAAAAACTTAGATAATTTATACAAAGACATTAATCAAACCATCAGCTTGCAGTTGAGCGACATTACATTGGAAGATTTTTCAAATAAGTTCTAATCTATTTTTTTAAACTAAACTGTAACTTTTTTTATTACTTTTAAATATAACAATTATGAAAATCGCACTTATCGGAGCCACAGGATTTGTAGGTTCCAACATTTTAAACGAATTAGCAAACAGAAATCACGAAATTACAGCCATTGCAAGAAATCCAAAAACAGGATCAAATGCAAATTGGATTGCAGCGGATATCTTTGACACAGATGCATTAGCCGAAATTTTAAAAGGGAATGACATTGTAATAAGCGCCTACAATCCAGGTTGGACAAACCCAAACATTTATGATGATTTCATCAAAGGATCAAAGTCTATTCAAGAAGCGGTGAAACAATCAGGAGTAAAAAGATTTATAACTATTGGTGGCGCGGGAAGTTTATTTGTTGCTCCAAATTTACAAGCTGTTGATACTCCAGATTTTCCAAAAGAATATCATGCTGGCGCAACAGCCGCAAGAGATTATTTGAACATCCTTAAAGAAGAAAAAGAACTGGATTGGGCATTTTTTAGTCCTGCATTCGAAATGCACCAAGGAATTACAACTGGAAGAACAGGAAAATATAGATTGGGTTTAGAAAATCCAGTTTTTGACGAAAATCAAAGAAGTATATTATCTGGAGAAGATCTAGCCGTTGTCATAGTTGATGAAGCTGAAAACCCAAAACACCATCAAATACGTTTCACTGCTGCCTATTAAAAGTACAAATCTATTTGTAATAAACAGTTTCAAAGATTCGTCTTTTGAAACTGTTTTTGTTTTGATTACTTTTACTTTCAAAAATAAATATTTTGTCTGTCAAAAAAACAAATAAAAGTGCTTTAAACGAAAAAGCTGGAATTTCGCAACCCGAAATAATCAGTTCAAGCGGTATGCAACACATCAAAGAATCCAGAAAGAAGCAACCCACTGCACAAGAATTAATAGAGGGTATTTTGGCTGGAAACATAACATCTTTAAGTCGTTCCATCACTTTAATCGAAAGTACAAATAGCAATCATTTAGCGAAAGCAAATGAAGTCATCAATAATTGTTTACCATTTGCCAATAAGTCTATTAGAATTGGAATTACAGGGGTACCTGGAGTTGGAAAAAGTACTTTTATTGAAGCTTTTGGAAAATATTTAACCAACATCGGAAAAAAAGTCGCAGTTCTTGCTGTAGATCCAAGCAGTACGATTTCGCATGGAAGTATTCTTGGTGACAAAACCCGAATGGAAGAATTGGTAAAAGACAAAAATGCATTTATTAGACCATCAGCATCAGGAGAGACTTTAGGTGGTGTGGCTCGGAAAACTCGAGAAACTATTACACTTTGTGAAGCTTCAGGTTTTGATGTCATTCTAATCGAAACCGTTGGTGTGGGCCAGAGCGAAACAGCGGTTCACAGTATGGTTGATTTCTTTTTACTACTAAAAATTGCAGGTGCCGGCGACGAACTACAAGGTATCAAACGTGGTATTATGGAAATGGCAGATGCTATAATAATCAATAAAGCCGATGGTGATAACATCAAAAAAGCACAGTTGGCAAAAGTAGAATTCAACAGAGCCTTACATTTATTTCCCGCAAAAAAATCAGGTTGGATTCCAACAACTGCAACTTGCAGCGCAATAACACAAGAAGGAATTGGCACCGTTTGGCAAACTATATCGAACTATATCGAATTGGTCAAATCAAATGATTATTTTTTTGAAAAACGAAAAGAACAAAATCAATTTTGGATGATGGAAACCATAAACGAGCAATTGAAAACTCATTTTTACAATCAACCAAGCATCATTGATTTGTTGGAAAAAACAAAAAAAGCGGTACAAAATAATGAATTATCACCTTTTGTTGCCGCTCAAATTTTACTGGACAGTTATTTTAAAAAATAATATTGTTTTTATAAATTGCTATAAAAAATTATCCTGATACCATTGCACCTGTTCTTTCAAACCTTCATACAAACTGGTTTTCGGGTTGTAACCTAATAATCTTCGAGCTTTTTCAATTACAGCTTTGGTTCTTAATTGGTCTCCAGTTCTAGCATCGACAATTTGTAAGTCTATTTTTTTATTTAAAATTTGCTCTACAATTTCAATTCCTTGTTGCGTTGTATTTTCTTCTTCGGTACCCAAATTGATGATTTCATTGTTGACCAAATCTGCTTTACCAATAACACTAACCACTCCATCAACAATATCCTGAACATAAGTAAAACTTCTCAAATGATTTTCACTTCCCTTAAACAACGGAAAAGGCACATTATTGAAAGCATTTGCAATTAGTTTTGTATATAACTTTTCTGGTCTTTCACGAGGGCCATAAACGGAATACAAACGTAATGAACAAGCCTTTAATTGCCCTAACCTACTGCTTGCCAAAATTAATTGCTCGGCTGCTAATTTAGTCACCCCATAAAATGAAGCAGGTGATGGAACCACAGTTTCATCAAAAGTAGCATGAATTCCATAAATGGATGAAGTCGCTATATTTACAAAAAGAGCTAACTCTTTATTTTTTAATGCAAAATCAAGCAAATTCTTGGTTCCAATAACATTGTTTGACAAATAATCTTCAAAACTAGAAGTAGCAGAAATTCCAGGTTGAGCAGCAAAATGAAAAATATAATCAAAATCAACTGGCAATGTTTGAAGCTGCGCTACATCCCTCAAATCGATAGTATTAATTTTAATTCCTTTTACATTCAATGCATTGGCATTCATTTGTTTCAAAGAAACGTCATAATAATCTGAAAAATTATCTAAACCAACAACTTCATGACCAAGGGAATGTAAGCGTTCTGCAGTATGAGAAGCAATGTACCCAGCGGCACCAGTAACTAATATTTTCATGTTCGAATATTTACGGTTCAAAAATAGAAATAAAAAACCCCAAATTCTAAAAGTCATCAAAAATTTTAATCCTATTTTAAGCAATTTCTTCTCAAAATGAAATACTTTTGCGTAAATTTTACCAAACTATGAGTTTTGAATTAACAATTATAATACCCGTCTATAACGAGGAAGACAATCTAAATCGTGTACATCAAGAAATGAAACAATACTTGAGTATTGCTAAAAAAAAGACAAAAATCCTATTTGTCAATGACGGTTCCAAAGACAATAGTCAATCCCTTATTGAAAATATCTGCAAAGACAACGACGAATTTACTTTTATTTCTTTTGAAAAAAATGCTGGTTTAAGCGCTGCCATTAAAGCAGGTTTTGATTACGCAGATACTACTTGGGTAGGCTACATTGATGCCGATTTACAAACAGCTCCTGAAGATTTTAATATTTTGATAGAATTTGCTGGAGAATATGATCTTGTAACTGGAGTACGTTCGAATCGAAAAGATTCTTTTACTAAAAATATGTCTTCAACTATTGCTAATGGCATTAGAAGAACTTTTACTCATGACGGAATGGATGACACTGGTTGTCCCTTAAAAATTATCCGTACAGATATGGCCAAGAGAATACCAATGTTCAACGGTTTACACCGATTTTTACCAGCCATGATTTTATTACAAAACGGCAAAATCAAACAAACACCTGTAAGACATTTCCCCAGAATAGCAGGCCTTTCAAAGTTTAATCTTTGGAATCGATTATTAGGCCCTCTACAAGATTGCTTTGCTTATTTGTGGATGAAGAAAAAATACATCAATTATAGCGTAGCAAAACAAGGTTAATGAACAACATCATCATTTATTCGATAGGTTTTATTGCTCAAATTTTGTTTTCCAGCAGAATGATTTTGCAGTGGATTATTTCTGAAAAAAACAAAAAAGTTTTGACGCCCGTTTTATTTTGGGAAATCAGTTTGTTTGCATCCTTTTTACTGTTTGTTTATGGCTATTTTAGACACGATTTCTCAATCATGCTTGGACAAACGATTACCTACTATATTTACATTCGAAACATACAATTGCAAAATGATTGGAAAAAATTGCACGTACTAATAAGATGGTTTGTACTACTTTTTCCCTTTTTCATAATTGGTTACGGTTACAATAACAATGTCTATGATTTAGACAACCTATTGCGAAACGAAGCGATTCCTAAATGGTTGCTTTGGACAGGTATAATTGGGCAAGTTCTATTTACATTGCGTTTTGTATACCAATGGATTTATTCTGAAAAAAAGAAAGATTCTGTTTTGCCTTTAGGATTCTGGATTATTAGTTTGAGTGGATCACTTATCATATTTATTTATGCCATAATCAGAAAAGATCCCGTATTATTAGCTGGTCATGCTTTGGGCTTAGTCATTTATACTAGAAATATAATAATTATAAAAAAAGATGTCAAAATTAATTCATAATTATACTTTTTGGCTTTTCATAGTAGCCTGTCTAATGCTTTTTTCACATTTAGATGTTATAGAAGTTAATATCATGGAAGCCAGAAATTTCATTACTGCAAGAGAAATGGCAAACAATAACCATTGGATATTGACAACAATTAATGATATGCCACGATATGAAAAACCACCATTACCAACATGGTTAACAGCCATTTCTGGAATTATTTTTGGTTTTGATTGTCTTTTCGGCATGCGTTTACCAGTTGTATTCATTACCTTATTATTGGTTTTTGGCACTTTTAAACTTTCCGAAAAATTAGGTTTATCAAAAAAACAAAGCTTTCATAACGGACTTATTCTTATAACCTCTTTTTATATTTATTTTGCTGGAAGAGACAACCAATGGGATATGTACACTCATAGTTTCATGATGATTTGTATTTTGTTTTTATGGGAAGTATTGAATGAACAAAAGAAACTACTTTTCAATGCAATCATGGCCGGATTATTTTTCGGTTTCTCTTTTTTAAGCAAAGGACCTATTTCAGTTTATGCTTTATTATTGCCTTTCTTAATTGCTTATGGATTTACATATAAATTTCAATTAAAGAACAAAAAACTATATTTAATACTTGTAGTGGTTTTAGGTATAATTATCGGTTTATCATGGCCACTATACGTAAAATGGGCTGATCCAGCAACCTATTTAAAAGTCACCAAAATAGAAAGCAGCCGATGGGGAAATTACAATACTAGACCATTTTATTACTATTGGAGCTTTTTTACTCAAAGTGGTATTTGGACAGTACCAGCATTTATTGCCTTACTATATCCGTACTTGAAAAACAAAGTAAGTAATTTAAAAGCCTATCAATTTACGTTGATTTGGACATTAGCTTCTGTAGTATTATTGTCAATAGTACCCGAAAAAAAATCAAGATACTTGTTGCCAGTTTTGATTCCGATGGCTTTAAACACTGGATTCTATATTGAATACTTGATAAATAATTTTAAAAATATTAGTTTAAAAAAAGAAAAAGGAATTATTTATTTTGCTTTTGGCCTTATTGGAATCATTTGTATTGTTATTCCAGTTGGTATTTTTGTTAAAGTAAAAAATGATATCGCAGGATTCGAAATTTGGTTCCTTGGATTAACTTTATCATTGTTTGGTATTGGATATGTTCTTTTTACAAACCTTAGAAACAAAAACTTTGTAAAAGTGTTTTATGCCGTAATTGCAGTTCAAGTTGCAGTAGTGGTATTCGGAATACCTTTTACAAAACTCATTTTAAAGAATCCTGATTACGCTAGTGCAAAAGCAATTAGAGATTCGGAAAAAAGTTTGGCTGTTAAAACGTATGAATTAAATTCATTTACTCCTGAAATAATTTGGGATTATGGATACAGCATGCCCATTCTTTTAAATAATGAAACCAACAAACTAAATTTACCTTTAGAAAATAAATTTGGCTTATTGGTTACAGATATTGACAGTATCAATTCGATTAAAGAATTGAAAAACTATACTTTGAATAAAGTTTCAAATATTGATTTGAATCATATTCCAAAAGATTCTAAAAAACACAACATTCGATTGACTAGAACTTATTATATCGTTTCAAAGAAATAAATTATTCTTTCTCGTATCGTTCCATTTCACGATCATAAAATTCATTGGCTAAAACGATAAGACCTTCCATTTCAGCATTCAATTCGGCTTCGTCTAGGTCTTCTGCTTCTTCCATAAATTCAACTTCATCATCTTTTAGGTTGATGATAAATCTTGGATAATCCAAGTGAATGATGAAGATGTCATCTGGAAAATCGGTATTGTCCCCCAGTAAAAATTTTGGTAATTCCATGTTTAAAAATTTAGATATTAGAAAATAGAGAATAGAATTAAGAAAAACAGAAAACTTTTAAAAGTCTATTCTCTATAAGTCATTTTAATTTATTTATCAGACAAAATAACCGGTGCGCTTCCTTTTCCATTCATAAAAATAATTTTAGTGTTTGGAGACGCAGCCAATTCTTTTTGGGCTTTAATTTGTTCGTATTGCAATTGTTTGTCTGTTAATCCCAAAGAGATTATTCGTTGATAATCGGCAATACCTTGTGCTTCCACACGTTTACGTTCGGCTTCTTGTTTTTCTTTTTGAAGTACGAAGGTCATTTTTTGTGCATCTTGTTCGGCATTGATTTTACTTTCTATCGATTTTTTAACCGAAATAGGAAGATCAATATTTCGAATTAATAATTGTTCCAAAACCAAACCTCTCGTTTTAAAATCTGCTTCAATATTTTTGAAAATACGATCTTGAAATTCGTTTCTTTTTGTCGAATACAAAGCTACTGCATCATAAAAAACTGCGTTGTCTCTAATACGGGTTCTCGTAATTGGTCGCACAATTTTATCTGTGTAATCAACTCCAATATTTTTATAAATCTTTGGAGCATCTATTGGTACTACACGATACAAAACGGTCAAATCAATAACTACTTCCAGTCCATCATTAGACAAAACCCGAATAGCATCATCGCCTTCTTGCGCACCCTCACCATGAACGGCAGACATAGTATAGTTTTGTGTTTGAATATCAAACTCTGTGATATCCAAAAGTGGATTTATAACATGCAAACCACTTTCCAATACTCCTGATTCAACACTTCCGTAAAGCGACTTTACCCCTACTTTACCAGCGTCAATTTGTTTAAACATAGAAGAAAAAACACCCAAGGCGATAAGAATAAAACCTACAACTCTTAATATGCCAGCGAATTTAGAAAACGGATTTGCATTATGGCTTAAAGTAAATCCAAGAATTAATAAAATTATTCCAAGAATAATAAATAGTATCATTTTTTAGTTTTTTAATTGGTACAGTGATTATACGTTAAAACCAATTATAAGTTACATTCTTACAAGTACTTTATTTTTCAGAATTTTCCAAGACCAACTTTTTAGTCAATCGAGCAAACCGAATGTACAAAAACAAAGCAGCCGCTGTTAAACCAGCCAAAAGTCCAATCCAAACTCCAACAGCTTTTAATTCTGTATATTTTCCTAAATAAAAAGAAATTGGAAAACCAATAACCCAATAAGCAACAAAAGTAATGTACATTGGAACTTTCACATCTTGCAGACCTCTCAAAGCTCCCAAAACCACAACTTGAATTCCATCTGAAATTTGAAAAATAGCAGCAATTAGTAATAATTTTGAGGTAATTAAAATTATTTCATGATTATCTATCGCTTGTGTTGAATCAGACATATTTAAAAAGAAGTGTGGCAAATAATTATGAAAAACAACAAAAATAAATGCAAAAAACGATTCCAATATTATAGCCAATAAAAAAATAGAACGCGCTACAATAATTAAATTTTTAAAATCACCGGCACCTTTAGAATGACTCACACGAATCATTGCTGTAACACTCAATCCCATTGCTACCATAAAGGTTGAAGAAGCAAGTATTAACGCTATTTGATTGGCCGCTTGACTATTTTTTCCTAATGTTCCAGAAAGCCAAATAGCTGCTGTAAACAATGTCACCTCAAACAACATTTGCATAGCTGAAGGAAAACCAAGTCCAATAATCTTTTTTACAATTGACTTTTTTATTTCTTTAAAAGTAAAATTTTTAAAAAACTTTTTCATCACTGTATTGTGCTTCATTAGATAATGCATAAAAACCACCATCATAATTCTTGAGATAACAGTTCCAAGTGCAGCACCCGTAACTCCTAATTTTGGGAAAATCCAGAAACCATAAATCAATACATAATTAAAAAAAACATGTACAACGTTAGCCAGAATAATAGAATACATCGAATATTTTGTCAAAGATAAACCATCGGCAAATTGTTTATACCCTTGATACATCACCACAGGAATTAAAGAAAAAGCAACCCAATCAATATATGGTGCTGCAAGTGCAACAACTGCGGGAGGTTGATCCATAAAATACATTAATTGTTTGGACAAAACCGTAACTATAAACAAAGAAACACCAAGAATTGTGCATAATAATAAACCATGATGAAAAGTAGTTCTAATTTTTTTATCGTTTTGCTCAGCATCAGCCTCAGCAGTCAATGGTGTTATAGCTGTAGAAAAACCAATTCCTATTGACATCGCCAAAAAAATAAAACTATTCCCTAATGAAACGGCAGCCAACTCAGTTGATCCCAAATTCCCAACCATATAATTATCTACAATTCCTATCATTGTATGGCCAAGCATCCCTAGAATTACAGGGTAGGCCAGTTTAATATTATAAGAGAATTCTTGAGTATATCGGGAAAGATTCATTTTGTATTTATTAAGTCGGCAAAGATAAATAGAAGCTTTCAATTGTATCGATACTATTAAAAATATAACACCCATTTTTTAGATTTTTTTTCCGTAAATGAAGTAATTCTGTAAATGTCCTTTATAATTCTATAACATATCAACCATACTCGAACGGTACATTTGCACTGTTGCTCTGAAACAAATAAACAGAACAATAAAAAATTAAACAAAATTTCAATTATGAAAACTACAATGAAAATTAAAGTGTTATTTGTATTCGCAATAGCATTATTATTTGCAAACAATTCTCAAGCCCAAGAAACAAAAAACTTCGACAAAGGATTCCGTTTAGGAATTGGTCTTAACGGAGGACTTCCAACAAACAACGATTTTTATAACTGGTCATTGGGTGGTGATGTTCGCCTACAATATGATTTAACTCCAAAAGCATCTCTAACGCTTACAACGGGTTTTACGAACTTATTTATTGATCAAAATGTCAAAGATTTAGGCTTCATTCCTGCCAAAATTGGATTCAAAGCTTTCATTTGGGAAGACCAATTTTACGTTTTAGGTGAAGTAGGTGGAGGTTTTGCCGTAACCAACGGTTATGATCAAAACACTTATATTTGGTCACCTGGAATTGGATATGCCAATAAAAATATTGACGTAAGTTTACGTTATGAAGGCTATACTGACTATGATACCAATCAAATAGCATTGCGTGTGGCCTATGGCTTCAAATTATAAAAATAAAATTTCTTCGAAAAAATGTCCTGAATTTCAGGGCATTTTTTTTGTTTTAATGTTTCAAAATAGAGCTTCCCCTTTTCCTTTCCCAACAAAATAGATTACTTTTGAAGGAGCTTAATCCAGCTGTTCGTTTCAACCTTTTTCAAGAACTGCTTTTTTCTAAGTCCTAGAAGTAGCTTCCTCTGGTCGCTCTGCTAGAACAAGAAAAAATAGCTGTTCTTTTCAAAAGGATTTCCACTACCATCTGGGCTAGGGCTGTCATTTTCAAAACAACTTTTAATGGAAAAATTCACACTCGAAATCCTATTTCACATCATCGGAATTGGTTCTGCTTCCGGACTCATCTACAAAGACAACACGCTTTTTATCATTGGCGACAACAGCGGATTTTTATACGAATATAATATCGAGTCCAAAAACCTACAACGTCAGGAAATCATAGAAAAGGCCAAAGAAAATATCACAAAAAGTGAAAAACCCGATTTTGAAGCCATCACCCATTTTGGAGACAATCTCTATGTTTTTGGTTCCGGATCTACCGAAAAAAGAAACAAAATGATTCAAATCAATACGCTGGAAAAAGAAATTTCGACCAATGATCTCACCGATTTATATGGTGTGATGCAAAGTTTTGGCGAAATAAAACCCGAGGATTTCAATATTGAAGGTGCAATTTACACTGGAGAAGAATGGTATTTATTCAATCGTGGCAACGGAAAATCAGCCAAAAATGTACTATTTACTGTCCAAGGCAAAAACTTGGTCAACGAGTTCAATATGCTTTCCAACAATTACAAACTACCCAAAATAAAAGGAGTCCGTAGCAGTTTCACCGATGCAGTAGTACTCGACGATAAAATTTACTTTTTATCAACTGCCGAAAACACAAATTCTACTTACAACGATGGAGAAATACTAGGAAGTTTTATTGGCTGTATTGACACCAAAACCATGAAAATCGATTTTACTAAAAAAATTAGTGACACCCACAAATTTGAAGGGCTAACCGTTTATCAAAATTCCGCCGATACAATTGAGTTCTTACTTTGTGAAGATAACGATACAGAAGCATTAGAAGCAAATATTTATAAACTGACATTTAATAAAAAACATTAAAACACAAATAATGAAAAACTTAAAAAACAAAACCGCACTTATTACAGGAGCTGGTAAAGGAATTGGTAAAGCTGTAGCCATTGCTTTGGCCAAAGAAGGTGTAAATGTAATTTTATTGGCACGAACACAATCAGACATTGATGAAGTAGCCAAAGAAGTAAAGGCGCTAGGAGTAAAATCACTTGCTCTTACCGCTGATGTTGCCGATATCAACTCGGTAAATTCTGCTGTAGAAAAAGCCTTAGCCGAATTCAAATCGATTGATATTTTAATCAACAACGCCGGAATTGCCGCTTTTGGTAATTTTTTGGAATTGGAACCAGCAGCTTGGGAACGCATCATTCAAGTAAACTTAATGGGAACCTATTATGTGACTCGTGCCGTTTTACCAAATATGATTGAAAAACAAACAGGTGACATTATCAATATTTCTTCAACTGCGGGATTAAACGGAAATGCACTTACTAGTGCTTATAGTGCTTCTAAGTTTGCCGTTTTAGGATTGACAGACTCGCTAATGCAGGAAGTTCGCAAACACAACATACGAGTTACAGCATTAACTCCAAGTACCGTAGCAACTGATTTAGCAAAAGAATTAAACCTCACAGATGGTAATCCGGAAAAAGTAATGCAACCCGAAGACATAGCGGAGTTAATCATTGCCCAGCTCAAATTAAACCGACGCGTGTTTATTAAAAACAGCAGTATTTGGTCAACAAATCCTTAAATAATTTCAGACCTATAAGTCATCTGAGTTTTTTAACCATTAAGAGATTAAGAAAAATAAGCATAGAGCTTACTAAATCTTAATCTCTTAATGGTTTTATTTTAGCATTTTATTAAATGCCTTTATGTTTAATAATTGATTTTAAACCTCAACATTCAAAAATTCCATTCGAACGCTTCCGTCTTCATCAATTTTTGTCAAATTGATATCGTGCAAAGTGTTTACTAATTCAGGATTCCAAGGTGTTTTTACTTTTACGTAATTCTCCGTAAACCCGTGAATGTATCCTTCTTTGTTTTCACTTTCAAAAAGTACGGTTCTATTCGTTCCCAACTGACTTTCATAAAATGCACGACGCTTTTTAACCGATAATCCGCGTAGCATTTTACTGCGTTTGGCTCTAACATTACCAGGAACAACGCCTTCCATGGTTACAGCTTCGGTATTATCTCTTTCTGAATACGTAAAAACGTGCAAATACGAAA
This sequence comes from Flavobacterium praedii, assembly GCF_026810365.1. Classification (NCBI taxonomy): domain Bacteria; kingdom Pseudomonadati; phylum Bacteroidota; class Flavobacteriia; order Flavobacteriales; family Flavobacteriaceae; genus Flavobacterium; species Flavobacterium praedii. The sequence continues at coordinate 2,108,512 of NZ_CP113948.1, forward strand.
TATCCATTTCATTCAGGAAATGGTAGGTTTCCAAGAAATGCTCGTCGGTTTCACCCGGAAATCCCACAATCACATCTACACCTATACAAGCGTGTGGCATGACTTCCCGAATTTTGTTCACTCTTTCGGTATAGACTTCGCGCAAATAGCGACGTTTCATCAATTTCAAAATGTCATTACTTCCGGATTGCAGCGGAATATGAAAATGAGGCACAAAAGTCCTGCTTTTCGATACAAACTCTATTGTTTCATTCTTCAATAAATTTGGCTCAATCGATGAAATACGCAATCTTTCAATTCCTTCTACATCATCTAAAGCCTGAACCAATTCCAGAAAAGTATGTTCGTGTTTTTTATTCCCAAACTCTCCTTTTCCATAATCACCAATATTCACTCCGGTAAGAACTATCTCTTTGATGTTTTGCTTTGAAATTTCGTAGGCATTCTTCAAAACATTTTCTAACGCATCACTTCGAGAAATTCCACGAGCCAAGGGTATGGTACAATAGGTACATTTATAATCACAGCCGTCTTGCACTTTCAAAAAAGCACGAGTTCTATCTCCAATGGAATAACTGCCAACATAAAAATCGGCTTCGGCAATCTCGCAAGAATGCACTTCTCCAAAATCATTCTTCGATAAATCATTGATATAATCGGCTAGTTTAAATTTTTCGGTAGCCCCCAAAACCAAATCAACTCCATCAACATCTGCCAATTCTTCTGGTTTTAACTGAGCATAACACCCTACTGCTGCAACAAATGCCTTATCATTCAATTTCATCGCTTTGCGTACGACTTGCTTGAATTGTTTATCTGCATTTTCTGTAACCGAACAGGTATTAATCACGTACATATCGGCAACTTCCTCAAAATCAACACGATCAAAACCTTCATCTTGCAAATTACGAGCTATCGTTGATGTTTCCGAAAAATTCAGTTTGCAACCAAGCGTGTAAAAAGCAACTTTTTTTCTATTTTCCATATTTTAACTTAAACTAATGAAATCGTTGTCAAAAAATTTAAGGTTGCAAATTTACGAACAAAAATCTATACTATAAAGCCGATGATTATTTATATTTAACGCATTTTCAGCAACTGAGTAAAATTGAGTGCATTTTTATTTTCTTTACATAAAAAACGATTAACTCTAATTGAAAATATTTTTCTTTAGAGGGTTTTGTTCTTATTTAATTAAGTATTAATTTCACAACTCCAAAAACAATTAACGATACTTAGCTTTAGTATATACCAAATAAAACTACCCTTTATCGTTATGAAAAATTAAAAGATAATTATTCCAAAAATATTTCAATAAGAACGAAATATTAAATGATTTTATCTGTTTAATACAATAGCGTTAATTCCGTCACAAAAGAATTCGCTATGGGTTTCTTATTTACAAGAGATCAAACTTTTAAAAAAACTATTTTAAAAACTATAAATGGGATTACCGAAAACCATAAAGAGTAGGTCAATTAAATAATATAATAACAAATAAAAAAAAATGAAATCATTCTGCCTCACAATCTCCCTACTATTTATTACACTTTGCTCACAAGCACAAAATGCACCAACAATACCAACTAAAAATCCTTTCCCAACGATTGTTACATTAACTAATTGGGCTAGCTATAATTCTCAAGAAAAATTCAATCTAGACATCAGAAGTCTTGGTTTTAAATTTGAAGAAAAATCAGTTGAGGCTGCTTCTACTTCATTCACTTATATCAGAAAAGTTTCGGTAGACAACATCAATTATACGGATAGAATTGTATATCGAATTGCAAATGATAATTCTGCAAGCATTATTTCATTGGTAACTGCTTCTACCGATTTGGTTTCTCTTTACACGCCACAATTAGCAGGATATAAAACTGGTAAATGTGACAATGAAATGTCAAAAGACAAAAAAACGACTTGTACTTGTTATGATAATGGCAAATTTACCATTGACGTTTGTGATGAAAGAGTAAAATTGACCATGGGTGACGGAAATAATTATTTCATTTCGGTGGCAAAAAAATAATATTTAAAATTTTCATTAAAAAAATGCGTCTCTTTCCAAATAAAGAGACGCATTTTTTTAGGAAACAAAAGTAGAAACTACAAATTCGGATTTCGCATTTCATATTAAGTTACTATTTGTTTTTTATTGGAATATGGTATCGCCATTCTTCATTCAAATTTACGGTTTGGAATCATGGCGATTTCATACCAAACTTCTTCTTCTCCATCATATTCAAAGGAATTCACATAATGCATTCCAAGTTTTTCGAGAATATGTCTAGAATTTACATTTCCAGCATCTGCATAAGCATACAGCTTTTCTACTTTCAATTCATTAAAAGCAAAATCAACAAATGCCAATCCTGCTTCAGTAGCATATCCTTTTCCCCAATGCTTTTGAATAAAACGATACCCAATCTCATAAAAATTTTGATGCTTGTTTATGGTCTGTTTTATTAATTTAATTCCGGACCAACCTAAAAACTCATCCGTATCTTTTAGAATAACTGCCCAACGTCCTATTCCGTTGTCTGCATATTGCTGTCTAATATTCTCAATATAAGCACGACTTTCATCTATATGTTTAACTGGTTTATTCCCAAGAAAACGATGTACTTCGGGATTTGAATCCAATTCGAACATTCCTACCTCATCGGTTAGTTGCAGTTCTCTTAAAATAAGCCTTTTGGTTTCTATAAAGGTTTTCATTGCTTCAAAATATATCGCTTAATCACCTCGGCAACACCATGATTATTATTAGATGCCACTATAACATCTGCTTTGTGCCTCAATTCTGGAGTTACATTATCAACCCAAACCCCCAAACCTGCATATTCAATCATAGTTAAATCGTTACCAGCATTTCCAACAGCAATAATTTCAGTTTGATGAATGTTTAATTTTTCAGCTAATTTTTTCAAACTATACGCTTTGTCAATTCCGTGTTGTGCTACTTCTAGAAAAAATGGTTTTGACATGGATACACTCAAATGTGGCATAGCCAGTTTCAAATCGGCTTCAACCGTTTTGAGGTAAGAAGGTTCTTCTAATAAAATACATTTAACTGCATTAGTTTGTACTGTTTCCTTAAAACTAACCACTTTATTATGTGGCAAACCTGTAATGTGTTTTTCAACATCAATGTATTCCGAATCGGTTTCACTTACAATGGCATCATTAATATAAGTGATAATATGTGTTTTACTTTTCAAACTGTAATCATACAATTCGTGAATTTGTTCTTTCGTCAAGGTTTGTTCAAAAAGAATTTTATCTTCCTTCAGATCGGTAATTACGGCACCATTATAAGAAAGCATAAATGAATTATAGAAATCCATTTTTAATTCTTTGGCATAAGAAGTCATCGCCGAAGTTGGTCGGCCAGAAGCCAAAACCACATAAACCCCCATCTCTTGGGCTTTAAAAATCATTTCAACATTCTCATCAGATATAGTGTGTTCGTCTGTCAAGAGCGTATCATCCATATCTAAAACAATCATTTTGTATTGTGCTTCTTTCATTATAAAAATATTACATTATAAAAAAACCTTGACACTAAACAAGCGGCAAGGTTTTTCAAAAAAATTAAAATCAACTTACTTTAACTAGATACTTAACCTAAATTCCTCTATAACTGGATTAGCTTTTGCAAAATCAGTTTCTTGAATAAACACTTCAACTGCTGAGTCTAAGTTTGGAAAACCAGACATTCTAGCCGATTGAATGTTATTTTTAATTTCAGTTTCCACTCCTGCAGCCTCAATTTTCTCTTGTAAAGCCAGAGCCAAAATTTCACTTCCCGAAAATACTTTCATTAATCCCATGATTCTTTTATTTTTTAAATTATTTTTAACTCAAACCATTAAACTAAAAAGCGTTTAAATCTTGTCTGTTTTCTGAATTCTGCTTCTCAATTTCCCTCAACTCTATTCTTCCTCATCACCATCAATTTCTTCCTCTTCTTCTTCAAAATCATCAATATCATCGTTGTCTATTTCTTCATCAAGGTCTTCCTCATCTTCGTCATATTCTTCATCAAAATCAAACACATACGGTTCTAATAGCATTTTGTCAGCCAAAATTTCAATTCTTTCGGTCATTTGATCCGTAAAAATAATGCGCTGTGTTTTGGCAATACTGTTTGAAATTCGCATGATTTTTGTTTCGTGACGTAATTTCAAAATAGGATCTGCGTCATCAAGAATAAACATTCTCAATCGGTTTACATTATACCCTGCTGTGGTAAACATATCGCTTAATTTATTGGGAGTCCCAATGAGGACATCTATTCCGGTTGAAATATAATTTTTATCATATTCCATATCTCCTTTATCGTGAACACCGTAAACTCTAAGATTGGTAAATCTTCCGAATTTTTCAAAAAGTTCTTCCATTTCAAGTACTTTGGCTTTGTCTTCAACAATAATCAAAGCTCTAGGTGATTCTTCCCCTTCACAAACCAGTTGCTGGATCACATTTATTACAATAGTTGTAGATTTCCCAGAACCAGGAGCAGAAATAATAATTGCATCAGAACCACTTTTAATAGTCGAAAAAGTTTCTTTTTGCATGGCATTAGCCTCTGTTAATCCACAATCTATAAGGGCTTCTTGTAATACTTGATTTATTTTTTTTAGTTTCATCTTATTTAAATTGAAAAAATAAAAAAGGAATAAAGTAATTTACAAACCAATTCACTTTTAAAAATTCCTGCTCTTTTTATTCTTTATATTTTTATTTTTTTTAGCTTTTTCTCTTTATTATTTACTGGCAAAGACTCGTACATCATTTTCAGAAATTTCATTTCCACCAAGTATTATCAATCGTTCAATCACATTTCTTAATTCTCGAATATTTCCAGTCCAATCATATTCTTGTAATAAAACGATAGCTTTTTTAGAAAAATTTTTCACCGTATTCCCGTGTTCCTCAGCAATTTTGCTAGCAAAGTGTTCAATCAATGCAGGAATATCAGTTCGTCTATCATTCAACGATGGCACATTAATCAAAATAACCGCTAATCTATGATATAAATCTTCACGGAAACGACCTTCGGCTATTTCTATTTTTAAATTTTTGTTGGTTGCTGCAATAACACGAACATCTATTTTAATATCGGAATCAGCACCAACTCTGGTAATTACATTTTCTTGTAACGCTCTCAATACTTTGGCCTGTGCAGACAAACTCATATCGCCAATTTCATCTAAAAAAATAGTCCCTTTATTCGCTATTTCGAATTTCCCAGCACGATCTTTAACAGCTGATGTAAAAGCACCTTTGACATGTCCAAAAAGTTCACTCTCAATTAACTCACTTGGAATAGCAGCACAATTCACTTCGATCATAGGAGCACCAGATCGATCACTTTTTTCATGTAATTGATGAGCAACTAATTCTTTACCCGTACCATTAGGCCCAGTAATTAAAACTCTTGCATCCGTTTTTGCTACTTTATCAATCATCACTTTTACTAGATTGATAGCATCGCTTTCGCCAATTATTTGATATTTTTTATTGACTTTTTTCTTTAAAATTTTATTCTCAACTACTAATTTTTTTCTGTCTAATGCATTCCGAACCGTGTTTAATAATCTATTCAAATCAGGTGGTTTCGAAATATAATCGAATGCACCCATTCTCATTGTGTTGATAGCGGTCTCCATATCTCCATGTCCCGAAATCATTACAATAGGAATTTCGGTATCAAACTTTTTTACAGCTTCAAGTAATTCAACACCATCCATTCTTGGCATTTTTATATCGCATAACACTAAATCATAGTCGTTTTCTTTGATTTTTTCAAGTCCTATAACGCCATCCTCAGCTTCATCAACTTCATACGATTCATTTTCTTCTCTAAGTATTTTAATCAATACTCTTCTTATTGAATCTTCATCCTCGATAATTAGAATTTTACTCATATTTTAATATTAATAATCTGAGAATCTAAGTTAGTAAGATTCTATGATTTTTTTAAGTATTTTAGAAATTAAGTTATTAATTATCATTTATTTACAAAACCCAACAACCCATTTTCCAATAATCTAAGAAGCTACTAATATTTGAGCCACTTATATAACTCTTTCCAACTAGGTTTTTTTCCGTACATCAAAATTCCAACTCTGTAAATTTTAGCAGCAAACCAAACTACACCAAAAAAGCTGGCAAACAACAAAGATACGGAAATTGCAATTTGCCACCACGGCACTCCAAAAGGAATACGCATAAGCATTACAATAGGAGAAGTAAGTGGAATCATTGAGAATACAACTGCAATTGTTCCATGAGGATCGTTAATTACAGTAAAAAATCCAATATAAACACTCAACATCAAAGGCATTATAATTGGCAAAAGAAATTGTTGCGAATCTGTTTGATTGTCTACTGCTGCACCAATAGCTGCATAAAAAGAACTATAAAGGAAATATCCTCCTATAAAATAAACCACAAAACCAAATAAAATACTGGCTATAGGTAAATTCCATAATTCTTTGATATACATTTGAGCAGTCCCCGAAAATTCTTGTTGAGCAACTTGCATCATCTCTGGAGACACTCTGGAAGTAGGTCCAATATTTACACCAAAAAAGGCAGAGGCTGCAAACATTAAAGACAAACCAATAACAGTCCAAATCAAAAATTGCAATAAACCAGCCAAAGACGTGCCAATAATTTTGCCCATCATTAATTGAAATGGTTTTACAGAGGATATGATAATCTCAACGATACGATTTGTTTTTTCTTCTATTACAGAACGCATGACCATATTACCATAAATAATAATAAACATCATGATCAGGTAACCAAAAGCTCCTCCTATTGCAATTTTTATTTCGTTAAGTCCCCTGATACTTTCTTCTCCAGAAGCTTTAGAAAGATGTAAAACTACTTCAGCTTTAGCATTTTTTATAGCCAAAGTATCTAAGTGTGCCAATTCTAGATTATCTTTCGTTAACTTATCGGCAATAATCCCTTGTGTTTTTTCGATAAAAATAATACTGGGACTATCATTAGATATCAATTCAATTTTATTTTCTAAACTTTTATTGGTTGCCGCTTTTGGGACATATAGTAAAGCTTCAAAATTTTCTTTAACAATACTATCTTTTAGAAACTGAAGATCAATTTTAGACAAGTCCAAGTATTTGTATTCACTACCTTTATTATTCTGAGTCAAAAATTCATTGACAAACAAACCAGACTCATCATGAATGGCAATACGTTTCGTTTCGGCTTTCATCGAACTTAAATAAGCAACAAAACCCGCAATACCAACAAATAGCAACGGACTTAAGAAAGTCATGACAATAAATGACTTGTTTCGAACTTTGGCAATAAATTCTCTTTTTATGATTAATGAAATAATACTCATTTATATAGATAATTGGATTTTAAATTATTCGATTGTTAAATTTTTAGAAAAGTGGATTATTTAGATTTAATCCAAAATTTTAATTCTCTAAGCATTTTCTTTTGTTACTGTTTGAATAAAAATATCATTCACGCTTGGAATTTTCTCTACAAAATGCATCACCTGACCACGTTGCGACAAAATATTCAGCAATTCATTTGGCGTGGCGTTTCCTAATTGGATTTCTAGTTTTATTTCGTCATTTAAGGATTTAAAATTAGCCTGTCCTACCTTAAATTTTTGAGTAAGATCAAACATCAAACCTTCTACATTATCCGATAAAATACCAACTTCAAAACTGTTAGTTTTAAATTGTCTTTTAACATCAATCAGCTTTCCTTCTATTAACTTATTCGATTTGTGAATTAATGCAATATGATCACATAATTCTTCAACACTTTCCATTCTATGCGTGGAAAAAATAATAGTTGCTCCCTCCTCTTTTAATGCCAAAATTTCATCTTTAATAACATTAGCATTAACAGGATCAAAACCAGAAAAGGGTTCATCAAAAATCAATAATTTAGGTTTATGCAACACACAAACCACAAATTGAATTTTTTGCGCCATTCCTTTAGACAATTCTTGGATTCTCTTATTCCACCAACCTTGAATTCCTAAACGATCAAACCAATATTCGAGTTGTTTTTTGGCTTCAGCTTTAGACAAACCTTTCATTTGTGCCAAATACAAACATTGTTCACCCACTTTCATTGTACTATATAAGCCTCTTTCTTCTGGAAGGTAGCCAATATATTGTATGTGTTTAGGTTGAAGTTTCTCACCATCTAAAATGATTTCGCCTTTATCTGGCATTGTAATCTGATTGATGATTCGAATTAGTGAAGTTTTTCCTGCTCCATTTGGACCAAGAAGCCCATAAATACTCCCTTTTGGAACGGTCAATGACACTTCGTTAAGCGCTACATAGTCTCCATATTGCTTTACGACTTTATTTACTTCAAGTATGTTACTCATGCTGATTTTTTAATTGGCGTAAAAGTAAATAATTTCAAAACGAAATTCTCTTAATTAACCAATAAAAAACCCATCCTTATCGAATAAAGGATGGGTTTGTATTTTTTATTTTTAAAAAAGATTAAGAAAACATATCTTTTACTTTTTCAAAAAATGATTTGTCTGATTTTTCAGGGTTCGGAGTAAAATTATCATCCGTTAAGGCTTTTTCAAAAAACTGTTTTTGTTCTTTGTTTAAGGTTTTTGGAGTCCATACATTTACATGAACTAATAAATCTCCACTACCATAACCATTGATACTTGGAATCCCTTTCCCTTTTAATCGTAGAATTTTACCCGATTGAATACCTTCTTCCAGTTTGATTCTGACTTTTCCATTTACGGCATCAATATCTTTTGAAATTCCAAGAACGGCTTCTGCAAAACTGATGTAAAGATCATAATGAAGATTTTCGCCTTCGCGTTTCAAGTTTTCGTGTTCGATCTCCTCGATAACAACTATTAAATCACCTGGAACACTGTTTCCTGGAGCGTCATTTCCTTTACCGGAAACTTTCAATTGCATACCATCAACCACACCTGCAGGAATTTTTATAGAAACAGTTTCGTCCTCTACCACCATTCCTTGAGAGTCTGCATTGTTTGGTTTTCTGTCCAAAATTTGACCAGAACCTCCACAAGTAGGACAAGTTGAGGCAGATTGCATTCTACCCAAAATCGTATTGGTAACACGCATTACTTGACCTTGACCATTACAAGTCGAACAAGTTTTATAAGAAACTCCTTGAGCTTGAACTTTGCGTTTTACTTTTACTTTTTTCTCAACACCATTGGCAATTTCTTCCAAAGTCAATTTTACTTTGATACGTAAATTACTTCCTTTCACGCGACGAGGACCTCCGCCTCCGCCTCCGCCAAAGCCTCCGAAACCACCACCAAAAATATCTCCAAATTGACTAAAGATATCGTCCATATTCATTCCGCCATGACCGCCACCAAATCCTCCAGAACCATCAAATGCTTGATGACCGTATTGATCATACTTTGCTTTTTTGGCAGGATCACTTAATATTTCATATGCTTCAGCAGCCAACTTGAATTTTTCTTCTGCCTCTTTGTCGCCAGGATTCTTGTCAGGATGATATTTTAATGCATTTTTTCGGTATGCCTTTTTAATTTCGGCAGCATCTGCACTTTTTGAAATGCCTAATATTTCGTAAAAATCTTTTTTCATAATAATTTAAAGTAAATTCCAAATTTTAATCCCAAAATAGTCTGGGAGTCAAACCCAATTGTCACACCAATACGGATTTATGATTTGTAATTTGATTTTTTAGTTGCCAATTACCACTTTTGGAAAACGAATAATTTTATCCCCAAGTTTATATCCTTTTTCAAGAACATCCACAATTTTACCTTTTAAGGCATCAGACGCCGCAGGAATTTGAGTGATAGCTTCAGCAAAATCAGCGTCAAATGCATCACCAGCCTTAACATCAACTACTTCTAAACCTTTACCTACCAAAGTACTTTTGAGTTTTTCATGAATTAACTCTACTCCTTTGGTTAACAACTCATCGTCTGACTTATTAATTTCTACAATAGCTCTGTCAAAATCGTCTAGCACAGGAAGCATCGCTAATAACACTTCTTGATTGGCTGTTTTAAACAATTCAATTCTTTCTTTTGTAGTACGTCTTTTGTAGTTTTCAAATTCTGCAAATAATCTCAAAAACTTATCTTTTTCTTTTGCTAAATCTTGTGTTAACTGCTCTTCAACACTTAATTCTTCAATAATAATTTGCTCGCCATTTGCATTATTTTCTAATGTCACATCATCTATTTCTTGATCGAATTCTGTATTTTCTGTAGTCATATTGCTTTTATTTTTAAAAAAATTCTTAAACATAGTTTTATTCATTAAATTCGATTGCAAAAGTACTGCCAAAACTTATAAATTGTCAAATTGTCATCTTTTTTTAGAAATAAAATTTATAAAAAATTACAAACTGTTATTCTGACCAAAAAATTTAATATAATTTTAAGACTATTACGTTGTAGTTTGTTTATTTTTGACTCAGATTTATATTAAATCCCCTAACGATACAACTCTACAGAATTTGAAATTAAGGTTGTCTTCTATATAATTATTAATTCAGCAATGCCTTATATTAAAAAAAGCTTCGTTTTTCTATCGAAGCTTTTTTTTTGTTTTTATTTTATCCAATTATTTTAATCGCACACTCCATTCAAAATCCATTTCAGAAACTTGGATTCCTTCTTCATTAGTTCCGATTGATTTCATCCAAAACGTTTGGCCTTCGCCATTGGCAATTGTTTTTTGAATTGCTTCTTCTATCAAATGCCCGTCTTGGCAGATAAACGTAATTCTACCCGTTGCTTTTTTAGAAAAATTAGATTTATTATTAGCCACCAACATGGATATTTTCTTGCCACTTTTCTGGATTTTATCAATCACCATTGCTCCTGTTGACAACTCTGCCGCCATTGCTTGAACAGCAAAATACATAGAATTAAAAGGATTCTGATTGATCCAACGGTGTTTTACAGAAACGACACATTTATTATTGTCAATGTGTTTCGCGCGAACTCCACATATAAAAGCCGAAGGCAATTTGAAAAGCACAAATCGATTCAATTTTGATACCGTTAATTCCATATTTAATTATTTTTTTTGCTAAAATACAAAAAATACTATGCGTACATATAAAAATTCAATAATTAAAGCAAATATCCTTTTCTGATTCTTAAAAGCCTAATTATAAAAGCAATTATAAACTAAACCCAAACAATTTCATTTATACAATAGAACCAGTATAACCGATAAATAACAAAAGGAAAAGGCTGAGTTCAAAATTCCTGGACTTTGCCATTATAAACGCGATAAAAAACACTATAAACCATTCAATACGTTTGATATAAAAATTTCAGTATAATAACCAATTGCTATAAACGCATTGCTTTTAGAGGTATTTTCATTCAAACATAGTTGTTTTTGTTAATATTTTGTTAATATATACTACTATGCGATACAAGATACTCTCCTTAAGACATATATTTGCATAAGAAATTACTAGGTAAGTCATTTATTCAATCATCAATCAAAAAATCAAAAAAATCAAAAATGGAAACTTCAACCGAAAGAAACACAGCAGCACTTACACACTTAAGTACTTTTAGCCAATATTTAATTCCGTTTGGAAACTATATTTTTCCAATCATTATTTGGACTTCAAAAAAAGACCAATCACAATTTATCGATCACAATGGCAAGCAAGCATTAAATTTTCAATTAAGTCTATTAATTTATTCGTTGATTTTGGCAATGATTGCTATTCCAATCTTTTTATATACTGTTTTAAAAAATGTGTCTTTCAATGATTTAGTAAACAACAATGACATTATTTTTGAAAATTTTGATTATGGCAATAGCATCGGAATTTTGACAGTTGGAGTTTTGGCGCTTTTTGGATTTGCCTGCATAAAAATAGCCGAATTCTTTTTGGTGATTTATGCTGCTGTCAAAGCATCAAATGGAGAAGAATACAATTATCCATTGACCATTCCTTTTATAAAGTAAATTACAATTCATAAAAGTTCTTATACATTCTAAATATCTCGTTTTACTGGAATCGCGTGAGGGATAGCAATAAGCTACCGAAGTAGCATGGATAGCCCGACCCTGTTGAGAAAAGGGGCTGAATGAGCGGCGCAATAAGTAAGCCCCTTTTCTCAACGGGGTCACGCCCAAATCATCATTATATTAATCAATCATCAATCAAAAAATGAACAGTTTCATCAACAAATCAAATCAACTCAAATTAAAAAATTATGAACATTGAAAACACAAAAGCCCAGATGCGTAAAGGTGTTCTTGAGTTTTGTATCTTATCGGTTTTAAAAGAAAAAGATGCTTATACCTCAGAAATATTAGATACTTTAAAAAACGCAAAACTATTGGTCGTAGAGGGAACCATTTACCCGCTTTTGACACGACTAAAAAACGACGGATTACTCAATTATCGTTGGGAAGAATCCACATCGGGACCACCTAGAAAATACTACGGACTAACCGAAATAGGACAAACATTTTTAAAAGAACTAGATGGCACTTGGACAGAATTGTCGGATGCTGTAAACTTAATAACCAACCAAAAACTATAGTCATGAACAAAACTGTAAATATAAATCTAGGTGGAATGTTCTTCCATATTGACGAAGATGCATACCAAAAATTAACTCGATATTTTGACGCTATAAAACGTTCGCTGTCAAAATCATCTGGACAAGAAGAGATTATCAAGGATATTGAAATGAGAGTTTCAGAATTGTTGACTGAGAAACAAAAAACAGAAAAACACGTAGTTACACTTAGAGAAGTTGACGAAGTGATCGCTGTGATGGGGCAACCAGAAGATTATATCATAGAAGAAGAAGCGGGAACAAATTCTAGTTTTAACAATTATGCTACTCCAAGCGGAACCAAAAAATTATACCGTGACAAAGAAAACGGAATGGTTGGTGGTGTATTGGCTGGATTAGGACATTATTTTGGAATTGATAAAGTTTGGTTACGCATATTCCTTTTAATACTAATTTTTGCATGGGGAACTGGAGTATTAGCCTATATCATCCTGTGGATTGTAATGCCAGAAGCGGTTACTACATCAGAAAAATTGGAGATGACTGGTGAACCAGTTACAATTTCGAACATCGAAAAAAAAGTTCGTGAAGAATTTGAAAACGTTTCAGAAAAGATAAAAAATGCAGATTACGACAAATTTGGAAATCAAGTAAAAACAGGTGCCGAGAAATTGGGAAATAGCTTTAGTGATTTTATCATGACCGTTTTTAAAATTTTTGCTAAATTTTTGGGAGTGATTTTAATAATGTCGGGGTTAGCTGTACTTGTAATGTTACTTGTAGGAGTATTTACATTGGGAACTAGTGTTTCTATGAATTTTCCTTGGCAAAGTTTTATAGAAGCGGGGAACTTTACGGATTATCCTGTTTGGGTTTTTGGACTAATAATGTTCTTTGCTGTAGGAATTCCGTTCTTTTTCATGACATTATTAGGTTTCAAATTGTTGGCTCCCAATATGAAATCCGTTGGAAATATTGTTAAATACACCCTATTAGCACTTTGGTTAATTGCAGTTTCATTGGCAATATCTATTGGAATCAAACAAGCAACTGCATTTGCGGTAAATGGAAGATCGGTACAAAAAGAAACCATTAATTTAAAACCAGCTGATACGCTTTTGATCAAATTCAAGCACAATGATTATTTTGCGAAAGATGTAGATGATAGAGATGAATTTTTAATTACTCAAGATTCCTTGAAAAATGACATCATTTATTCGAATGATGTAAGCATTAAAATCGAGAAGTCGGATGAAAAATATGCTTATATAAAAATTGAGAAAGAAGCTAAAGGAAAATCATTGTCTGAAGCTAAAAACAGAGCCAGCGCCATTAAGTATGGTTATAAAATCGTAGGCAATCAATTGATCTTAGACAATTATTTGATTACCGATTTGAAAAACAAATTTAGAGATCAGGAAGTAGAAATTACATTGTATTTACCTGAAGGAGTACTTTTTAAAACCGACTCAAGCGTTGAAAATTACGATCGATCTGATGATGAGTTTTTTAACTTACATTATAGCTCAGATGATTATGTTTATAAAGTTGGAAACATAAAAGCAAAATGTTTGAATTGTCCAGCCGATGAAAATGAATACAATGATGTTGACACTAATGACAATGAAACTAATGTCACTATTAATGAAGATGGTGTAACGGTTGAAAGTGATTCGACTGTAAAAACTAATAAAAAATTCAAAGAATTGAAAATCAACAAAGATGGTATAATTATTAAAACAGAATAGTCATGATAAAAGTCATCACATTAATCACTCAGTTTCTAATTGTAACGTTAGTGGCTTTATTTTTCGGATCTTGTACTAATTTGAATTCTATTACAGGAAGTGGAAACATAACCAAGGAAAAAAGAACTGTTGAAGGTAATTTTAAAAGCGTTGAAGTAAACAATGCTATAGATCTTGTTATTGAACAATCGGATAAAACAGAGATAATTGTTGAAGCAGATGATAATTTACATAACGAAATTATCACAAAAGTAGAGAATGGTGTTTTGATCATTACGTGTAAATACAGTAACTTTATTAATATTAAATCAAAAAAAGTAATTGTAAAAATGCCCGTAATAGAAGGCCTAGAAGCCACATCTGCAGCGACAATAAACAGCAATAACACTTTGAAAGGTGACAATTTAAGCATTTCTTCTTCAAGCGCTTCCTCTATTAATGTAAGTGCCGAATATGAGGCGATTCAAATTGAAGCTAGTAGTGGAAGTTCTCAAACTATCAATGGAAAAGCAATCCGTTTAGAAAGTCATGCATCAAGTGGAGGGACTATAGATGCCAGTAAACTACTTGCTAATGAAGTGGTAGCTGACGTATCGAGTGGTGGTTCAATTCAAACGCACCCAATAATCAGTTTGAAAGCAGAGGCTTCTAGTGGAGGAAGCATTAACTATGAAGGTACTCCAAAATCGATTCAAAAAGAAGAACATTCTGGAGGAAGTATTCATCAAGATTAAACCATTTAAATACTAAATATTTCAAAAATCATCCATCAAAAGTGGGTGATTTTTTTATATTTGCATCCAACCCAAATTTAACATAATGAAATTTCAACACTTACTTGTATTTTTACTACTGGCAACAAATATTACTTTTGGTCAAAACAAGGAACGCATAAAAGGCTCTAAAATAGTTGTCGAAAAACCGAAAGAAATTGGTGAATTTACAGCACTTGAAATTGAAGATAACTTGACTGTATTCTTGGAAAAAGGTTCTAAAAATGAAATAAAAATAGAAGCTGACGATAATTTGCATGAAAATATTTCTTTTGATTTAAAAGAAAAAACACTTCGAATTTATACTCCTAAAGAATCCAGTAGTTTCAAAAAATTGATAGTACGCATAAAATATACAAATGATTTAAAGTCTGTTGTTGCTAAAAACATTGCTATTGTAAATGCTATTGAAGCCATACAACTGGAAAACATTACCTTTACTTCATTGGATTTTGCTAAACTATATCTGAATGTCAATTCAAAAAATTTCGGATTAATTGCAGATGACAAATCAAAAATTGAATTGAATTTAAAATCCGAAAAAGCAAAAGTTCAACTAAGCAAAAACGCTCAAATAAAAGCATTAATTTCTACTGTAGATTTAGCGTTTGATATGTATCAAAAAGCAACTTCAATTATAGAAGGAGATGCAGTAAATGCCATTATAAGACTAGACAACAACAGCATATTCAATGGTTTTAATTTTACAATAAAAAATGCAGATGCCACTACCGAAAGCAATTCCATTTGCAATATTATGACAGACACTACACTAGTTGTAGATGCAAATGATAATTCTAAAATTAACTTATTGGGAACCCCAAAAATCGAAATACGCAAATTTCTAGGCGAAGCGCAATTGATCAAAAAACTAAAATAAAATCACACCGAGTTTATTTATTTTTTCGTATAAAAAAAAGTCCCAAAATTTTAAAAATTTTGGGACTTTTTTATTTTAAAACAAAAATTAATCTTTAGAAGCTAAATATCTCTCCGCATCTAGTGCAGCCATACAGCCAGTACCTGCAGCAGTAATCGCTTGACGATACACATGATCCGCAGCGTCACCCGCTACAAAAACTCCACTTACATTTGTTTTGGAAGTTCCTGGAGTATTCACAATATAGCCCGTTTCGTCTAACGTTATATATTCTTTGAAAATTTCAGTATTAGGCTGATGACCAATTGCTACAAAGAAACCAGTAGCCGGAATATCAAACACTTCACCTGTTGTTTTGTTTTTGGCTTTTACACCGGTCACTACTTGTTCATCTCCTAAAACATCAACTGTATCGTGGTTCATCAAGATGGTAATGTTTTCGGTTTTACGAACACGTTCTTCCATGATTTTTGAAGCTCTAAATTTTTCGCTCCTTACCAACATGGTAACTTTTTTGCAGAGTTTAGACAAATAATGTGCTTCTTCGCAAGCAGAATCACCAGCTCCAACTATAACTACTTCTTGATTTCTATAAAAGAATCCGTCACAAACTGCACAAGCCGAAACTCCACCACCCATTTTTAGATAATGCTGTTCAGAATCTAATCCTAAATATTTTGCTGAAGCTCCTGTAGAAATAATAACCGTTTCGCAATGCAATTCGATTTTATCATTGATCCAAACTTTGTGAATATCACCAGAAAAATCAACCCTAGTAGCCCATCCATCACGGATATCTGCTCCAAAGCGTTGCGCTTGACTTTGCAATTGCACCATCATTTCTGGACCTGTAACACCGTCAACATATCCTGGAAAGTTTTCAACTTCATTTGTAGTTGTCAATTGACCACCAGGTTGCATTCCTTGATATAATACAGGATTCATATTTGCTCTAGCTGCATATATAGCCGCAGTATAACCAGCTGGGCCAGAACCTATAATAAGACATTTTATTTTTTCAATTGTATCTGACATGATATTTTATTTTTTGATGTACAAATGTACTCTTTATTATAAAAATTTCACGCTCTAATAAATCCTAAAAAGTGATATCGAAATAAATTTTATTTATTTTACAAATTTGCTTTGAAAAGCAGAAATAAACACTATATTTGCACTCGAATTACGGGGTGTAGCGTAGCTCGGTTATCGCGCCTGCTTTGGGAGCAGGAGGCCGCAGGTTCGAATCCTGCCACCCCGACAAAAAAGCCGAACAGCAATGTTCGGCTTTTTTTGTGGAATAAACCGTTTAATACCATCATAAAAAAAACTATTTTTACAACTTCAACAAAACACTTATATTTTATGCTTATCATAGGAATTGCAGGAGGAACAGGATGCGGAAAAACAACCGTGGTACATCAAATCATGAACGAATTACCCGAAGCAGAAGTTGGTATTATTGCTCAAGACTCCTATTATAAAGAAACTCACGATCTGAGTTACGAAGATCGTTCCAACATCAATTTTGACCATCCAAGAGCTATTGATTTTGAATTATTAGTAGAACATCTTAAAGAATTAAAGGCAGGCAATACTGTAAATCAACCCGTCTATTCTTTTGTACAACACAACAGAACCGATGATGTTGTGATCACGCATCCAAGAAAAGTAATGATTGTAGAAGGCATCTTAATCCTAACAAATCCAGAATTAAGAAAACTTTTCGATATCAAAATATACGTTCATGCCGATTCAGATGAACGTTTAATTCGCCGTTTAAAAAGAGACATTGCTGAACGTGGCAGAGATATGAATGAAGTTTTAAACCGTTATCAACATACGTTGAAACCAATGCATGAACAATTCATAGAACCCACTAAAGCTTTTGCAGATATTATAATCCCAAACGACAAATTCAATACAGTTGCTATAGATGTAGTTCGTGCCGTAATTAACCAACGTATTTTATAATTTTGTTGTAATTTTATATCCTGTTAACAAGCGCTTTTTTTTCAATAACATAGAATAGAAGAGATGCTCCATAAATTGACTTCTCCCATTTAATTGGATTAAAAAATATTCCCAATGAAGAACCCATTCAAAGACAAAACATGGTTTAAATTTTTAAGTAACAAATACGTATGGGTTTCTTTATCGTTTTTTACATGGATGGTATTTTTAGATAATTATTCTTATTTTGAACATCGTTTTTTAAACAAACAGATAGATGAACTAGAGGATAATGCTACCTATTACCAAGGTGAAATAAAAAAAGACGAAGAACACATCAAACAACTTAAAAATCCCATGCAAGTTGAAAAATATGCCCGTGAAAAATACTATATGAAAAAAGATAGTGAAGATATTTATATCGTTGAATTTGACAGTGATTCTCTTAAAAAGAAATAATACAACCACATTTTAATTTAATTAAAAAATAAAGATGGCTAAGAATTTATTCGATGATTTCAGCCCTGTTTCAGCCAAACTCTGGAAGCAAAAAATTCAATTTGAACTCAAAGGAGCCGATTATAATGAAACTCTAATTTGGAATTCTCCAGAAGATATCAAAGTAAAACCTTTTTATGATAAAGAAGATTTTACTAAAAAAAATACCGTTTCAACAAAAGCTACTCAATTCAAAATTTGTCAAAATATTTTTGTTTATGATTTGGAGAAATCTATCGAAAAAGGGTTAGATTCAATCCATCGTGGTGCCGAAAGTTTACGTTTTACTATTCCAGAAGAAAATGTGAACATTACAAAACTATTGGACAAACTTCCTCTAGAAAATATTCCAATATACTTTCATTTTACTTTTCTCTCAATCGATTTCGTAAAAAAGATAGATGCTATTGCTAAAGAAAAAAAAGCAACGATATATTGCCTTTTGGACCCCATAGGACAATTGGCAAAAGATGGAAATTGGTATAAAACCCAAGAAAAAAACAATTTCGAGACAATTGAAAAACTTTCAATAGAAACCAATTCACTTTCTATAATCAGTATAAATAGCAGTTTGTATCAAAATGCAGGCGCTAATATGGTACAACAAATTGCCTATAGTATGGCGCATGCCAATGAATATTTCAACAGAATTTCGACTATAAATCACCCAATTGTTTTCCAAATTTCCGTAGGCGGGAATTACTTTTTTGAAATTGCAAAATTAAGAGCTTTCCGAATCCTTTTCACCCTAATAGCTAAAGAATACAATCACAATTTTGATTGTCATCTATTGGTGACTCCAACAAAACGCAACAAAACCATTTACGATTATAATGTAAATATGTTGCGTACCACTACCGAATGTATGAGTGCCATCCTTGGCGGAGCTGATACTATTGCCAATTTACCTTATGATGCATTGTACCATAAGGACAATGAATTTGGCGATAGAATAGCTCGAAATCAATTACTGATTCTAAAAGAAGAAAGTTATTTTGACAAAGTTGACAATCCTGCTGATGGCAGTTATTACATTGAAAACCTTACCAATCAATTAGCCGAAAAAGCATTATTATTATTCAAAGACATAGAGGCTAATGGTGGTTTTTTAAAACAATTGAACGATGGTTTAATTAAGAGAAAAATCCAAGAAAGTGCTGATTCCGAACAGGCATTATTTGATTCTGGAAAAGAAACATTGTTGGGAACCAATAAATACCCCAACAAGAATGATAAAATGAAGGGTGAATTAGAATTATTTCCTTTTATAAAAATAAAACCCCGAAAAACATTGATTACTCCAATAATCGAAAAGCGATTGGCAGAAAAACTAGAACAAGTACGACTTTCAGAAGAGTAATCAGATTGTAGAATTCAGTCTTCACTAAACAATAAAAATCAATTTGGTAATAAGACAACGAAATTGATTAAAGGCTAAAAAAATGAAAAGAAAAGATTTACAACATATAAAGCTTAAAGTAGATTTACAGTCTGCAGACTACAGTTTGCAAACTAAGAACTTCCTAACTGCTGAGGGAATTGAATTACACCAAAACTACACTGAAAAAGATATTGAAGCAATCGAGCATCTTGAATTTGGAGCGGGTTTTGCGCCTAATTTACGTGGTCCATATGCCACAATGTATGTGCGCAGGCCCTGGACAATTCGACAGTATGCCGGTTTCTCTACTGCCGAAGAAAGCAATGCTTTTTACAGACGAAACCTTGCTGCAGGCCAAAAAGGACTTTCCATCGCTTTTGATTTACCCACGCACAGAGGCTACGATTCTGATCATGAACGTGTAGTTGGCGATGTTGGAAAAGCGGGAGTAGCAATCGATTCTGTTGAAGATATGAAAGTCTTATTTGATCAAATTCCGCTTGACGAAATGTCGGTTTCAATGACCATGAATGGAGCTGTTTTACCGATTATGGCTTTTTATATAGTGGCTGCCGAAGAACAAGGTGTAAAACCAGAACAACTTTCGGGAACGATACAAAATGACATCTTGAAAGAGTTTATGGTGCGTAATACCTATATATACCCTCCAACGCCGTCGATGAAAATAATCGCCGATATATTTGAATTTACCAGCAATAAAATGCCGAAATTCAACTCCATATCTATCTCAGGCTACCACATGCAAGAAGCAGGTGCAACCGCCGATATCGAATTGGCTTACACACTGGCCGATGGACTAGAATACATTCGAACAGGACTGGCAACCGGTATGAAAATAGATGATTTTGCTCCTCGCCTATCTTTTTTCTGGGCTATCGGAATGAATCATTTTATGGAAATTGCCAAAATGAGGGCCGCAAGAATGATTTGGGCAAAATTGGTAAAACAATTTGATCCAAAAGACGATAAATCATTGGCCCTGAGAACGCATTGCCAAACTTCGGGTTGGAGCTTAACAGAACAAGATCCTTTCAACAATGTGGCGCGCACTTGTATCGAAGCAACTGCCGCCGCCTTTGGAGGAACACAATCCTTACATACTAATGCTCTTGACGAAGCAATTGCTTTACCTACCGATTTTTCTGCCCGAATTGCACGAAATACCCAAATCTATTTACAAGAAGAGACCAAAATCACCAAAACAGTAGACCCTTGGGCTGGTAGTTATTATGTAGAATCTTTAACCAAAGAAATTGCCGAAAAAGCATGGAAACTCATTGAAGAAGTAGAAGAATTAGGTGGAATGACAAAAGCCATTGAAACCGGAATTCCAAAAATTAGGATTGAGGAAGCAGCTGCCCGCAAACAAGCCCGAATTGATAGTAGCCAAGATATAATTGTTGGAGTCAACAAATACCGTCTTGAAAAAGAAGACCCACTGCAAATTCTAGATGTAGACAACCAAATGGTTCGCCAACAACAACTCGAACAACTTGAACGTATTAAAGCAACTAGAAATACAGACAAAGTAAAAGAATCACTTCAAAAATTAACACTTTGTGCTCAAACAGGCGAAGGAAATTTACTGGAATTTGCCGTTGAAGCTGCAAGAAATCGCTGTACTTTGGGTGAAATTAGTGATGCTTTGGAAACAGTTTTTGGTAGGTATAAAGCACAAATTAAATCTTTTAGCGGTGTGTATAGTAAAGAAATAAAAGACGACAAGAGTTTTGAAAAAGCAAAACAACTGGCTGACACCTTTGCCAAACAAGAAGGTCGTCGTCCAAGAATCATGATTGCCAAGATGGGACAAGATGGTCACGATCGCGGAGCCAAAGTGGTAGCAACAGGATATGCAGATGTAGGTTTTGATGTGGATATTGGCCCACTTTTTCAAACACCTGCGGAAGCTGCCAAACAAGCAGTAGAAAATGATGTCCACATACTTGGTGTTTCATCTCTCGCTGCAGGCCATAAAACATTGGTTCCGCAAGTAATTGAAGAACTAAAAAAATACGGCAGAGAAGATATTATGGTTATCGTAGGTGGTGTTATTCCTACGCAGGACTACCAGTTTTTATTTGACGCTGGAGCGGTAGCCGTTTTTGGTCCCGGAACCAAAATAAGCGAAGCTGCCATAAAAATACTGGAAATTTTAATAGAAGACTAAACAAACAAAAGCGTCCAATTGAAGGAATCAAATGGACGCTTTTTCATTTACCTTTTTAGAATATACAAAGACTATAATACTCTAGCACTACTATCAGGAACGATAAAAGAAGTATCATAACCTCCAAAACGTTTCAAATAACTCCTCAAAGAAGTACCATAAGCATCTTTAAAATAAC
Source organism: Flavobacterium praedii (assembly GCF_026810365.1). Classification (NCBI taxonomy): domain Bacteria; kingdom Pseudomonadati; phylum Bacteroidota; class Flavobacteriia; order Flavobacteriales; family Flavobacteriaceae; genus Flavobacterium; species Flavobacterium praedii. The sequence goes on from NZ_CP113948.1 coordinate 2,130,679, forward strand.
GCTTGCCTTCATAGCGGAAGTACTTTTTAACAGATCCAACACCAGCAAGGTGTGCAGCTGCCAAAATACCTGATTCAGTAATATGAGTACCGTTTAACACAGTCCCTTCATACTTCTCAATTACTTTTCTCAATTCCCATTTGTTTTTGGATAAAAGAGCAATAAAAGCTTTTTCTTGCATTTTTGGACTATTTAGGAAAGCATTACTATTGTGAACACCAATAGATTTTAAAGTTTCAATACCAAATTGGTATTTTCCTAAATAACCAAGAGAATTAATTTTTTTGTATTTTCCTTGTGACTCTTTGAAGCCGATTGCTTCTTTATAACCAATAAAAAAGTTTCCAGTATAGGGAATCTCAGAATTGGTATAATCGTTCACATTTAATGATGGTAGTAAGTAGGATGTATCATCTGTTTCATCTATTAAAAACCATGGGGTAGTTTCTAATTTGGAGGGTTTAAAACCAGAGCTTAAAAAAGCTACTACAACAATCAAACTTGTGTAAAAATACCATTTTTTTATCATAATTTAGTTTTCTTCAAAACGCTGTCCCGTTAAGAAATTTCTATGCGCAAAGATACGACTTAAAAAATAAAGCTGAAAATCAAGACTTTAAACTTATCAACTTTTCAAAATTAACATTCGTAAGTAACTAGTATTACGGGGTTTCTAGTTTTTAAAAAAAATACCAGAAAATAAAAAAACGACAAAAATCAGTCCATATTTCATAATCTTTATCTTACTTAAAAAATGCAAAAACGTCTTGAAAAAGCAAAATAACACTGCAATGATTACAAAATCTCTGAAAATACGATATCGTTTGATATAAAATTCAATGAATAAATAAATGGGTAGGTCTTTTTTCAAGGGCATATCCCTTAGTCCCGATAGCTATCGGGAGGGCTGTCCATTATATTCCCGATTAACAAAATTTTCGACAAAAAGCCCTGTTTTTCTAAATCGGGAGATGCGATTTCCAATCCTTATGCAATCACATTTTCAGAGTAACCTTTTTGTATAAATTCAATAAAAAAAAGGCTTCAAAATTATCCTTAAAACAATTTCGAAGCCTTTTTTAAATACTTTTTATGGCTATAAAAACCTAACGTTGTACCCCTTGACTATTAATCCAATCGGAATATTTTTTGGCATTTACATTATGTTCTGGCAAAGTAGCAGCAAATTCATGGTACCCAAAACGATCAACACTAGCGCAAAAATAAATGTAATTGTTTTTTTCTGGATTTAAAACTGCTTCCAGGGCCGTGATATCAGGCATTGCTATTGGCCCTGGCGGTAAACCAATATTCACATAGGTATTATAAGGATGCTTCATAATTAAATCATTATAAAAAACCCTCTTAATCACTTGATTAAAATCATTCGATTTCTTTTTCATTGCAAAAATAACGGTCGGATCGGCTTGCAATGGCATTTCTAATCTCATTCGATTCAGATAAACACCTGCAATTCTCGGTCTTTCGTCTTTTTTTACGGATTCTTTATGCACTATAGAAGCCAAAATTGTGGCTTGAATTGGCGTTAGACCTTGAGCAGCAGCTTTTGCCGTTCTTTCTTTATTCCAAAACTTATGATACTCTTTAATCATTTTATCTCGAAACTTCTCCGCCGAAGTATTCCAATAAATATCATAGGTATTTGGGATAAACATTACCAGAACATTCTCTTCAGTAAATCCATTTTCTTTCAAAAAAACAGTATCCTTAAACGTATTCAATAACGCTAAACTATCAGGCTCAATTTGAGAACCTACACGACCAGCAAAATTTTCCAAACGCTCTTGATTGTTAAAAGCCAAACTTACTGCATCGTTAATCCGCATCGTTTTAACCAAATCATAGCTATTCATTCCTTTTTTGAACAAAAAACGTCCTGGTTTTACGTTTTCTGGATAACTTGTTTTTCCGGCTACCATTTCAAAACGTCCCATATCTTCAACATAAGGAGCAATTATTTTTTTTACATCCTCATAATTGGATCCTGTTGGTATATAAACGTACAACTCTTTCTCTTCAAATTTTGTGTTACCACTAAAAATTTGATACATCAAAACAAATCCGTAAATAATTAATACTGAAATTAATGCTACAGATACTAATGATACTATTTTTTTTAGATTCAAAATATAAAAATTTAAAATTACTGCGCCAGTTCGCTGTCGCTCGCATGATTATTAATTAATTGAAAAATAGCTTCGTCTTTGTAAACTCCATTGACAAAAGTCCAATCTTTTTTTACACCTATTTTTTGGAAACCAAATTTAGTAAAAAGAGCGATACTAGCGGTGTTTTCGGTTCCGATATTTGCATATAATTGATGTAAATTAAGATTGTAAAAAGCATACTGAATCAATAAGTCCAATGCCTCGGATCCAATGTTTTGATTTCTGTTCTGTTTTCCTTGAATTACAATCCCCACACCAGCTCTATTGTTCTTTGGATCAAAATCAAATAAATCAATTAATCCTAAAGCTGGAAAATCTTCATCTTGACAAATAGCCAATCGCAATTGCTTGGCTTCATAAATATCCTGATGGGCATTTTCTAAATATTGCTTCACCAAAAAACGACTGTAGGGTGTATGCGTATTACTCACTTCCCAAATACTTTGGTCATTTTCTATGGCATAAATAAACTCCAAATCATTGGGTTCAAGTGCTCGAATGTATATGTTATCGCCTTTTAATGTCCTCATATTAGAATTACGAATTTGAAATTATGAATTACGAATTGATTTTTGAATAGAACCTATTATTTTTAAAATATCTTCTACATCCTTTAATAAATCATCTGACTGTTCTATTGTTAAATAATCCGAATCTCTCAAAAGTCTTATCCAATATTTTGACTCTCTAGCCTCTTTATAAGCAATTGTTAATTTCGCAAAAAAATCAGCTTTTGATTGACCTCCTATTGCTTCTTCAATATTAGCTCCAACAGAAGTTCCACTTCTTAACAACTGTTTCGACAAAACAAATTCTTTTTTCTCTTGACTTAAGTATCTATAAACTTTAACAATCCTCAAAGCGAAATCATAACTTTTATTTTGAACTACATTGTCTGACTTCATTTATATAAATAATTTTGGATTTGAAATGACAAATTATGAATTACAAATTTCGTAATTCATAATTGATAATTCGTAATTAGATCTCTATAGTTCCTTTAAACACAAATTCAGCAGGACCTTTCAAGAAAACATTTGCAAAACCATTTGGAGTTTTATCAAAAGAAACGACTAATTTTCCGCCTTCAACATTTACATTAATACTTGTAGCGTTGGTTTGTCCAGTTGCATTCATTGCGATAGCGACTGCTGTAGCTCCTGTTCCGCAAGCCAAAGTTTCGTCCTCCACTCCTCTTTCATAGGTCCGAAGTCTAAAAGTGGTATCGTCTATTTTTTTTACAAAATTGATATTACTTCCCGCAGCTCCATACAATTCACCATAGCGGATAGCCGAACCATTTTCTTTTACATTGTAGTGTTCCAAATCTTCCACCATTTGCACATGATGTGGAGAACCCGTATTCAAAAAAGAATAATCCTTCTTAATATCGATTTCCGGAACATCAATCATTTGCAAAGAAACCAATCCATTATCTTCAAAAGATGCGTGATGCAAACCATCCGTTGCAATGAAAGTAGTTTCATTTTCAATCACATTCAAATCTTTGGCAAAAGCCACCAAACATCGCCCTCCATTGCCACACATCGAACTTTGATTTCCATCGGAGTTGTAATACACCATTTTGAAATCAGTATTTGTATCATTTTCTAGTAAAATAAGTCCGTCTCCACCAATACCGAAACGTCTGTCACAAAGATGTTCAATCAATTGTGTATTCTCTTTAGGAAAAAAACCAGAACGATTGTCAACCATAACAAAATCATTTCCAGCCCCTTGATATTTATAAAATTCTAATTGCATTTTTATTTTCATTTTAGTGATACAAAAATACAAACTATTAATGAATTGTTAATCATTGTTAAAGAGCGTTAAAGCATATTGCGCGAAAAAAAAAATCCTCTAAATTCGTAATCAAATAACTAATAAAAACTTTATTGCTATGAAACAAATTTCAAAATTATTCTTGGTTTCCTTGTTGAGTGGCGCAACTACACTTGGTGCCTACAAATTATTATTTGACAACAATGGCTATTTTTCGTCCAACAAAAACGGAATTACAACACTTGCCCCTGAATCTTATGCAAGACAAACTAGTTTGGGTGCAGAAAATATCGATTTTACGGTTGCAGCAGACAAAACCATTCATACTGTAGTACACGTAAAAAACGTATCGGTACGAACCATTTCCAATCCTATAATGGAATATTTTTATGGATACGGAGGACAGCAACAACAAGAACAAGTAGGAACTGGATCAGGAGTTATAATTTCAGAAGATGGTTATATTGTTACCAATAATCATGTCGTAAAAGAGGCGAAGGATATCGAAATAACATTAAATAACAAAAAATCATATAAAGCAAAACTAATAGGAACCGATTCTAAAATGGATATTGCTTTGTTAAAAATCGATGCCGATGAAAAATTACCGTATTCCACTTTTGCTAATTCCGATTCGGTTAAAGTAGGCGAATGGGTACTCGCTGTAGGGAATCCATACAACTTGACATCGACTGTTACAGCTGGAATTGTGTCGGCCAAAGCTAGAAATCTGGATACTAAAGGAATTCAATCCTTTATACAAACTGACGCTGCCGTAAACCCTGGAAACAGTGGAGGAGCTCTTGTAAATATTCGAGGCGAATTAATTGGAATCAATACGATGATTTCGTCAATGACAGGTTCTTATGTTGGATATTCTTTTGCTGTTCCTTCTAATAATGCCCGCAAAATAATTGAAGACATTATGGAGTTTGGAAATGTACAAAGGGGTATTCTAGGTGTTGAAGGAGGTGAATTAAATGGTACTGCATCCAAAGAATTGGGTGTTTCTCAAACACAAGGCTTTTACATTAATAAAGTAAGTAAAAACTCTGGAGCTGAGAAGGCTAAATTGCAAAAAGGAGATATTATCATCAAATTAGACAATCAAGATATTGCCACATTTGCGGACCTTTCGGGTTATGTAAATACCAAAAGACCAAACGATAAAGTTCAAGTAACTATTATTCGAGACGGAAAAAATTTAGTTGTTCCAGTCGTTTTAAGCAAAACTGAAAATTTCAATAGTGAATTCAAAGGAATCGAAATAGAAAACATTGATGTTGCGGACAAAAAGAAATTCAAAATAGATTATGGTGTAAAAATCAAATCAATAAACAATGAAAATTTGGCAAAATACAGCGATGAATTAACTGGAAATATCATCTTAAGCATTGATAACGTCAAAGCAACAAACGTGGAAGCAGTTTCTAAACTTTTGAATAATAAAGACGAAAAACAAAGTACCCGTATCGAAATGATAAACAAAAATGGTGAAGTCATCCGAATCATTATCTAAATTGTTAAATCTATAAATCCAAAGTCGGCTTGCAATTGTGAGCCGACTTTTTTTATTCTAAAAAAAACGTAAAAAAAGTTACGAAATCGATTGAAATAAGTACTTTTGCACCAAATTTAAAAAAATTGCACTAAATTACATTTCAAATTTTCAAGATGAATAACATGGATTTATACGAAAAAGAGGTTTCGTTTCAAGCCGAAAGAAGACGTTCAGGAGTAGAGTTAATCAAAACAATTAGTGATTTATGGTATGATAAATCAATCGAATTGGTTTTGTTTCGCAACCAATTAATTGATCGAAACGTAAGCGAAATCATCAACTTACATGAATATGCAGGTAAATTTGTAGGCAAACCCATTTCAGTTTCGGATTCAGTAGAAATAGCCAATGTTATTCTTTCATTAGACTTACCTCCTTCAAAATTAGACATCGGTAAACTTACCTATGAATACCGTTTAGAAGACGAAAAATATCCAGATGCCAGACATTTTGTCTTAGACAAATTGAAAGAAGCTAAATTTTCAGAAGAAATACAACCCAAAGATGTAGTATTATATGGCTTTGGTCGTATCGGACGTTTATTAGCTAGAGAATTAATGTCAAAAATGGGCAAAGGGGAACAAATGCGTTTAAGAGCCATCGTTACAAGAGACAAGAATGACGCTACTAGTTTAGAGAAAAGAGCTTCTTTGTTACGATACGATTCCATTCACGGAGATTTTCAAGGATCTGTTATTGCAGATGCAAAAAACAATGCTCTAATTATAAATGGAACAACCGTTCATATCATTACAGCCAACACTCCCGAAGAAATTGACTATACCAAATACGGAATTGACAATGCACTAGTGATCGACAACACAGGCGCTTTCACTACCAAAGAAGCTTTGAGTCGCCATTTAATCTCAAAAGGTGTAGACAAAGTTTTACTAACCGCACCTGGTAAAGGCGTACCAAATATTGTTCATGGAGTCAATCAGAATGACTATAATCCAGACGAAATCGACATTTTCTCCGCCGCATCTTGTACTACCAATGCCATTACTCCAATCCTAAAAGCGATTGAAGATACTTTGGGAGTAGTAAAAGGTCACTTAGAAACGATTCATGCCTACACAAACGATCAAAATTTGGTCGATAACATGCACAATAAATACCGCCGTGGTAGAGCCGCTGCACTCAACATGGTTATTACAGAGACTGGTGCGGGTACTGCAGTTGCCAAAGCATTACCATCATTAGAAGGAAAATTAACTTCAAATGCCATCCGTGTTCCAGTACCAAATGGCTCATTAGTAGTATTGAATCTTGAAGTAAAAAAACAAACTTCGATTGATGATATTAATGCTATTATGAAAAAATATGCCCTTGAAGGTGAACTTGTAGAACAAATCAAATACTCTTTGAATAACGAATTGGTTTCCTCTGACATCGTAGGAACTTCGGCACCATCGATTTACGACAGCAATGCCACCATCGTTTCAAAAGACGGGAAAAACATAGTCCTTTATATATGGTATGATAACGAATACGGCTACAGTCATCAAGTTATTCGCTTAGCCAAATACATTGCCAAAGTAAGACGTTTTACGTATTACTAGCCAATAATTTACAGGTTGGAATAACTTTTTAAGTTTACTATTAGTTTTTCAGATGACGAATTCATCCAACCTGAATTGAATAAAAATCCGCCAAGTTCTAAAACAAGGCGGATTTTTTATTTTAAATAATCTGAACATGATTACTATTATCTGGAGCAGACACATTAGGCATATTAGGTAATATCGTCCCGCTATCCGTTACAATCTTTGTGTGCTGAACCCCAGCCCACAAAGGATTTTCACTTCTATCGGGGCTAAAAGAAACCATTTTATTTTTTTGTCATCATTCAAAAAAAAAAAAAAAAACATTCTAAAATCCAACTACAGCCAATGGTTTCAACTTAATTAAAAAATAAAAATTGTTTTAAATTGGCAAAACCGTCGTACTCTTTACTTCGGAGATAATAAAAAAACTGTTTATCAAAGACACTTCGGGCAAAATAGATAATTTCATTTGATGAAAATGATGATAACTTTCCATATCCGGTAATACAATTTTTAGCATATAATCAAAACTTCCCGATACAAAATTACATTCCACCACTTCTGGCAAATTCAATATCGCCTGATTGAAACTATCCGAAATATCAAAAGTTTGTTTTACCAAGGTAACTTGACAATAAACCGTCAGATTTTTTCCGAGTTTTTTCTTATTCAAAATAGAAACATATCTTTCGATAATACCCTCTTTTTCAAGACGTTTTACCCGATCATGAACAGGAGTTAACGACAGATTTATTCGATTCGAAATGTCTTTTAATGTCAAGTGAGCATCCTCCTGCAGGAGACGCAATATTTTTCTGTCGGTTTCGTCTAAAATCATAACAAAAAGAGTGATATGGAAATTAATTTATAACAAAACAATCCGATAAATTTTCTTTTTAGAATTAATAAAAGAAAGAAAAAAAGAATTATTTCATGCAAAATTACTAAATAAAAATAATATTTTCTTATTTTAAATTACAATGAATAAAATTTTTCTTTATCCCCTAAATTTGTATTTCAATTTTGAATCAACCACTTAATACAACTGTTATGATAATCGGTGTACCAAAAGAAATTAAGAATAACGAAAATCGTGTTGCTCTAACTCCAGCAGGTGTTGCTGAGATGAAAAATAACGGCCATAGTGTTTATGTTCAAGCAACTGCAGGTGAAGGAAGCGGTTTTGCAGATGAAGAATACGCTGCTGCGGGTGCAGTAATCTTACCTACTATTGAAGAGGTATACAGCATTGCAGAAATGATCATTAAAGTAAAAGAGCCAATCGCTTCAGAATATCCTCTTATTAAAAAAGATCAATTACTTTTCACCTACTTTCACTTTGCCTCATCAGAGCCTTTAACACATGCTATGATTGAGCGTCAAGCAATTTGTTTGGCATACGAAACTGTTGAAAAAACAGACCGTAGCTTACCATTATTAGTTCCAATGTCTGAGGTAGCAGGCCGTATGTCTATTCAAGAAGGTGCAAAATACTTAGAAAAACCATTAAAAGGAAGAGGAATTCTTCTAGGTGGTGTTCCAGGTGTTCCTCCTGCTAAAGTGTTAGTACTTGGTGGTGGAATCGTAGGAACTCAAGCAGCAAAAATGGCTGCTGGTTTAGGTGCTCAAGTTACTATCATGGATGTAAGTTTGCCACGTTTACGTCAGTTAGATGATATTATGCCTGCCAATGTTATGACTCAAATGTCTAACAACTATAACATTAGAAAAGCAATTTTAGATACTGATTTAATTATTGGTGCTGTATTAATCCCAGGAGCAAAAGCACCTCACTTGATTACTCGTGATATGCTAAAATTAATGCGTCCAGGAACTGTCCTTGTTGACGTTGCAGTAGACCAAGGAGGTTGTATCGAAACTTGTACGCCTACAACTCACGAAGACCCAACTTTTATCATTGATGATATAGTGCATTATTGCGTGGCTAACATGCCAGGTGCAGTTCCATATACTTCTACATTGGCACTTACAAACGCTACCCTACCTTATGCTGTGCAATTGGCAAACAAAGGATGGCAAAAAGCGTGTGCTGAAAACGAAGAATTAAAAAAAGGTTTAAACATAGCCAACGGAAAAATCCTTTACAAAGGAGTTGCCGATGCTTGGAACCTTCCTTTAAATGAAGAGTTAGTATTAGAAAACACCGTTTGCTAATATTAAATAAGTGCTTACTACACTAGAAAAACCCGACTTGTATATACTTGTCGGGTTTTCTGTTTTTATAAAAAAAAGAAAACCGTCTCGATTCATGAGACGGTTTTCTTTGTTAAACCTTAAAAAACTAAAACTAGTTATTCATTAAAAAAAAATTATAAAACTTCAAACACTTTTTTTACTGGAAATTTCAAATTAGGAAAAGTAGGGCTTTCTAATTTACTTCCCTCAATAAGTGGTTTTAAACCAATGTATTTATCACCTTGCAAGACATAAATAGCTACGCTTTTAGAAACTGGATTTACAATCCAATATTCCTTAACTCCATTTTCTTCATACAAGTCAAATTTTATATCTATTTCCTTTTTAGAATTCCCAGGAGACAAAACCTCAATCATTAAATCCGGAGAGCCTAAACATCCCTTTTCATCTACTTTTGATTTGTCGCAAATAACACATAAATCCGGTTGAACTACAGTAATTACTTGATTATCGTCAGTACTCTTTTTAAAATCCACAAGACGAACATCAAAAGGCGCAAAAAACATTTTACAATCAGTTTTGTAGAAAACTTTATCTAAGGCTCTAGTCAAATTCATCAAAATATTTTGATGCGAAGTACTTGGAGCTGGGCTCATTTTGAAAACTTTTCCTTTTATAAGCTCAACTCTTTCTTTAAATTCCCAAAGTAAATAATCGGCATAAGTGTACCTCCTTTTTAAATCAAGACTTCCGATATTAGTAATAACAGTTCCCATTGGTATTATTTTATAAACTATTACAAATTTACATTTAATTCTCAAATAATCAATAATGGAAAACTTCGTTACATCCTCAAGAAAACGTATATTATTTATAAAAACAACACCATTCTATTCAGAAATCTAAACAAAATCAGACAACCAATAACCGACAATTACTCTTCCTTAGGTTTTGATAGATAATAAACAGGAATCCCAGTTAGCATTATCAATACTCCCCAACCGCAAGTTGAAAACTTGGTAAGCAATAATCCAACACAAATGGCAATGGCTACAATAATATAAACAAGAGGTAAAAAGGGATAACCAAAAGCTTTGTAAGGTCTTTCTACATCCGGCATTTTCTTTCTAAGAATAAAAATTCCATAAATAGTAAGGATGTAAAAAATTAAAACGATGATGATCACAAAATCTAACAAATCACCGTACTTTCCTGTCAAACACAAAGCCGAAGCCCAAACACATTGAACCCACAAAGCCCATGCTGGCACACCCGCTTTGTTAATCTCACCCGCTTTCTTCAAAAAGAGTCCGTCTTTTGCCATCGTATAATACACTCTCGCTCCTGCCATAATCAAGCCATTGTTACAGGCAAAAGTCGATATCATAATCATCAATGCAATGATAATCGTTCCCATATCACCAAAAGTATATTGCGAAGCTACAACTGCAACACGATCTGACTTTGCGGTGGCAATTTCTTGAAAAGGAATAACAGCCAAATACATCAAGTTTGTTAAGATATAAATTATGGTCACAATTAATGTTCCTAGAAAAAGACTCAACCCAACATTACGTTTTGGATTTTTAATTTCTCCAGCTATAAAAGTTACTCCAACCCAAGCATCACTTGAAAATAAAGAGCCCACCATTGCTGCAGAAATCCCTGTTAATAAAGCAGTTCCGCCTATGGGCATCCAAGAACCACTTTCAGTATCAAAAGCTCTTGAACTCCAGGCATTAGACCAGTTAGCATTCCAAATATCAGCTTTCGCTGCCAAAACAAACCCAAAAACGATCAATCCAAAAAGTGATAAAATTTTAATTATAGTCAAAACCGTTTGCATAATTTTACTATTCTTCACCCCGCGACTATTGATGTAGGTCAACAACACTATAGTTATTATAGAAACAATTTGGGCGGCATTCAATTTAAACGAACCCAATTCATATAATATATTTTCATCACTCAAAGGGGAATACAAATAGGCGGCAAACTTAGAAAATCCAACACCAACAGCTGCAATTGTCCCAGTTTGAATTACGGCAAAGAAACTCCAACCGTATAAAAAGGCAATTAGTTTATTATAGGCTTCTTTTAAATAAACATATTGTCCACCTGCATTTGGAAACATAGCACTCAATTCCCCATAACTTACTGCGGCAATCATAGTTATCAATCCTGAAATCAACCATATTAAAATAAGCCAACCTGCTGACCCAACCTGTCGAGCAATATCAGCACTTACAATAAATATTCCTGAACCAATCATTGACCCTACAACAAGCATAGTACCGTCTAGTAATCCGAGTTCTCTTTTAAATTCTCCTGGTTTGTTTTCTTCCATTTTTATAGGTTTATTTTTTTGGTTGGCTAAAGATATACTTTTTTTTGAAAATGACTAATCACAAACATTTTTTAAGAAACTAAACAAAATGTCATTTAAAAAATAGATTCCAAATAGCACATAAAAAAAACCCTTAAGGTTTCTTAAGAGTTTTTTTATAATTATTTTTTATAGATTTTTTACTTTAAAACCCGATTCACCTGCGCAAAATTTCGGTGGTAATAAGGTTCTTTTGTTGATGAAATAATCACTCCAGCATGTGTAGAAGAGTGAATGAATTTTATTTCATCATCAGCAACTTCTATTACCATTCCTACATGGTTAATATGTCTTCTTCCATTGGTTTTAAAGAAAATCAAATCTCCTTTTTGAACCTTCTCCGTTTCTATTTTTTCACCAAAACTCGATTGCTCAATAGACGATCTGGGTAATTTAATATCAAAACCTCCAAATGTAGAACACATAAATCCTGAACAATCAAAACCGGCAGTTGTGGTACCTCCACTTCTATATCTTGTTCCTATTTTATCTGATGCGGATTCTATCAATTGATTAATCAAATCTTCATTTGCTATAGTAATCGTTGAAGCAACACTGGAAGAGGTTGTATCATTTTTTATTGTTATTTCTTCTTTACTTGGTGCAAGTAAAGTATCATTTGGAACTTGAATACTTAACTTTGATCCAACCAATAATTTTGATTTTATATCGGGATTTTGATTTTCCAATACAGCTACTGATATACCGTATTTCTTAGCAATTCCGTATTTGGTTTCTTTAGGTAAAACCTCATGAACTATTTCAGAAGTCTGAATTGCAGAATCTATATTAATCTCTTTTCCTTTATTTGCGCTTTCAGCAATGGCAGGAACAATTTCTTTATTTTCAATACTAGTTGCTTCTTTTGTTTCCAGATTATTTTCATTAGTAACAACCACATTTTCTATAACTTTCCCATTACTTGGAATCATTATTTCTTGTCCAATACTTATGCCTTTCTTTCCAATTTTAGGATTGGCTTTTTGCAATTCTTTTAATGAAACACCATATGCTCTTGCAATTACATACAAAGATTCTTTTGGTTTGACCTGATGCACTAAAGGTACATTAATATCAATGGAACTTTGCGTGGCGCTTTCAGACTTTATATTAGACAAACTTTCTATTTCTTTTTTGGACAAAGTTGACGGAATAACAATCGTCTGACCAATTTTCAAGCCTTCTGTTTCCAACTTTGGATTGGCTTTATAAAGCAATTCTGGAGTTGTTTTGAATTGTTTTGTAATTCCGTACAATGTTTCTTTTGGCAAAACTTCGTGATTTATTTCAGTAGATTTATCTGAAACTTTACTCGTAAGTTCATTGTTTTTTGAAGATTCAGAATTTGGAATCAATAAAACCTGATTGAGATGTAAGGTTTTTTTAGCTTTAGGATTTAATTTGTAAATAGCAGCAATTGAAACATTGTATTTCTTTGCAATACTCGAAATGGTTTCTCCTTTTATTATGGTGTGTTTTAAACTATTATCTTGAGAAAAAACACTAATACTGGTTAAAAAAAATGTTAAAACAATTACTCTAAAATACTTCATGCTTGGTTGATTTCCACCCCATTTTTAAGAATACATGCAATTTTAAGACAGGGGATTATTAATTTTGCTGTACTTTTCTTCTCAAAATTTATTATTTTTTCGAGATTTACAAATATAAGTTTTTAAGTAGATTGGGAAGTTAAATGATTGCTAAAATTTTAAAAAATGTTATAATTATTTTCATTTCAAGCATAAATGTTATTTTACAAAATCAGCAACTCTCATAAGCTTTCAAGAATAGCCACATAATGAAATACTGTACCTAAAAGCACGAATAAATGCCAAATGACGTGAAAATAATTTTTATGCCCTTTTACGTAAAAATAAACACCAAGGGTATAACTTAGACCACCAGCGAGAATCCATAAAAACACAGACATAGGAATCACTCCCCACAATGGTTTTATGACAAAAACAATCATCCAACCCATCAACAAATACAATAAAACAGAAACAAACTTAAATCGGTCAACATAAAAAACCTTAAAAAAAGTCCCCAACAATACAATAGACCACATTATTCCTAAAAAAAGCAGAGCATTTTCTCTATTCAAATAAATAACCATCAAAGGCGAATAAGTTCCAGCAATTAGATAGTAAATACTGATATGATCTGCAATTTTAAGCAACTGTTTCGTTTTCTCTTTTTGAGTCAAGTGATACAAAGACGAAAAGGAATACACCAACAACATTCCTATTCCAAAAGCAAAAACAGACAAAACCGTTACTAAATTATGATTCCTGTATGCTATTACAATTAAAAATGGCATAGCAAATAAACAAAAAAACACGCCTAGAATATGCGAGATTCCATTGGCTAGTTCTTCGTTGCGGGTTTGTATTCTTACTTCCATTACAGTCTGATTTAATAGTTTTTATTTCATTAAAGATACGATTTCATCATTTAATTTCAACCATTCCGAGGCATAAGCTTTTAAATTTCTGTTCCGTTTACCCCATACCTTTTTTTGATAGTAAGATGCATTGTCGCGATACTTACGAAAATGGCTTTGCCAATCTACTTCCATAATGTTGTCGTTCCAACAGTCAAGCAATCTTTGAAAACCCAATTAAGCCTAAGTTGACCTTTTACACTTATTACAGTGATAAAAAACCCACAACTTAAAATAAACACAATAGCACTTTACCTATATATTTAACAAAATACATAAATAATGAAAGAAAAACACTATGCTAAAAAGTAAGAATAGTTTAGTTTTGATTTTGTAATCTATTATTACAATAACCAATAAAAAACTATTTATGTCAAATTTGCTTAACAATCGCGTAAACGCTACTGCTACGGCAGCACAGGTAACGGCAGTGAAAGCCGCTTTCCAAACTATTCTAACCAATCTTCCTTTTTTGGTGGGTTTAACTGCCGATGAGAGAAAATCATTAATAACTGTTGATGTCAGCAACAAGGCGTTTACCGAAGATGCCATTAATGCGGCGGTAAACAATCCAACGCTTGTTCCTTCCTATCTTTCGGTGGCGAATATGCAAAGTGATTTAACACTTTTTACGCAACTGGATGAAATCTCGGGATTGGCCAACCAGCTTTGTGAGCGTATTGAAGACACCAAAATGCTGACAGGAAGCGAGGCCTACAGTGTGGCGCTGGCGCTGTACAAATCCTTTGGGTCGGCAGCCGATGCCGGAGTTCAGGGTGCCGACAGCATAGTCGAGCAACTCAAAAAACGTTTCCCAAGCAATAGCGGTTCAGGAACTAATACAGCACCTCCTGTACCCGTGCAATAACAACCGTTGCCATGCTAAACTGGCCCCATTATGCTTATGGGGCTTTTTCACCGAAATTGTGAATCAAAAAACGACCTATTCGGGTTGTTTTCTAGTACTAATAGGAGTGCTTTTGGTTACTAGTACACCCACAAAAATACCCTTTGCCCCCTACAAATAAGAGCTAAACCTCCCTTCTTTAGGGAGTATAGCCCCTCTTTTAAGGGAGCAACACCCCTTCTTTATAGTACCCCTACTCCCTATAAATAGCAGTATAGGTACTGCTTTTAGGGAGTATAGGGGTACATAATAGGGTGGTTTGATCACTATTATCGGGTATAAACTATTTAAAAAAAGACTATTATGACAGACAACAATAAAAAACACAGCCTCGACAGAGGCGATCAGTACCCGCTAGTGGGGAATTTTATCAATTATCACATTTCACAGCAGCTTGTAACCAAAGCAGATGTAGCCAGAGCACTGAACATACGCCCCAAAGGACTGACAGCCTATTGCAAAAGAGATACACTGCAGTTTGCCGTTTTATGGAAACTAAGCTTGGCATTGAAACACAATTTTATCGCTCAATTGGGCGAATACCTGCCCTATCGTTTTGAAACCATTCGCGAAAAAGCCCTAAAAGAAGAACTTGACCAGAAAGAGGCGATCATACAAAAAATGGAAATCCAGATGGAGACGATGCGGGAAATGATTAAAAAATAATAACGAATTGGAATTGTGAGAAAATCAATTATATTTGGAAAAATAATGCTGACGAATGTTTCGTCAAGCTAACCAACTGAAGTATGTATAAACGAAGTTTTGTTTCGCATATATATAAGTTGGGCATCATTATAGCTAACCGTACTAAATTAGAAACTAAAAATTAAACTATGGCAAATCCTAAAGATATTTTAGTAATAACAACTTCTTCCGCTGAAGGATTGAAAATAAAAAAACATTTAAAACCAGTTTCTGCTCATATTGTAACAGGAACCAATTTATTTAGTGATTTTTTAGGAGGATTAACAGATGTATTTGGAGGGCGTTCAAGTTCATATCAAAAACAGTTGTCCTCTCTCTATAATGAAGCAATTGAGAGAATAAAATACAACGCGCACGAAATTGGCGGAAATTGTGTTATAGGTTTGAATATTGATATGGATGAAATTTCAGGAAAGGGAAAATCAATGTTTATGTTAACAGCTATAGGAACAGCGGTAATTATTGAAAAAGATGAAAGATTAAATTCATTATCAAACACAAATGAAAAGTTTGAAAATGTTGGCGTTGAAAGAATAAACAATTTAAGACAAAGAAAAAGTATTATTGAAAAAGCTGAAAAGCGAGAATTATATTATGATGATGAAACTTGGAGCTTTATAACATCAAATCAAGTTCAAGAAGTTTTCCCAGCCTTATTAAGAAGACATTCAAGCGTAATTGAAGACTTTGAATCAATGCAAGATGCTTATAATATATTCAATAAAAATTTTATAAGTTATATTGATGCTTTAGAAGAAAGCAAAAAAGTAAATTTACTTTACGACAAAATTGAAACCGAAACTAATCATCAAGTTGCTTTGTATTTATCTAAAGTAATCAAAGAATTAAACTTATTTGATTATGAAAAAAATATGAGTTTACTTAAAAATTCAGATTTCAAAAAACAAAAAATTGGTTTAAGAATAGCAACTTATGACAAATCATTTTATGACAAAGAAGATATTGAAAACTTAAATCAGACCAAAACTTTTATTTCTGAAACTTTTAAAGAAAGAGGCGAAATGTCTACAAAAAAGCAACTTTTATCATCGAAAGAAAAAGAAGTTTGGAATTGTGAATGTGGAAATAAATCTGTTGAAATTGGAGAATATTGCGGAAGTTGTAAAAATGATATTTTTGGATTCAAAGAATCTGAAATGAAACCAACCGAAATTGTGAAATACATTGACCAAAAAATTGAACTAATAAACGAGTATATAAAATAACGATGCCCAACAGCCACTACAACGGATTTGGGCATTTGGCTTAATGGAAAAATGGTTTTGTATTTGGGATGATTTGGCAAATCCGAAAATAGGGCTTAATTTAGTCCCAAACC
Organism: Flavobacterium praedii; assembly: GCF_026810365.1. Lineage (NCBI taxonomy): Bacteria > Pseudomonadati > Bacteroidota > Flavobacteriia > Flavobacteriales > Flavobacteriaceae > Flavobacterium > Flavobacterium praedii. The sequence continues at coordinate 2,147,704 of NZ_CP113948.1, forward strand.
CACTGTAGTGCCAGAACGTTGGCAGTAAGTGTACGAGAAACCACATAAATAACTATGGACAAACCCGAATTTGAACCAATTTTTCCACCAGGATTTCACACAATTGATCTAAATCAATTAGATAATTTGTTTGTTACAAATTTTGAAAGCAACTCAAAAAGACAAATTCTAGTAAATCAATTAAGGAATTTTTTGGATGAGTTATCTAAATTAAACACTAATTTTGAAATATGGCTTGATGGATCTTTTACAACATTAAAAGTTGAACCTGAAGACATAGATATTTTAATTGTTTACAATATTGATTCATTAAATGCATTGTCTGACGAGAAAAAAGCGATTGTTAATAGCTTATTCAATAGACCACTAACTAAAATAAGATATAATATTGACATTTTACTTTGTCCAGATGATGATGTAAATAATAGAAGTTATTGGCGCGGTTGGTTTGGATATTCGCGAAGTGAACAACCAAAGGGAATAGCAAAATTTAATTATGGCAACAATTAGTAATTTACAAGAAAACATAATCTATCTTCAATCCCAAATTGAAGAACTTAGTTCGTTACTTTCAAGCGAACCACAAAATTTTGCCGTAAAAATCCAAATAGAAAATTACCAATCAGAAATAACAAATTTACAAAGTTATCTCTATACTGAAAATTTAAAACGTAACAAAGAAATAATAGCATTACGGTTAATTGGAAATATTGCAAAAAACGGAACTTTTCCATTAGGTTCTGTTGGAGGCATTACAAATTCATTTTCAAATGCTCTTTATAAGACTTCCCAATTTCTACAATTTGGAAAAAAAGGTGGTAAAAAAATTGAAGCCTTGATGAAAAATTCTTTAGACATTCGTTTAGAAGGTTTAGGAGTAGGTTCTACAATATTCTATGTTTCAGCAAAAACAAGTCCAGATATTTTCGGGAATAGTATTGTTCAAAATTCGCTTGAAAACACTTTTGAATTATTTTCTTCAAATGATGAATCTGAATTAATGGAAAATATTGAAAAAGTTGGAACTAAAAATTCTAAATATTTTTCAGCATTTTTAGAAGAATTAATTCACGATAATCTAGAAGTTGAAATTACTTGGGAAAGCCCAAATTACGAAACGAAAAAATGGTTTGGAACCTCTGAAAAAATTTCAATGTTCTATAATACTTTTAAAAGTATAGAAATCTTAGAACCCGAAACACTAAGTTTTGAATCTGAAATAATTACTTTAAGTTTAAAAAATAAAATTGAAGTATTTGATCGAAGTAATAATCATACCTATACAGTAAAATATCCAAATTCTATAATGACTTTAATTAAAGAATTGCACGTTGGCGAAGTTTGTAACATAGTAATCACAAAAACAACTATTATAAATACTCTCTCCCAAAAAGAAAAATTTGAATATAATCTAGTCGAAATAAACTAGAAAACACCTACTGCCAACACACGTTACAAGCAATTTGGGTATTAGGCACCCCGATAGCGCGGATTTGCAATCCGTGCCCACCACAATAAGCCACAATAAAAATCATATATAAATACAATTTACATTTATTTTGATATACGTTGTCGGCACGGATTGCAAATCCGCCTATCGGTTTGGGAAGTTAAATGATTGCTAAAATTTTAAAAAATGTTATAATTATTTTCATTTCCTGATCTTATGTTATTTATTTTAAATTCTTTTTAGTTCTCTCACAAGCTTTTCAAAATAGCCAGCTCTACGAAGTCTCCCGACTTCGTACATTTTTTAAAAGTTCTTGAAAGCCTTAAACATGTCAAAAGTCTCCCGACTTTTAACGAATAGACCTTTGCAACAGCATATTTTTTTTTAAAATCATCATAAAAAGAACAAAACCATTATTTTGTAATTATATCTTAATTTCGAAATACAAAATCTAAAGCATTTTTAATAATAAAGGTATTCACGGTAAAAGTCAGGAGACTTTTAGTAGATTTACATTTTACAAGAACATTTAAAAAAGTTCGAAGTCGGGAGACTTCGAAGAGCTGAGGTCATAATATTAAAAATGACGTTATTCGCAGAAGATACAAGAATGGGATAAAAAACTTATTTGAAATTTATCTTTCAATTGTTGACGAAGTTATGATTTTTGACAATTCAGCGGGAAAACCTGAATTAATAGCGGAAAAAACATTGGAATCAGAAGTGAATATTTTGAATGAAATTAAATTCAATAAACTAAAAAATTACTATAATGAAAACTCATAAAAGAACACAAAACCAAACTAAAATATTGGAAGGAATGGACAAAGTTTATGAAAAATTAATTGAGTTCAAAAAGAAAATGAATAGTGATTTGATTATATTGAAAGATAATCAAATCATACGAATTAAACCATAAAGAAAGCACTATTGCCAACACACGCTACAAGCAATTTGGGTATTAGGCTTAATTTGAAAATGGTTTGTATTTGGAAGATTTGGCAAGTCCGAAAATAGGGCTTAATTTAGTCCCAAACCGCTTGTAGCGCGGAAACGTTAGGCGTAAGCAAAAGACACACTAAGAACATACGACAAATAAGAGATGTCAGAATTTACAAAATATGTGAACAAAGTTTCTCAGCTTTCAAAAGAAGCCGAAGAAGACCTTTTGCCCAGACTGAAATCAAAGTCTTTTAGAAAAGGACAAGTCATAAACACAGAAGGACAAATTTGTAAAAATCTATTCTTTATTGACAAAGGTTTGGTAAAGCATTACTATCATCATAAAGACAGAGTTTTTATTCTACGGTTTTTTTTAGAGACTAATTTCTTTACGGTTCTAGACAGTTTTACTAATCAAACACCATCGCAATTCATTACAATTGCTTTGGAGGACACTGAAACCAGCACTATTGATTATGCTGATTTTGACGAATTGTGTAGAAAACATCATTCATTTGAAACCTTTTCGAGAAAACTATTTACAATGGCAGCCGTTGTAAATTTAAAGCGTATTAAAGAAATGTTTGACGCAGATGCAACAGAACTTTATAAAGAGTTTATAAATGAAAACCATCATTTATTGCAGAGGATAAGTTTGGGAGAGACCGCAAGTTATTTAGGGATTTCACAAGTAACTTTAAGCAGAATAAGATCTAAGAAATGATTTTTTAACTTAGGTAAAAAAGTATTCAGTTTTATAGTTGCAATTTTGTACCATTGATTAATTAAAATTTAATAAAAATGGACAATAGCAAAATTGAAAATCAAAAAAGACTTAACAATGCAATTAAAATCGGGTCAATAGCATATGTTATTTGGGGTGTTCTACACATTTATGTAGGTTTCATAGGTGTTAGCCAATACATTACCGACCCAAATAAAGGTTTATGGAGTGCATTACTTGGTGGAGACAAAATGCCAGCTGACAAATTCCAATTTGCCACAGACCCGATGACACTTAAAGTAACTGCAAACTTTATTTTGAATTTTTGTTTAGACGTTGCTGGTTATGGAATGCTAGGTATTTTATTAGGTGTAATGTTATGGAAAAACAGCAAACCTTGGCTAGCATATTTTATAGGATTTTTCATTATAGGATTAGCCGATTTGTCATTTTTGTTTCTACAGGTAACACCAGGACATATTAAGGGTGACTGGGGTACTTATGGCGGACCAATCTTATGGTTTATTGCAATTGTTGCTTTACCTTTTGGTTTACCAAAGTTTAAATTGAAAGAACTTTTTTAATTAAGCAGGCGACTGAATAGAATTGCCTACGCCTAACAGCTAGGGTTTCGTTGCTTGCGCAGCTCTACGAAGTCTCCCGACTTCGTACATTTTTTAAAAGTTCTTGAAAGCCTTAAACATGTCAAAAGTCTCCCGACTTTTAACGAATAGACCTTTGCAACAGCATATTTTTTTTAAAATCATCATAAAAAGAACAAAACCATTATTATGTAATTATATCTTAATTTCGAAATACAAACTCTAAAGCATTTTTAATAATAAAGGTATTCACGGTAAAAGTCAGGAGACTTTTAGTAGATTTACATTTTACAAGAACATTTAAAAAAGTTCGAAGTCGGGAGACTTCGAAGAGCTGGTGAATATGTGTGATAGTGTTACACATATATATTAGTTAGCGGTCAGGCTAAATCGACACGGACAGTAAACAGAAACTATGACAGACATAAACATATACAAAGGCGAGTTTTGCATTTCAACCGACAAGGTAAAATTAGACCTTGACGCCATTCACGAATTTTTATCAACCAGAGCGTATTGGTGCATAAATATTCCGAAAGACAAGGTGCAAACTGCTATTGAAAATTCATTCTGCTTTGGTGTTTACCAAGACGAAAAACAAATTGGCCTTGCAAGAATCATTACCGATTTTTCAACGATTGCCTATTTGGGCGACGTATATATTTTAGAAGAATACAGAGGATTGGGGCTTTCTAAATGGTTAATGGAAACGGTTATGAACTATCCGAGTCTACAAGGTTTAAGACGTTGGATTTTACTCACAGGAGACGCACACGAGCTATATCGTAAATTTGGGTGGATAGACATTGCAGATCCAACCAAATGGATGGAACTTCATAATAAAAACGTTTATTCAAAATAACAATGACAGGATATAAACCGAGCCCGAAATAAGCCCGAACCGCTAACACACGCTACAAGCAATTTGGGGAATTGGCTTAATGGAAAAATTGGTTTGTATTTGGAAGATTTGGCAAATCCGAAAGATAACGCTGATTTAACCCCAAACTGCTTGTAGCGCGAGAACGTTGACAGTAATTTTAAAAAATGAAAAAAATATATTTATTTATCTTAATTATTATTTGCAGTTGCAGTAATGATAATTCTGAAGATAATAATGAAAGTTTGAATAAAAACTATTTAAAATCATACACCTTAGATGGGGAAAGTTCTACTGAATTTGAATATCATAAAGGCCTCTTAACTAAAGAAACTTCCCAGTATCTTGATCTCCCAAAACAAGAAACCACTTATCTCTATAATGATGAAGGAAAACTTATATCGGAACAATTTGGATTACATAAATTTTCATATTTATATGATAATCAAAATAGATTAATTAAAAAGGTTAGAAATGGGACCAACGATTTTTCTACATTAGAATATTTAACCAATAAAATTATTGTAACAAACTTTTACGAGAATCCAAAAGGCACAACAAATACTATAGTTTCGGAAGTTCACATTGATGATAAAGGTAGAATTACTAAAACAGTTCAAAATACATCGACTTATTCTAATCAATTTTTAATTCATGAATTTAAATATGATAGCAATAATAATGTAGTACAGCTAGCCTTTAAATCAAATATTGATAATACTCCTGATGTAGTTGTAAATTATAAATATGATGCCAAAAAAAATCCACTTTATTATTCCTATAAAAATTTATATAAAAGTATTTATTATTTTATACTTAGCAGTGAAGTTTTATTAGGTCCTATTGTGCCAAACAATATTATTTCTGTCTCAACATCAACTGGAGCTACCACAACTAACCTAACTTACAATATCGAAAACTACCCAATAAAAGGCGTATTTTCAAAATATCAAGATGGTTCAACTAGTCCATTAATAGGTACAATTTCCTATGAATATTACTAAAAAAACCCAGCTCTACGAAGTCTCCCGACTTCGTACATTTTTTAAAAGTTCTTGAAAGCCTTAAACATGTCAAAAGTCTCCCGACTTTTAACGAATAGACCTTTGCAACAGCATATTCTTTTTTTAAAATCATCATAAAGAGAACAAAACCATTATTTTGTAATTATATCTTAATTTCGAAATACAAACTCTAAAGCATTTTTAATAACAAAGGCATTCACGGTAAAAGTCAGGAGACTTTTAGTAGATTTACATTTTACAAGAACATTTAAAAAAGTTCGAAGTCGGGAGACTTCGAAGAGCTGAAATTCCATTGGCCAACTCTTCATTGCGATTCTGAATCCTACTTTCCATATTCTATTTATTCTGTTAACTTAATCAACCTATTTTCATTTAAAAATAAAACTTATGTTGATACCAATTTTTCAAAATAAAGATACTATTTCAAAACCAAATTTAACTCCTCTCCTTCTACAATTTTTTTATTAATAATTGCAAACCAAAGCGGTGGTATCAATGCCAAAAGCATACTTCCAGGATATCCCAAGGGCAATTGCAAACTATCGTCCATGTGACGTAATATTTGATATTTACGCGTTGATTTATAATGATGATCACTATGCCGAGTAAGTTCAAATAATAAAATTCTTCCCAGCTCTACGAAGTCTCCCGACTTCGTACATTTTTTAAAAGTTCTTGAAAGCCTTAAACATGTCAAAAGTCTCCCGACTTTTAACGAATAGACCTTTGCAACAGCATATTTTTTTTAAAATCATCATAAAGAGAACAAAACCATTATTATGTAATTATATCTTAATTTCGAAATACAAACTCTAAAGCATTTTTAATAATAAAGGCATTCACGGTAAAAGTCAGGAGACTTTTAGTAGATTTACATTTTACAAGAACATTTAAAAAAGTTCGAAGTCGGGAGACTTCGAAGAGCCTTTAGATTTGCATAATAAATTATTATTAGAAGTCAAAGGTTTATCTGGAAAAAAATTAGCAATTGAATTAAGTCCAAATGAATTTTATCAATCTCAAGTTGAAGAAAAATATAGAATTTGTATTGTTACAAATGCTTTAACTTCTCCAACGTTTAATATCTTTAGATTCGAAGTCGAAACAAATAAGTGGACAAGTGAAAACGGTCATACATTGTTGTTAGAAAAAGTAATTGGTGCGAGACTGAAACTTGACTAATGCACTATCGCTAACAGCTACTCCTATGTAAAGCATCATAAAGTTATTCACAACTTTTGAGAGGGTTATATGTTGGTTGTTTTTCGAGTATAAAATGCCGTCCCAACGGCTTGTTGAAAAAGTTGGAAACAACTTTTTGTCTGCCGTAGGCTTAGACTGAAAAAGTTATTCTAACTTTTTCAATAATACCACGTATTTTGATCCCCGTTGGGTGAAATTAGTATTTGAATTTTAATACTATTTATTGGTCCACTAAAGATAAAATCATTGATAAACTGAACTGGAGTATGCCATTATTTTCCCCGAAACTCAAGTATTACACTTAATCTTAATTTGTTCCTCAGTAGTATTTTGAAAATTATTACACACAAAAATACAAATTATAATGAACAAATGTTCGTTATAATTTGTATTTTTGCATCACAACAAACTGTATTAATTATAACAACAACAAAAAATGCCAAGACCAAAGCGAAATAGAACTATTGTAAACCCGCCAATAATGGAAGGGTTTAAACCCTTTGGAATTGCTATGACAGATTTGGAACCTGTTATATTGTTGTATGAAGAGTATGAATCATTGCGACTTTCAGATTACGAGGGATTGACACAAGAACTGTCCGCCGAGCAAATGAACGTTTCAAGACCAACTTTTACCAGAATATATGAAAAAGCAAGAAGAGCAATTGCAAAAGCTTTTGTAGAAGGCAAAGCAATATTTATTGAAGGTGGCAATTACCATACAGACGATTGCTGGTACAAGTGCGAACAATGTTTAAAATTGAATATCAGTAAAGAGGAAACTGATACTTGCAATTATTGTCACTCAAATTTATTACGAAAATTAAACAAAAAAATCGAACCAAATGGAAGGAAATGATAGTGACGGATATTGTATCTGTGTAAATTGCAATACACGGATACCGCATACTAAGGGAAAACCCTGTCGAGAAAATGATTGTCCGCATTGCAGAAAGAAAATGATGCGAGAAGGAAGTTATCATCATCAACTATATTTATTAAAAAAAGGAGAAATAAATCAAAATCCTATCATATCCAAATCATGCAAATAAAATGGGCTTGATGTCGAATTGGGAATTTAACACACTTTATAAAAACTAAATTATTATGATAAAATTAGCAGCACCTACAACCGGAAATATGGTCGATGACCATTTTGGACATTGTGATGCTTACACAGTATTTACAGTAGACATAAATAAAAAGGTTGTAGAAACAGAAATATTGCCGTCACCGCAGGGTTGCGGTTGTAAAAGCAATATTGCAACTATATTAAAAGAAAAAGGCGTTAGTGTAATGCTCGCAGGAAACATGGGAGATGGGGCATTGAATGTGCTAAAAAATCATGGCATTGAAGTTTATCGGGGTTGCTCTGGCGATGTTCGTCAACTAGCCGAGAACTTTTTACAAGGCCAAATAGGGGATTCGGGCGAAACTTGCCACCATCACGAAGATCACGTTTGTAATCATTAATAATATCAAAAAAAGAATTATAAATTACATAACAGTCGTTCGCTTGAAATAATACGAATGGCTCAAAATTTCTTGAAGAGATAGTTGCTGTGCATAAGAAATGAAAAAAATATGCGTTTTGTCAAAAATAAAAAGTGGGACCGTTGCTCGTGTTTCGTTTTCGAAAGTAAGCGAAGTACTAAAACAATTCATTTCATTTGCTAGCCTTTGGTCTTGCGCTTTGACTAATGTGCAGCCGAATTTTTAAATAAATCAACTCTAAAATCAGGCTGATTTAGATTAATTTTAAAGTTTTAATTTCAACACAAATGACAAATAATATACTTATTGAAGATCAATATAAAAGAACCCGTTTATTTGAAAAAGAAAATGTGAATTATTTGGTTAGAGTATTAAAGAGATTTAATACTGTCCCAAAAATAAACAACATAAACATTATTACTTCAAATAATGAACCCAATCTATTTAAAATTGTCCCTAACAAATCAATAATAATTGGTTCGTCATTTTTAGACAAACCCGTTTTAGCGTTAATTTATTTGAGATATGGAGTTGAATGGCAACTTTGGTATAAAGCTTTAGGGAAAGATAAATCGGATACACTTTTATGTGATATAGCGGCTCTAAAAGTCACTAAAATATTTTATGAAATATTGCCAAAAGAGGATAAGGAAAAATTAGAAAAAATCAATCATTTTTTAATTAATATGATTAAAAATGTGGATACTTTAGATGTCGAATCTTTATTAAAAAATTCTGAGCTTCAATCTATACATGGAATAAATGATTCAAAAAAAGTATTTGAAAAGTCTTGGGAACCAATACTTGAAAATCTAGCAAAACCAACAGAATATTTATTAATGTCAGGTGGCGATCTTAGATTGAATATTGACGAAATTGAACTGTTAAACAAATATGGCTGTCGACCATTTCCAAGACCCGACGCTTTTACTTTCGCCTCATCTACTGCAACAAGTATCTCTAATTTTGCTTTTGATAAAACAGACAAAGTTAGACGTATATTAATTCAAAATAGCCTAAAAAAAGGTTTCAAAAATACAACCATTGCATTTTCAGAATTGCTAAAAAACAACCTCAGAAAAACCCTTAAAATTAATGAGGAATGTCAAATAATCTTTTCTCCATCTGGGACTGATTCTGCCCTACAAATAGCAGCCATTACTCAAATTATCTCCGACAAGGAAATTACACATATTTTAGTAGCTTCTGATGAAACTGGCAGCGGCGTGCCTGCCGCACTAAAAGGATGTCATTTTGAAAACACAACAGCTTTAAATTATCCAGTTACAAAAGGAGATAAAATTACAGGATTTAGAGATATCGATCTGATTAAAGTTCCTTTAAGAGAGGAAAACGGTGAATTAAAATCAACATTACAATTGGATACAGAGATTTTTACTGCAATTTCAAAGACTAATGAATTAGGAAGGCATGTTGTATTGCATGTAATGGATCAATCAAAATTAGGCTATCAATCACCTAGTGAAGAGTTGATACAAAGCCTGAATGCACTTGGCAATTTATCCATGCAAATTATTGTCGATGCTTCGCAACTTAGATTAGATCCAAAAGACATTCAAAATTATTTAAATAAAGGATACATTATTACAATAACAGGAAGCAAATATTTTACGGGACCTCCTTATTCAGGTGCATTAATCTTGCCTAAAAGGGTTAGTAAATTCATTAATTCTGTAAAAACTACATTGCCAAAAGGTTTGACCACGTATTACAACCATTCCGATTGGCCAACATCCTGGTTCTGTTCGAAAAATTTATCAGATGGATTTAATTATGGCTCTAATATGCGCTGGAATGCGGCCATAGTTGAAATGGATCGCTATTACAAAACACCTGTTTTATATAGAAATATGGGAATTGAGATGTTCTGCAATTTTGTTGAAGATTCTATTGAAGACGCTCCCTTTTTAGAACTCCTTTTTGGAGATAAAACAAAAACGAATACTTATGACAGTAAAGAATTTGGGCTAAGGAATATTTGTACAATTTTCCCTTTCTTTGTTCTTAAAAATGAGAAAGTACTATCTACTGATCATGTAAAAAAACTTTACACACTTTTGAATTCCGACATATCCGACAAATTTTTGGATTCCCCAATAGAAATCATTAGGCTTGCAGCTCAAAAATGTCATATTGGGCAACCTGTAGATGTAAAATACAGCAATGATTGTCAAACTGCGGTTTTGAGAATTAGTTTGGGTGCACGTGTAATTTCTGAAAGTTGGGCTAATAGAGACATTAGCCTCTTTTTTAGAAACATAGAAGCACAAATGAATCAGATTACCATAATTATAAAAAAGATAGAATTAATCCTTAACAATTCTGAATTGTTGAATTAAATAAGGTAAGAAGAATTCTAACATACAATCAGGTTTAATTTTACCCAAAAGTTGGTTCCTTTTAAAAAAAAATATTTTAAAATTTCAATGCACCAGATTACGAAGTCTCCCGACTTCGTACATTTTTTAAAAGTTCTTGAAAGCCTTAAACATGTCAAAAGTCTCCCGACTTTTAACGAATAGACCTTTGCAACAGCATATTTTTTTTTAAAATCATCATAAAGAGAACAAAACCATTATTTTGTAATTATATCTTAATTTCGAAATACAAACTCTAAAGCATTTTTAATAACAAAGGCATTCACGGTAAAAGTCAGGAGACTTTTAGTAGATTTACATTTTACAAGAACATTTAAAAAAGTTCGAAGTCGGGAGACTTCGAAGAGCTGAGGTCATAATATTAAAAATGACGTTATTCGCAGAAGATACAAGAATGGGATAAAAAACTTATTTGAAATTTATCTTTCAATTGTTGACGAAGTTATGATTTTTGACAATTCAGCGGGAAAACCTGAATTAATAGCGGAAAAAACATTGGAATCAGAAGTGAATATTTTGAATGAAATTAAATTCAATAAACTAAAAAATTACTATAATGAAAACTCATAAAAGAACACAAAACCAAACTAAAATATTGGAAGGAATGGACAAAGTTTATGAAAAATTAATTGAGTTCAAAAAGAAAATGAATAGTGATTTGATTATATTGAAAGATAATCAAATCATACGAATTAAACCATAAAGAAAGCACTATTGCCAACACACGCTACAAGCAATTTGGGTATTAGGCTTAATTTGAAAATGGTTTGTATTTGGAAGATTTGGCAAGTCCGAAAATAGGGCTTAATTTAGTCCCAAACCGCTTGTAGCGCGGAAACGTTAGGCGTAAGCAAAAGACACACTAAGAACATACGACAAATAAGAGATGTCAGAATTTACAAAATATGTGAACAAAGTTTCTCAGCTTTCAAAAGAAGCCGAAGAAGACCTTTTGCCCAGACTGAAATCAAAGTCTTTTAGAAAAGGACAAGTCATAAACACAGAAGGACAAATTTGTAAAAATCTATTCTTTATTGACAAAGGTTTGGTAAAGCATTACTATCATCATAAAGACAGAGTTTTTATTCTACGGTTTTTTTTAGAGACTAATTTCTTTACGGTTCTAGACAGTTTTACTAATCAAACACCATCGCAATTCAATACAATTGCTTTGGAGGACACTGAAACCAGCACTATTGATTATGCTGATTTTGACGAATTGTGTAGAAAACATCATTCATTTGAAACCTTTTCGAGAAAACTATTTACAATGGCAGCCGTTGTAAATTTAAAGCGTATTAAAGAAATGTTTGACGCAGATGCAACAGAACTTTATAAAGAGTTTATAAATGAAAACCATCATTTATTGCAGAGGATAAGTTTGGGAGAGACCGCAAGTTATTTAGGGATTTCACAAGTAACTTTAAGCAGAATAAGATCTAAGAAATGATTTTTTAACTTAGGTAAAAAAGTATTCAGTTTTATAGTTGCAATTTTGTACCATTGATTAATTAAAATTTAATAAAAATGGACAATAGCAAAATTGAAAATCAAAAAAGACTTAACAATGCAATTAAAATCGGGTCAATAGCATATGTTATTTGGGGTGTTCTACACATTTATGTAGGTTTCATAGGTGTTAGCCAATACATTACCGACCCAAATAAAGGTTTATGGAGTGCATTACTTGGTGGAGACAAAATGCCAGCTGACAAATTCCAATTTGCCACAGACCCGATGACACTTAAAGTAACTGCAAACTTTATTTTGAATTTTTGTTTAGACGTTGCTGGTTATGGAATGCTAGGTATTTTATTAGGTGTAATGTTATGGAAAAACAGCAAACCTTGGCTAGCATATTTTATAGGATTTTTCATTATAGGATTAGCCGATTTGTCATTTTTGTTTCTACAGGTAACACCAGGACATATTAAGGGTGACTGGGGTACTTATGGCGGACCAATCTTATGGTTTATTGCAATTGTTGCTTTACCTTTTGGTTTACCAAAGTTTAAATTGAAAGAACTTTTTTAATTAAGCAGGCGACTGAATAGAAACCCGATAGCGGATTTGCAATCCGTGCCCGCCACAATAAGCCACAATAAAAATCATATATAAATACAATTCACATTTATTTTGATATACGTTGTCGGCACGGATTGCAAATCCGCGCTATCGGTTTAATTTAGTCCCAAACCACCTATTGCCAGAACGTTACCAACTATATTATGAAAAAACAAACGATACTAATTGCAATCTTTACTTTATTCTCACTGATAAGTTTTGGACAGAAAAAAATGATCGAAAAAGCTAAAAAAGCATTCGAATACTATGAAAATGGGGAAAAATTAAAAGCAGTAAAAATTTTCGAAGAGCTTATTGTTGAATATCCAAATTCGGAACAGTATGGAAGAAATCTTTATAATATTCCGACCATTTATCAAGAATTAAATGATAATGAACTAGCGATAAAATGGTTTTTAAAAGTCCTAGATGATAAAAGTGTAAATGATTCAGAAATAGATAACTCTCGGGGCATTTTTGAAACGAATACAAATTTCAAACATTATGCATCAACAAATATCGGAGTTTTAAACTATAATATTGGGAACTATAATGAAGCCTTAAAATATTATCTATTAGCAGATTTAAAATATAAATATTATAACACGTCGGGAACTGACATAAAATTAAACAAAATAAAACTAGCTTTAAATATTTCTGACTGTTACCAAAAACTTAATATGATTAACAATGCAATTGCTGTATTACTTCCTCATGCGTTGACCGAATCTCCACAATTTAATAACCAAGCTGCAGATAAATTATCTAATCTTTTGAAAGAGAAAAACAAGGAAAGTGAATTTAAACTTGAACTTGAAAAAAGTTTTAATACTTTAGAAAAAATTGGCAATGGAATAAGGTTAAATGTGTACAATATTCCAATTTTTATTAAACCATATTCTAATGAAGAATTAAATGTTAATTATCTCAAAGAAAAAGAGTTCTATAAAAAGTTGAATTAACAAATACAAGCTGGTAGCACACGCTACAAGCAATTTGGGTATTTGGCTTAACTTAAAAATGGTTTTGTATTTGGAAATATTTGGCAAATCCGAATAATGGGCTTAATTTAGTCTCCAGCTCTACGAAGTCTCCCGACTTCGTACATTTTTTAAAAGTTCTTGAAAGCCTTAAACATGTCAAAAGTCTCCCGACTTTTAACGAATAGACCTTTGCAACAGCATATTTTTTTTTAAAATCATCATAAAGAGAACAAAACCATTATTTTGTAATTATATCTTAATTTCGAAATACAAACTCTAAAGCATTTTTAATAACAAAGGCATTCACGGTAAAAGTCAGGAGACTTTTAGTAGATTTACATTTTACAAGAACATTTAAAAAAGTTCGAAGTCGGGAGACTTCGAAGAGCTGAAATTCCATTAGCCAACTCTTCATTGCGATTCTGAATCCTACTTTCCATATTCTATTTATTCTGTTAACTTAATCAACCTATTTTCATTTAAAAATAAAACTTATGTTGATACCAATTTTTCAAAATAAAGATACTATTTCAAAACCAAATTTAACTCCTCTCCTTCTACAATTTTTTTATTAATAATTGCAAACCAAAGCGGCGGTATCAAAGCCAAAAGCATACTTCCAGGATATCCCAAGGGCAATTGTAAACTATCATCCATGTGACGTAATATTTGATATTTACGCGTTGATTTATAATGATGATCACTGTGCCGAGTAAGTTCAAATAATAAAATTCTTCCCATTTCATGATCGCTATTCCAAGAATGTTTAGGCAAAACACGTTCTGGACGACCCGAAGGCAAAATTTTACGTTGCAAACCGTAATGCTCTATATAATTGATTATTTCTAAAAGCAATACTCCAACAAAAGCAATTGCTACTGCAAAAGGAACTAATGCGAATCCAAAAAGCAAACCTACAACCAAAAGATAAAGCATTTCATAAATTGAGAACCGAATCATTTCATTGTTCCAACTCCAAATTGTTTTATTTTCCCGTTTCAATCTGTCGTTTTCCAATTTCCAAGCGTCTAAATATTGTCCTATTATTGATCGAAAAAAGAAAGCATAAACCATTTCATTTTTTCTGGCAGTAGCAGGATCGACCATAGTTGAAACATTTTTATGATGCCCGCGATTGTGTTCTATAAAAAAGTGTTGATACAAAACGAATAGCAAACCTGCTTTGGCAAAAAACTGAGAAACTTGATCCGTTCTATGTCCCAATTCATGCGCCACATTAATTCCAGTAGCACCCAAAACAACACCAATACTCAAGGTCAAGCCAACCAATTCTGAAGTTGTTAAAGCTTTAGTCTGAACTGTGTATAAATAGTAATACGTCAAAAACAAACAAATAGGTGCACAGATAAATAAAAGCAAATCAAAAAATACTTTTTTGGAACGATTCTCTTCTTCCTCAACGGGCACATTTTTTTCAGAAGCAGGTATAATGGCATCCAAAATCGGAATAATACCAAAGGCTAAAATAACGGTTGCCCAAGACCAAATTCCTCTATTTTCCAGTGCTATCCAACCAGAAAAAGGAATTATATAAGCTAGTATGTATTTCAAATCTTTCATACTAATTTGTTTTAGAATTTCGCCAAGACTGCCAAGCACCAGTTGACCATAAAGCTATTATTATAAGTAAGGGTTGAAACGGAAGTCTAGCCCAACGAGCTGCTTCGGTATCTAAACCAAAAGCATTTCTATGTTCCACCAATTGAGCAATATTTCCTGGAAAAACCAAAACAAAAAATAAAGCTACTATCCAACCCACTTTTACTCTTTGCCTCAAAACAAATAGCAAAGACAATCCCAAAATCATCTCGACAAAACCAGAAAGCAAAACTACCCAGTCAGGATCTATGGGTAACCAAGGCGGAACTTGAGCCAGAAATTCTGTACGACTCCATGTAAGATGGCTGATTCCTGCCAAAAGCAAAAAACATCCTAAAATAATTCTACCCGCATTTTGATAAATTGAAGGTTTCTGATTTTGAACTGTTGTTGAATCACTTTTCATTTTAGTTGTTTTTTAGTAGTAAGTACACAAAGAAAAATGAAAAAAAACGGTAAAACAATAACAAATGTTATCAAAATGTTAGGCATTTTTCAATCTACTCAAATGAACCGATGAAACATTAAGATACGATGCAATATAATGCTGAGAAACTCTATTAACTATACCCGGAAAAATAACATTCATCTTGTTGTATCGCTCTAAAGGAGTTTCTGTATAAAGTGACTGAATCTTATTGCTAAAAATAAAAAAATAATCCTCGGCCAATCTTCTCCCTAACTTTTCTCCTTGCTCGAGAATTGAATAGCCTTCATGAAGTGTTGCAAAAGACATCACAACCACTTCCGTTGCTTCCAATGCTTGAATCGAATAATTGGAAGCTGTCTTTTTGAGGAAGCTTTCATAATCTGCAGAAAAAGTATTTTCTAAAGAAAAATGAAAGGTATGTTCTTCTTCTTTTTGATCTACAAAAAACACTCTCAACAATCCGCTATTGACAAAATAAATTTCCTTACAAACACTTCCAGGAGAAAGAACCATTTGATTTTTCGTAAAATGCTTGATAGTAAATTTTGGCGCATACAAATTCCATTCGGCTTCTGTAATTGTAATATAAGAAGACAAAACTTGATGTATTTGTTGCAGTTGATTTTCGAGCATAAAACAGTGATTCTAATAAATAATCATGAACAAATTTTGAGTTACAATTTCTATAACATTTCCAAATTTACACTTTTATTGACGATTCCTGCTTTTTTGAATTTGACCTACTATTTCTTTTCTCAACCAAAGCTAATTATAAAAACAACTGCCCTAGCCCTGATGGGAATGGAAAGCCTTGCGAAACAGACTTGATTTTTTTCTGGATATAAAAGAGCGACCAAAGGAAGCTCCTTTTATATCCTAGAAAAAACAAGGATGTGAGCAAGCTTGAAATGACAGCAGGATTTGCTCCCTCTAAAAATTTTGAATACTACAAAAAAACTCCCAAGTTGCCTTGAGAGTTTTTAATATGAAATATTTTAATGCTTATGCGTTACTAGCAGCCGCAATTAAATTTAAAGCTGAACCGGCTTTGTACCAACCAATTTGCCCTTCGTTGTAAGTGTGGTTTGCCAAGATAACATCTTTGGTTCCATCGGCATGAACGAATTCAATCGTTAATGGTTTGCCTGGCGCAAAATCAACTAAATCTATGAAGTTGATAGTATCGTCTTCTTGGATTTTGTCATAATCAGCTTCGTTAGCAAATGTCAATCCTAAGAGACCTTGTTTTTTAAGGTTGGTTTCGTGAATACGGGCAAATGATTTCACCAATACCGCTTTTACTCCCAAGAAACGAGGTTCCATAGCAGCATGTTCACGAGAAGATCCTTCGCCGTAATTCTGATCTCCAACAACAACTGAAGGAATTCCAGCCGCTTTGTAGGCACGAGCTACTGCAGGAACTGCATCGTATTCCCCTGTCAATTGATTTTTAACCGAATTTGCTTTTTGGTTGTATGCATTCACGGCACCAATCAACATATTGTTTGAGATATTATCTAAGTGTCCGCGGAAACGCAACCATGGTCCGGCCATAGAAATGTGGTCGGTAGTACATTTTCCGAATGCTTTGATTAACAATTTGGCACCAGAAATATTTTCACCATCCCAAGCATCAAATGGAGCCAATAATTGCAGACGATCTGAAGTTTCGCTTACCACAATCTTAACGCTTGATCCATCTTCGGCTGGCGCTTGAAAACCGTTGTCCTCAACATCAAAACCTCTTTTTGGCAATTCGTCACCAAATGGAGCCGTTAATTTTACTTCCTCTCCATTGTCATTCAACAAAGTATCCGTTAGTGGATTAAAATCTAATCTTCCTGAAATAGCCAATGCAGCTACCATTTCTGGTGATGTTACAAAAGCGTGTGTATTTGGGTTACCATCTGCTCTTTTGGAGAAGTTACGGTTGAATGAATGCACGATTGTGTTTTTCTCTCCTTTGTCTGCCCCTGCTCTATCCCACTGTCCAATGCAAGGTCCGCAGGCATTGGTAAATACTTTGGTTCCCATTTTCTCAAAAGTAGCGATGATACCGTCTCTTTCGATAGTGTACCGAATTTGTTCCGAACCTGGATTGATTCCAAACTCCGCTTTAGGAGTGATTCCATGCTCTACTGCTTGGTTTACGATTGAAGCCGCACGAGCCATATCTTCGTAAGATGAATTTGTACAAGAACCGATTAAACCCCATTCTACTTTTAATGGCCATCCATTTGCTGCAGCTTCCGCTTTCATTTTTGAAACTGGAGTTCCGCGATCTGGTGTAAAAGGTCCATTAATATGTGGCTCTAATTCTGATAAATTGATTTCGATAACTTGGTCAAAATACTGTTCTGGATTTGCATATACTTCTGGATCTCCAGTTAAATACGAAGCCACTTTGTCGGCGGCATCCACAATATCCTGACGATCTGTAGCGGCTAAATACCTGCGCATGGAATCATCGTAACCAAATGTTGATGTGGTAGCGCCAATTTCGGCACCCATATTACAAATAGTTCCTTTTCCTGTACAAGACATATTCAAGGCACCTTCGCCAAAATATTCGACAATAGCACCGGTTCCTCCTTTTACGGTAAGAATATCGGCTACTTTAAGAATTACATCTTTTGGAGCAGTCCAACCGGATAATTTTCCAGTCAATTTTACTCCAATTAATTTAGGAAATTTCAATTCCCAAGACATTCCAGACATTACATCTACAGCATCGGCACCACCAACCCCAATGGCCAGCATTCCCAATCCGCCTGCATTTACAGTATGCGAATCGGTACCAATCATCATACCGCCTGGGAAAGCATAGTTTTCTAGAACAATTTGGTGAATAATTCCTGATCCTGGTTTCCAAAAACCAATTCCATATTTATTTGAAACTGATGAAAGAAAATCAAATACTTCTTTAGACTGCGTATTTGCTACCTCTAAATCAGATTTAGCGCCGTTTTTAGCCAAAATCAAGTGATCACAGTGAACAGTAGTTGGCACTGCAACTGTTTTCTTTCCAGCATGCATAAATTGCAACAATGCCATTTGGGCCGTTGCATCTTGGCACGCTACTCTATCTGGAGCAAAATCAACATAATCGGCTCCTCTTCCGTATGCTTGGGTAGCAATACCGTCCCAAAGGTGACTGTACAAAATCTTTTCGGTTAAAGTAAGTGGACGACCAACTATTTCGCGTGCTGCATCAACACGACTTGTCATGTTAGCATACACTTTTCTAATCATTTCAATATCAAAAGCCATAATATTTCAGGTGTTTTTGTTATTATATTTTGAACATTACAAGGTACAAAAAAACAGACTACAAAAAAAAGCCTGAGTCTATTGACTCAGGCTTTTAAACTTTAATTAACTAATTATGTGAATTATTTAACTAATAACTTATGAGAAGGTGCAAACTTAGTAAGATTAATACCTTCTACTGCAGTTTTATATTCTTCTATAGTTGGAGTTCTACCAAGAATTGTAGACAAAACCACAACTGGTGTAGAAGAAAGTAATGACTCTCCTTTTTTACCTTCAGTATCTTCTACAACTCTTCCTTGGAAAAGACGCGTAGATGTTGCCATTACTGTATCTCCTTTAGTAGCTTTCTCTTGGTTACCCATACAAAGGTTACAACCTGGGCGCTCTAAGTATAACATATTTTCGTATGAAGTACGAGCTGCAGCTTTAGGAACATTATCGTCAAATTCGAAACCCGAATATTTTTGTAAAATCTCCCAGTCCCCTTCTGCTTTTAATTCATCAACAATATTATAAGTAGGAGGCGCTACTACTAATGGCGCTTTGAACTCTACTTTTCCTTCTTGCTCATCAATGTTCTTAAGCATGTGAGCAAGGATTTTCATATCTCCTTTGTGAACCATACAAGAACCGATAAATCCAAGATCTACTTTTTTCACTCCACCGTAGAAAGATAAAGGTCTAATGGTATCGTGAGTATATCTTTTAGAAACATCAGCATTATTTACGTCTGGATCAGCAATCATTGGCTCAGCAATCTGATCCAGATCTACAACAACTTCAGCATAATACTTAGCATTTGCATCTGGTCTTAGCGCTGGTTTTTCGCCTGAAATAATGGCAGCGATTCTCTTATCAGCTATAGCAATCAATCCTTTCAGCACTTGATTTTGGTTATCCATTCCCTTATCGATCATGATCTGAATTCTACCCTTCGCCATCTCTAGCGATTCGATCAAAGTATAATCTTCAGAAATACAAATAGATGCTTTAGCCTTCATTTCTGCAGTCCAGTCCGTAAATGTAAATGCTTGATCTGCATTAAGAGTTCCTAAGTGAACCTCAATAATTCTTCCTTGAAATACATTCTCTCCACCAAATGTTTTAAGCATTTGGGCTTGTGTAGCATGAACCACATCACGGAAATCCATATACCCTTTCATGTCTCCTTTGAAGGTTACTTTCACAGATTCTGGAATTGGCATTGAAGCTTCACCAGTAGCCAATGCAAGAGCAACAGTTCCTGAGTCAGCACCAAAAGCAACCCCTTTAGACATTCTTGTATGAGAGTCACCACCAATGATGATAGCCCACTCGTTTACAGTAATATCATTAAGCACTTTGTGAATTACATCCGTCATTGAATGATAAACTCCTTTCGGGTCGCGAGCTGTAATCAATCCGAAGTCGTTCATAAATTTCATTAATCTAGGAATATTTGCTTTAGATTTATTATCCCATACTGAAGCAGTGTGACAACCCGATTGGTACGCACCGTCAACAATTGGAGAAATCACAGTAGCAGCCATAGACTCTAATTCCTGAGAAGTCATCAAACCAGTTGTATCTTGTGAACCAACAATATTTACGGTAACACGAACATCCGAACCAGCGTGCAATACTTTACCTGGAGTAGTTCCAACAGCATTTGCATTAAATATTTTTTCTACAGCTGTAAGACCTTGTCCTTCAACAGAAACCTCTTTTGACGGAGCATATACCGGTACAATATCAATACCAAGTGTCTTTGATGCAAATGTTTGCAATTTTTTTCCAAACACAATTGCGTAAGATCCACCAGCTTTTATAAATTCAATTTTCTGAGGTGTAAATGCCTTAGAAATATCGATCAATTCTTTGTCTCCGCTATAAAGTTTTTTAGTTTTTGTGTTGATTGTAAGAACCGTACCAGTAGCTACAGAGTAAACTTCTTCAAGAATAGGATCACCACTTTCATTACGAACTACTTCACCATTAGCGTCAGTCTTTTTTACCCAGTTTTTAAGATCCAAACCAATACCACCAGTTACATCTACAGTTGTTAGGAAAATTGGAGAAATACCGTTTGTACCTGCAACGATTGGAGCAATATTAATAAATGGAACATAAGGACTAGCTTGTTTACCACTCCAAAGTGCCACGTTGTTTACACCTGACATTCTTGAAGAGCCCACACCCATAGTACCTTTTTCGGCAATTAACATCACACTCTTATCAGGATTCGCTTCTGCTAATGCTTTGATTTCTGCTTGTGCATCAGGAGAAATTAAACATTTCCCATGAAGTTCACGATCTGAACGAGAGTGCGCTTGGTTTCCTGGAGAAAGTAAATCAGTTGAAATATCTCCTTCGCCCGCAATAAAAGTAATCACCTTAATTTCTTCTGCTATTTCAGGCAATTTAGTAAAGAACTCAGCCTTAGCATAGCTCTCTAAAATAGCTGCAGCAATTTCATTACCGCTTTTGAAAGCCTCAGCTAAACGATCTGTATCTGCTTCATAAAGAAAAACTTGTGTCTTTAAAACTTCTGCAGCATCTTTTGCAATAGCTATATCATTACCTAAAGCTAAGTCAAGTAATACTTTTATTGAAGTTCCACCTTTCATGTGTGACAATAACTCTAAAGCAAAAGCAGGAGTAATTTCAGCAACTACTGATTGACCGAGAACGATTTCTTTTAAAAAATTAGCTTTTACATTCGCAGCAGGAGTAGTTCCAGGAACAACATTATAAATAAAGAAATTAAGAGACTCTGCTCTATACTCGTTATTCAAATCTTTAATTTGTTCAATGATTTCGCTTAATAGTTCAGCGCCATCAATCGGTTTTGGGTGAAGACCCTGCCCTTTTCGTTCTTCGATTTCTTTAATGTAATCGCTATAAGTCATAATGATATCTTTTCAATGTTATATGGCAAATTTCTTTATTATTTCAAAATTTAAAAGCCATAATAATGAGTATTTATTTTTTTTGCCTTGCAAACTTAATAATTAAAGACGAGAATTTAAAAAAATTTAATAGAAGTCAACTTTTCAAAAATTATTATTGCAAAATAATTATTTTTCGTGAATTATAATGAAATAAAATCGAATATATCAATATTTATTGAGAATTCAATAATTATGATTTAATTTTATAACAAAACTACAACGATTGAAATGAAAAAAACACTGTATTCTAATAAGATCAGAGTGTTTTTTTAAAAAAAGACATAAAATACTTATATCAATTTTGAAATTATCATTTCTTCTGAAATACCTTCGGCATCCGCTTTATAATTTTTGATGATTCGATGTCTCAAAATTCCGGTTGCAACTGCTTTTACATCTTCTATATCAGGCGAAAACTTTCCATAAAAAGCGGCATGAGCTTTGGCAGCCAAAATTAAATTTTGCGAAGCTCTTGGCCCTGCACCCCAATCCAAATAATTTTTTACAAATTCATTTGAAAGTGAATTATCAGGACGTGTTTTACTAACTAAAGTCACAGCATATTCCACCACATTATCCGCTACAGGAATACGACGAATCAAATGCTGAAAATCGATGATTTCTTGCGCCGTAAACAAGGCATTTATTGTTGTACTCTGATCAGCAGTTGTACGCTTGACTACTTGCACCTCTTCCTCAAAAGAAGGATACTCTAATTTTATGGCAAACATAAATCGGTCTAATTGTGCTTCAGGCAAAGGATAAGTTCCTTCTTGTTCAATGGGATTTTGTGTAGCCAAAACAAAATAAGGCAAACTTAATTTATGATTTACTCCCGCTATAGTTACAGAACGCTCTTGCATTGCTTCTAACAAAGCTGCTTGAGTTTTTGGCGGCGTCCTATTTATCTCATCTGCCAAAATAATATTTGAAAATATTGGACCTTTTAAAAATTTAAACTGTCGATTTTCGTCTAAAATTTCGCTACCTAAAATATCTGAAGGCATCAAATCTGGAGTGAACTGAATTCTTTTAAAATCCAATCCTAATGCTTGAGCCAAAGTATTCACCAATAATGTTTTGGCTAAACCAGGAACACCAACCAACAAAGCGTGACCTCCAGAAAAAATACAAAGCAAAATCTGATCTACAACATCATCTTGACCAACAATGATTTTAGCAATTTCTTTTTTTAATTCATTACGTTTTTGGACTAAATTCTGTATCGCTGTTACATCCGACATTTTATATTATTTTTTTAATTAAAAAGAGTTAGCTCTATGAAAACATAAAACTAACTCTTTTTATTTATTTAATGAAAATTATTTTTTAAGCCAATTGTTGGTAAAAGAACACTCTTTATACTCATCAACAATTTTTATATAAGTATCTTTTATTTTTGTATCAAACCATTTACCAATAGCTTTGATTTGTTTTTCTTTCAAAGCTAAATCTTTAATTTTAATATAATCTTTAGCATAATCAGCAGTATGTTCATCTATTCTATTGGTCACAATCATAATTTTATAATCTTTCTTTCCTTGATTATCTTCAAGCAAAGGAATTGATATCTCATTGTCTTTCAAATTTGAAACTTGACTGTATAAAGAAGGATCCATTTTTGTCATTTCAAAACGAGTATCTTGTGTTTTAGGATTAACTAAAGCACCTCCATTAGCTCTTGTTTCCTTTTCATCCGACATCGTCCTAGCAGCTTCCGCAAAAGTAATATCTTTGTCTAATACCTTCTTTCTAATTAAAGTAATTTTCTCTTTTGCTTCTTTCAAAGATTCTTGTGAAACAACTGGTGAAATAAGAATGTGTCTTAGTTCAATTTCTTGACCTTTAATTTTTTCTACATAAATAATATGATATCCAAATGTAGTTTCAAAAGGCTCCGAAATTTCTCCTTCAGCAAGACTAAAGGCAACATCTTTAAATTCTTTTACAAAAGGGGTTTTTCTTGTCATTTTATAATAACCCCCATTTTTACTAGATCCTGGATCTTCTGAATACAATACAGCTTTAGTAGCAAAACTAGCTCCCTCTAAACACTCTTTCCTAAAACTATTTAGTTTATCGATAACTTTTTGTTTATCCGCATCTGTAACCTTTGGCTTTATAACAATTTGAGCAACTTCTAACTCAGCTCCAAAAAGAGGCAAATCCGCTTTTGGAATTTTTTTATAAAACTCACGTACTTCTTCTGGCGTTATTTCAACTTTATCAATTATTTTCTTGGTCATTTCACCAGTTAGTTTCTGTTCTTTCAAAACATCAAAGAAATAAGTTCTAAAATCTTCCTCAGATTCTTTTTGATAAAACTTAACTATCTTCTCCATAGATCCTACTTGTTCCAACATATACCCCAAGCGTTCATCCATCATTCCTTTAACTTCAGCATCGCTAACAATAATACTATCCTGAACCGCTTGATGCGCATATAATTTTTGCTCTAACAAACTACCTAATACTTGACACCTTGAAACATCTTTAGTAGATCCTCCCTGACTTGTAATTTCTAAAAATCCTTTATCAATATCAGAATCTAATATTATATAATCCCCAACTGTTGCTACCACGCCATCAATCTTTAGTTTTTTTCCTGAAGGCACATTTACCTTAGTTGTAGCAGCTACACTATCTTTAATAATTTCTTGAGCATTCACGAAGGTTAAAGTAGAAAACAATAGAAAAAAAGACAACACAACTTTATTAGTTATGGATTTCATCTGAACAATTTTTAAAGGCATTTTTTATATTTTATAATTAATTATTATTTAAAAAAGAGATTGCGGAAAAATTTCATTTCACTCAATTAGAGGATCTTAAAACAAAACAAATAATTTAAATTAAATTTTCAAGAATTAAAACAATTTAACCCAACAAAAAACTTACAATTTTAATAACTTAAACCGAACAAAAATAACAATTCGAATGCATTAAACAAGTTTCCACACTACTATTAACAAAAAATTATTAAGTTCTTATATTGTGATAAATAAATCAAAAGAAGGCGACACTTTTTTATAACTATATATTTTTTTTAAATAGCATTTATAAATAGTACTTTTGCAAACTATTGAAATAAAAATATGAGTTTTTTAAAAGAAATACAACGAAGACGAACTTTTGGGATAATCTCGCATCCCGATGCTGGAAAAACGACCTTAACTGAAAAATTACTTCTTTTCGGAGGAGCAATTCAAGAAGCTGGCGCAGTAAAAAACAATAAAATAAAAAAAGGTGCAACGAGCGATTTTATGGAAATTGAGCGTCAAAGAGGAATCTCTGTTTCTACTTCTGTTTTAGCGTTTAATTATAAAGAGAAAAAAATAAATATTCTAGACACACCTGGTCACAAGGATTTTGCCGAAGACACTTTTAGAACTTTAACTGCTGTTGATAGCGTAATTGTTGTTATTGATGTCGCCAAAGGAGTCGAGGAACAAACAGAAAAATTGGTAGCCGTATGTAGAATGCGTAAAATACCAATTATTGTTTTTATCAATAAATTAGACCGAGAAGGTAAAGATGCTTTTGATCTAATGGATGAAGTGGAACAAAAGCTGGGATTAACTGTAACTCCTCTTAGTTTTCCTATCGGAATGGGGTATGACTTTCAAGGAATTTACAATCTTTGGGAACAAAACATCAATCTTTTTAGCGGAGATAGCCGTAAAAATATTGAAGAAACTATAGCATTCTCAGATGTAAAAAGCCCAGAGTTAGAGAAAATAATTGGACCAAAACCAGCAGAACGTTTACGTGAAGAATTAGAACTAATTGATGAAGTTTATCCAAAATTCGACCGTCAAGATTATTTGGATGGTAAACTACAACCAGTATTTTTTGGTTCAGCTTTAAATAATTTTGGTGTTAGAGAACTTCTTGATTGTTTTGTTGCTATTGCACCATCACCTAGACCAAAAGACTCTGAGACAAGATTAGTTGATCCAAAAGAAGATAAAATGTCTGGTTTTGTATTCAAAATCCATGCTAATATGGATCCAAAACATAGAGACCGCTTGGCTTTTATAAAGATTGTATCTGGAACTTTCGAAAGAAATAAACCCTATTATCATGTTCGTCAAAAGAAAAATTTAAAATTCTCTAGTCCTAATGCTTTTTTTGCAGAAAAAAAGGAAATAGTTGACATTTCCTACCCTGGAGATATTGTAGGTCTACATGATACTGGAAATTTTAAAATTGGCGATACTTTAACCGAAGGCGAAATTATGAGCTTTAAAGGTATACCAAGTTTCTCCCCAGAACACTTTAGATACATCAATAATGCCGATCCAATGAAGGCTAAACAATTAGACAAAGGTGTTGACCAATTAATGGATGAAGGTGTTGCTCAATTATTCACCTTAGAAATGAATAATCGAAAAATAATTGGAACTGTTGGAGCCCTTCAATACGAAGTTATTCAATACCGATTAGAGCATGAATATGGTGCAAAATGCACCTATGAAAATTTCCCTGTACACAAAGCGTGCTGGGTAAAACCAGATGATGCAAAAAATGAAGAATTCAAAGAATTCAAGCGTATCAAACAAAAGTTTTTAGCTAAAGACAAATACAATCAACTTGTTTTTTTAGCAGATTCGGATTTTACAATTCAAATGACACAAAATAAATATCCTAGTGTAAAACTATTTTTCACTTCAGAGTTTGAATAAACAAAAAAACGCCAGCATTATGTTGGCGTTTTTTATATATACAAATTAAATTCAACCTTAAAATTCTAGCAAGTTTTAGTATTTATCGCTTTTTTAAGAAGCGTTTTCAATAATAAATGATTAGGCTCTCTACCGGATGTCAAAAAACTCTTTTTAGTAGAAGAATCATTAGATATTTTACTATTTACATCTTCTTTAGTCCCCATGAACCATAGAATAAAATTAACATTTGAATTAATATTAGAAGTAGAAACCTTAATGGGAGATTCATCAATAGCAATGCTTTCTTGATAAATTGGTATCAAATCTGAGGATTTTGAAGAAGTCTCATTTTGAGCAAATGCATTAAAAAAAGTAAGAAACAAAAAAGCAATAAAAAAATACTTTTTTTCACTATAGATTGTCAATAAAACACTAACTCTATTCATTTATTCCTTTTGTATTGATTTAGAACACATTTACAGGGAACAAAACTAACTTAACGTAACACTAAGCTAAAATATAGTCGACAAAAAACACCAAAAACCGTTTAAATACATTTTTAAGATACTTTTGCTTAATAATTTAAAATAAAAATAACAATTTAGAAATAAGTTAAAAAAAAAGACTCCCTTTTATGGGAGTCTTTAAATAGAATTATGCTTGACCAGTTGGTCCAAAGTTTAATGGAATTGGAGGTTGTTCTGTATCTTTAATTTCACCGTGTGACATTTCAAAACGATGAATATTTTCTCCTATTGCTTTAAGCAACCTTTTTGCGTGTTGCGGAGTCAATACAATTCTAGACTTTACTTTTGCTTTTGGAACACCTGGCATAATGCATACAAAATCTAAAACAAATTCAGATGAAGAATGATTTATAATGGCCAAATTAGAATAAATTCCTTCCGCTATTTTTTCATCTAATTCAATATTAATCTGCTCTTGTTGTTGTTTAGAATTGCTCATAAAATTTATTTTTTTCAACAATTCTCTCTCTACAACTAGCAGAGAGAGCATTGTTGAGTAAAAGAATTAATAAATATACTCTTCTTTATTTGCCATCATATCATTATAATCTTCTCTCGAACCTACAATTGCATTGTCATATTCTCTCATACCAGTACCAGCAGGGATTCTATGTCCAACAATTACATTTTCTTTTAATCCTTCCAAGTAATCAACTTTACCTGCAACAGCAGCTTCATTTAATACTTTTGTTGTTTCTTGGAAAGAAGCAGCAGAAATAAATGATTTAGTTTGAAGAGAAGCTCTTGTAATACCTTGCAATACAGGAGTTGCAGTTGCTGTAATAACATCACGAGCAACAACAAGATTTTTATCAGTACGTTTTAGTAATGAATTCTCATCACGCAATTGACGTGGAGTAATAATTTGCCCTGCTTTTAAAGCACTCGAATCTCCAGCATCTTCAACAACTTTCATACCATAAAGATTATCATTCTGAACAATAAAGTCTTTTGTATGAATCAATTGATCTTCTAAGAACAATGTATCTCCTGGATCTTGAACTCTAACTTTACGCATCATTTGACGAATAACTACCTCAAAATGCTTATCATTAATTTTCACCCCTTGTAAACGATATACTTCTTGAATTTCATTTACCAAGTACTGTTGAACAGCAGCAGGCCCTTGAATTCTTAAAATATCATCAGGAGTAATAGCTCCATCAGACAAAGGTACACCAGCTCTTACAAAGTCATTTTCTTGAACTAGAATTTGACTTGATAATTTTACCAAGTATTTTCTAATATCACCAAATTTAGATTCAATAACAATCTCGCGATTACCTCTTTTGATTTTTCCAAAAGAAACAACACCATCAATTTCAGAAACTACAGCTGGATTCGAAGGATTACGAGCCTCTAACAACTCCGTAATTCTTGGTAAACCTCCTGTAATATCCCCAGATTTAGAAGAACGACGAGGAATTTTAACTAAAACTTTACCTGCTTTAATTTTTTCACCGTTTTCAACCATCAAGTGGGCTCCAACTGGTAAGTTATAAGAACGAATCAATTCACCTTCTTTACCATAAACTAATAAAGTAGGAATTAATTTTTTGTTTCTTGACTCAGAGATTACTTTTTCTTGGAAACCAGTTTGCTCATCAATTTCGACCATGAACGATTGTCCTTGCTCTAAATCTTCATAAGCAATTTTACCAGTAAACTCAGAAACAATAACTCCATTATATGGATCCCATTTACAAATTACAGTTTCTTTAGCAACGGATTGACCATCTGTTACAAAAATACTAGATCCATAAGGAATGTTATTTGTACTTAATAAAATACCAGTTTTTTCATCAATCAATTTCAATTCAGTAGAACGAGAAACTACAATATCAACTGAATTTCCTTCGCTATCCTCACCTTTAACCGTTTTTAAATCTTCGATTTCTAGTTTACCTGCAAAACGAGTAATAATACTAGATTCTTCAGAAATACCACCCGCAACCCCTCCAACGTGGAAAGTACGTAATGTTAACTGTGTACCTGGTTCCCCAATAGATTGTGCTGCAATTACACCAACTGCCTCTCCTCTTTGCGTCATTTTACCAGTAGCTAAGTTTCTACCGTAACATTTAGCACAAATACCTTTAGTAGCTTCACAAACCAATGGTGAACGTACTTCAACTTTCTCCACTGGAGAAGCTTCGATACCTTTCACTAATGCTTCTGTGATTTGCTCACCAGCATGAACTAAAATCTCACTTGTCAAAGGATTTATTACGTCTTGTAATGCAACACGTCCTAAGATTCTTTCACCTAATGATTCAACGATTTCCTCGTTTTTCTTCAAAGCAGAAACTTCAATACCTCTAAGAGTACCACAATCTTCGATATTAACAATAACATCTTGAGATACGTCATGTAATCTTCTTGTTAAGTATCCAGCATCGGCCGTTTTCAAAGCCGTATCCGCAAGACCTTTACGAGCACCGTGAGTAGAGATAAAGTACTCAAGGATCGAAAGACCTTCCTTAAAGTTAGAAAGAATCGGGTTTTCAATAATTTCACCACCACCAGCAGTAGATTTTTTTGGCTTAGCCATCAAACCACGCATACCAGTTAACTGACGAATTTGTTCTTTGGAACCCCTCGCTCCAGAATCAAGCATCATATACACAGAGTTGAAACCTTGTTGGTCTTCTCTAATGTTTTTCATTGCTAATTCTGTCAATTGCGCATTTGCGGAAGTCCAAACATCAATAACTTGGTTGTAACGCTCGTTATTGGTAATAAGACCCATATTATAATTTGCAGAAATACCTTCAACTTGCTCTCTGGCATCTGCAATTAATTTTGGTTTTTGTTCTGGGATTCTAATATCACCAAGAGAGAATGACAATCCTCCTTTGAATGCAAATTTATACCCCATATCTTTCATATTGTCCAAGAAAGCTGCTGTTGTAGGCACATCAGTCGAACTCAATACGTGTCCGATAATATCTCTTAAGTTTTTCTTAGTCAATACATCATTGATATACCCAGCTGCTTCAGGTACTACTTCATTAAACAATACACGTCCAGCAGTTGTTTGTATAATTTGATACACTAATTCTCCAGCATCATTAAAATCTTTTGCTCTAATTTTTACTTGAGCGTTTAATTCTAAACGACCTTCATTCAAAGCAATATTAACTTCTTCTGCAGAATAAAATGTAATTCCTTGTCCTAAAATAGTTTTCTCAGGAGTTGACAAACGTTCTTTGGTCATATAGTAAAGACCAAGTACCATGTCTTGAGAAGGTACCGTGATTGGAGCACCATTTGCAGGGTTCAAAATATTGTGAGAAGCCAACATTAACAATTGAGCTTCCAAAATAGCCTCTGGCCCTAATGGTAAGTGAACCGCCATTTGATCCCCATCAAAATCCGCATTAAACGCCGTACAAACTAAAGGGTGCAATTGGATTGCTTTTCCTTCAATTAATTTTGGTTGAAAAGCCTGAATACCTAAACGGTGCAAAGTAGGAGCACGGTTCAATAATACTGGATGTCCTTTAATTACATTTTCAAGGATATCCCATACAACCGGTTCTTTTTTGTCAATTATTTTCTTAGCAGATTTTACTGTTTTTACAATTCCTCTTTCTATCAATTTACGGATAACAAAAGGTTTGTATAATTCAGCTGCCATATCTTTTGGCAAACCACATTCAAACAATTTCAATTCAGGTCCAACAACAATTACCGAACGAGCAGAATAATCCACACGTTTTCCAAGTAAGTTTTGACGGAAACGTCCTTGTTTACCTTTAAGGGAATCAGATAATGATTTTAAAGGTCTGTTTGATTCTGTTTTTACTGCAGATGCTTTACGAGTATTATCGAAAAGTGAATCTACAGATTCTTGCAACATACGTTTTTCGTTACGAAGGATTACTTCTGGAGCTTTAATCTCGATTAATCTTTTCAAACGGTTATTACGGATGATAACACGACGGTATAAATCATTCAAATCTGAAGTTGCAAAACGACCTCCATCAAGAGGCACAAGAGGACGCAATTCCGGTGGAATAACTGGAATCACTTTCATAATCATCCATTCAGGACGATTCTCTCTGTTCAAAGTAGACTCACGGAAAGATTCTACAACTTGTAGTCTTTTTAAAGCCTCTGTTTTACGTTGTTTTGATGTTTCGTTATTTGCTTTGTGTCTTAAATCATATGACAATTCGTCAAGATTAATACGAGCCAATAAATCCATAATACACTCTGCTCCCATTTTGGCAACAAATTTATTAGGATCAAAATCATCTAAATATTGATTGTCTGCAGGAAGAGTATCTAGAATATTCAAATATTCTTCTTCTGTCAAGAAATCTAATCTTTGGATAGATTCTCCATCTGCATTTTTAGCAATACCCGCTTGGATTACTACGTATCTTTCGTAATAAATAATCATATCTAATTTCTTAGATGGAAGACCAAGGATATAACCAATTTTATTAGGAAGAGAACGGAAATACCAGATATGAGCAATTGGCACAACAAGGTTGATGTGTCCTACTCTATCTCTACGTACTTTTTTCTCAGTAACTTCAACACCACAACGGTCACAAATGATCCCTTTGTAACGTATTCTTTTATATTTACCACAAGCACATTCAAAATCTTTAACTGGACCAAAAATTCTTTCACAGAAAAGACCATCGCGCTCTGGTTTGTGAGTTCTGTAATTGATAGTTTCAGGTTTTAAAACCTCTCCTCTAGATTCTTTCAAGATTGATTCTGGAGAAGCTAATCCTATTGAAATTTTATCAAATCTTTTTACAGGATTCTTATCTTTATTATTATTTCTATTATTCATCATAGTTTTTACTATTGATTTATTTGCAATTAAAAATTGATTTTATTTTAGTCTATTATCAAATGCCTTAAAGTTTTTATAGTCATGAATGACATTAGACTTTGGGCTTTTAAACTTTCGACTTAAACACTACCTCGGATTACTTCTCTAAACTTCAAACAAATTTTGAAGTGCTAGTTATAAAATTTTTTGAAATTTTATAAAAAATCGGAACGGGTTACGGGCCTAAATCCTAAAAACTCTTATAAATGAGTAAACAGTTTTCAGATATTGCTACCTGAAAACTGAGTACTACAAAAATTTATTTATTCTTCTAAACGAATATCTAATCCTAAACCTTTCAATTCATGCATTAATACATTGAATGATTCTGGCAATCCTGGTTCTGGCATAGACTCCCCTTTTACGATAGCTTCGTAAGTTTTGGCTCTACCAATAACATCATCAGATTTAACCGTCAAGATTTCTCTAAGTGTACTAGATGCTCCATAAGCTTCAAGTGCCCAAACCTCCATCTCTCCAAAACGTTGACCTCCAAATTGAGCTTTACCTCCAAGTGGTTGTTGTGTAATCAACGAGTATGGTCCGATAGAACGTGCGTGCATCTTATCATCAACCATGTGACCTAATTTTAACATATAGATTACACCTACAGTTGCTGCTTGATGGAAACGCTCTCCAGTACCACCATCATAAAGGTGTGTATGTCCAAAACGTGGTACTCCAGCTTCATCAGTCAATTCGTTGATTTGATCAAGAGAAGCTCCATCAAAAATTGGAGTAGCAAATTTTCTACCCAAATTCATACCAGCCCAACCTAAAACCGTTTCATAAATTTGTCCAATGTTCATACGTGAAGGTACCCCAAGTGGATTCAACACAATATCAACTGGCGTTCCGTCTTCCAAGAAAGGCATATCTTCATGACGAACAATACGAGCAACAATACCTTTGTTACCGTGACGTCCTGCCATTTTATCCCCCACTTTCAACTTACGTTTCTTAGCGATATATACTTTAGCCAATTTCAAGATTCCAGATGGCAATTCATCACCAACCGTGATAGTGAATTTCTCTCTACGTAAAGCCCCTTGTAAATCGTTCAATTTAATTTTATAGTTATGAATTAAATCATTAACCATTGTATTAGTTGCATCATCAGCAACCCATTGACCCTTACTTAAGTGTGCAAAATCTTCAACAGCATAAAGCATTTTTTGAGTATATTTTTTACCTTTTGGTAAAACCTCTTCACCCAAATCATTCATTACACCCTGAGAAGTTTTTCCATTTACAATATTGAAAAGTTTCTCAATCAATTTATCTTTAAGCTCAACAAACTTCACTTCAAACTCCATTTCAAGCGCTCCTAAAGCATCTTTGTCCTGAGTACGTTTACGTTTGTCTTTAACCGCTCTTGCAAATAATTTTTTATCTAAAACTACACCGTGTAAAGAAGGAGAAGCTTTTAATGAAGCGTCTTTTACATCACCTGCTTTATCCCCAAAGATTGCACGAAGCAATTTCTCTTCTGGAGTAGGATCTGATTCTCCTTTTGGAGTAATTTTCCCGATAAGAATATCACCAGGTTTAACCTCGGCACCAATTCTAATCATACCATTTTCATCCAAATCTTTAGTAGCTTCTTCAGAAACGTTTGGTATATCATTCGTAAGTTCTTCGTTACCTAATTTAGTATCTCTTACCTCTAATGAGTAATCGTCTACGTGGATTGAAGTAAAGATATCATCACGAACTACTTTTTCAGAAATCACAATCGCATCCTCAAAGTTATACCCTTTCCATGGCATAAACGCCACTTTAAGGTTTCTACCCAAAGCTAATTCACCATTTTGAGTAGCATATCCTTCAGACAATACTTGACCTGGAATCACTCTATCCCCTTTTCTTACGATAGGTTTAAGATTGATACTTGTTCCTTGATTGGTTTTTCTAAATTTAATTAAGTTGTATGTTTTATCATCAGATTCAAAACTAACCATTCTTTCTTCCTCAGAACGATCGTATTTGATAGTGATAATATTAGCATCAACATATTCTACAACTCCATTTCCTTCAGCATTTATCAATACTCTAGAATCTGAAGCCACTTGACGCTCTAAACCAGTTCCAACAATCGGTGCTTCAGGACGAATTAATGGTACGGCCTGACGCATCATGTTAGATCCCATCAACGCTCTATTCGCATCATCATGTTCCAAGAAAGGAATCAAAGAAGCCGAAATCGAAGCAATTTGATTTGGAGCAACGTCTGTATAATGTACTTGAGAAGGATCAATTACTGGGAAATCACCTTCTTGACGTGCAATTACGTTTTCGGCAGTGATTTTACCTGTAGCATCCATTTTAATGTTTGCTTGGGCAATTAACATTCCTTCTTCTTCCTCTGCACTTAAATAAATCGGAGTAGCATCTAAATCTACCACACCATTATTTACTTTACGGTAAGGTGTTTCAATGAAACCCATTCCGTTTACTTTAGCATAAACACCAAGAGAAGAAATCAAACCAATGTTTGGTCCCTCAGGAGTTTCAATTGGACATAAACGTCCGTAGTGCGTATAGTGAACGTCACGAACCTCAAATCCAGCTCTTTCTCTTGAAAGTCCACCTGGTCCAAGTGCTGATAATCTTCTTTTGTGCGTAATCTCAGCTAATGGATTCGTTTGATCCATAAATTGAGACAACTGATTTGTTCCAAAGAAAGAGTTGATTACAGATGATAATGTTTTAGCATTAATCAAATCTATTGGTGTAAACACCTCGTTATCTCTAACGTTCATACGCTCTCTAATGGTTCTAGCCATACGCGCTAAACCAACACCGAATTGTTGAGACAATTGTTCACCAACTGTTCTAACACGACGGTTTGATAAGTGATCAATATCATCAATCTCAGCTTTAGAGTTGATCAATTCAATCAAATACTTAACAATAGTAATGATATCTTCTTTGGTAAGCACTTGCTTTTCCATTGGAGTATCAAGACCAAGTTTTTTATTAATTCTATAACGACCTACTTCACCTAAGTTGTAACGTTGGTCAGAGAAGAACAATTTATCTATAATACCACGAGCAGTTTCTTCATCAGGCGGTTCTGCGTTACGCAATTGTCTGTAGATATGCTCAACAGCTTCTTTTTCAGAGTTTGTTGGATCTTTTTGTAACGTATTGTGAATGATAGAATAATCAACTAGATTATTATCTTCTTTATGCAACAAAATAGATTTAACGTTAGAGTCAATGATTTCTTCAACATTATCTTTGTCGATAATAGTATCTCTATCAAGGATTATCTCGTTACGTTCAATAGAAACAACTTCGCCAGTATCTTCATCAACGAAATCTTCATGCCAAGTGTTCAAAACACGAGCAGCTAATTTTCTACCAATATATTTTTTAAGTCCTGTTTTAGAAACTTTAATTTCTTCAGCAAGGTCAAAGATTTCAAGGATATCCTTGTCTCTTTCGAATCCAATTGCACGGAATAAAGTAGTAACAGGTAATTTTTTCTTTCTGTCGATATAAGCATACATTACGCTATTAATATCGGTAGAAAATTCTATCCAAGATCCTTTAAAAGGAATTACTCTTGCAGAATATAATTTTGTTCCATTTGCATGGAATGACTGTCCAAAGAAAACACCAGGAGAACGGTGTAATTGTGAAACCACAACTCGCTCAGCTCCATTGATAACAAAAGTACCACTTGGTGTCATATAAGGTATTGTTCCAAGATAAACATCTTGTACAATAGTTTCAAAATCTTCGTGTTCAGGATCGGTACAATATAGTTTCAACCTTGCTTTTAAAGGCACACTATAAGTAAGACCTCTTTCTATACATTCTTGAATAGTGTAACGTGGTGGATCTACAAAGTAATCTAGGAATTCCAATACAAAGTTATTTCTTGTATCTGTAATTGGAAAGTTTTCCATGAAGGTGTTGTATAACCCTTCGTCGCCTCTTTCGTCTGATTTAGTTTCTAGTTGAAAAAAATCTTTAAACGATTTTACCTGAACATCTAGAAAATCTGGATAGTCAGGAATATTTTTTGTAGAGGCAAAATTCAATCTTTCAGTCTGATTTGTTATCATCAATGGACAAAATTTTGATTAAAAAAAAGTAGTTTTTTGTGTAAAAACACAATGTTTAATTGATACCTTTCTTTTTATAATCAATACATCTTTAAAAATGAATAGGTAAAATTCAGTTCAATTTTTTTTCTTCGTATTGATCAAAAACTTTTTCGTATTTTAAACTATTATTATAATAAAACTTGTTATAATTTTATTATACGAAAAATGGTTTAGGTCATTGAGTGACTAAACTCAAGACCTAAACCGAATTCTAAACTATGTAAGAGTTATTTTAACTCAACAACAGCTCCAGCTTCTTCTAAAGATTTTTTAAGACCTTCAGCCTCTTCTTTAGTTACACCTTCTTTAACGTTACTTGGAGCGCTATCAACTACATCTTTAGCTTCTTTCAAACCTAAACCTGTAAGTTCTTTAACTAATTTCACTACAGCTAATTTAGAAGCACCAGCTTCTTTCAATACAACTGTAAATTCTGTTTGAGCTTCTTCAGCAGCAGCTTCTCCACCACCTGAAACTACTACAGCTGCAGCAGCTGGTTCGATTCCGTACTCATCTTTTAATATTGTTGCTAATTCGTTAACTTCTTTTACAGTTAAATTAACTAATTGTTCTGCGAATTGTTTCAAATCTGCCATTTTTTCTATCGTTTTAAAATGATTTGTAAAAATATAATTTATTTATTGTGCGCTATTTTAAGCAATAAGGAAATAAAATTCCCTATTCTGAGTATTATGCTTCAACCTCTTCGCTACCTGCGAATTGATTTTGTAAAGCAGAAATAACTCTTTGAGCTGGTGATTGCAATAATCCAATGATTTCGCCGATAAGCTCTTCTTTAGATTTAATAGTAGCTAATGCTTCTAATTGGTTATCACCAATGTAAATTTCAGAATTGATATAAGCTCCTTTTAATACAGGCTTATCCGATTTTTTTCTAAAATCTTTAATGATTTTTCCAGGTGCATTTGCAACATCCGCAATAAAGATTGCAGAATTTCCAGCCAATACAGTTGGCAATTCACCAAAATCTTTATCAGAAGCTTCCATTGCTTTTGCAAGCAAAGTATTTTTAACTACTTCTAATTTTATACCTGCCTTAAAGCAAGCTCTTCTCAAGTTTGAAGTAGTTTCTGCGTTCAGTCCAGAAATATCAGATACATAAACAATATTTGTACCAGCTAACTGTGCAGTTAAATCTTCAATCGCGATTGATTTTTCTTCTCTAGTCATACTAAAAATTATTAACTACCAATTATACTGCTTTAGGGTCCAATGCAATTGCAGGACTCATAGTGCTTGTAAGGTGAATACCTTTAATATAGGTACCTTTAGCAGCAGTTGGTTTAAGTTTGATTAATGTTTGAATAATTTCGTGTGCATTGTCATAAATTTGCTCAGCTCCAAAAGAAACTTTACCAATTCCTGCATGAACGATACCAGTTTTATCAACTTTAAAGTCAATTTTACCAGCTTTCACTTCTTGAACAGCTTTTGCAACATCCATAGTTACAGTACCTGTTTTAGGGTTTGGCATTAAACCTCTAGGTCCTAAAATACGACCTAATGGACCTAATTTACCCATTACAGCAGGCATAGTGATGATCACATCAACATCTGTCCAACCGTCTTTTATTTTTTGTAAATAATCATCAAGACCTACATAGTCTGCACCAGCTGCTAAAGCTTCCGCTTCTTTGTCTGGAGTAACCAATGCCAATACTTTAACGTCTTTACCAGTACCATGAGGTAATGTTACAACACCTCTTACCATTTGATTCGCTTTTCTTGGATCTACACCCAATCTAACTGCGATATCAACAGACTCATCAAATTTTGCAGAAGCTATAACTTTAATTAATGCAGCTGCATCTTTCAAAGAGTATAGTTTATTCTTTTCAATTTTTGAAGCAGCCTCTTTTTGCTTTTTTGTCAATTTTGCCATGTCTTTCTCTTAATTAAAAAGGAGAATCTCCTGATACAGTTATACCCATAGATCTAGCTGTTCCAGCAATCATGCTCATAGCAGATTCGATTGTGAATGCATTTAAATCTACCATTTTATCTTCAGCAATTGCTTTGATAACATCCCAAGTAACGCTTGCTACTTTTTTACGATTTGGTTCACCAGATCCTGACTTTAGCTTTGCAGCTTCCAATAACTGGACAGCCGCTGGAGGAGTTTTTACAACAAAATCAAATGATTTGTCTTTATACACAGTAATTTGTACTGGGCATATTTTGCCGGGTTTATCTTGTGTTCTAGCATTAAATTGCTTACAGAACTCCATGATGTTTACCCCAGCAGCTCCTAAAGCAGGTCCAACCGGTGGCGACGGGTTCGCAGCACCTCCCTTAACTTGTAGTTTAACTACCTTACTAATTTCTTTAGCCATTTTTTAAAAAATTTAACACGACAATCATTGGAAGCGATTGAAGTGGATATTATAGATGTAACAAAAATTATACTTTTTCAACTTGCATAAAGCTTAATTCTAAAGGTGTTTTTCTTCCGAAAATTTTCACCATTACTTCAAGTTTACGCTTTTCTTCATTAATTTTTTCAACCGTACCGTTAAATCCATTAAAAGGACCATCGATCACTTTAATAGTTTCTCCTAAATTGAAAGGAATAGAACGAGTATCTGTATTTACAGCCAACTCATCCACTTTACCTAGCATTCTATTAACCTCAGAAATCCTCAAAGGAACAGGCTCTCCACCTTTAGTCTCCCCTAAGAACCCAATAACACTTGTAATAGACTTAATAATATGAGGAATCTCACCAACTAGATTGGCTTCCAACATAACATATCCCGGAAAGTAAACCTTATCCTTAGATAATTTTTTACCTTCTTTTACAGTAACTACTTTTTCAGTAGGCACAAGAACTTGCGAAACATAATCACTCATTCCTAAACGAGCTATTTCTGTTTCGATATAAGCTTTCACTTTATTCTCTTGTCCGCTTACTGCACGA
Organism: Flavobacterium praedii; assembly: GCF_026810365.1. Taxonomy (NCBI): domain Bacteria; kingdom Pseudomonadati; phylum Bacteroidota; class Flavobacteriia; order Flavobacteriales; family Flavobacteriaceae; genus Flavobacterium; species Flavobacterium praedii. Next base: position 2,186,828 of record NZ_CP113948.1, read on the forward strand.
ACGACATACCACTTTTTTATATTATTATCTGCCATTACAAAAAATTATGCTTTTATCCAGTTAAAAAACACAGCTAATGTTTTTGCAAATACCTCATCTACTCCCCATGTTGCTAAAGCGAATACCACTGAAAAAACAGCAACAACGATCGTAAGGCGCTGAACTTCAGCCCAATCAGGCCAAGTTACATTTGATTTTAATTCTTCAAATGATTCTGATATGTAATTAACAACTTTTGTCATAGTGATTAGTTTATTTTGCACGGGCGGAGGGATTCGAACCCCCATCAACGGTTTTGGAGACCGCTATTCTACCCTTGAACTACGCCCGTAATTAATAAAAACCAGTGTCGACTAAACGACACTGGTTTAGCATTATATATAATTAAGCTACAATTTCAGTTACCTGACCTGCACCTACAGTTCTACCACCTTCACGGATAGCAAAACGTAAACCTACGCTCATTGCGATTGGGCTTAACAAAGTAACATTGATAGTTAAGTTGTCACCTGGCATTACCATCTCTACTCCTTCTGGTAAAGTAATAACTCCTGTTACGTCAGTTGTACGTACGTAGAACTGTGGACGGTAGTTATTATGGAATGGAGTATGACGTCCACCTTCTTCTTTTTTCAAGATATACACCTCAGCTTTGAAAGTAGCGTGTGGTTTAACAGATCCTGGCTTAATGATAACCATTCCTCTTTTGATAGATTCTTTATCAATACCTCTTAATAATAAACCTACGTTATCTCCTGCTTCACCTCTATCAAGGATTTTACGGAACATTTCAACTCCAGTAATAGTAGAAGTTAATTTTTCAGCTCCCATACCGATGATTTCAACTGGATCTCCAGTATTAGCAATACCAGTTTCGATACGACCTGTAGCAACAGTTCCACGACCTGTAATTGTAAATACGTCTTCAACTGGCATCAAGAAAGGTTTCTCAGTATCACGTACTGGCTCCTCGATCCAAGCATCAACAGCTTCCATCAATTCAATAATTTTAGGAACCCAAACAGGATCATTATTCAATCCTCCAAGAGCAGACCCTTGAACAACTGGACAATTATCTCCATCATATTCATAGAAAGACAATAAGTCTCTAATTTCCATTTCAACAAGTTCTAACAACTCAGCATCATCAACCATATCCACTTTGTTCATGAAAACTACCATTCTAGGAATACCTACTTGGCGACCTAAAAGGATGTGCTCACGTGTTTGTGGCATTGGTCCATCAGTTGCAGCTACAACAAGGATAGCACCGTCCATTTGAGCAGCACCAGTAACCATGTTTTTTACGTAATCCGCGTGACCTGGACAGTCAACGTGTGCGTAGTGACGGTTAGCAGTTTCATACTCAACGTGTGATGTATTAATTGTAATACCTCTTTCTTTTTCTTCAGGAGCATTATCAATTTGATCAAATGATTTTGCTTGACAGTAACCAGCATCAGATAACACTTTTGTGATTGCTGCTGTTAAAGTAGTTTTACCGTGATCTACGTGTCCGATCGTACCAATATTTAAGTGTGGTTTCGAACGGTTAAAGGTTTCTTTTGCCATTTTACTTAATTTTAATCTAGTTTATATATTTATTTCAATTTCCTACTTACTTGAGCCAACTACGGGAATTGAACCCGTGACCTCTTCCTTACCAAGGAAGCACTCTACCTCTGAGCTAAGTCGGCAGAGAGTTCTGATTTTAGATTTGCGATAATAGATTTTAGATTTAAAACCCGAAATCTACATTCTGAAATCTCAACTTCTTTCTTGTGGGGAGAGCAGGATTCGAACCTGCGAAGTTCACACAGCAGATTTACAGTCTGCCCTCGTTGGCCGCTTGAGTATCTCCCCATTATTCCAATATTACAAAAGAACTAATTCCAAACGCTTTGGAAGTCATAATTTAGAGCCGGCGGAGGGACTCGAACCCACGACCTGCTGATTACAAATCAGCTGCTCTAGCCAACTGAGCTACGCTGGCAATATCAAAAAAAAGTCCGCTATTTCTAACGGACTGCAAATGTATAGATTTTATCTTTTAATCAAAACATTTTTTCGAAAAAATTTTAATTAAATATGCGTTCTTAACTTTTCTTTACGTTTTACTAGCAATCGTTCTAATGATTCTGCAGATTGCTCAACAGCTTCTTCAAAGGTTTTGCATTGTTTTTTTACTAAAAAATCATCTCCAGGAACATTAATCTTTATTTCGACAATCTTATTTTCCTTTTCACTTGTCTTTTCCACCTTCATAAAAACATCCGAAGAGACCACTTTGTCATAATACTTTTCTAATTTGTCCATTCTCTCTTGAACGAAATCCACCAGCTTTTTGTCAACTGTAAAGTTAACCGCATGAACATTTACCTTCATAATCAATCTTTTTAATGGTTAAACATTTCAGAATCATTTTTCACCCCTAGGATGCGCATCTTTATATACCTTTTTGAGCTCTGCTAAACTACTATGCGTATATATTTGAGTAGATGCCAAACTAGAATGTCCTAACAACTCCTTAACTGAATTTAAATCAGCCCCGTTATTTAATAAGTGAGTCGCAAACGTATGTCGTAATATATGAGGACTTTTTTTTACTTTCTCGGAGACAGTACTAAAGTATGAATTTATTAATCGATACACAAAAGAATCATTTAATTTTAACCCTTTTTTTGTGAGAAACAAATAATCTCCATCAACCATTTCTTCTAACATTGAGCGCTCCTTTATATACAACAACAACTGCTCTAGCACTATAGGTAAAATGGGCAAAATCCGTTCCTTATTCCTTTTTCCTAAAACTTTTAATGTATTAGTAGCCAAATTTACATTAGAAAGCTTCAATTGAATCAGCTCTGCTCTTCGCATCCCTGAAGAATAGAACAGTTCTACTATGAGTTTATCCCTTATTTCTTTATACCCTTCGGAGTTTGAATTTTGAGACAACGCCTCTACGAGTTCTTTTTCAGAAAAAGGAATCTGAAGTTTCTTTTCTACTTTTAAAGCCCGGTGTTTCAATAACGGGTTACCATTGATTTGTTTTGTTTTTAAAAGGAATTTATAAAAAGCTCTTAAAGAAGCAATCTTTCTATTTACGGTACTATTTGAAACACCATCTTCTACAAGCGAAACAATCCAACTTCTGATTTGACTGTAATTGACATTTTCAATAGAATCTTGTTCAAAATATTGCTTATTAAATGACTCGAAGTATGTTATATCATTTAAATATGCCTTGATGGTATGTGGAGAGTATTTTTTTTCGAATTGCAGATAATCACTAAATGCATCTTTATTATTTGTAGCCATAAAAAAACCGTTAGCATCAAAGTTAAGAAACTTTAATTACTAACGGTACATTTATTTTAATAGAATTCGACTAGATATTTTCTAAACCATCTTTCATGTTTTGAATATAAGCAGCTTTTTGAAATTTCATTCTATTGATAACTGATGGCTTTATAAAAGCAGTACGTGCTCTTAGTTGTCTTACAGTTCCAGTTTTATCGAATTTTCTTTTGTAGCGCTTAAGTGCTCTATCGATATTTTCTCCGTCTTTAATTGGTATAATTAACATAATTTTATCACCCCCTTTCGTTAAGTGCGCAAAAGTAAACATTATTTTGAATCTAGAATGCTTTTTTTAAAAATATTTTCTGAATTTATTTTCTACTAGCAAACCAGACTATATATGATTTCCAAATGGTCTTGGTCTCGCGTGAAGGATGGACGCTAGCTACCGAAGTAGCGCAAACAGCCTGACAGCAGATTAAGTAAGGGGCGAATGAGCACAAACTACATCAGCCCCTTACTTACTATGGTGACACGCCCAAAATGTTTATTTTAATAAATTTCTGGATATTACTACTTTTTGAATTTCGGTGGTTCCTTCGCCTATAGTACATAATTTTGAATCTCTATAGAATTTTTCAACAGGATAATCTTTGGTATATCCATAACCACCATGAATTTGAACGGCATCGTTTGCCACTTTTACGCAAACTTCAGAGGAATACATTTTGGCCATTGCACCTAATTGAGTTACAGGCCTGTGTTGCTCTTTAAGAAAAGCGGCTTTGTGCAGCAATAACTCTGATGCTTCAATTTCTGTAGCCATATCGGCCAATTTAAAAGAGATTCCTTGAAATTCGGAAATTGGCTGTCCAAACTGATGTCTTTCTTTTGAATATTTCAAAGCTGCTTCGTAAGCTCCTTTTGCAATTCCCAAAGACAATGCTCCGATAGAGATTCTTCCTCCATCTAGAATTTTCATGGCTTGAATAAATCCCTGCCCCACTTCTCCAAGCCTATTTGCATCTGGAATTCGGCAGTTATCAAAAATTAATTCTGCTGTTTCGCTAGCACGCATTCCTAATTTATTTTCTTTTTTACCAGAAGTAAATCCTGGCATACCTTTTTCAAAAACAAATGCTGTCATTCCTTTTGAATCTCCTTTTTCACCGGTACGTACAATCACTACGGCAATATCGCCAGAAATAGCATGAGTGATAAAGTTTTTAGCTCCATTGACCACCCAAAAATCACCATCACGAACAGCAGTTGTGTTCATTCCGCCGGCATCCGATCCCGTATTGTGCTCGGTTAATCCCCAGGCACCTATATGCTCGCCAGTTGCCAATTTGGGAATCCATTTTTTCTTTTGCTCTTCATTTCCAAAGGTAAGAATATGATTGGTACATAAAGAATTATGAGCTGCAACCGATAATCCAATAGATGGATCGACTTTGGAGATTTCTTCTACAATTGTAATGTATTCATGGTAACCCAATCCAGATCCACCCAATTCGGTTGGAACGAGAATCCCCATAAATCCCATTTCACCAAGTTTTTTGAAAAGTGGAATTGGAAAAATTTGAGCTTCATCCCATTCCATTATAAAAGGTCTTATGTTTTTTTCAGCAAAATCCCTTATAGATTGCGCTATTAAAGATTGTGTTTCGTTGTAATCAAAATTCATCATAAATGTCTTTCGTGTTAAAAGTCCAAATATAAGGCAATATAATTTGCTTTTTCAACAGGAAAGCCGTTAATTTTTATCAAATCCTCAATATTTTTAAAATCACCATACATACTTCTATATTTTACAATTTGTTTTGCTAAATCATATTTGAAATAAAAAAACTGAGAAAGTTCCTTTAATGATGCATTATTAATATTTATTTTATGCAAAGTTGTGGGTTTTGAGATGACAAAGTGAGTATTTAAATTCAGAATTACTTCTGGAGGCAATCCCCAAACCTCTTTGAGCTGTTCCATCGACACAAAACCACCTAATTTTTCTTTTTGTGTTAAAATTCGAATAGAGATTGCCTCGCCTATCCCATTAATTTTGATTAAATCTTCTTTAGAAGCTTGATTGATATCTATTAGAACTATTTTTTCTTTTTTGGAAAAAGCCAAATGCTGACCATACTTATATACTTTAGTCTCTTTGTTCCGATTCACCCAATCTGGAAATTTGAAATAGGGAGCAATGGCATTCAACAATGAATCTGAAACTTTTGTCACGTTTTGAAACTCTTTGGCAGAATTTACAAACTTATTTTCTTTCCTAAAGGCAAGAAGTCTATCGATTTCCAGAACAGACATTCCTAATTTATACCCTTTATAATCGGTTATAAAATTAGGATTAAAAGGAAAAATTCGGGGAGAGCTGTTTTGATTCTGCCATTTACCTGCATCTATTTCAGATTGAAGCGAAAGCCATTTATGTTCTTCTGGATAAACTTTTCTGATTGTATTAAAATCTACAAAAAAATAAATCAATTGTAAAATGATGATGATTCCGAACAAAAAGAGGACGCCAGACCGTTGATGTCTTGAAATTTTTAAATATTGTTTAAAAAAATTGATATTCATAATCCTAAATTAACTTTTAGAACAAACTGTTTGAAATTTAAAAATATAAAAAAATACGCAAATAAATCAATTTGTAAGAAAATAGTTTTTTAAAGAGAAGACTAAAATAGTATAACGAATATGATTACCGTTTTATTGAAATAAAAATTGCAACAATTTTGTTAGTTAAATGAAATTATAATTTTTATTTTTTATAAAAAACAATACATTTGACACTTAATAACTTTTAAACCATAAAACCATGTCTATTTGGAAAAGAAAACCATTAGCTCAACTACTAGCAGAAGCTGCTGATTCTGAAAAAGGATTAAAGAAAACCTTAACAGCCCCAGGTTTGGTTGCATTAGGGATTGGCGCCATTATTGGAGCAGGATTATTTTCAATTACTGGACTAGCTGCATCAATGAATGCTGGGCCAGCTATAACAATATCTTTTCTTGTAGCTGCATTTGGTTGTATTTTCGCTGGTTTATGCTATGCTGAATTTTCTTCAATGATACCAGTTGCGGGTAGTGCTTATACCTACTCCTTTGCCACAATGGGAGAATTTGTAGCATGGATAATTGGCTGGGATTTAGTATTAGAATATGCAGTAGGAGCCGCAACAGTTTCTATTAGTTGGTCGCGGTATTTTGGCAAATTCTTAGGCGGTTATGGCATACATCTTAATGAAGCTTATATGCTATCCCCATTTGAAGGAGGTATCATTAATATCCCAGCAGTTGCAATCGTCATGATAATGTCTTTAATATTAATTAGAGGCACCAAAGAATCTGCATTTGTAAATGGAATTATCGTATTATTAAAAGTAACAGTAGTTTTAGTTTTTATTGCTGTAGGATGGCAATATATTAGACCTGAAAACTACACACCATACATCCCTGAAAACACAGGAAAGTTTGGAGAATTTGGTTTTTCAGGTATTATTAGAGCAGCTGCGATCGTGTTTTTTGCTTATATTGGTTTTGACGCTGTATCTACAGCTGCACAAGAAGCAAAAAATCCAAAAAGAGATATGCCAATTGGAATTCTTTTATCGTTAGCAATATGTACAATACTTTATATCCTTTTTGCTCACGTAATGACAGGAGTTGTAAACTATCAAGCCTTTGCTGGTAAAGATGGTATCGCACCTGTAGCAATAGCAGTTGATGCAATGGGACCAATGGGAGCCAATGGATTAATAACTCCTGCCTATCCATGGTTAAACAACGCAATAATATTAGCAATTTTAGGAGGATATTCTTCTGTAATCTTAGTGATGTTAATGGGACAAAGTAGAGTGTTTTTCTCTATGAGTAAAGATGGTTTAATGCCAAAAGTTTTCTCCGAAGTTCATTCAAAATTCAGAACTCCAGCCAAAAACAATTTGCTTTTTATGGTAATTGTCAGTCTTTTTGCTGCATTCGTTCCAGCGAGAGTTGTTGGTGAAATGACAAGTATAGGTACTTTATTCGCTTTTATACTAGTATGTATTGGAGTATTAATTATGCGTAAAAAAATGCCTGAAGCTCCAAGAGCCTTTAGAACACCATTTGTACCATACGTTCCTATAGCTGGTGTTTTAGTATGTTTGTTTATGATGGTATTTTTACCATTAGACACTTGGATTCGATTAATAGCATGGATGATGGTTGGATTTGATTTATATTTGTTTTACGGAATGAAAAATAGTGTTTTAAACAAAGGTAATTTTAGTTTAAAAAGCTACAAAACAGTTGCTGGCTCAGGATTAGGAATGGTACTTGCCTTAGTTATTGTTGCATTCATAAATCACTTAGATCCTAATATACACGAAGATTTCTTATTTTACTTCTCATTAGTATTTGCAGCAATACATGTATTTATATACTCGTACAGCTTCAAAAAATCTAAAGACTCATAAATAATTTAAATAAAAAAAAGGGATTTTAAAGCTTAACCACTTTAAAATCCCTTTTTTTATGCTTTCTCATTTCTATAAATCAAAAACAGAAGTACGTTTTGCTCTAACTAAATCTTTAAGACGAATCCAGAAAGCCAATGTAAGATAAACTCCAAAACCCAATCCTGCCGTGACAAAAGAAATATAGATAAAAAACAAACGCACACTTGTCACCCTCATTCCTAATTTATCAGCCAAACGAGAAGAGACATGAAAACCATATTTTTCAAGAAAAAACTTTAATCGTATTACTGCACGCATTTTTTTTAGTTATGAGTTATGAGTTATTAGCTCTGAGCAAAATTAAAGAATCTTTCAATACCAACAATCAATATCCAAAAAAGTTCATAAAACTGATTTAAAAAACTTCAAAAGTCAATGACTAATTATTTTTCAGCAGTTCCATTCCGATAGCACAATCCAGACATTTATTTTTATTGCAATATTCATTTTTGAGTTGCAATAATGATTGTGTTTCAAATGCATTTTTAGCTTTTATCCCAAAGGAACCAAATTTATCTATTATTGAATTTTTCTCAGGATCAATTTCATTTAAAATAGTAATTAAATCCTCCGAAGCCTCCTTTCCTTGACTTTTGACATAAGCAAATTGAAGCGGAATAATCGTATTCAAAACAATTAAATCCAGAAAAGATTTGGACAAGATTTTCTTTTTCTTGGGACTTTCTTTATCGAATTGATAATGAGTTTGCCAATAAGGAGAGACCGAAATGCAAAAAAAATCATAAATTGCATTGATAGCATTCAAGCCACTTATTTTTGAAAATAAATTTTGATGTTTGTGGTACAAATTAGCTAACTGGGACAACCGAATTGTTGGAAAATTATCAGGGCGATGTTTAAAAAACTGTACAGGTTCGACACAACTTTTGTCTAATTGGTATTTATGGAGCAAATAAAAATACCTGAATTTCAAATCTTTGAAATAGTTATCTTCTTTTTCAGCATCCAATAATCCTGCAGAACCGAAAAGTAAAGCTTCGAGATTCTCTACTTCAAAACATTCTTTTCGAATGACTGAAAATGGAATAGATTGAGCAATTTTCAGAAAAATATCGCCATTGGTATTTAAACCAAAGCTTTTAGCCAAAAGACAAAACAGAACAGCTTCCCAATCATTATTGGTCGATACTAACAATTCAAAAACAGGTATTGATTTCCTTTCCAATCGCTCAAAAAACAATCGTTCTTGCCAATTGATTAATGTAAATTGAGGAATTTCCTTTAGCTGTTTTTCGCAAAAAATCCAAGATTTTGGACGCAACAATTTTTGATAATTATTTACAATTTCTGTACAAACATAATTTTTTAGTTCTAGTACAGGAATTTCAGAATTATTGCTTCGGTAAATTTCGGAATCGTGCTCCCAAACCACATGCAAAATTACGTTTTTATAACTCACATCTACTTCATGATGATGGAGATACCAATCAGAAGATTTGACATGAATTTCAACATTTCCAGCCCACTTCTGATTTCCAATAGTAATTTGAGCATTGAAAAAATCAGGGCCTGCCTGTTCTAGATACTGCCCGACATTACTAATTATGATTTCCTCTTGATTACTCGTTTTTAGATTTAAAGCATCAAATTTTTTGAACTTCCAGAGGTAGTGGAGAAAATCTTCTTTCATATTTTTTTTAGATAATAGATGAAAAGATAAGAGATAATAGACTCATCCTAAAAGACTAAAGTACTAAAAAAAACCAACAACTTAACTTACAAAGTTAAAAAGACAGATAATTCTACAAAAATTTAAAATCATTAATCAATTAATGATTAAAATGCTCGATATAAAATTGAAAAAATTATTTCAATAAATACAATTTAGCACAAGCTCTAGCATCAGATAAAGCTTCGTGATGATTCAGTTGAATTTGCATTGCTTTACAGCAATCACTTAATTTAGTTGGTTTTAAACCTTTAGATTTATATATTTTGACAGTACATTCCCAACGGGATCCAATATTTAAATCTTCGTAGTTCAAACCATAAAGCGCCATAGATTTAGATAAAACATTACGATCAAAACTTTCATTATGCGCCACAATGATTCTGTTTTGAAGTCTTTTTTGAATTTCGGGAAAAACCTCTACAAACGATTTAGCATTCGCCGTATCTCTCGGATAAATTCCATGTACTCGAATCGTAAAAGGATTGTATTCGTTGTTGGGTGGTTTGATTAAAGTCACAAACTCATCTACAATAACCCCATTTTCGACGGTAACAATCCCAACCGAACACGGATGATAAGCGGTGGCCGTTTCAAAATCTATAGCAGTAAAGGTCATAGGTATTTTAGAATTTAGATTGCAGATTTTAGATTGCAGATTTTGAAGTAGTCCTTAAAATCTGCAATCCAAATAAAATTATTTCATCGACCGAATAATATCCGATTTAGTAATAATTTGATGATTCCCATTTTCAAGTTCAACCAAAACGGCATCATTTTCTTTAGTAAATAACTTAGATACATCTTCGATTGAAGTTCCTAATTTTACAACAGGAAACGGTTTACCCATAACTTCTTTGATAGGTTTATCAGCTACATTTTTATCAGCTACATAACTTCTAAACAAATCTGTTTCGTCAACAGAACCAACAAAACCAGTAATATCAACCACAGGGATTTGCGAAATATTATACTTACGCATGCGATCAATAGCGTGCGAAACTAATTCTTCAGTTCGAACAATAACTAATGGTTGATTGATATGATCTTTGATAACGTCTTCCGCTTTGGTTACATCATCTTCCAAGAATCCTCTTTCTCTCATCCAGTCATCATTAAACATTTTACCCACGTAACGGCTTCCAGAATCATGAAACAATACCACAACCACATCTTCTGGTTTGAAATGCTCTTTGAGCTGCAACAATCCTTTTATAGCAGCACCTGCAGAATTCCCAACAAATATTCCTTCTTCAAGAGCAATTTTTCGGGTATAAACTGCTGCGTCTTTATCGGTTACTTTGGTAAATCCATCAATAAGAGAGAAGTCCACATTCTTTGGTAAAATATCTTCACCTATTCCTTCTGTGATGTACGAATAAATTTCATTTTCATCAAATATCCCAGTTTCGTGGTATTTTTTAAAAACAGAGCCATACGTGTCAATTCCCCAAATTTTGATGTTTGGATTTTTCTCTTTCAAGAATTTCCCAACGCCCGAAATTGTTCCACCAGTTCCAACTCCAACCACAAAATGAGTTATTTTCCCTTCGGTTTGTTTCCAAATCTCGGGTCCTGTTTGCTCGTAATGCGCTAAGGAATTGGACATATTATCGTATTGATTTACATACCAAGAGTTTGGTGTCTCTGATGCCAATCTTTTGGAAACCGAGTAATACGAACGAGGATCTGTAGGCTCCACATCGGTAGGACAAACTACTACTTTGGCACCCACGGCACGAAGGATATCCATTTTCTCTTTAGATTGCTTATCGGATATCACACAGATCAATTTATAACCTTTTATAATGGCTACCAACGCCAAACCCATTCCAGTATTTCCAGAAGTTCCTTCTATTATTGTTCCTCCTGGTTGCAAACGTCCATCTGCTTCAGCATCTTCAATCATTTTTACAGCCATACGGTCTTTTACTGAATTACCAGGATTGAATGTTTCTACTTTAGCCAAAACTAAAGCATCTACTTCTGACGTTATTTTATTGAGTTTTACTAATGGAGTATTCCCAATGGTGCCTAATATATTTTCTGAGTATTCCATTTATAATTTTAGAATTTAGATTTAAAAGTGTAAAATTAAAAACAATTTTCTTCGAGTTTTTTAATTTCGAAATAGAATTTCAATTTTTAATATTATACAAAATAAAGAAGTTAATTAAAAAAGTTCCATACCAATCCGAAACGAATTAAGAAATCACGATACGGATAATCGGGTGCCGAAAAATAATTATTTTCTGAAAACATCGAATTAAAATGTTCTGCCTTTAAATAAATTCGGGTTCGTTGAATTTTTGCATTTATAAAAAAGTCCAAATTAGGATAATTACCAATCTTTACTTTATTTTGAGTAAAAAATTCGCCAATCAAAGGATTATAACCGTTACTGTAATAACTGGTAAAATAATTTAACTCCAACCCTATTTGTAAAAATAATTTTTTATCAATTATATAATCCGAAAAGTAAAAAGTGTTTCTGGTTACAAATTCCGGAACATTCAAAATTGGATCCGATTGATCAACTTTTTGAAACAACAAAGTATTATCTAATGCCCATTTACCAAAAACAAACTCCTTAGACGCCTTCAACGAAACATAACGAATGACCTTTCCATATTGTGAAGGCGATATAAATTGTTGCAAACTATCATTTCGTTGAATATCTGTTGTTACATCGGCAAAATACAAATGATCTTTAATAGAATTCAATTGCAAAGACAATTTACCCCATTGCGTGTCAGCGTTTACACTGATAGCATTTATTTTTTCATTCACAAAATCATTCGACCAATTATACGATTTATAACTACTCTGAAGTAAGTTGAAATTGTTATTAGGCAACTTATTCATGTTTTGGTAACGAAATGACACTTGATTGTCCTCGTTAAAATCATATACTGCCGAGGCGTCTAAATTGGATAAATTTTGATCTGTAATCGATTTAGAATATGAAAATTTCCCATTCCATTTGTCTTTGCGATAATTGTATTGTCCCCCAATACTATTAATAGTTTGACTTAACAAATTTGGAACAGTTTCGGTATCAAAATACAAAATATTGTTGTAAAAATAATTGGATCTAAAATCATCTGCAAAAAAAGTAAAAGCACCCAAAGTGGTATTTTCATAAACCAAACCCACCTTATTATACATTTTGTTATAGGTAGTTTTATCATTTATACCACTTGTAGCAAATGATTTACCAAAACGATTCACCTGTAGCCCTCCTACATAGGATGGGACGGTTTGTTGGGTATAATCAAAGTAAATATCTTCGTAATTAAATTGTTCTGTTACATATAGATTGTTTCCTCCTTTTTTTGGGTTGATCCTAAAGGTTTGATCCACAAAAAAACGTTTCCCTTTCAACAACGACATAGCATCTTCGAAATAAACCCCCAATCGGGCTCTATTATCAAAATCAGGGTCGCCACTCTCAAAATCACTAGACTTACTAATCCCTCCATTTTCTTCGTTTTGAACCTTTTGCGCTACATAATGCGCATTGGCAACATAACGGCCATCTTTGGTATTATAGCTACTTGTAAATCGAAAATTCCCTGTTCTAGCTTCATGATTAATGTATCTACCTTCAGAACGCAATGCCCTGTAAGCTATAGAAAAATTCAGTCTTGGAGACGTATTTATTGCAAAATAAACATCTGTAGACTGTCCTCTAACAATGGTAGTTTTAAAATAAAGCTCGGTTACGGGAGTCGCAACATTAGCATATCTTATGTGTTCGGCTTTGCTAAAATTAAATTGTTTGGCTGTAAAACCAAACCCGGGATAAGGCGAAAATCCATTCAAACCATATTGAAGTGTATTATATGTTTGTCCCTCATTACTAAAACTCAAAAGCCCAAAATTATCTTTTCGCAAATAATTAAAAGAATGTTCTTTGCGTATAGATTGGGTTGTATCTATGTAAGTAGTATCCCGATCCAGTGAAATAATCTGATACATATCATAAGTTGCTTCAGGCGCTTTTTTCTTCTTTATCGAGTCCGAAGAATTGTATTTGCTATTATAATCAATTTCTTTAGCACTATTTACTTGAGAAAACAGCAGAAATGGGAAGGCTAAAAAAAATAAAGAAAAGAAAATTCTCATTTGAAAAGGGTATAATTAGGCAATTATTGTATTGATATATCGAGCAAAGGTAAAGGATAAAAACATATAAATAAAAAAACCACTCAATTTATAAAACAAACCACAAAACATAATTTAGTTAAAATCGACAACATTCATATTCCGAATAATTTGGGCGAGTCCCCATTATTGCAAGTGGGCCACTTCACTTACTGCCTATTAGCCCACTTACAATAACGCGGTCGGGCTATACGCGCTACTTCGGTAGCTAGCTTCTATCCCTCTCGCGCAATGTCATTAAGTTAAGCTTTGTTTTTTCTCGCCAAGACGCAAAGGCACAAAGTTAAGAGCCGATTTCTTGGCGTCTTCGCGTCTTTGCGAGAGTTATATTTTGAAAAAGCGTAGTGAGAAACCCTTAACTTAATGACATTGCCCTCTCGCACTCGCAAGATGTGGAGTGCAATCCTAACCTCTTTATTTTTCCCGAAACCAATTTGCTCTTAAAAAAAAAGAAAATCAAGAAAAATTTACAATATTTGTCCCACCAAAAGATTTCAATATGCTTCTAAATAATTTTTCTACCTTTCTGCTTGAAACAGGTACTGACGAAGCCGGTCGTGGATGCCTTGCTGGTCCGGTAACCGCTGCAGCCGTAATTCTACCAATAGATTTTGAAAATACAATCTTAAATGATAGCAAGCAACTAAGCGAAAAAGTTCGAGAAAAACTTCGACCAATTATCGAAGAACATGCTATTACATTTGCCGTTACCCATTTGCATCCCAAAGAAATTGATGAAATAAATATTCTCAATGCTTCGATGAAAGGAATGCAGGAATGCATCTTAAAATTAAACCAAACTCCAGAATTTATTATTGTGGATGGCAATCGAGCACTAAACGCCAAATTAGGCTTGAAGAATACTTTTGGAAAACAATTCTCAAAAGCTGAAATCGAAAGATTAAAATCAATCCCAAATCAAAGTATCATAAAAGGAGATTCGAAATATTTAAGCATTGCCGCCGCTTCCGTCTTGGCAAAAACCTATCGTGACGAATACATGGACAAAATCCATGAAGAATTCCCCATGTACAATTGGAAAAAAAACAAAGGCTATCCCACCAAAGAACATCGCGAAGCCATCCGAAAATATGGCACCACAAAATACCACCGAATGAGTTTTAGGTTGCTGCCAGAGCAGTTGAAATTGGAAATTTAAATTTTAACCGCAAAGACACAAAGTCGCAAAGAAAATCTGTGGCAATCTATAAAATCCGTGTTATCTGTGGCCAATAATTATAAAGTCACAAACTCCGCTTCAAACAAATCAGAGAAATGTTTTAGGATTTTTTCTTTCACTTCTTGCTCATCTACTTTTTCTACACCAAGTTCAACATTCAAAGAAGTTACCGCTTTACCACGAATTCCACATGGAATGATGTTGTCAAAATATCCCAAGTCGGCGTTGACATTTAAGGCGAATCCGTGCATCGTTACCCAGCGGGAAGCGCGAACTCCCATAGCACAAATCTTTCTGGCGAAAGGTGTTCCTACCCCCAGCCAAACTCCAGTTTCGCCTTCGCTACGGCCACATCCTATTCCGTACTCTTGTAATGTAAGAATGATGGCTTCCTCCAAGAAACGCAAGTATTTATGAATATCCGAAAAGAAATTCTCCAAATCTAGAATAGGATAACCCACAATTTGTCCCGGTCCGTGATAGGTAATATCACCACCTCGATTAATTTTATAGAAAGTGGCTCCTTTGGCTTCCAACTGTTTTTCGGATAGGAGCAAGTTGGTTAAATCTCCACTTTTTCCCAAAGTATAGACATGCGGATGTTCGACAAAAAGAAAATAATTTGGCGTTTCAACAACTGTACCTTCTCTCCTGTTCTGAATTTTTAAATCCACAATTCCTTTGAACAACTCTTCTTGGTATTCCCAAGTTGCTTTATAATCTTTATTACCTAAATCTTGAAGTTGGATGGTTTTGTTCATTTTTCTTTTTGAGAAGCTAAGATTCTTTTTTTTTTGCAAAGGTACAAAGTTTTGAAAGATGTCTGTAGAACGTAAAAAAGGAAGTTTCTTCAGCTATCCTAACAGTTTTTTTTTGACCTGTTAGGTATAACATCTTCAATACGCTAAACAACAAACACCTAACAGGTTCTGAAAACCTGTTAGAATTTGCGTCTTAATCTACCGCTTCTGGTTCCAAAACCACTTCGAGATTAGTAATTTCGGGATTTTGTTTACAATCGGTTAATAGAAATTGCAATAAAAGCGATTGACGATCGTCACTAATTTTTGCCAATGGATTGGAAACCGATTGAATTTTTCGAGGAAAATGGTAGTTCAATACATAACTCTGAACAAGTTTATAGCCTTTGTAATGGGTTTTAATTTTTTCTATTTGATCGAATTCTTTTTTTAATTGGATCGAATCGGTAATAGTAACGGTTCTGTTGAATCGGCTTCCAACATAATCGTAACTTACTTTATAATAATGCTCTTCGGCAGTCAAAGCGTAATTCTTTTTGATATTATCGGCATAGTCTTCGGCTTTATAAAGATCAATAATATCGGCAGCTTTCTTGAAGTTTTGAGAAACTGTGGCTCTAAACTCTTTTTCATAGGAGCTTTTCTTGATATGAACTTTCACATCAGCGTATCTCAAATATACATTTTGATCTTCCTTTGGTGTTCTGGCAAATGTTTCTGCATATTTTTTAAAATAATCCTTGAACACATAAGTCGTGTCTTTGAAAATATCTTCTTTTGAATATTCCTCTTTTGCCAATTGCATATAACTGTGTTCATCTCTTAGCTCAACAACTTCAATGGTTCCGCTACCGTCTGAGTTTAGATGGAGGGTTTCGGTAACTTGACAGCTTGCAGCAAAAACGAGTATAACAAGTAATAAATATTTATTCATCCTTTAAAATATGATTGTCAGTTATTTTTTTCAAATATAACTACTTTTAAATGTATTTGATCAACCTGTATTTAAATTCACACACTTTTAGTACTTCCACTGCATTCTATTTAGATACATATTACTTCATTTTTTGATTACATACAAAGAAAAAAAATCAAAATAATAAAAAGAAGCTCGTTTGGCTGCAGAATATATTAAGTTATTGATTCCCAAAATAAAGCTCTTATTATACAAAACAAACACTATTCATCTTCATAATACTGATTTATAAATAAATAAAAAACAACTTTTTATTACAAAAAGAAGTCGTGACATTTGTAGTATTAAAAAAAATTACCCCCAAAAACCATATCAATTTTAAAACAACCTACATGATTCCAAACATCAAAAAATGGCTCTTTGTCTATTTGCCATTTACTACTTTTGTAATGCTTTCCAGCTGTGATAATGAAATACAATACGCCAATTACAATCCCCATTATTTGCCTAGCATTGATGCAACAAATTTACCCATAGGAAACAAAGCCATTACGATGTTTGAAGATGATGAAAGTCCATCAAAAATGTATGACAAAAAAGATCGTTGGTTTCGAGTAAACGAACCCTTACAAATAATCCAAAAAGGGAAAGATTCAATACAACTATCTCTTTATTCACCAGTTGGACTTACTGATGTAAAAATTTATGCTAAACTACCCAACTATGACAAGCGATTTTTATTATATCATTTTACAAAAATCCCTGCATTTCATCGCTCATTTCACCAAATTCCATTAGTAGCAGGAAAAAATGATTATTTACTTGAAACAGGCAATGCCGTTACAATTGATAAAATTGACGGTTTTTCTACTGGTGCAATCGAATTTTCAGTAGAATCAAGTGATCCGTTATTTGCTAAGTTCAAAAAAATAAAATCTTCCCATTTGGTTCAATTTAACGACACTTATCATATAAATGAACTAGGGAAATTTTTGCCAATGAATCCCGTTTTGGCAAAAGAAGCAATAACAATGATCATAAACTATTCCTACGCATTAAGTCATCCAATATATTATGAAACCTTTACTAATTTTGACAGATACAAACAAGAGCAAGCTACTCTAGCTGGAACTGGGATAAATGGAGCAATCAATTGGCACGGAAATACTGATGACGCTAATGGAGTTTATGATTATTTGACCAAAGCACAAATTGAACAAATATATTTAAACTATATAGATAACCGAACACTCTACATGGCTATGGTTGGAGGAGCAGCAGCACTAGGAGGAGGTCCTCTCGCTTCGCAATGGGAATCAAGTTATGTCACTGGACACTGGACAGGCGAAATGTCGGTTTGGTCACATGAATACTCCCATCATATCGGCTTCAGCCATAGTAGTAATTTAGCCAATAGCGGCGAGGGTGGCGGACAGCAAGAGATGCTAACACAATTTTATAAATATTTAATTTACTTAAACGACCTGCCTTTTACCGATCCAGAAGTACTCAAAGGCTGGACCAAAACGAATTACCTAACAGGAACTTACAAAAAACCGGTCTTTACAATATCCCCGAAAAATACTTTCTTGTTAAAATATAAAGGAGCTGGAAAATGGAATTAACAAATCAAATAAAAATGAACAAAATAGCTTTTTTTATAGCATTGCTTTTACTTTGCACCAATTGCGGTAGCGATTCATACGAAGCATTCACGCCGATAAATTACTATTACTATTACCCAACTGATGAAGCTGCAATTACTGCAAGCCAAATTGGAGATGGAACAGGCCAACTCGATCCAACAGGAATCGCTATAGCAAACGACAAATTATACATCTGTAATGGCGATGTGCTGGAAATTTTCAATGCTAAGACTTTGACTTTTATAAAAACAATTAAAAATTACACCAAAGGCAACACTACAATTCCGTTGACTAAACTATCTTCTGTGGCAATTGACAATGGCAGAATCTATCTTGGCAGTGTTGATTCAAGACTTTTTGTTATCGATGAAAATACAAATCTTGGCATCAATACCGTTGGAAATGGACAATGGTGGCAAACTTTTGTACATGTCTTTGGGGTTGCCGTTAAAGATGGATTGCTTTTTGTTAAAGAAAAAAACACAACCATCAAAGTTTTTGAAACATCCCAAATTACAGACACAAGCAATTGGAATTTGACACCAATCGCCAAATTAAACACTTTGCAAGGAAGTACCGAAATCTATTCTATGGATGTATCAACTGGAAATTTAATTGTGGCTGGACAAAATGCAAAAGGCTATTTACAGTATAACATTGCAAACATTCGAACCAATGCAACAAGTTCACTTACAACACCAATAAACCCAACAATAACACCTTTTACAAATGCAAAACCTCTTGCGATTTCTTTTAGCAGTGAATGGGCTGTAACCGCTGAAAAAGATGGGAATTTAAACTACCTACGCCTTTATCCAAAAGAAGAATTAATCAACAAAACATATAAACCAAGGATTAACGCTTCAGATGTTATGGGAGTAAATCCTTTTGGAACTATTGTCAGTAGTGCGCAACTTAACGATCGTATTTTTTTGGCAGATAACACAAACCAAAAAATAAGGATTATAAAACTGAATCAAACCACAATCGCTGAGCAAAACTAATTATCATCCATTTTATTTCTATAATTATAGGATCAAAATGCATCTATTTTTTAAAATGTAATACCTTTTACAAACTCACTTTTACTTAGAAAAAAGAAATAAAACTAGTTGTTAATTTTTAAAAAAAATGTTCCAAAAAAACCTTCATTATTAAAATAAAAACTTAAAACAAAAACTTTATCTTTGCAGACTTAAAAAACAGCATAAAATGGCCTTATCAGAACAAGAAATTATCCGTAGAGAAAAACTTCAAAACTTACGCAATTTGGGGATTAACCCTTATCCTGCACAACTTTTTCCTGTAAATCATACTTCAAAACAAATAAAGGAGTCTTTTGAAGAAGGCAAAAAGGTGATTGTTGCCGGGCGTTTGATGAGTGTGAGAGATCAAGGAAAAGCTTGTTTTGCTGAACTTCAGGATAGCGAAGGGCGTATTCAATTGTACGTGAACCGAGATGTTTTATGTGAAGGCGATGATAAAACTTTGTACAACCAAGTATTCAAAAAATTGACCGATTTGGGAGATTTTATTGGTATTGAAGGTGAATTGTTTACCACTAAAGTAGGTGCTCAATGTATTCGTGTGGATAAATTTACTTTTTTGAGTAAAACACTGCGTCCGTTGCCATTGCCAAAAGTGGACGAAGACGGAAAAGTGCACGACGCTTTTAACGATGCCGAATTGCGTTACAGAATGCGTTATGTAGATTTGACGGTGAACCAAAACGTGAAAGAAACTTTTATTAAGCGTACCAAATTGTTTAATGCAATGCGCAGTTTCTTTAATGAAGCGGGATATCTTGAAGTTGAAACTCCAGTTTTGCAATCGATTCCCGGTGGTGCTGCGGCGCGTCCGTTTATTACACATCACAACTCATTGGACATTCCGTTGTACATGCGTATTGCGAACGAATTGTATTTGAAAAGATTGATCGTTGGTGGTTTTGATGGGGTGTATGAGTTTTCTAAAAACTTCCGTAACGAAGGAATGGATAGAACCCACAACCCAGAATTTACTGCAATGGAAATATATGTAGCCTACAAAGACTACAACTGGATGATGGATTTTACTGAAAACTTACTGGAACATTGCGCTATTGGTGTTAATGGAACTAGCGAAGCAACTTTTGGTGAACACAAAATCAATTTCAAAGCGCCTTATGCACGAGTTACAATGACCGATTCTATCAAACATTTCACTGGTTTTGATATTTCGGGTAAAACGGAAGCTGAATTGTTTGAAGCAGCCAAAGGAATGGGAATTGATGTAGATAACACGATGGGGAAAGGAAAATTGATTGATGAAATTTTTGGAGCTAAATGCGAAGGAAATTATATTCAGCCAACATTTATCACTGATTATCCAAAAGAAATGTCCCCGCTTTGTAAAGAACACCGTGACAATCCAGATTTGACAGAACGTTTTGAATTGATGGTTTGCGGAAAAGAGGTTGCCAATGCCTACTCTGAATTGAATGATCCAATTGACCAAAGAGCCCGTTTTGAAGATCAAATGCGTTTGGCTGAAAAAGGTGATGATGAAGCGAACGGAACGATTGATGAGGATTTCTTGAGAGCATTAGAATACGGAATGCCGCCTACTTCTGGCTTAGGAATTGGAATGGATCGTTTGATGATGTTCTTGACAAATAATGCTTCTATTCAGGAAGTGTTGTTTTTTCCACAAATGCGTCCTGAGAAAAAACAAGTTCATTTGGAAGAAGATGAAAAATTAATTGTTTCAATCTTGCAAGCAAACGCTAATGTGATGGAATTTGGTTTATTGAAAATCAAATCGGAATTGAGTGGTAAAAAATGGGACAAAGCCATGAAGAATCTTTCGGTTCTTGGAATGACAGAAGTAGTTGTGGATGGCGATGTGAAAGCTTGTCGATTGAAAGAGTAAATTATATTCTAACTATATTATTACAAAAGGAGCTTTAAAATTTGAAGATCCTTTTTGTAATTAAAAACATTGATTGAAAACAAATAATCTTTTCCTGTTTTCGTAACTTTACTATTCAAAACAGCACGTTATGAATACTTTAGAACTAAAACAGAAAATAATGGATATGCTAAAATCTGTCGATGATGTTGTCTTATTAAAGCAAATTATCCACTTACTACAGCCTGATGATCCAAATGAAATTCTTCATCTAAATGAAAACGAATTGGAAATGGCAAAAGATCACGAAGAAGATACACTATTTAAAAATGACCATTCTGAGGAACAACTTGAGAAAGAGGATTCTGAATGGATTACTGAACTTTAAAGCGTAACAAAAACAAAAAAAGGAGCTTCAATTATTAGAAGCTCCTTTTGATTTATATACACAAATCAATCTTATTTAAAAGAAAAGATCTGAGGGTTTATATTAACCATAACCCACGCCCAATTGTTAGTGTGATCAACATCACCACCTTTCAATCTTTGCATGGTATCTGTTCCGAACATTTGGGAATAACCACCGCTTAGATTTACAAATTTATGAACCGCATAACCCATTGTAAAATCTATCTCGGTACCTAAATAGTCATCCATTTTTTTCCCATTGACGTCTATTACCGTATTAGCAGCACTAAACATATGCGGCATTAAAGCAAATTGCCATTTTTTATTAGTATACCCTAACTTTAAAAACACATCCTGTAACCCCACAGAGTTTTTATGATTCCCTACATAAAAATAATCCATTAAACCATTAAACCCATGATTGGTCCCAAATAATGGATAAAACGATTTAACAGACTTACTCGAACTCGCTTGACTTTTACCTGACAGCAACTCATATCCTAATCCTGCTTTGAATTTTTCGGTCATATAATAATTAAAATTGAATGCTGCATCATAAGCACTTACAGAACTGCTATTATTTTTCCCTGTTTGTCCATAGAACCACATATTCGCATCCCAGTTTTTATTTTTGGTATTCAAATAAGTTCCAAATGTTTGCATATAATCGACTACTAACTCTGGAGTTGGTGTTGGAATTGGAGCTGTCAATTTATTTTCGTATCCAGTATTTAAAAATAGCAAACTCATATTTATTTTACCAATTTCAGTATGATACCATGCGTACTGCATAGTTTTATAAAGAGGCACGACATAATTGGTAGCAAGATCGGTTTCAGAATTAGCATTGTATGCAAATCCAAGGTCCAATTGATTATTTTTATTTTTGTATGTAACTAATGCGGCATCATGACTTTGCCCTTGTTGAGCCCAATCCAATTCACCGAAGATACGCTGGTTATCATATGAAATCACTTGGCGACCAAGACGCATACTCCACTTTTCATCAAAATTATATTGTGCCCAGGCTTCGAATAATTGGATACCATTAACATCCGATTTTGTAGTTGTACCGACATCACCCCAAATTCTAACATTTTGCATTGTTAATTTGGTTACAAACTTATCCTGCTTGAAATTTAAATTCAATCGAGTTCTATTGGATATAAATTGACCAGGGTTTTCACCATATGGAATTGGAGCTTTAAAACCATTTCTAAATTCATATCGTGGTCTGATTTGAAAATTTACATCAATTTCTTGAGCGGTAACGCCAAAGCTTCCCATTACTAATAATGATAAACTGATTTTTTTAAGTAAGTTCATAGGTCTCTAATTTAATTTAGCTTTTCGGCTTGTTCGGTTATTTTTAGTATAGTTTCATCTGAGTTAACTCCCAATCCTTCTTGTTGATATGCTAATTCTCCTTCAGCATTAAAAACACTAATTATATTTGAATGTGAAAAATCCATGGGGGAAACTTTTTTATAATTCACAGACAATACCGCTGCAAATTCTCTTGTATTTTCTTCTGTTGAACGAAGAAAAACCCATTGATTTCCATCCATTTTATTTTCAACAGAAAATGATTTTAGTCGTTCAGGGGTATCGACCTCGGGATCAATACTTACCAAAACAAGTTTTACATTATCTTTGATATTCGCGGGCAAACGGGATTCAATATTTCGCATATCAGCAACCAATCTGGGACAAGCTGATTTACATGAAGTATAAATCATAACCATCACTAACACTTTGCCTTTCAAATCTTTCATTTCAATTTGCATTCCATCTTGGTTGGTCCACTTTGAGGGCAAATTATAAATTGATAAATCCGTTATTTTATTTGAAATAATGGCATTGTTATCCGTAATATTTTTTTGATTTTTATTAGAATTACAACTTTGCAATCCTAATAGAATTATTCCTAATCCTAAAATTATTTTTTTCATTTTTTGATTTAAAAAATAGAATTTATTTTTGAATATTTTTTGCGCAACGAAAGCCTAAGTTTCTTGACGCATAATTTGCTTTTAAACTAGCTCGGAAACCATAACGCATAAAAGCAGCATAATTCATTAGATCTGATGCATTGATTGAACCACTTCCACAAAAAAGATTTCTATCTGTAGCTTTATCCTTTCTTGATTCTCCAGATAAAAAAATACTATTAAAATCTGAAGTCCATTCCCAAACTAATCCATGCATATCATAAACACCCCAATAGTTTTTAAATGTTTCTCCCACTGGATTTGCATACGTTTTAGGTTTCTCATACCATGACAGTATGTATTTATTAAATTCTTCTTTGCTTCTGGCATCAATACGTTTTTCATCTGCCATTGCTACATATTCCCATTCGTCCATAGTGGGTAATCTTTTTCCTTGACATTCACAATACTTCTTTGCCACAAACCAAGAAACATTTGTCACTGGAGCATTGGGCAGATTAGCAGTACCAAAATCATAATCACTTTTCCATTGTGATAAGTAGCTTTTTTCGGCAAAGAGTCCTTTTATATTTGAACGATTGTATTGTGAGTTTTTTTTTAAAAATCCCAAAAATTGACTATTAGTAACGGGATAAACATCAATAATAAAAGAGCTTACTTCTACTGGTTTTTTATCAATGGTACCATAAAGGGGAACATAAATCCCCTTTTTTATGGTAACCATAAGAGTATTTTGTGCCGATAGAATTGTTGACAATAGTAGTAAAAAAACAAGAACTACTTTTCTACATTGTAACATAGCTAAACTCATTTAAATTAAAATTTATTTTCTTTGTGCTTTAACCATTGCAAGAGTAATTATTGTTTTTTTATTTCCCCAACTAGCATATACATAAGTCAATACGTCTGCTATTTCTTGATCATTAAGAACTTGAGGAGGCATAGGAGTAGTATACTTTTTGCCGTTAACTGTGATCGGTGCATTAGACCCTTTAATAACTTGCTTAATAGCACGATTCACATCAGCATTTAAATAATCTGATTTTGCTAATGGTGGGAATGCTCCAGGAATTCCACTACCTGTAGCTTGATGACATGCTATACAAGTTTTGGCATAGACTGCTTTACCTTTATCTACATTTTGGCTGAATCCATGTATTGCAAATCCAAATATTGCAATTGTAGTAATAAACTTTTTCATAATTTCAATTTTAATTATTTTATTAATTCTGGTTAATATTCTTAGCATCAAGGCGAAAATCCAAATAAACAGGAAAGATATTCAATAAAAAAACGTTATCCAAACCACTTTCTTTTTATTTATTAATGTTCGGATTGACTTTTTTGTGCTTTTACCATCGCAGGCGTAACAACTGTTTTATTATTGCCCCAACTATTGTAAACATAGGTTAACACATTGGCAATTTCATCATCAGTTAAGTTTTGACTAGGCATCACACTGTTTATTTTTTTACCATTTACTGTAATTTCTCCACTTAAACCTTTTGTCACAACATCTATTGCTCGTTTTGGGTTCGCATTTAAATAATCTGATTTTGCCAAAGGAGGAAAAGCACCAGGAATTCCTTGCCCTTCAGATTGATGACAAGCAAAACAAGTAGTACTAAAAATGGCCTTACCTGCCGCAATTTGTTCGGGCACGGTTAATGCAACTTTTGCTTTTGCAACATCTTTTGCTTTTGGCATGGTTTGAATGGTTCCTCCTTCTGGCAAATAAATTCCTTCTTCTGTAGTTCCAGAATAAATGGTTTTGTCTGCAGGGCCTTCTACTTTTAACATACCCAAAGCTCCTTTATTAAAAGCTCTAAAAATAGAATGATCTACTAAAATAAAAGTGCCTGGTACGTCAACTTTAAATTCTACTATGGCAGCTCCTCCTGCAGGAATCATTGTTGTTTGAACATTTCTATTTATCATATCCCCTCCTTCGATAAAAACTTTATCAAAAATCTCTCCAATGACGTGAAAAGATGAAACTAAGTTAGGTCCACCGTTACCCATATAGATACGAACGGTCTCCCCTACTTTAGCAGTAATCGCTTTGTCTCCTGTTAAAGAACCTACTTTACCATTAAATACAACATAATCTGGCTCTTCTTTCACCGCTTTGTTCATATCGAAAGCTTGTAACCCTTGATCTCCATACTTACCTTGAGTATAGAAATCACCTTGCATAACGTAGTATTCTTTATCCACTGGAGGCAATCCTCCTTCTGGTTCAACCAAAATCAAACCATACATTCCGTTAGCAATGTGCATTCCAACCGGTGCAGTAGCGCAATGATACACGTACAAACCAGGATTTAAAGTTTTAAAATTAAACACTTTTTCATGACCTGGTGCTACTAATGACGATGCCGCTCCCCCACCTTGTCCAGTTACTGCATGCAAATCAATATTGTGAGACAACTTATTGTCCGGGTGATTTTCTAAGTGAAACTCTACCTCATCCCCAACTCGAGTTCTGATAAAGCTTCCTGGAACAGAGCCTCCAAATGTCCAGTATGTATATTTGGTTCCATCGACCATTTCTCCTTCTAATTCTTTAATCTCTAAATGGACAACCAATTTAGTAGCCTCTCTACTTCCTATTGGTTTAGGAACTAATGGAGGCGATGTTAATTCGGCCTCTTGTTGTCCTTCGACTTTGATATACTTGTTACTATCAGCATCACTACCCGAAGTATAATGATTGAATGCTAATAATCCTAACGAAAATGTTAAGCATACTGCTAAAACAATTTTGAATCGTTTGCCTTTTTGTTGTGTTGGTTTCATGATAGTATAGGTTTGATTAATTTAAATAAAAGATGAATTTGTCTTTTATTACGGTGTAAAATTAAATGAAGAATGATAAATAGATTATGATAAAAATCATGTTTTTAACTTTTTTTTAAGGCTTGTTATAAAAAAATAATAAGTAATACAATTAGTCCTATAGTAACGCTCAAACTTACTTTCCAAAACGAATTTGCTTTTTTTAATTCCATGAATTGAAAAGCCACAAGCAGAAATTTAGAAATGGACAATCCCATTATTAACGACACTACAAAAGTTGAAATCATCATGGAATTGACTATAAAAGCCGTAGTTAAAGTGAGTACTATCAAAATTCCGTATACAAATAATAGTGATTTTCTCATTTTTAAAATATTAAATAAAGTACTGGAAATACCAACAGCCAAATCAAATCGCACATGTGCCAAAAGGCAGCACAAGCTTCAACATCTTCAACAACGGTATCTGAATTATTTTTAGTCATTCCATAATTTGTCCAAGCCAAAATAACCAATCCCATAATGACATGTATAACATGAAATCCTGTTAACAACCAATAAAAAGTATAAAACATATTGGTATCTAATGAGATTCCACTTTCAATTTTATGGTAATATTCAATGCCTTTGAGTGCCAAGAATAAAAAACCGCCTAACATAGCCAAATTAAAGAACACTGACGATTTTTGAATATTACTTTCCTTAAATTGATGTACTGCATTGGCCATAAAAAAACCGCTAGTTAATAGGAAAACAGTATTTACAACACCAAAATTGGCATTTAATTGCATTCTAGACTGATGAAAAACCGTTGCGTTTTCTCTTCCATAATAGACAAAAGCAACTAATGCCATTCCGAAAGTCAACAACTCGAGAAAAATAATAATCCACATCAATATTCCTCCTGGCGGATAATAAATGCTTTTGTAATTTATTTTTAAGGTTTCCATTTGATTTTAGATTGTAGATTTTAGATTTTGTTAAAAGATAGAGAAATGATTAAAGATTTTAGATATTGAAAATCAGAGTCGACTATTGTTGCTTCTATTTTTAGATCATAGCAAAAAAGCAAAATCTTTTCCTTTAGCCTTGATTACTTGACTATTATTGTTATTTTCAAAGGAATTCAGCGAATTTCGTTTGCAGTAGAAATTCTTTTGTGCCGGTCCCGATAGCTATCGGGAGGCACAAAAGATTGCAACGAAAATCAGGAACCATATTATCTAAAAAGCCTATTCTTCTCGCTCTAAATTCTGAAATCTGCAATCTTAATTCTTAATTCTTTTTTACTCCCAATCCAATAAACGTTTTTCGCCTTCAATTTTTTTGATGTCTGTAATATCCTGAGACATTTCGATCACACCCTTGTAATTTTTGTTAGCATCCCTTACAGCAAAATAACGAATGTAAATCAGGCGCTCCTTATAGTTTATCCAAAAAGAAGACTCATTTTGGGTTCCTTTTCTAAATTCATCCAAGATTTTAAGAACAGTTCCTACGCTTTTTGGTGGGTGGCAAAATTTAACCTCACGACCAATGATTCCTGCACTTCTAGGAAATACCCGTTCTTCTCCTCTATTGTAGAAAATAACTTTGTCATTTTCGTCCACATAAGTCAAATCAAGCGGCATGGTTCTAAAAAGTAGATTTACCTGTTCGACAGTCATATATCCCTCGTCATATTGAGAAGTGTTTTCTAATGAAAAAGGCAATTCCCTAACGGTAAAATCTTCGGATGGATGAATGTATTCCTCTTTTAGGAAAGGCGGTGGCGTTTGTGATAGCATCCAGCCAATTTCTTCTTCTCCTTTGCGCATTTCTATCCAATCGTTTTCAGCTAAAAGTTCTAATGCATTTGGGAACAGCACGTTTTCTTCTACATTCATCAATCGGTAAATTCCATCTATCAAAAAAGGAGTGTTTGTTTCAATTCTTTCGGGATTATTCATTTTGAGATAATACTGAATCAAACGAAATTGTTCTCTCAAATTATCATGAAATGACCACATTCCCTGCGAAGGTCCAACCCAGCCTTTTTTTTCCAAAAAAGGAAAAAGCTGATTTTCTTTTCGAGCAAAACGTTTTTCTATCGTAAGCAACTGATTGAATATATTGGTGTATTTTGGCAAATCTATCAACGGATTTACCGCTTTAATTTCTTCCAAAAGATTTTCTATAATTTGTTTTTCTTGAAAGTAAATCCAAATAGGATGTCCATCGGGTAGTGCTGTGGTATTGGCTGTTTTTGTCATTGTAGTTATTTTCATTTTTGAACCATTCAACTTTATTGAAGCAAAATTTAAAACCATTAAGGCATTAAGAAAATTAAGCTTTTAGATATATTTTAAATCTTTTATCATTTATCTTAATGAAACTTAATACCTTAATGGTTCAATAAAAAAATGGTTTATTTAATTTTCATTTTTGGTGTTTTATCTTTTCGTATAATTTCACTAAAGATTGCAGCAACTCAACGGGAGTTGTTAAAATTTGATAGTGATTTTGCCCGAACATTTGTGGCAGATAATATTTAGCTTCGGCCTCGATGGCTAATGCATAGGAGTTGATATTTTTTGAGTTGAGTTCGCGAAGGGCTTGTTTCACATCATTGATTCCATATTTACCTTCGTATTTATCGTAATCATTGGGTTTCCCGTCAGAGATCAGGATGACCCATTTGTTTTTTGTACTTCGTTTGTCAAGTCGTGCTCCTGCGTGACGTAAAGCAGCTCCAATTCGGGTATAACCGCTGGGCTCTACTGCCCCTACTTTGTGTTTGGCGCTATTCCAGCTTTCGTCAAAATCTTTGAGGGTCAAGTAAGTTGAGTAATTTCTGGTTTTGGAATAAAAACTGTCTATCGAAAAGTCAATATTGAATTCGTTTAGGATTTCTCCAAACAAAATGGAAACCTCTTTTTCAACATCAATCACTCGATTTCCGGCGGCGTATCCATCGCTTGAAAGGCTGATATCCAGAAGCATTAGAATAGACAAATCCTTTTCGGTTTTTCTATTTGAAATATAAATTTTATCCGAAGGCGTCCTTTGAGAATGCACATCGACATACAAATCGGTGATCGCATCAATATCAAATTCATCGCCTTGCGATTGGCGTTTTCGCTGTTGCATCTTGTTATTGACGTTTGTAAGCATTTTGCGCAAGCCAATTAATGTGGATGCATTGTTTGTTAATGTTTTTTTGTAATAATCGTTATCCGTTTTATGTTGTGATTTTGGATATACTTTACAAAAATTTTCTTTGTAGCTGTTTTTGCTAAAATCCCATTCGTCATAACAGTGATGAAAACCTTTGTCATCGACAGACGCACTTTCGGAAATCGTGGTGTTTTCGATGAAATCCGCTTGGTATACGGAATGGGACGTATCATCCACCCGAACGGTGTATTTCATATTCAGTTCTTCCAAGGCATCTTGATGGTCTTCGAGTTCATCTGATCCGTCAAAATCGCGCCAGTTTCCGTTGAATTCTTCGGCGGTTTCCACTTTTTCAAAATTATGCAGCATTACATAATCTTCTTGTTGTTTTTTATCAAGTTCCACTGTGATCACTTCCTCAACGGCTTTAGCTTTAAGTGTAGTTAAAGGTTGAATTTCATTTGGTTTTTTGGTCTTATCCGAAAAATTTTGAAGTACGTCTTCTTTGTCTGTTTCCACTTCATTCTTCATCCATTTGCCAAACAACCAAGAGAAATCAGGTTCGTTTTTAGCAGTTCCTTTTGGGCTAAGGTAATCTTTGGCTTTCGCCAAAAACTGTCTGTCGATGGAAAATTCTTCAAACAAAACCGAAAGGATTTCTTCGGAGGTTTCCAATGCTTTTTGTTGAGAATGAACTAAAGTTGGTTCAGTTTCTTCAG
Organism: Flavobacterium praedii; assembly: GCF_026810365.1. NCBI lineage: Bacteria > Pseudomonadati > Bacteroidota > Flavobacteriia > Flavobacteriales > Flavobacteriaceae > Flavobacterium > Flavobacterium praedii. Next base: position 2,216,926 of record NZ_CP113948.1, read on the forward strand.
TAGTCCAATTGTAATTCAAACGTTGCTGTACACTTAAATATAAAATTCTGAAATGATAAAAAGTAAGATTCTCTTCCAGCGTAGGGCATTCACAAAAGGAGATTGGCAGAAAAAAATTATTGTTTTTGTAACCTCCTTCCCTTTCGGCAGGAAATATTTCGATTGGATTTCCTGTCAAAGCGCGCGCCATAATAGTCAAACGCGATTTTATCCCAGCAAGCATAACCGTTCTGGCTTCCACTTCGGGATTGGTTTTTTTTCTACTTTTTAAATGCTTGAAAAATTTTCCAACCAAATATTCATCTATCTCGAAACCCATAATAAGCCCCCTAGCCCCCGAAGGGGGAACTCCTATTAGGGGTCAATAGGATTTAAATTATTAAAAAATAATATCAATACAATTTATTCATGTAAGGTTTTATTCCCCCTTCGGGGGGTAGGGGCTTATATCATCAAATTGCATAAATCTTTCAGTGCTTCCAATGTTTGCAAATCATCGGTTAATGGCTCTACGACAGCTACGTGAACCGACAGTCGTTTTGGCAATCCGCTGTGAATGATTTTTGCGGCATCTACGAGAAGTCGTGTCGAAACAGTTTCGGTCAATCCTAACTCGGTTAAGTTTCTAATTTTGTTGCCGATCGCCACAAGCTTTTTGGCTGTATCGCTGTCGATTTTAGTTTCATTTATCAATATTTCAGTTTCAATTTTTGGCTCTGGGTAATCAAACGAAACGGCAATAAACCGTTGGCGAGTCGAAGGTTTTAGTTCTTTGAATCCTCTTTGATATCCGGGATTGAAAGAGGCTACCAGCATAAAATCATCGTGTGCTTTAATCGTTTCTCCCAATTTGTCTATAAACAGTACGCGTCGGTGATCGGTAAGGGAATGGATGGCAACTATTACATCGGGACGGGCTTCCGCAACCTCGTCGAGGTAGATAATCGCGCCTTCTTTTACGGCAGTGGTCAAAGGCCCATCAAGCCAAACGGTTTCGGCTCCTTTGATGATGAACCGACCAATTAAATCGGTTGAAGACGTTTCTTCATGACAACTGATCGTAATGAGCTTTTTATTCAATTGATGCGCCATATATTCCACAAAACGGGACTTTCCTGTTCCAGTAGGTCCTTTCAACAAGAACGGAATTTTGTTTTTATAGGAGTGTTCAAAGACATCAACTTCTTTGCCTACTGAGTGGTAATAGGGTACAGGTATTAAAGTATCTACTAACATATTTTTATTTTTTATGAAAAAACCGAAACGCAAAACAATCGTTTTTAGGGAAATGGAGGTCAAAAACTGTTGCTAAAACGTTCCGGTTAAAAAAGGGCTCGATTAGTTTTTTTTGTGTGTTCCTGCAAGGTCTTTTTTGGACCTTGTAGGTATCTTATGTTTGGTGTTTATACCTACAAGGTTTGAAAAAAAACCTTGCAGAATAACTTCGTAATTAGCAAGAACAAAAAGATCTTGAAATCCGTGAAGCTGCGTGAGGGATTACTTCACTATATATTTATTTTCATTGGAGTTCAGTGAATTTCATTTGAACAAGGCGCCATAGCGCTCGTGATAGCCCGACCGCATGGAGGAAAGGGGGCGAATATGCGGTCCGAAAGTTGCCCCCTTTTCTCCATGTGGTCACGCCCAAATATCATTTATTTTATTTCCAAAGCCTCATCGGTTGGTCGGCCGTATTTTACAAAATCATAGATAAACAAAGCAATTCCTGTGGTGAACATGGTGGCACAAATGAGCAATACCACAAAGTGAATACTGATTTCGTTTTGTACAACCATAAATTCCATTTTCATTTTTCGTTCCAAATACACTTGCACGACACCTGCAACTCCAAAAGCAACTGTCATTCCCAACATACCAATATTGGACAACCAAAAAGCGGCCATTCCTGTGGTGCTTTGGTATCTTTTTCGGCCCGTTAGATTGGGTAATGCATAACTAATTATAGCCAAAACAATCATGGCATACGCACCCCAGAACGCATAATGTCCGTGCATGGCGGTAACCAAAGTTCCGTGTGTATAAAGATTGGTTTGTGGCAAAGTGTGTGCAAAACCAAGCAATCCTGCTCCTACAAAAGAAACGATAGACGAACCGATTGTCCAGAATAAAGCAATCTTGTTGGGATGGCTTTTTTCGCCTTTGCGGTACATATTCACGGCGAACAAAGCCATTGCCAAGAAAGCCAAAGGTTCTAGTGCGGAGAAAATACCACCAACGATCAACCAAATTTTGTTTACTCCTATATAATAATAGTGGTGTCCGGTTCCTAAAACTCCCGAAAGAAAAGTCAATCCAACGATTACATATAGCCATTTTTCGATCACTTCTCTATCGACACCCGTCAATTTGATCAATAAATACGAAAGAATACCTCCCATAATTAGCTCCCAAACACCTTCAACCCACAAGTGAACTACCCACCAACGGAAGAAGGAATCCATTACCTGACTGTCAAACCAAATCATTCCTGGTAGATACAATAAAGCGGCAAACAACAATCCCATTGACAATACTAAAGCTGTGGTGGTTTTTCGTTTTGCCTTGAAAAGTGTTCCTAAAATCAGCCCTAAGAACAGCAATACATTGATTACAACCAAGAAATCCAATTCTCTTGGAATTTCCAGAAATTTTCTGCCTTCCCAGTGGTTGAAGTGAAAACCAACGATAGCCACAACTCCAACTACGGCGAGTGAAATTAATTGTACATACGCCCATTTTACGCTTATTAGTTCGCGTTGCGCTTCTTCGGGGATAATGTAATAGGCTGCTCCCATAAAACCCGTCAACAGCCAAACGACCAACAAATTGGTATGCACGGCGCGGGCTACATTAAACGGAACAATATCGTGTAATCCTTGAAGGCCAATTCGGTCAAAGCCCATGATAAAACCGTAGATAATTTGCAGGGAGAACAACAACATGCACAGTGCAAAAAACCAATAGGCTACTTTTTGTGATTTATATTTCATTTTTGTTAATTTTATTTGTTATTTGTCAAAAATGGTATCGCTTTTTTTTATTTGTTTTAGCTTACGCAAAGTTTTAATTGCTAGCGATTTCATATTTTTAAAATTAGTGAGTAGTGAATAGTGAGTAGTGCATGCTTGCGAAAATCACCATTCGATTCATTTTCATATTAATTTGCTTTAGCTAAAGGAGAGACAATGCGGTCAAACCCATTCAAATCGATTTTTCCGATCCACTTGAAGTAAGCAACGACTGCATTTGCGTCTTTTTCATTCATATTGTAGGCTACCATTTTTCGCCCATTTGGCGCCCAAGGTATTGGTGACATCAATACGGCTTTGACATAGCCTTCACCTCTTCGGTCGATAACTTTAGTCAGTTCGGGAGCATAATAGCCTCCTTCGCCCAAAATGGTGTGACAACCCATGCAATTGTTGTGTTCCCAAATTTCTTTTCCTCTCACTACTTGTTTGTCAATAGCCTTGTAGTTGGTTTGATCATTTCTGGGCATAAACGAATAAACGGTCAATCCTATAAAGATTAAAAAGGTGACCAGTGTTCCTCCCAGAAAAAATGCTCGTGCTTGTGATTTTGAAAGCATAATAATCTGTTTTTTGTTGGTTAATAAATTTCGATTTATATAAAAGACAATCAGGTCTTTTATTGTTCGACAAATATAAAAGATAATTTTATCTTTTATTGATTTATTTTTAAATATTTTAAATAAAAAATATTTTTAACTTTACTTTAAAAATTACAAAACTTTTTATCATAAAAAGATAATTCTTTTAAGTTTTCAACAACAAAATGTTCTTAACTCGTGTCAAGAATATGATAAAAATCATGTTCTAGGTTTTTAAATTGTCGTAAAATTATACAATCAAAAAAAGAAGATCCCCAAATCTCATTCTTTTCGTAATCAAACAATTACATAAATAATAAAATAATATATTTAATTAAGGATAAATTTGTCTTTTATTAAATTATCACCTATTTTTGTGCTCTAATTTTAATTATATAAAATACAACATTATGGAAACTTTAGAGAAAATCACAATTGGTGAATATGTAGCAAAAGACTTTAGAACAGCCGCTTTATTTTCAAAATATGGCATTGATTTTTGCTGTAATGGAAACAGAAGCATTGAAGAAGCTTGTCAGAAAAAAGAAGTGAATTCTGATGTTTTATTACGAGAAATAGAAACAGTTTTATCAGCGAAAAGTGATTCGGGAATTGATTTTAATGCATGGCCCATCGATTTATTAGCGGACTATATTGAGAAAACGCATCACCGTTATGTTTTGGAAAAAACACCTATTCTACTTCAATTTTTAGATAAATTAAGCAGAGTACATGGAGCCAATCATCCGGAGTTATTAGAGATAAACGAATTATTCAAAGCATGTGCAGGAGAATTGGCACAACATATGAAAAAAGAAGAATTGATTTTGTTTCCTTTTGTCAAAAAAATGGTTCACGCCCTAATAGCTGATGAATTGATGGAACAACCTCATTTTGGAACAGTAGAAAACCCTATCGCGATGATGATGCACGAACACGATGCCGAAGGAGAACGTTTTAGAAAAATAGCGGAATTAAGCAATAATTATACGCCACCAGCTGATGGATGCAATACCTATAAAGTAACATTTGCCATGTTACAGGAATTTGAAGCGGATTTGCACAAACACATACACTTGGAAAACAATATTTTATTTCCAAAAGCAACAAAGCTCGAAAAGGATTTTTCGACACAATTATAAAAAAATAACCACTTAAAATCAACAACTATGGAAAATTATGTAATTAAAAGGAATGGAAAATACAAGCCATTTGAAAGTTTCAAAATTAAAGATGCTATCGAAAAAAGTTTCAATAGTGTATCCGTAGTTGTTGACGAAAGTATCTTTGAAAGCGTGACGATCCAATTGGAAAATAAATTAGTTTGGTCAGTTGAAGAGATTCAGGATTTAATTGAAAAAAAATTATTTGAAAAAAAATATTTTGATGTAATGCGTTCTTTTATGTTGTTCAGACATACCAGAAAATTACAACGCGAGCATATAGCTGGATTAAATGATGATACCACTTATGTAGACAGCACCCAAACTATTGAAGAATATATAGAACAAACCGATTGGCGCATCAATGCCAATGCAAACACTTCCTATTCAAATGCTGGATTGGTGAATAATGTAGCTGGAAAAATAATAGCCAACTACTGGTTGGATAAAGTATATACCAAAGAAGAAGGTTATGCCCATCGTAATGGCGATATTCACATCCACGATTTGGATTGTCTCACAGGATATTGTGCAGGTTGGAGTTTGAGAGTACTCCTTAATGAGGGGTTTAATGGCGTAAGAGGCCGTGTAGAGAGCAAGCCGCCTTCTCATTTTAGAGAAGCATTGGGACAAATGGCAAACTTTCTTGGGATTTTGCAAAGTGAATGGGCAGGAGCGCAAGCCTTTAGCTCTTTTGACACTTATCTTGCTCCGTATGTATTTAAAGACAATTTAGGATTTGATGATGTACTAAAAGCCGTAAGAGGATTTGTTTACAACCTAAATGTTCCGGCACGTTGGGGACAATCCCCTTTTACGAATATCACTTTGGATTGGATTGTCCCAGACGATTTAAAAACCCAGATTCCAACTAAAAATGACCAACATATTTTTAAAGAAAGTATAACTTCAGACCTACTGATAAGAGCAAAAAAAAGAGGGGTTTCTAAGGTAACCGATTTAAGATATGAGCATTTTCAAAAAGAAATGAACCTGATCAACAAAGCGTATTATACCGTAATGACTGAAGGTGATGCTAATGGACAGCCCTTTACTTTTCCAATTCCAACGGTAAATATTACCGAAGCTTTTGATTGGGATGGAGAAAATACCGATTTACTTTTTGAAAATACGGCAAAAATAGGATCTTCTTATTTCCAGAATTTCATCGGTAGTCAATATGTTTTAGACGAAAATGGAAACCAAATTGAGAATGAGAATGCTTATAAGCCCAATGCAGTTCGAAGTATGTGTTGCCGTTTGCAACTTGATTTACGTGAATTGCTAAAACGTGGAAATGGCCTTTTCGGAAGTGCCGAAATGACGGGAAGTATTGGAGTTGTAACAATCAATATGGCGCGATTGGGCTATTTGAACAAAGGAAACAAAGACACTTTATATGAACAATTGGATCAGCTTTTATACATAGCCAAATCAACTTTGGAGAAAAAAAGAGTCTTTATTCAAGAAATGTATGACCGGGGATTGTATCCATATACAAAACGTTATTTGCAGCATTTCAGAAACCACTTTTCAACCATTGGTGTGAATGGAATGAATGAAATGATTGAAAATTTCACTAAAAACAAAGACAATGTCACCTCAGAAACAGGTATAGAATTTGCTTCGGGAATCCTAGATCACATTCGAAACAGAATGAAAGAATTTCAAGAAGAAACTGGAAACCTATACAATCTTGAAGCAACTCCTGCCGAAGGAACAACCTATCGCTTTGCCAAAGAAGATAAAAAACGCTATGATGACATTATTCAAGCAGGTCAAGAGGAAAATATATATTATACCAACAGTTCTCAAATCCCAGTTGATTTTACTCAAGATCCCTATGAAGCTTTAATGCTACAAGACCAATTGCAATGTAAATATACTGGAGGCACTGTTTTGCACTTGTACATGAGTGAAAAAATAAGTTCGCCAGAAGCCTGCAAACAATTTGTAAAAAAAGTAATTTCCAATTTTAGATTGCCATACATCACCGTAACTCCTGTATTTAGTGTTTGCCCGGTTCATGGTTACTTGAATGGAGAACATGAATATTGCCCAAAATGTGATGAAATTATAATTGAAGAAAAAGCAAAATTTATTGAAATTTAAAAAAATGGTTTAAGATTGTTTAAACTCTTAAACAACTTTAAACTTTTAAACAATTTAAACCCTTAAACAACCATATAACATGAAGTTGACAACCAATCAGATTTTAGAACAAAATCAAGAATTACGCACCAAGTGTTTGGTGTACACTAGAGTTATGGGTTACCACAGACCCGTAGAGAGTTTTAATATAGGAAAAAAAGGTGAACACAAACAACGAACTCATTTTACAGAAGGAAAGTGTTGCTAGACCAATTAATAGCTTAACCCCTTTTACTTTACTAGATTACCCACATAAATCAGCTTGCATTCTTTGGTTTGCAGGCTGCAATATGCGGTGTTTGTATTGTTATAATCCCGAAATTGTTTTTGGAAAAGGAATTATTTCATTTGAAGAAATCAATCGGTTTTTAAAAAAAAGAATCAATCTTTTGGATGCTGTCGTTTTTAGCGGAGGGGAATGTTTGTTGCATAAAAAGTGTATTTCCTTTATTAGCCAAGTCAAAAAAATGGGCTTTTTAATTAAAATTGACACAAATGGTTCACAACCCGAAGTATTAAAGGAACTTATTGAAAAAGAGAGTATCGATTATGTGGCACTCGACTTTAAAGCAACTCCTTCAAAATTCGAAAAAATAACACAGTCAAAACTTTTCAGCCCATTCGAAAAATCTTTGAATATACTACTTCAAAGTAAAATTTCTTTTGAAGTACGAACAACAGTACATTCCGAATTGTTGAACAAAAAAGACATAGAGCAAATGATTTTGTATTTGGAAAAAGCTGGGTACACTGGTAATTATTACATTCAGCACTTTACAAATGGAGTACCAACCATAGAAAAGTTAGGCCATTCATTTAAAACATTGGAAAATGAAAATCTTTCAACAGAAAAAATAAAAGTACAATTTAGAGGAGGATGAGTATGAAAAAGAGCTGGATTTTGATTTGTTTTGTCAATTTTTTCATTGCGGCACTAATGGGATTATTTCTCCGATGGATGTATATTGCTCCAATTTCAGGAGTCAATTTTCAGTATTTAATGCATGGACATTCTCACGTAGCCATGTTGGGTTGGGTATATTTGATGCTGTACTGCTTGATTATTCACTTTTTTGTTCCCAAAGAAAAACAACAAAAACCCATTTACAATCGATTATTTTGGGTGACCGAAATGGCAGTAGTAGGAATGATGATTGATTTTCCTGCACAAGGATATGCTTTTGCTTCCATTGTCTTTTCAACTTTACATATATTCTGCAGTTACTATTTTTGTTATTTGATTTGGAAAGATGCCAAAACAAATACATATCCAGAAAAAAGAATGTTACACACTTCTTTGTTTTTTCTGATTTTCTCCACATTGGGAGTTTGGTGTCTTGGACCTGCTGTTGGGCTAATGGGGAAATCAAGTCCCTTTTACCAAATTGCGATTCAGTTTTTTCTTCATTTTCAGTTTAATGGTTGGTTTCTGTTTGCAGTTTTGGCTTTGTTTTTCAAACAGTCAAAAATAAAAATAGAGGAAAAAAAATTCCATTTGTTTTATAATTTATTTGTTACCGCAACGGTGTTAACGTTTGCTTTACCTGTGAGTTGGTCAATTACTAATCCTATTTTTTATTGGATAAATAATGCTGGAATCATAATTCAACTACTTTGTTTTGTGCTTTTTGCTAAACTTATTAGACCTCATTATAAGGTTTTCTTTGCTCCACTTCCCCCTTTAGCAAAAACCGTTTACCGATTTGCCTTGTGTTCTTTCGCTTTAAAAGTCATCATTCAATTAATAGTTTTGGTTCCCGAGTTGGCACAGGTATCCCATGAAATTCGGAATTTTGTCATAGGATACATCCACTTGATGATGTTGGGAATTATAACAGGCTTTCTATTTGGATTTGCATTACAAAATGATTATTTAAACTCACAGAATAACATTCAAAAATGGGGAGTCAAAATTTTCTTATCAGGATTTGTTGCAACCGAAATTCTTTTATTTCTTCAAGGCACATGGTTATTCTTAAGAATAGGATCAATTCCTAATTATTACCAAGTTTTATTCTTAGCAAGTATCTTTTTGCCACTAGGCTTATTATTTGTTATTAGCAATCTATTTTATAAGGAAAAAATTAAGCCATTAATCGTTCAAAACTATAGTAATTAATACCAAAAATAAAACTAATTTATTAAATTTGTAAAAAACCAATTATGTTTTCAAAAACCTGCGAATATGGCATTCGAGCCACAATATTCATCGCATCACAATCGTATCAAAACAAAAGAGTAGGACTCAAAGATATTGCAATAAAAATTGATTCTCCAGAAGCCTTTACGGCAAAAATTCTTCAAATATTATCCAAGGACAACATCATTAACTCTATAAAAGGTGTTGGTGGAGGTTTTGAAATCCCTCGAGAAACAATGAAAGACATTAAATTGGCACAAATCGTTAATGCTTTAGAAGGAGACCGAGTATTTACTGGATGCGGTTTAGGACTAACACATTGTTCAGAAGATCATCCTTGTCCTATGCATGAAAAATTCAAATCCATTCGTAATGAACTAGAATTTATGCTTGAAAACACAAATCTAGAAGAGTTAGCTTTAGGAATAAAAACAGGAGATACTTTTTTAAGATATTAACATATAATTAGATATATCAAAGAAGTCCAATAAAAATAGGTCAATTAAAATATATTATGACATTATACCTATTATATTGGACTAAAATATAAATTACATTGACATAACAAAAAGTAATCTTACATTTACATGGCATTTTAAGAAATTGAATAATATACTTAAAGTACCATGACAAAATCTAAGCCATCCAATTTAAACACTTATTTAAAATTAGAATACACTGACAAAAATAGCATTTGGCTAACCAATAGTTTGACTCTTCGAAAAATTGTTGGTGTTTTGGGGATGTCGATGCCTATTCTTTTGTATGTATTCTTATACTTCGATAGTGGTTTACACCATCCTTTAGCATCTATAAGTCATTATTACTTTACCCGAGTAAGTAGTATTTTTATAATTATTTTGAGTCTTTTGGCATTCTTTTTAATTATATACAAAGGAAAAAATCCAGTTGACTTCTACATTTCCTTGTTTGCAGGAGTTTTTGCATTATTAGTCATTTTATTCCCAACAAGTAATATAACCGAATTATGTGGTGATGCTTCTAAAAAATATGCAGTAACTATTTTACCAAAAAGTGATTTCAGAATGTACCTTCACTATACCGCCGCGGGCTTATTCTTCATTTGTCTTTCCTATATGTCTTTCTTTTTATTTACAAAATCAAACAAAGATCCTGAACAAAGAGGTACAAAAAAAAACATCCGAAACAGAATTTATAGGACTTGCGGAATATTAATGGTCTTGGCTGTCCTCATTTTGTTTGCAGGTTCGCTTAATATAATACCACAAACTTTTTTCAGTACATTTCAATTAACTTTTTGGATGGAAACCTTAGCCATCGAAAGCTTTGGTTTTGCCTGGTTAGTCAAAGGTGAAACTTTATTTAAAGATTAATTCTTCAACTATTTATAGAAATTTATTAAACAAAAAAAAAGGCTCAATATCTATTAAGCCTTTTTCATCATTCAAACCACTTCTAATTTACTAATTCAGGAATATTAAGTTCAAACAGTTCTTTTTTATATTGTTTCAATTGATTTACAATTTTTTCTTTACTTTTTTCAAACCAAGAATTTGAAGCCAAAAGTGATTGATAATAATCTATCCCTTCATTCAAATTACTCTTAAAAGCTTTTAGTTTTTTTACTTGCGGAGCAGTAATACTTTCTGAAAATTCATTGATTTCATTTTTTAAATAATCCATGTACATTTTCAATTCGTTGATAATAACATTTGGACGCTCTTTGTTTCCAAGAACAGAAGCATTTCCATAAATGTGTTTTACCATTTCTAGAAGCGAAACTTCTTTATCAAAAAAAGCCAAATTAGGTCCTGGACAAATAACAACTCCTTGAGATTGACCTTTTATTTTAATATGATTTTCTAAATAAGAAGCATTAGCCAAACCAACACAAAGACATGATTTCTCTGTGATGCTATTTTTCTTTTTATCAAAAGTTTCTTTAGTCAATGAATCTTTTGTGGCATCCAATTCGTCTAATTTTAAATCTTGATATTTTCTAGAAGCTGGACACATTCCTTTTGGACCATATTCTTTACTTAAAGCTAAGAATTTCTTAGGACAAGAACTACCTGCATGTTCCTCTTCAATACGTTTTTGTTTATAATACTCATTTGTTGTCCCTTTCACCGCATTAAATGGAATGCCAAGTGGCGAAATGTGACTCAAATAAAAATCATCTTCTTTTGCTTTTTCTAATAAACTGCGAGTAGCTATATCTACAGAAGTTGCTTCGGGAACCAATAAAAATGGAGAACCCCAACCCACAGAATCTACTTGGTATTTTTCTAATAAAAAATCATGTTCTTCGGCAGTTCCTACTCCACCTTGAACCGTAATTTTTAATTCTAAAGGCGCATCTGGAACGTGCATCCCTTTTATCTCTAAAGCTTTTACCATCAACTCATGAGCAGATTGTATTAATTGCTCCTTTTTTTGTTTGAATTCTTCCAGAATTGGCCCTAACAAATATCCGTCTGTTGCAAAGGCATGACCTCCGCAATTTAAACCAGATTCAATTCGATATTCGGAAACCCAAAGCCCTTTTTTAGCCAAGAAATTTCCTTGAATCATTGCTGATCTAAAATCACTAACTTTCAAAATAATTTTCTTTTGTAAATTATTATTTAAGTCTGGATAAAATACCGGAAAGTTTTCAAAATAAGCATACAATCTTGGATTCATTCCAGCTGAAAGCACAACTGATGATGACAAATTACTATTGGCAAAACCGCGAAGAGAAGCGTGAGCATCATTAAACTCAACAGGTAATTGTACATCTTTTACAAAATTATCCTTATCGACTTTTGTCATAATATTTACATCAATTTCACCAGGAGATAGATTTTCCTCAAGGTAATTTTTGATAGTATCTTTAAAAGCGATTCCATCATCAACTAGTTTTTGCAAACCATTTTTAATCTCCGATTTATTAGGCAACATCGCGATATAATTCTCTAAAGCTTGCTTGCTTTCAGTTAATTCTACTTTGAATTTCTCAAATTTTTCTTTTACGATGGTATCCATCAAATTCAGATATGAAGTCACTCTTTCTGCACGATAATCGTGCACTTTTTGAGAGATTTCATGGTATGGAATTTTAAATTTTTCACTGTAAAATGCATTCATTCTTTCAATCAAATCGTCATCTATAATTGAAACTACGGAAGAAATTCCATATTGAGCCACTCGTATCGGACTATCAATTGTATATGCCAATCCCATTACAGGAATATGGAAAGTATGAAGTGGTTTTTTTGTTGTCATGCGTCTTATTGGTTTAATAAATGAATGTGACAAAGGTCATAATACTAATTTGCTTAAAAGCTGATAAATGTCATACTACTAAGAAACATATTAGAATAGATTTGCAGGCTATAAAAATCCCAATATCAAAGATTTAACAAAAACATTTATTTTGAGCTTTTTAGAAAGCAATTAGAAAGATGTAGCTTCAAAGTTTTACCTTATATTTGCATACAATTAATCTTCAATTAAAAAAACCATTAAAGTTTTTAAAAAAATGAAAAGTCTTAAAGAACGTATATTGGAATTAAAAAAAGAGAAAAATGCCGTAATCTTAGCGCATTACTATCAAGAATCCGATATTCAAGATGTGGCAGATTATGTGGGAGATAGCTTGGGATTGTCCCAAGAAGCTATGAAAGTAGATGCTGACATTATCCTATTTGCGGGAGTTCATTTCATGGCCGAAACTGCCAAAATATTAAATCCTTCTAAAAAAGTAATACTTCCAGACCTAAAAGCAGGCTGTTCTCTAGCAGAATCATGTCCTGCAGAATCTTTTCAAAAATTCACAGAAGCACACCCAGACCATATTGTAATCACTTATGTAAACTGTTCAGCCGAAGTAAAAGCACTGACCGATATAGTTGTTACTTCTTCTAATGCTATAAAAATTGTACAATCTATTCCTCTTGACAAGCCAATTATATTTGCTCCTGACAAAAATCTAGGAAAATATGTTATGGAACAAACTGGAAGAGAAATGCTACTTTGGGATGGAGCTTGCGTGGTTCATGAAGCATTTTCTTTGGACAAATTAATTGCATTATACAAGCAAAATCCAGATGCTCAAATTATTGCTCATCCAGAATCAGAAACACATATCTTAAAAACGGCAAACTACATTGGGTCTACTGCTGGAATGATTGAATATGTAAAAAACAATCCAAGTAACAAATTTATTGTTGCAACCGAAGCAGGTATTTTGCATAAAATGAAACAAGAAGTACCTAATAAAATATTAATTCCAGCCCCATCAAACGAAGACAACACTTGTGCTTGCAGCGAATGTGGATATATGAAAATGAATACCCTTCAAAAAGTATATGATTGCTTATTGAATGAAACACCCGAAATTAATGTCCCTGATGACATTAGAGAAAAAGCGTTAATCCCAATCGAACGTATGCTCGAATTATCCAAATAATGATTACAACCAATTATTTAATTATAGGTTCTGGAGTAGCAGGTTTAACATTTGCCCTTAAAATGGCAAATCGTTTCCCAGAAAGAACCATCACCATACTTACCAAAGCAAACGCTGACGAGTCTAATACTAAATATGCTCAAGGCGGCATTGCTATTGTTACCGACAAAACCGAAGATTCGTATCAAAAACATATTGAAGATACTCTTATATGTGGAGATGGATTATGCGATGAAACAGTTGTAAAAATGGTCATAACCGAAGGGCCAAAACGTTTGAAAGAATTGATAGAATGGGGTGCTCAATTTGACCGTAATTCAAAAGGTACTTTTGATTTAGGCAAAGAAGGAGGCCATTCTGAAAACAGAGTAGTACACCACAAAGACCAAACGGGTCATGAGATCCAGCGTGCTATTTTGGAACAAGTCATGCAAAAAGAAAACATAGCTGTTCTGGATCATCATTTTGCTTTAGAATTGATTACCAAAGACAATAAATGTTTGGGAGCATATGCCCTTGACGAAAAAACAAATGAAATTATCACCTATAAATCTGATGTTACTTTACTGGCAACAGGCGGAATTGGTCATTTATATGGCCACACGACCAACCCCATAATTGCAACTGGAGACGGAATTGCAATGGCATATCGTGCCAATGCAAAAATTCAGGATATGGAATTTATACAATTTCATCCAACAGCATTATTTGACAACACGGGTGGATCCAAATTTTTAATATCCGAAGCCGTTCGTGGTTTTGGAGCTCGATTGAGAACCAAAAAAGGGGAGTTATTTATGCACCTTTATGATTCTCGAGGAGATTTGGCTTCCAGAGATATAGTTTCACAAAGTATCGATTTGGAACTCAAAAAATCGGGTGATGAATGTGTTTATTTGGATTGTACTCATCTTGAAATGGAAGGTTTCAAAAAACACTTTCCGATGATTTACAAGCATTGCATGAAAGTTGGAATTGATCTTGAAAAAGACTGGATTCCCGTAGTTCCTGCTCAACATTATTTATGCGGCGGAATAGTTGTAGACATTAATGGAAAAACATCTATCGAAAATTTGTTTGCCTGTGGCGAATGTTCCAGAACAGGCTTGCATGGTGCCAATAGACTTGCCTCAAACTCTTTATTAGAAGCGCTAGTGTATTCGGATAAAATATACCATTACTTGGCCGAAAATCCATTTATCGCTCCAAAAACTGAAAATTCAATTCCAAAATGGCCTATCGAATCAAAAACAAAAATAGCACCTGAATACGTCGCACAAACCAAAGCAAAATTACAATTGCTGATGCGTCAAAATGCAGGGATCGTTCGATTTGATTCGGATCTATTGATAGCCAAAGAATCCCTTAAAGCCTTGCAAAACGAAATTGATGAGAAAATAAAAAACCACCTTGTTTGCACGGATTTATATGAATTGAATAATATGATAGACATAGGAAACCTTATCGTTCAGCAATCTATCGACCGAAATGGTAATTGCGGTGGATTTGTAAAGTTCGCTTCAAAGGATATTAAATAAAAAGCTTAAAACTAAATATATAAATGTCTCTCAACCAATTATTGAGAGGCATTTTTTTGTTTAAAATTTAGGTTCTTAAGGAAATGTCTCATTTTATAATTATATAATTATAAAAATCGCATGCCCAAACCTTAGTTCGCGTTTTTGAATTAATTTTAACGATGTTATTTTCTAAGCAAACAATAAAACCTCTCGTTTGCAATAAATACTCTTAGCATTGCGTGAGGGATAGCAATAAGCTACCGAAGTAGCATGAATAGCCCGACCGCAGATAGGAAAAAGGGCAATGACGACAACGAAACTAGCCCTTTTTTCTAGCTGTGGTCACGCCCAAAAGATGTCTCCAAAACATTTTATACCATTACTGCTTTATTATTGTTGTTTTTTATTACCTGTCGGTAAATAATACAACCATGAAAATCCTATTAGGAATAAGATTAATGAAGCGATAAAAGCAGGTATTAAAATTTCTCTGTTGTTTTCCAAAGCGTTGTTCAATGAGGCATACAACAACCAAATCTGAATGGTGACATTCAATATTAAAATAAATATCAAAGTCGAAAGAATGTTATTCAACTTATTGGGATTCGCTTGATTTTGACTGGTTCTAAAGGTACTCA
Source organism: Flavobacterium praedii (assembly GCF_026810365.1). Lineage (NCBI taxonomy): Bacteria > Pseudomonadati > Bacteroidota > Flavobacteriia > Flavobacteriales > Flavobacteriaceae > Flavobacterium > Flavobacterium praedii. The sequence goes on from NZ_CP113948.1 coordinate 2,232,583, forward strand.
TAACTTATTTTTGTTGTGGGTTGTGAATTTGAGTGATCAGAATAAAACTTAAAGAAATGTTCCTACTATTAACTGACGAATTAAACGGTTTGATCTTTGTGTTGAGAAGCTTTGACGTAAATATCATTTTCCTTAAAAAACACTTCTAGACTTGGCAAGGCTCTTGGCGGTGGCCCAGCTAAAACATCTCCCGTTTTTGCATCAAATGATCCTTCGTGACAGGGACAATGAATGATTCCGGTACCCGGTTTGTAAAAAACGGAACAGGAGAGGTGCGTACATTTTTGCTCATACGCCTTGAAATCGCCGCTTTCGAGGTGAATTAAGATATAAGGTATTGTACTACCCTCGATCACAAAAGCACGGGTTCCACCAACGGGAACTTCATCTTTTTTACACACGAAATGCTCTCCTTCGATTTCTTCTTTTGGAAGTAAATACGCTTTGGCAGCCACAAGACCACTTCCTACCATTAATCCGCCCGAAACGAGCGTAAGGAATTTAGCAAAGTCACGACGACTTACATTAGTGGCTTGCTGCTTGAGGATTGGAAAGTCTTTCTTCCAATTTTTATTTAAATTATCTTCTTTTGACATTTCTTTATGTTGTAAAAAAGTTTAAGGTTTAAGGTTTAAAGTGGTACTAAATCAATAAATAATCAACTCCGTACTGCCTTTTGGCATCATGATATTGACTTTGGTATTTACAATTTCTTTGCCAAATATAAAGGTATTGACTGGTGTGCTATTTGGACGCATTTCTTCGATTTCAGTTCTTGTTCCAAAAAACAAAGCGCCACTAGGACATACTGTAGCACACATGGGTTTCTTGCCAATACTGGTTCTATCGTAACACATTGTACATTTCATCATCAAATCATACGATTCTTCTTTTTTGGGCACACCAAATGGACAAGCCATCACGCAATTCGAACAACCAATACATCTTTCTGTATTGGCGGTATGCACAATTCCGTTTTCATCTTTGGATATCGCATCGGCGGGACATACATTAGCACAAACAGGATCGTCACAATGCATACACACCTGAACCGTTGTTTGTATTGTAGAAGCCCGATCGACATAATTCACGTGAATTAAAGTTTCCTGACCATTGGTTTCACATTCGGCACAAGCCATTTCGCAGGCTTTACAGCCAATGCAGCGTTGCATATCTACAAAAAATTCCTCGTTTTTATTGAAACTGGTATAATTCATCTTTATATTTTATAGATTAAACACTCGCATAAGCTGTTGATTCTTTGGAAGGCGCTGCAATCTCTTTGAGTGGTTCTAAGTGGCAAGCACATACTTTGAACTCCGGTATTTTTGAAATAGGATCTAACGTCCCGGGTGTTAATTGATTGGCTGATTTTTTCCCAGACCAGTGGTATGGAATAAAAACTGTATCCTCCCGAATGGTTTCAACAATATTTGCTGGAAAAATTCCTTCTCCCCGACGTGTCGACACCTTGATTAATTCTCTCTGTTGAATTCCGTATTGTTTAGCCAAAGTAGGATGAATTTCTAATAATGGCTCTGGAAACTGATCAACCAACTTCCCTATTCTACGGGTTTGCGTTCCACTCAAATATTGAGATACCACACGTCCCGTCGTTAATATCACAGGAAATTCGGCATCGGTAACCTCTCCCGGAAGTTTGTAAGGTGCTGGATTAAAATGGGCTTTCCCGTCAGGTGTCTTAAACTTTTTATCTTCCCACAATCTTGGTGTTCCTGGATGATCTTCCGTTGGACATGGCCAAAAGACTCCCATATTATCTTCAATCTTTTTATAGGTGATTCCGTTATAATCGGCTGTTCCTCCTTTTGAAGCCACTCGTAATTCATTAAAAATAGCTTCACTATTTTCATAGGTAAACTTATCTTCAACACCCAATCTTTTGGCTAATTCAAGAATGATCGAAGTATCCGTTCTCGCATCGCCCGGAGGCGTTACTGCCTGACGAATTCGGATTACTCTTCCCTCTGCCGATGTGGTTGTTCCTTCTTCTTCTTCCTGCAAAGAACCCGCCAAAACGATATCGGCGTGACGCGCTGTTTCATTCAAGAAAAAGTCAATGCAAACGTAATATTCCAGTTTCTCCAACGCTTCTCGAACATAATTGCTATTTGGCAAAGACACCAATGGATTGAAACAAATAGAAATTAATCCTTTTATTTCTCCACGATGAATTGCTTCTATAATTTCATAAGCCGATAGTCCTTTTCCAGGCATATCTTTCTCATTAATCCCCCAAACTTCCGAAATATACTTGCGGTGTTCCGGATTTTCAATATCTCTATTTCCTGGCAATTGATCGCATTTATGACCATGTTCTCTACCTCCTTGTCCGTTTCCTTGTCCTGTAATGGTTCCATAACCACAATAAGGTCTACCAATTCTTCCAGTTGCCAAAACCAAATTGATGCAACCCAAAACATTATCTACCCCTTTTGAGTGGTGTTCTATTCCACGGGCATGTAGTAAGAAACTCGTTTTGGCTTTGCCCCACAATTCCGCGGCTTCCCTTATTTTATTTTTATCAATTCCCGTAACTTCCTCTGCCCATTCTAGGGTATAGTCTTTTACGGCATCTATCGTTTCTTGAAAACCAGAAGTATAATTATCTATAAAATCATGATCCAGCATATCGTGATCCACCAAATATTTTAGCATTGCACCATATAAGGCCGAGTCAGTTCCAGGACGAACATCCAAATGAATGTCGGCAGTTCTAGCAAGTGGAATCATCCTTGGGTCAACTACTATAATTTTGGCTCCTCGGTCACGGGCTTTCCAAATCCAGTGTGTCAACGTTGGAAATGTTTCACTGATATTGGCACCAGCCACAATAATCACTTCGGCATATTCGAGATCCGAATAATTATTCGAAGCCCTGTCTAGTCCAAATGCTTTTTTGTTACCAGCTCCTGCACTCACCATACACAAACGACCGTTGTAATCTAAGTTTTTGGTTTTAAGCGCCACACGAGCAAATTTTCCAACGAGGTAACTTTTCTCATTGGTTAACGAAACTCCGGATAGCATCGACATAGCGTCATTCCCATACTTCTCTTGAATTCTTTTTATTTCCGAAACCGTTTTGCTCATCGCCTCATCCCATGATGTAGGTACAAAACCTTGCCCTTCTACTCTTTTCAAAGGAGTCATCAAACGATCTGGATGATTATTTTGCAAGTAGCGTTGCACCCCTTTCGGACACAATCTTCCTTCATTAAAGGGAAACTCCATCCAAGGCTCAAAACCTACCACTTTATTTTCTTTCACTAACAATTGGATTCCGCATTGCATTCCACAAAAACAACAATGTGTTTTTATAGCTTCATCCGGTTCATCCCTACCTACATAACCATCTTTTGGCGCATAGTTCAGCGTGGGGCCAAAATGCTTAACGATATTTTCTTCTGATACTGGTAATTTTGCCATTTTTTTATTTTTTTTACCGCTAAGACGCAAAGTCGCAATTATTTTTCATTGCAATAATGCTAATTTACGGCCTTTATTATTTTTAATCAATGTATACCTTTTTTCTCTGCGACATAGCGTCTTTGCGGTTAATTTTTATCCGAATAAATTTCCGCCTTCAAGTCTGGCTTTTAAATGCGCTTGTGCCAGTCGAGATCTTTTACCCTCAGGGCTCAAATCCAAGTGTGATGTTCCATCATCGTGCGTAAAATTAAAACCCAATTGTTCCGTCACCGTTTTCAAATCATTTATATGCAACTTGGTAGCAAAAGCTTCTCCTGTATGAGGACAAACCGCCATTCCTTGCTTCATCCCTTCCTTTTTGTAAATATGTGCTCCAATTTGTGCCGGACGCTGAATAATATGAAAAAACTTCCCGAAAGGAATCCATATCAAAAATAAGATTACCGTCACAGCGTGTAAAACTGCCAAGAAATCAAAAGCAAATCCTTTCATAAATTGATACGAATAGGTAAGTCCCAATCCTGTTACTGAAATGGCGATCAATAAAATAAGCGGTAATAAATCTCCTTCGAAAGACTGAGTGGCAATCAATCCGGGATTTGTCAAACGTCTTCTCAAATAATAAAGTGATCCAAAAATAACCAAATACGACGACCAGTTTAAAGCATGAAAAGTCAAAAATGCAACTATAGAATCCAATTTAAAGTCCATGACTTTATATCCAAAAAAGTAAGCTTCATAGACCGAAATGGTATTGGGTGCCATTGCAAAATGAATCCAACCAAAAGTAAGAGGGATTGTAACCAAAAAAGCCGAAGTACATCCCACTGCTATCATAAAATGCGCCACCCATCGGTACTTACCTCTAGGATAAATAAATTTCTGAAAAACAATATTCGCTATAGTTTCTTTTGTGGCAAACCAAAAATGAGAAAACACTTTTCCAGTTACCAAATACGTAATACCCCGTTTGAAATAGATCCATGTGGGTGGTCTTTGCAGCCAAACCGAATAGCGATAGACTATTCCGAAGAAAGCAAACACTGTTCCAAATAAATAGGTTACCAATGCCGCATCAAAATTCTGGAGATTTCTTGAACCAAAAAACACTAACCCAATCATAAAAATGGAAAGACCAGTTGCAATCAGTAATGCTTTGGTATTATATGTTTTGTTTTTCATATTATGTGTATTACTTTCAAATCGTTACAATTCTAATTTTTTGCTCTATTAAGTTACCAAAAGATCTAGAAGAGCTATTGGAATAACCGTTATATCAACTCCCAATTCAGATATTGGTACTAACTTGGTTTCTCACATCCTTTGCGGTTGTAAAACCACCAATTAATAACTGTAGCTAAGATAGTGAAAACAATTAAACCATAAAAGAACTGATTTACAGTACCATTAGCTGTAATATTATTTCCAATAAATTTAGAAAAAATAAAAGGTCCAAAAGCGGCAATTGCAGCGGTCCAACCAATTACTCCTGCAGCCTGACGTTGATTATCAGCAAAAATGATCGGATATTGTCTGAAGGTACCTGCATTTCCGACACCCGTAAAGAAGAACATTGCTAAAATCACTCCCACAAACATCGGAAATTGATCCATGCTCGTTGGTGCAACCAAACCTTGCGTCACTAAAAGTATCGCTCCAGTTAAAATCCCTAAACCTGTAATAGTGGTCAAAATTGCACCTCCCACTTTATCCGCCACAAAACCAAAAGCAATTCTACTAGCTGAACCAATCAGTGGTCCATAAAAAGCATATACTAATGGATCTGGAGCATTTGGAAAATCACCATATAAAAATTTAATCATCAAAGGGAATGCAGCCGACATACCTGCGAAAGTTCCAAAAGTCATTACGTAAGTAATCGTACAATACCAAGTATGCTTGTTTTTAAAAATATCCATTTGCTCTTTTATGGAAGCTTGCATTGGAATACTTTTTAAATAAAACCAACTGATAACAGCCAGAATCAAAAGAAAAGGGATGTACCAAAAAGCAGCAGATTGAATGTATACCTCTTTATTTTTCACAGCGGTATTATCTGGACTAATTTTATTTAATATTTTTTCAGCCAACTTTGGGTTCGCATTTGCAATGGCTTTTGATTTTGCTTTTAAAGGCAAAGCTGCAAAAATAACTGCATTATCGGTTGATTGAGTCGCTGTCATAACCGAATCCAATACTGGTTTCTTTACATTTTCCAATATTTTGGTTTGCACATCGGCATCCAATACTCCAAATACTTCTTTTTGCTTTTCTAAACTAGCATTCTGAAAAACAGCAAGCGTTTCTTTTGGATCAATGCTTGTAAATACTGAAGCGGCTCCGTAAATACTCACACTCAAAATAAGTGGGGTAATAAACTGTGCTAGTGAAACCCCAAAATTCCCAATTCCTGCTTGAATTCCCAAAGCGGTCCCTTTGAGCCTTTTTGGAAAAAACAAACTCGTACTTGGCATGTAGGAAGAGAAATCACCCCCACCAAAACCACAGGTAAAAGCCAAAATAGCAAAAACCCAAAACGGTGTATTGGTATCCATCACGGCAAAACCTATTCCAACAACTGGAATTAATTTTATTAAAGTAGCGAAAGCCACAACATGTCGCGTGCCAAAAATGGGTAATATAAAAGTATGAATGATTCGTAAAAAACCAGCGGCTAAACCAGGTATAGCCACCAACCAAAAAAGTTGGTCTTTAGAAAACGAAAATCCAAGTCCCGGAAGTTTGACTGCAATTACGCTCATCATAAACCAGGAGGCAAAAGATAAAATTAGTGATAAAGTGGTAATTGTTAAAGTTTTCCAAGCAATCTTACTCCCTGTTTTTTCCCAGAATTCTTCATTTTCCGGTTCCCATTTGTCTAGCCATGTTTTCATATTGTGTCTGTATTTGAATTATTTTTATATTGATTTGATCAAGTTATTGCAAATTATATTGTCTTACTTATTGTCTTCAATCTCTTTTGTAAAATTTGGTGATTTCACCCGAAGTATTTTGATAATGGTACGGTGCATCCAAAGCAAACAGCCCAATGATATCAGGAAAATAAAGATCCAAGAACTGGTCCAAAGTCCGGTAGAGTTCAGTAAATACCCAAAGATAATTGGCCCTACAAAACCACCTAACCCTCCTATAAGTCCTACCATCCCTCCTACTACCCCAACTTCATTAGGAAAATACTCCGGAATGTGTTTGAAAACAGCGGCTTTACCGATTCCCCAAGAAATTCCGATTAGAATCACCAATACTGCATAAACCCACATATTGGCTTCAAACTTAATTTGGGTGATACCTTTAGCCAAAAGTTCTTTCTTTTTCACCTCTTGATTTTGTTGAACAACAACTTCTTGCCATGATTTTTTTACGGGAAGAATCGATTTCACCTCTTTTTCGGTCACCTCTTTTGTATTTATAGTTTGTGGTTCACCGTCAATTTTTATGGTTGATGCAGATATTTCAGTTACTACACCCGATTTTGCAGCCAAAACACCGGAACCGGCAGTGAGGATTTCCATTTTTGGGAACATCAATAAAAAACTAATCACTATAGAGGATCCCAACACCCAATACATCACTTTTCGAGCACCATATTTATCGGATAAATACCCTCCAAAAGCTCTAATTACTCCCGATGGTAAACTGAACATGGTTGCAAACATTCCTCCCATAACGAGTGTGGTTTGATACACATTCATAAAATTAGGCAATAACCATTGTGAATACGCCACAAAACATCCAAACACCAAAAAGTAATAGGCTCCAAATCGCCATACACGAACTGATTTTAATGGTTTTAATAGTGTAATAACATCTTTGGAATCGCCTTGTGGTTTTTTATTTTTGGCAAATACAATAAAAAGTATTCCCATAATTACCAAAACAATTGCATAGGTAATGGGCAGCATTTTCCATCCATTTTCGGGATCATTTTGGGAAAAATCATTTAATAAAGTAGGAGCAATAAAGGTCGTTAATGCTGCTCCTGCGTTTCCCATGCCAAAAATCCCCAAAGCTCTACCTTGCCAATTTTGAGGATACCAAACTGAGGTATATCCAATTCCGACAGCAAAACTGGTTCCTACCAATCCGAAAAGAAAACTCAATACTGCAAAACTCCAAAATGAATTGGCAAATGGTAACAAAAACAATGGAATCGAACAAAGTAACAATAAGGAGGCAAAAATAATTTTCCCACCAAATTTATCCGTTAAAATACCTATTGGCAATCTAAAAATAGAACCTGATAAAATAGGAATCCCAAGAAGCCAACCTACTTCTACTACAGTCCAATTAAAAATGCCTTGGTCAACCAAATAAGTAACTAAAACACCATTTAATGTCCAACAGGCAAAACAGACCGAAAAAGCTAAGGTATTTAAAAATAATATTTTGTGGGATTGATATAAATTACTCATATATAAAATTATTCTGTTTTAAGATCCAATATTTATATTATTTCACATGTAATAAAATAAGGACAAAAAAGTCTTTTATTTGTTTTAGCAAAATTAACATCCTTATAAAAAATAAAATATGATAATTATCAGTAGAAAAATAAATCCAATAAAATTAAAATTTAAAAATACTAAAAAATTTTCATTATTACGAAAATTTATTCTGCAAACTACTCACAAATAACATTTTATATAAATTAAAAGAAAACAAAAATATAAATTATCAAAAAACATACTAAAGAGTTAGAATTGATAATATAGCGCACACCTAAAGCGATGACGATCCTTAAATTTTCCTCTTGTTTGCAATAAATACTCTTAGCATTGCGTGAGGACAATGTCATTATGTTAAGGGTTTCTCACTGCGCTTTTTCAAAATATAACTCTCGCAAAGACGCGAAGACGCAAAAAAATGGCTCTTAACTTGGCGTCTTGGCGAGAAAAAACAAAGCTTAACTTAATGACATTGTGCGTGAGGGATAGAAATAAGCTACCGAAGTAGCATGAATAGCCCGACCGCAGATAGGAAAAAGGGCAATGACGACAACGAAACTAGCCCTTTTTTCTAGCTGCGGTCACGCCCAAATTTATATTTTGATGGCAAATGCTATTTTGGGTCAAAAAAAAATTGATTATTTATTTAAAACCAGCAAAAAAAGCATTAATCTAAAATATTTACACCCCCTTTTAATATTTATTGCTTTTTTTAGGTCAAGAAAAAGCGAATCGCTATTTTTGAATCCCTTCTAAACTTACCCAAATATGAAAAAATATTTTTATGTTGTGTTGTTCTTACTTGTAACAACTTTTTCGGCTTTTGCTCAATTAAAAAGCCCTTCGGAATTTATACCCAGTTATGGTAAACAAATTACGTATTACCATCAGGTGGAGGATTATTTCAATTATCTCGTTGGAGAATCTAAACTTATCAAAAAGCAAAAATACGGAGTCACAAATGAACAACGAGATTTGAATTTATTTTACATTTCTACTCCCGAAAATTTAGCCAATCTAGAACAAATAAGAAACAACAATCTTGCTGCAATTGGCATGTCTAACACTAAAACTTCGGCCGTTGAAGACAAAGTCATTGTTTGGATCAGTTTTAATGTACATGGAAATGAATTTGCCGGAACCGAAAGTGCCTTAACCGTTGTCTATGAATTACTAAATCCGACTAATGAAGCTACCAAAACATGGTTAAAAAATGCGATTGTCATTCTGGATCCATGTATCAATCCTGATGGGTATTCTAGATATGGAAATTGGTTAAGAGAAATTTCGGGAAAGAAAACACATCCTGGATTGTATGACAGAGAACATATGGAAGTTTGGCCAGGTGGCCGTTACAATCATTACATTTTTGATTTAAACAGAGATTGGGCTTGGCAAACGCAAGCAGAGACACAACAAAGAATCGCAATGTACTATCAATGGATGCCTCAAGTACATGCTGATGTACATGAAATGAGTTATGATTCTCCTTACTTTTTTCCGCCATCTGCTGAGCCCTTGCATGAGTTTATAGAGCAATATCAAAAAGATTTTCATCTACTTTTAGGTAAAAACATTTCGGCCAAATTTGACAAACAGAATTGGACGTACAATACCCGTGAGCGCTTTGATTTGTTTTACCCAAGTTATGGCGATACATACCCAACCTACAACGGTGCCGTTGGAATGACATTGGAACAAGGCGGAATTGGCGCTGGAAGAGAAATTACAATGGAAAACGGAGTCAACTTAACCATAAAAGACCGTTTGACACACCACGCCACAGCCGTACTTACAATTATAGAAAGCGCTTCAGAACAAAAAGAGGCTTTACTAAAAGGCTTTAGAGACTTTAACATCAATGCTCGAAAAAAAGTTAAAGGAACTTACAAAACCTACGTCATGAAAAACAATCCAAAATTGGATCAAATGGCCGTTTTATTAAAGAAAAATAATATCGATTTTGCTTATGCTGATGCGTCTGCAAACGAATCAGGTTTTCATTATCAAACCAAAAAGAATGAAAGTTTTAAGATAGAACCCAATGATTTAATTATAAAAGTAGATCAACCCAGAGCGGTCTTAACCCAAGTACTTTTTGAACCCAATCAAAAACTAAATGATAGTTTATCGTATGACATTACAGCTTGGGCAATACCACTTGCGTATGGCGTCGAAGGTTATGCAGTAAAAAACAGCTTAAATATCAAAACAAAAACAACCATTGAAGTTCTCGAAAAAAAGATCCCAAATTCGGTTTATGCTTTTCATATACCTTGGAATAACAGAACTTCTGCACAAGTAGTTTCTCAATTACATCAAGCGGGTATCAAAGTGAGATCGGCCATGAAAAAAGCCATTTTTGGAGATGTTATAATTGAACCAGGCGGGTTAATTGTAAGCAAAGCTGATAACCCGAAAGTGGTTGATTTTGAAAAAACAGTAAGTGATATTATCAAAATTAAATCGGATTATAATTATATCGCAACGGGATATTCTACCAATTCAAAGGATTTGGGTGGTGAAAATTTCATCTTGCTTAAAGCCCCGAAAGTACTATTGTTATCCGGAAAAGGAGTAAGTTCAACCGAATTTGGTGCTACGTGGTTTTATATGGATGAAACTATTAGTTATCCTGTGAGTATTGTAGAAACTGCCAACTTTAGCAGAGTTAAATTATACAATTACAACACTTTGATTTTGGCCGATGGTTATTATAATTTATCGGATGAGCAAAAAACACAAATTGACGTCTGGATAAAAAATGGCGGAAAAGTAATTGCCATGAATGCAGCAAATTCTTTGTTTGAAGACAGAGAAGGATACGCTTTAAGTCCATTTGCTAGTGCAGAAGACAAAGAAAAGTCGGAGAAAGATGAAAAAGAATTGGAATTGAAGAAACGTTTCCTTGATTTTGAAGGATCTGAACGAAGAGCCATTTCGGGTTCTATTCCTGGTGCTATTATGGAAAATAAAATAGACCAAACCTATCCAATGGCTTTTGGGCTTGGCAAAACCTATTACAGTCTAAAAACCAATGAAAAATGTTATCCTTTGCTGAAAAAAGCGATTAATGTGGCTTACATTCCGAAAGATTATCACAGTTATGGTTTTGTTGGGAACGACATGAAGAAAAAACTAACTGAAACGGTAAGCTTTGCCGTTGACAAAAAAGGAGATGGATCTGTAATTTATATGATTGACAATCCTTTGTTTAGAGGTTTTTGGGAAAACGGAATTCTATTGTTTAGCAATGCTTTGTTTTTAGTGAATTAAAGTCTAAAAATAGAAAAGAAAGGGAGTATGATCGTTTTATCATACTCCCTTTTTGTTATTTAAATATGCCCTTTGCGGGCGCAAGCAAGTATACATGCTTACGAACAGGTTTCAAATTTGCTACCGTTTACGAAATAAAATTAATGCCGCTTTAGATCTCAATCAATTACTTTAAATTGTTTCATCTCTTGCAATGGTTCGATAGAATTGTAATCTTTCCATATCTTGGGATCATAAGATTTAATGGTTATAAATTTAAAATCCTCTTCCTTTATTTTTTCAATTGCTGCAGCTGATGTTTCAGAACGAGACATATTTAGAAATTCGGTTTTGTTGAGAATATTGGCTTCCATTTTAAAATCAAATGCCAATATATCTTTTTCGCTATTGGTCAATTCTATAAGTTTTAAAGGTCGATTTAGATAAAAGTAATTTCCGCTTTCTATTGCAGCATACTGCATGTAATAACTATCGTCTTCGGCTCTTTTTTTGTAAATTATTGTCCCTTTACTAACATTTTCGGACACTTTAATTCCTAAAAGAAGCTTCATATTAAAATTATGCACCTTTTCACCATCGTCTAGAATATATTCGGTTTTCAAGACGGCATAATCGTTTACAGAAATATATAATTTGCCTACATACATGGCTTTGCTTTTTCGAGGTTTAAAAGTTAGAACGTAAGCAAATTCATTTTGATTCGTGTAGATTGTACCTTCAAAAGTATAGAAATACAATTCTGGCCTTTGTATAAAATCGAATCTCTTGTTACTTAACAAATCATTTTTATACATAAAATTGTTAAGATTACTTTTTGTAGCAGTTAATTGATTTTTTGGTTCTTTGTCTTTACTTCGATTTTTATTGAACTCTTTTCGAAATGATATCGTATCCCTTGATCCTATAAGACCGCTCTTTATCCTGTAATACTTGGTGGTATCGAGATGCTGAAGCATCAAGTTTTTGGCTTTTTTTTCTAAATCTTCTAGAGATGTAGACTCTCCTTCCTTTTTTAAGACAGTGGCTTTTAAAACATTTAATTTTGAGGTAAACACAAACTTATCTGCTTTTTTTGTTTTAACCGAATAATAATTACATAGAATATCGGTAAATGACAATGGTGGATGCGAAATTAATTGATTAGAAAAAGTCTGCAGGTCATTGTTGACTTTTGACAATGCTTGCTTGCTAAAACCCGTTGATTTATTAATCTCTACATCGATTATTGAAGGATTAAAATAATTAGAGGATCTGTAAAAGAACATTTCTTTTGACCCTTTTTCTCCGGTAGTATAATTTTGACTTAAGTTGGCTTTAACATTTGCCATGATTTCGTAGGCATTCGGTTTTTTATTCGACACGACAACATCTTTCAGTTCGTATATTCCGGGTAACAGTTTAATTATAAAATCGAGTTTTTTCAATTCCCCAACGGTCAGTTGTCTATTGACAAAACCCAAATAGGAAACCGTAAGTAGGGTTTCATCTGTACTGTTATTTTCAGAGAGTGCAAAAAAACCTTCAGCATTAGAGACTAGGTTTTCGGAATCGTTTACCTTAATATTAGCATACGGAATACTTTCTCCCGTTTTGGAATCGATGATTTTTCCTTTTGTGTTTTGAGCCATTCCAAGCTGAAAGAAAAGTAAAATATTAAAAGCTATAAATAAATTTGTTCTCATCGATATAATATTCGTTCCTAAACAAGACTAATTTATGGCGATTTTGTTACAGATTTTAGAAAACTTCTTACCAATAGCAAAATTTTAGAAGTAAAGTAATCTATTTTAAAATCAAAACTATTACTTTAAAATAAATTATTTTGTATAGATTTACTTATAAATACTATGATTTATCTTTTTATTATAAGTAAATATTTGTTACAAATAAGTTCCAGTGGGAATTTTTGAACTTTGAAAGTTTTTTTAAAACCGTTAAATCAAATTGGATTGAGAGAATAAAATTCAGACTATATTTTTACACTATTCTTGATAGTTTTTGTTCCGTTCCATTTCGTCTTTAATTCTTTTATTGACATCCACTTTTGCTCCTCGCAATACATAAATGGAGATTTCAGGTTCTCTGGCAAATTTATTGATTCTTTTGCCTGCAAAATAAACCGTGTCAAACAAAGGAATTTCTGTTTTTCGGTCTTTGTCATCATCGTTTTCCTCTTTTACCAAAATGACATCCTTAATTTTCATACCCAAAGGAAGCCAATTGATATAATCAGCACTAAAAGAATGGGCTACCACTTTTTTATTAGTCGTATAATAGTTGATAGCACCGGCCTGTCCGTAATTATCACAAAGAATTAAGGTGTGTTCCAAATCTGGTAATGTACCTGCAACAGAATCTACCTTTATAGCCAATTCTTTCCAGCCCAGCATATCGGCGAAATCTTGTGGCAATGGATGGTCTTTACCGTCTTCCCAATGAAGCAACCCATATTTTTGATACGGTTTGGCATGATTCACTATATATTCAGGGCTTTTGTTAGGAAAGAAAGCGTTGTACATCGGGATAAAAAACAAAATCGGTATTAAAATTAAAACGGGTTGTAAATAGCGTTTCCAACCTTCTTTTAATTGATTACCTAAATAAACGGAACCAAAGGAAATGTAAATAGGATAAAGCCCGATAGCATAATAATCTTTGGCTTTGAAATACATAAAAACAGCCAGTGTAAAAATAATGCTCCAAAAGAACAGTCTGTATTTTTGGAACGGTTTGTACAATAACAAGGCCAACCATCCCGATACAATTACAAAAAATGAACCTACAAAAAAGAGCAATTGTGATTTTAAAAAATCCAATCTGTCTACATAAACCAATTGTGTATCCGTCAATTCTTTTAAATGATGAATTACGGGAAAGCTATTGTTATATTGCCACAAAAGGTTGGGTGTGATTACCAACAAACCTAGTGCAAGGGCAAAATACAATTTAGGAAGAGCAAACATTTTGCGATGTTGTGTCAAAACAATTGCTGGAATCAATCCAATAATTAAAAAACCAATGTTGTACTTATTCAGAAAACCAAAGGCAAATAAAATTGCTCCAATGAAAAGCCATTTGGTATTTTCCGTATTGATGTATTTGATTAGTATAAAATAAAAAGTAGTCCAACACAACACATCGAAAGAGTTGGGTTGGTACAAAGTGTTTAGCCTTAAAAGTGCTGAAAAGAAAACACAAGTTGCTCCCAAAACTAAGGCAAACAAATTGCCTTTTAATTCTTCGATAGTTTTCCAAACGACAACAATCGTCAAGGCGCCAAACAAGGCTGGGAAAAATTTAACCCAAAAAACAGAATTCCCCAAAAGATAAATAAGATAGGATATCCAAGAGGTAAAAGGCGGAACCGATAAATAACCCCAAGCCAAATGATGGGCTTGGTCAAGATGCAAATATTCGTCTCGCTGTAAGTCGTAATCGGAGCTTATTAAAGAATATTGCAATACAAATTTCAGTAGGATGAAGCCGAATAACAGTAACGTTTTTTTTGACATTTGCGATTGATGTTATGATGATTGATGTTGCTAATTCAAATGTAAATATAAAGCTACCCGCGGTTAAAACTGTGGCTACAGTAAAAATATCTGAAAAACTATTGATTGATAAAAAAACATCTCACTTTCTACCAAACATCTTATGAACTGCGTGAGTGATAGAAGCTAGCTACCGAAGTAGCGCGGATAGCACGACAGCATAAAGGAGAGGGGCCGAATCACCGTTGCAATGATTTGGCCTCTCTCCTTTATGGTGGCACGCCCAAATTATGAACAAATCTTCTTAAAGACTGTTGTATTTAGAACCTTGTTTGATGCCTCTTTGCTCGATTGTAGAGTCAATGAAATGTTGGATTTGGGTCTTTTTGAGTCCCCAATTTGGCGCGATGAGCAAATCCCAATCGGAGATTCCAAAGAGGCGTTGAATGACGATATCGGGGCGCAGGAGCGGAATGAGGTCGCAAAGCAAATCGGTGTATTGTTCTAAAGTGAAGAGTGGGAACGGGTTTCGCTTGTAATGGACGCCCATAATGGAGCCTTCGACGATATGTAAATGATGGAATTTGACAAATTTTATTTGGGGAAAACGGTTTATTTCGGCAATATAGTTGAGCATCATTTCTCGGGTTTCCCAAGGAAATCCAAAAACGGTGTGCACGCACAAATCGATGGGACTGTCTTTTAATAATTCCACAGCGGTGATAAACTCGGCGTGAGTACACCCTCGATTTATTTTTTCTAAAGTTTCGTCATACATCGATTCCATTCCCATTTCGAGGTCTACATCAAATCGGTAGCAATAGCTTTCGAGCAGGGCAACTTTTTCGGCATCGATGCAATCGGGACGCGTTCCTACCGAAAATCCAACGACTTCATCTGAATTGAAAGACAAGGCGCGGTCGTAAATATTTTTGAGATAATCGACACTAGCGTATGTATTGGTGTTGGGCTGAAAATAGACTATGAATTGATCGGCTTTGTATGATTTTTTGGCACGCTCCATACCTTGCAACAACTGCTCTTCGATGGTAGGCGCTTTTCTGGAAATATCGGGTGTGAAAGAATCGGTATTGCAATAGGTGCAGCCGCCGTAGCCTTTGAGTCCGTCGCGATTGGGACAACTAAAATTACCGTCTACAATTACTTTGAAAACTTTTTGACCGTTGTATTTTTCACGGAGATGGGTGCCATAATTGTTGTACCCTTTTTTGTTGGATTCTTTTTCTGCCTTCATCCTGCAAAGGTATTCACAATTGTATAGTGCTAACAATGACTTTTATCAGGGATTTTAGATTTTGATTTTACAATAACCTGAACCTTTTTTTGGAGCAGAAAGATTAGGCATTTTCAGGAGGCATTGGTCCCGCTTTCCGTTTCAATCTTGCGTGCCGAACACCGGCACACAAGGATTTCCACTGTAATCGGGGCTAAAAGTAAGCATTTTTGTTTTTTTGAAATTATGGTAAAAACACTCAAAGCGATACAATTTGAAAAAAACTCCCTTTGCGTCTTAGCGCCTTTGCGTGAAATTGGTCTCGCAAAGTTTCGCAAAGGAGACGCAGAGAATACCAAAGGCTCAGTTCAAACAGTAATAACCTTCATGAATCTTTGTGTTTTTTCGCGAGTCTTTGTGAAATAATTTCTATTTTTTCTCTTAGCCCCCAATCTTAATCATGCTTCTGTTTTTAGAAAAAAGCAGTGGATTTTGGAATTTAGCATCATCATCCATTCCGCCTCGCATGGTATGTTTGGATTTAATATTTTGAAAAATAAGTGGTTCAATTGAATCTCCTCCTCGTAAAGTATCAAGCAAGGATGTTTCGGTATTCGAGAACAAACAGTTTTTTAGTTTTCCATCAGCGGTTAAACGAATGCGGTTGCAAGTACTACAAAACGGATTGGTCACAGAACTGATTACCGAAAAACTGCCTTGATAGCCTATAATTTTGTGGTTTTTGGAAGTATCGTTCGGTTTGTCTTGGATGCGTTCTACCTTTTGTTCGGCATAAAATTCATTGACTTGACCAAGGATTTCGGCATAACTCACCAATTTCTCTTTGTTCCATTGATTACCGTCAAAAGGCATAAATTCTATAAACCGAATTTGAATGTTTCGGCCTTTGGTCATTTCAATAAAATCAATAATTTCGTGATCATTAAAGCCTTTAATCACAACGACATTTAGTTTTACCTGAAAGCCATTCGCTTCTAATAAATCGAGATTCTCAATTACTTTTTCAAAATAATTGCGACGTGTAATTTGATTGAATTTTTCTTTTTTTAAACTGTCAATACTCACGTTCAAAGTGGTGACTCTGGCTTCTTTGAAGGTGTCAATGAATTCGTGAACTAGAATTCCGTTGGTGGTCAATGTCAGTTCGACACCCAATTTTCCTAATTGTTCAATAATGATTTTGGCGTCTTTTCTCACCAATGGCTCGCCACCAGTCAATCGGATTTTATTAACGCCGAGTTTTACGAAAGTCTTGGCAATGGTTACAATCTCGTCTGCAGTCATCAGATGCGCTCTTGGTGTAAGCGCAATCCCCTCGGCTGGCATACAATACGTGCATCTCAAATTACAATGTTCCGTAATCGAAATTCGGAGGTAATTGTGCACTCTCCCGTAGTTGTCCTGCATTGAATTGCTGTTATTTTCCATGGTTGAAACCATTTAATATTTTGAATAAATGCAATACGGAAGGAAATACTGCATCCATAGATTCACTGGCTCCTGCTGTAGAACCCGGCAAAGCCATGATTAATGTACTTCCTTTAAACCCCACTACAGATCTCGACAACATCGCATAAGGCGTTCTGTCCTGACCATACGAGCGAATGGCTTCCTCAATTCCTGGAATGCGTCGGTCGAGCATTGGAATTATAGCTTCGGGAGTGACATCACGGTTGGACAAACCTGTTCCGCCAGTAAGGATAATCAAATCTTTATTGGCTAAACACAACTTATTTATCGTCTCCTGAATATCGAGAACCTCATCTGGAATGACCGAATAACTCGAAACGCTCAATCCAAGATTCTTGATTTTGTCTGAGATTACTTTTCCCGCTCGGTCTTCTTTTTTTCCACTGGAAACACTGTCGGAACAAACGATTACCGCTACCGATAAATCGAGATCTTCTTTGACCCCATAATCGGATTTTCCGCCTTTTTTGTGCAGTAATTTTATGGTCGAAATTTCGACTTGTTTGTCAATGGGTTTTAGCATATCATACATTGTCAAGGCTACAATTGATGCACCATGCATGGCTTCGACCTCAACGCCTGTTCTGTAAATTGCCTTTACCGTTACTTTTATCAATATAGAATCTTCCAGCAGTTCATATTCAATTCCGGTGAATTCAATTGGCATCGGATGACAATCGGGAATAGAATTTGACGTATTTTTTACGGCAAACAACCCTGCTGTTCTCGAAACCTCCAACACATCGCCTTTCGGAACGGTTTTGTTTATAATGGCTTGCATCGTTGCCGGCGAACCAACTTTGACAATAGCTTGAGCTGTTGCAGTACGTTGTGTGATTATTTTGTGGGTGATATCTACCATGGAGATTTTAGATTGAGGATTAACAATTTTAGATTTGTGCGTATTGCCATGCATTTAAGACAATCTACAGAACTCCCCCTTCGGGGGTTGGGGGGCTATTCTTTTTCCAAGTATAACTTTCATCTTCAAAAATTTCCTTACCGAAAATGGCTGTCTTTTCTTTTATTTCTTCTACCAAAAACTCCAAAGCTTCATAGACCACTTTTCGTCTTGGTGCCGAAACAAAAACAAACAAACAAATTTCGCCTGTTTTTACCGTTCCCAAACTATGATAAATGTGCAAACACGACAATTCATATTTGGCAAAAGCCGCTTCTCGAATTTCGTAGAAAGATTGTTCCGCCATTTCTTCGTAGGCTGTATACTCAATCGCTGCAACTGTTTTTCCTTCAATTACATCGGCACGAACTTGGCCCAAAAAAATATTGTGTGCTCCAATTGTGGTTTTACTTTGGTGTTTGGCAATCGAATTCCCAATAAATTCGGATGTTATTTGTCCCTGAATAAAGGAACTTTTTTTGGGTTTATCTGTTGACATTATTAGTGTATTTTTTTAATTTTTCAAATTGATATTACTATTGAATTTGATCTTTCAGCGATGCAATGCCTTTTGCTAAATGAAAAACACTAACAAACCCTGATTTTATCAAATAATTCAAAGCCATTTGACTGCGTTTCCCCGTTTGACAAAACAAAACAATTTCCTGATTTTTATCTAATTTTTTGCTGTAATCTTCTAACATACTCAAGGGAATCCGAATAACATTATTTCTTTTAAACTCTGGTATTTCGTCCAATTCCCGAACGTCAATAACAACGATTCTTAACTGACCGCATTTTTCTAAAAAAGCTTCGGGAGTTAAATCTTCATTTGTTCTTTTGCTGTTCAAAAGCAAAGTTCCGTTTATAAATGCTTTTTCTATTTCTTTTGGATTTTTGACAAAATCAATAATTTGGGTTTGAAAATGGAGTGCATCATAAATCAATAATTTGCCCGATAATACCTTACCGATTTCCAATATTATCTTAAGTACTTCAGTGGCTTGAAATGCACCTAAGGTATTAGGCAAAACACCCAAAACTCCGGATTCCGCACAACTCGGAACGGCATTTAATCCTTCCTGTTCAGGAAATAAGCAACGGTAACTCGGACCATTTTTATAATTGAATACCGAAACCTGCCCTTCAAACTTATGAATCGAAGCATACACCATTGGAATTCTTTTGGCAACAGAAATATCATTAATCAAGTAGCGAACGGAAATCGCATCGGTACAATCGACAATGATTTGGTAATCCCCAACCACTCGTACCACATTTTCTTCCTTGAAAAACTCAGCAAAGGCCACTACATCAATCTCGGGATTGAGTTCCAAAATCGCTTTTTTGGCAGTTTCGGATTTACTGTTTCCACAATCTTTTAAAGTATACAATAATTGTCTGTGCAAGTTGGTTTCATCTACCACATCTCCATCTACAATGCCGATGTTTCCAACTCCTGCTGCTGCCAAATTTTGCAAAACAGGACAGCCCAAACCACCCGCACCAATTACCAAAACGCGAGCATTCTGTAATTTTTGCTGGCCTGTTTCTCCTATTTCCGGGAGAATTATTTGTCTGGAATATCTCATAGTGTTTAATATTTAAAAGTTTAAAGTTAAACGGGTTTGAACCATTAAACTTCAAACAAATTTCACCCTCCAGCAAAAGGCGGCAGAAAAGCAATTACATCATTGTCTTTTATAAAGGTTTGCAAATCGCTCATCGTTTGGTTGACCGCAATGTTATAAGTTGTATTTTGCATGTTTTGGTAACTGTCCTCTATTTTAGATTTTAATGCTGAAACCGAAATAGTTTCTTGATCGAAAGTGAATTGTTCCTCTTTCAATTGAGTGATATCGGCGAGTAAACCAAAATATTTTAGCGTTATCGTCATTTGATTAAATTTTGATATTCTTCTGGTGTGTTTATATTTTGAATCTGGTTATTCCATTTTTCTGGAATTTCAAGAGTTTGGTGTTTGACATCTTCAATTACTTTTCGTAATTTTAATTGTTTACCTGCCATATGTTCTCCAAAAACAATTCGCATGGAACGATCGTAAACCCCAATCAGTGGGCTTGTTTTATCGCCACTTTTGGTTTGTGTCACCATGTAGGTTTCGTCGTGATTTTTTAAAACCCATTGCAACAATTCAGTTGAGACCAATGGCACATCCACACTCAAAACCAGATTGATTTTGGTCTTGGATGCCTTAAGTGCAGTATAAAGACCCCCAACTGGACCTTTGTTTTCAATAATATCTTCGACTCTGGTAAAACCGAGAGCATCATATTCTTTGTTTGCCGAAACAATTAAAATATTGGAACCAAAAATGGGCTGTAAAGCATCACAAATATGTTTAATGAATGGTTTTCCGTTTAAAACCAACAAACCTTTCTCAGTTCCCATTCGTTGGCTCTTACCTCCTGCCAAAACAATTGCTGTTATTTTATTTTCCATATTTTTTTTTGTTCAAATTATGCGGTTGCATATAATTTAAAAATGGCGATCCCTATAACTATAGACAATACAATTCGTAACCCTTTTGAATTAAATTTTGTACTTCCATAATAAGCTCCCAATAATCCTCCTATAAAAACCAATCCGATTAAAAGTCCCGAAGAAACTGGTAACGTACCTCCTTGTGACACAAAACCAAAAAGTCCAGAAATAGAATTGACCAATATAAACAATGCCGAAACAGCAGCCGTTTGTTTCATAGTAGCCCAACCCATCAATAACAGAACAGGACTCAAAATAATACCGCCGCCAATACCCAACAAACCAGATAGAAATCCAATAAGTGCACCGAATGCCAATGCCATGGGAACGTTTATATTTTTTAAATTTTCTTTCTCTTTTCCAAAAAGCCCTAACAAACGCATTACCGCAAAGACCAAAACGGTAGCCAAAATAATTTTATAATAAAAAGCATCGATTTTTAGATAACCCCCAATAAACGAAAACGGAATAGAAGTCAATGCGAAAGGATAAAAGAGATTCCATTTAAAGTTTTTTTCCCTGTAATAAAAATAAAAAGAAAGACCCGAAACCAAGATATTCAATACCAAAGCTGTGGGTTTCATGAATGTCATCGGGAAAGCAAACGCACTCATTAAAGCGAGATAGCCACTCGCCCCGCCATGACCAACACTAGCGTACAAAAAAGCTACAATAGGAAACAATACCAATAATAAAGGCATGTCTAATAAATGTTCTACGCTCATAAAGAATGTTTTTTAAGTTCTAAATCTAAAAAATCCCAACAAGCAATATTAATTTTTTCAAAAGAATCAATAAGTGATTTACCATAAGCAGTTACAATTGTTCCTCCTCCTTTGTTACCTCCCACATGAGTTTCGATTAAAGGCTCTTTGGAAGCTTTATTCGATGCATCGATCAATTTCCATGCTTTTTGATAGGAAATATTCATTTCTTTGGCGGCTTTATTGAGAGAACCAGTAACCTCAATAAGCTTTAACAACTGAATACGGCCTTCGCTAATGAGGATTCCTTCGTCGGTTTCAATCCAAATTTTACTTTTGATCTTCAAAGTTGGTTATTTTCGTTATACTTTCGCAAATATAACGAAATGATAATTTCCTGAAAATAAAAAAACAACTTAACGGCATCTTTTTTGTTATAAAAAAACAATAATTCATATTCATACTCGCTTTTAGTATTAAACACAAAAAAATAGCAAGACAATTACTTCAAAAAAAATACTCTTTAAAAAATTAAAATAATTATATTCGTTCTTCCATTTTTAACCATAACCAACTATAAATGAATATGAAGCAAGCTACTACTATAGACGAAGTCATTCAGTTTTTGGATGAAATAATTGCAATATCAAAATTAGAACAAAGCGCTATAGGCTTGTTTACTGCTCTTTATCGTGAAGTTACTGTACAAATAAAGAATGGCATTGCCAATGGTACTTTTCAGAATGGGGAACGAATGGAGAAACTAGATGTTATTTTCGCCAATCGGTATTTGAAGGCGTATTACCAATACAAAGCCAAAGAAAAACCTTCTGAATGTTGGGAATTCTCGTTTCAACAAGCAGAAGACTTTTGGCCAATAGTTGTTCAGCATTTATTACTCGGTATCAATGCGCATGTGAATCTGGATCTAGGAATTGCATCGGCACAAGTTTGTACTCCAGAAAATATTGAAAGCTTAAAATCTGATTTTGACCAAATAAATACTATTCTGAGCAATCTTGTAGAAAGCGTCGAAAAATGCCTAATCAAAATTTGGCCAACGTTGACCATTATTTTAAAATTATCTGGTAAAATAGACAACTTCTTTATTGATTTCAGTATGAAAACGGCTAGAGATGGAGCTTGGAAATTTGCCAATGAATTTGTTGTACTACCCGAAAATCAAAGAGATGCCTGCATACAGGAAAGAGATGCGAAAATCACCAAAATCGCTCGATTAATTTCAAATCCAGGTTTTCTGGTTAGCAGTGTTTTTAAATTCATTCGCTTATTTGAAAAAGGAACTGTTGCTCAAAAAATAATCGATTTGCAGATAATTGAAGAAAAAAAGGTCGAATGTGCGGTAGCTTAATCGTGTACATATTTAACCGAAAAGTTCGCTAAGCTTTGCGTTCATAGCGCTTGCTTTGCGAACCTTGCGGTTGAATCTTTTGCAAATATATTAAAATCGCTTAAGCCTGTTCTTTCACAAATCGAGCAATTACTTCCTGATAATAATTAAAAGTAGTTTTAGCAATCGATTCCCAACTAAATTGTTTCAACACTCGTACGCGACCAGCTTTACCCATAGCTGTTGCCAGTTCCTCATTGTCCAACAATGCATTTATCTTGGCGGCAAAAGCTTTTTGAAAACCAATTGGATCTTTTGGATTAAAATCTGTTCTGGAAACACTTTCCAACGGAATCAAATAACCGGTTTCTCCTTCCACAATTATTTCAGGAATTCCACCTACATGACTGCCCACAACGGGCGTTTCACAAGCCATAGCTTCCAAATTAATGATCCCGAAAGGCTCATATAACGAAGGACAAGCAAAAACTCGAGCATGACTGTACAGCACTTTGACTTTTTCACGTGGTAACATTTCCGAAATTAAAATTACTCCTTCTCTTTCAGATTTTAATTTTGCAATAAGCGATTCCGTTTCTTTAGCAATTTCTTCGGTATCGGGAGCCCCTGCACAAAGTACAATTTGGCAATTTTTAGTAAAATATTGGGCTGCTTCAATCAATCCTGAAATTCCTTTTTGACGAGTAATTCGGCCTACAAAAAGCACAAAAGGAATATTTGGATCGATTCCATATTCAGCCAACAAAGCCTCATCAAAAGTCGGTTTATAAAATTCGGGATCGATACCGTTATGGATTACAGTTACTTTTTTGGGATCAACACCATAGGCTTCCACAACATCGGTTTTCATTTGTTCACTCACGGCAATCACACCATCGGCAGTTTTGTAAGCGTTTGCTTCAATCCATCGGGACATAAAATAACCGTTACCCAATTGTTCTACCTTCCAAGGACGATGCGTTTCTAAACTGTGAGTCGTCAATATTAACGGTACCTGCAGCAATTCTCTGCTAAAAACACCAGCCAAATGCGTGTACCAAGTATGGCAATGCACAATATCAGCTTTAGGAGTTGCTTGAGCCATTTCGACATTTCGGCTTAAATTATGAAACATCTTTATGTGTTCGTTTTCTGGATCGACCATTTTAGTCAAACAGGAATTAATTCCTTCCACATGCATGGAATCCTTGTTCTCCTTTTGATCTCCAAAACACCGAACCTCAACTTGCCCAAGTTTAGCCAATTCTTGACTCAAAAAATCAATATGAACTCCTGCTCCACCATAAATATTGGGTGGAAATTCGTTTGTATAAAGCGCTATTTTCATAAGTATGCTACGTTTGTTTGGAAATAAATAGTTTTGCTGCAAGATATACCTTCAAAGTCTTGACATGCATCAAAAAAATGAATTTAGTAAAAATACAAAACCACAATTTAAATCGTACCCAAACCAACCAATATTTTAAAACATTTTCGATCAAAATTCTAAATTATCTAAACTTTCAACAAAACACGTCATTAATTACTATTGACATTTACTACAATTTAACTAGATTAGCCTAATAATCCTATTTCCTTTTTTATTCATCTAAAAAAAACTGAAAAATGAATCAAAAAAATCCGTATTTCAACAACTATAATTTCGAAAAAATAGCTGATACGCTCATCCGACTTGGTGTTCTTTTTTTATTGATAAGCTGGTGTTATGCCATCTTGAAACCCTTTGTCCTCATCCTGATTTGGGCTGCTGTAATCGCTATAGCTTTCAGTCCCGTTTATGAATCGATCGTTAAATTATTTAGAGGTAAAAAAATAGTGGCCACTGTTTTTTTGACGATAGTTCTACTCAGTATCCTCATAATCCCCAGTGTATTAGTTTCCCAATCCTTATACGAAGAGGTGAATAATTTCAGCCATACGTATCAATCAGGAGAACACCTAATTCCTCCTCCGGGAGAAAGCACCAAGAATTGGCCAACTATTACTAAACCAATATTAGAAATTTGGAAAAGTGCCTCAGAGGACATTTCAAATGTGGTTTTCAAATATTCCGATCAATTAAAAATAGTTGGAGAATGGCTATTACTTGCCTTAGCAGGAGTTGGTAAAGGTATATTGCAATTTATCGCCTCCATAATCATAGCTATGGGATTATTATTGTATTCGGAATCAATAACATCGGTTTCCAAAAACATATTCATCAAACTAATAGGATCCAATGGAGAACATTATGCTTTGATCACTGTAATAACCATACGCAATGTGGTAAAAGGGTTTCTGGGAGTTGCCCTTATTCAGTCCTTAATGGTTGGAGCAGGCTTTTTTATGGCAGGTGTTCCCTTTGCAGGAATTTTGACAATCATTTGTCTCATACTCGCCATAATCCAAATAGGAATAGGTCCAATTGCTATTCCTGTTGTTATTTATATGTATTCGGTAACCGATACTACTACTGCTACACTTTTAGCTATTTGGATTGGCATCACGATGATTTCGGACAACATATTAAAACCAATCTTTCTGGGCAGAGGCAATCCACCTGCGCCGATGCTCGTGATATTTCTAGGTGCCATTGGAGGATTCATTTACAACGGATTCATTGGTTTATTCTTAGGAGCTGTAATTTTAACCTTAGGCTATAAATTCTTCCTTTCTTGGATAGAAATGATAGAAGACGAAAAGATAGAGGAATAGTTCAAATATCACCTATTTTTAAAGTTGAAAATATTTTTTTGGGCGTGCCCCCGTTGAAAAAAGCGGCTTACTTTAGACACTGCTTACAAAGCCACTTTTCTCAACGGGGTCGGGCTATACGCGCTACTTCGGTAGCTAGCTTCTATCCCTCACGCAACTCACAAGATGTTTAGGAAAAGCGATTAAATTCATTTTTACAAGAATCCAAATTACTACCATCAAATTACTCCCGAAACCATAACGAAGTTTATAGGTATTAAACTAGAGCGCTTAATTCTATAAACAACAGCATTTGTTTACTATTTTTCGACCATATAAGTCATATAAGTTTTCTTTTTTAAAAAAGCGCATAAAATTAAGTTCATTTAAGTCAAATCTCGTAGTCGGATCAAGGGTTTTAACTTATATTCTCTTTAGGGTACTCACTTAAAGCACAGTAAAAAATAACTTATATGGCTTATATGGTTAAAATTTAATACTGTAAATCATAGAATAAAGCCAACTAGAGTAAATACACTTCAACTTTATCTCCTTTTTTCAGTTCATAATGACCGTGAGGTACATAAACCAATCCATTGGAAACGGAGAAAGAATTGAGCATAGATGAATTTTGATGCGTCAGAATTTCGGCTTCTCCATTGTTAATACTCGCTTTCAAAAATTGGGAACGGGTATTTTTTACTTCAAAATCATGGGCTAATGGAAGTAAAACAGCCTGTTGATAATTGGCTTCAGCCCCAGACAAAATGGTTAATGTAGGCAAAACGTATACATAAAAACAAGTTAGACAAGCAGCAGGATTTCCGGGCAATGCAAAAACCACTTTATTATTTAACTTTCCTGCGAATAAAGGCTTCCCAGGTTTTTGGTTGACTTTGTAGAATAGCGTTTCTACTTGAAGATCTTTTAACGCACGAGCCACAAAATCATAATCCCCAACCGATATTCCTCCCGAAACTAAAACTACATCATTGGCAGTTAACGCCTCATTCAGTTTGTTTTTAGTATTCTCAAAATCATCATTGACTTCATATATAGTAACTTCATCATAAAAAGCGTCAATTAAAGCCGATTGCAGCATGATACCATTACTCTCATAGACTTTGCCGTATTCAAGAGGTGTTCCGGCTTTTGACAATTCATTACCAGTAACTACAATCCCAACCTTTGGTTTTTTATATACAGGAATTTTTGTAAAACCAAGCCCTGCCAAAAAACCGATGGCAGCAGCATTTAACAAAGTTCCTTTTTGGAGTGCCAAATCCCCTGCTGAAATCTGTTCACCAATTGGTCTAACATTCGTTTCAGGCGCTACCAATTCGTCCAGCAGCAATTGCGTTCCGTTTGCTGCTACTTTTTCAATTTGGATAACTGCTTGCGCCGAATCGGGCACAGCAGCACCGGTAAAAATCTTTACGGCTTGTCCTGGAATTAAATTTACCAAGTGAGAATCTCCCGCTTTTATTTCACTAACAATTACATAAACCAAAGCATCATGCAAACACAAAGCATAACCATCCATAGCCGATTGCCGAAAAGGCGGCATATTAATAGGCGACATCAGCGATTGTGCTAGAATATGTTTTCTTGCTTGAAATAAAGAAATCTCCACTTCCTGCAAAACAGGCAAATTATGTTCTAATATTGAAAAGGCTTCTGGAACGGAAATCATAGGTTTATATTTTACGCTATATTCTATTTTAAACAGCATTTAATTTTGAAACATATAAGTAATATAAGAAAAAGAAAACTAGCTTTCCAAATAGTGGTTAAAGTAAATATAAGTGAAAAAAAATATATGTTTTTACTTAAATGGACTTAGTTCTTACTTAGCATTATTTAGCCTAAAAACTTATATGACTTATATGGTTTGAAAATTTATTTTAACAAATGCTTTTTTTTTAAAGAATTAAGTTGTTGTTGTTTTAGCATTCAAAAATACAATTTGAAAACGACTTTTATACATAAAAAATCGAATCCATTTTTATTAGAATCCAAAATTTAAATTCAAAACAAAATTTCTTCCTTGGCTCGGAATGTTGTTCCAGCTAGAAAAAGTAGAATAATACGTATCGAAAACATTCTCGACTCCTGCCCTAACATTCCATTTGATTTTTTCAACATAAAAAGAATAACCAACAGACGTATTTAAAACTGCATAATCGGGCGTTTCATTCTCTCCATAATACGGACTAAATTGTGATTGAGTGGCGTTTCCAACAATAGCAATCGAGGCCGAAACTCTATTTTTTAAATAATTAAAAGCGCTCGAATAACTAAACGGACTGATAAAAGGTAAATTCCTATTGTTGCTATCCTTGCCATAGGCATAAACCAGCTGTGATTGCCATTTTAAACTTTCTAAAATTTGATATTCTAAATTCAAATCAATATTAAAAATCGTGGCATAATCTAAAGCTTTGTATATTTTTACTCCATTGGCACCAATTGTCATCGGAATTAATTTTGCATCAGGAACGCCCACAATGTAGTTGGAAACATGAAAAAAAGTTGCCGATACTTTAGAACTCCACTTGCTTTTTGAATAGCCAAAAGACAGACTCGACTCCAGAGATTGCTCATTGGCCAAATCGGGATTCCCTATATAATCGTATCCATCAAAGCTGTTGAACAAATAAAAACCATAGCCTTCGGAAACTGCCGGTGCACGTTCTCCAAATCCAAATCCTAACCCATATTCGAAACCATTTTTAGCATAACTATATTTGCTCGAAAAACTGCCAAGAATCCTCTTATTGAGAGCATCCATTTTGGGATAAAAAATCTGCAGACTTTCCAATCCAAATTGACTGGCAACTTTATTAGTATGACTGGCAATACTAGCTGTAAACAGCAAATTTGAATGGGGATTTAAAACCAGATTATCCTCTAAGAACAATCCATAATACAACGTCCTCACATCGGGCCAAGTGTACATGAACATCAAGTTCTCGTTTGGATCATTGGGATACATCGTCATTTCGGCGACAGAACGATTGTAGAATGAACTAACATCAGCCGTGAAATGATGTGCTCCAAAAATACCTTTTGCTTTTGAATACATTCCATACGTATCACTCCAGCCTGGCATATCCATGTGAATGGGAACCTCAGGGCGCTTGGTATCGTCCATAGTATGCGTTATAGTATTGTAGTACAACTTGGATTCCCAAGATTGAAGAGTTACTCCTGTGGGAGCATATTCATAACTCAAAGAAGTTATCAATGCTTTCGCTAAAGAAACATCCATTGGTAAAGCGGGATAACCTACATCGGTTGCTTTGTCATAAATAACGGATGCTTTTACCATTTTATCCGTATCCAATCGTACTCCAGAAGAAGCCGATATATTCAACTTTTGAAACTGAGAAAATTGAATTTCTTTGTTGTTTCCAGCAAAATAATTAGCTGCTTTTCGGAACATAAAATCAGTATCGATATAAAACGATTTGTCTACAAAACTGACAGCCGATCCAATAATTTTCTGATTACTATTCGACTCATAACCCGCATTCAAAGTGGTATTCCAACCTAAATTCGAAAAATTGCTTTGATTTTTTTTTAAATCAATAGCACCACCAATTGTAGCTCCGTGACAACCACCTTCTTGACCGGAAACAACGGTAGCTTCGGCCAGATTTGAAACCTCTACATAAGAAGTAATTGGATCCATTTTGTCTGTACAGGCACCAAAAATACGCATACCGTCTATAGTAACCAATGTACGTTCGGTAGCCATACTATTGAGAATCGGTTCCCAAGCATAACCGCCTCTTTTAATCATTTCTACTTTGGAAGATTGTTGAAGGTATTCATCAATCGTGGCAAGTGGTTTGCTTTGTTTTTGATACAGTTTGGTTTTCTTTCCAATAACAATAACTTCATTCAGTGGTTTGGCAACAATTGAATCCTTTTGTTTTTGTTGGGCAAAAAAAGTTATAGTACTAAAAAAAGACAGCAGTAGAAGAAAAGTTGTTTTTTTCATCGAAATAAAATTTTGCATGCACAAGATTATTCAATCTGCGCTGGCGTTACTATTGATAATTAATTGGGTTTAAAGCAATTTCAAACCGATAAAAAAGGTCAAAAACCAAAATCGATAATTGACCTTTCTTTATTCAACTAGAATTCTAATTCAAAGTAAATACTACTTGCCGGAACTGCATCCGTGATAGTTTCTCCCTTTAAAACTTCATTATTGGCATTCAATAATTGTAAGTTTATTTTCCAATAGCCCGTCATTGTAAGTGACATTTTTCCATTGTATAATCCTCCAACAACTGTTTGAGTCAAATCGACATTGTTTGGCGAACTATGATTACCCATACTTGGCATTCTTGGGTCAATTTTTAATTTAAAATTATCCACAACAGGAAAAGTCATCATGTCTTGCATTTTAAAAACCCCCACTTCAATGTCGTTGATGGCTACTTTTGGATGATGTGGTTCTGCATAAGCCACTATATATCTCACGCCATCGGTTCCTGTAAAAGTAGTAACCCTTTGTTTTAAGGAAGCAGGAACATCGATTTTGGAAGTAACCGAAAAAGCAGTTCCATTGATGGTATAATCAATTTTCAGATCCCAATATTCGGTAGCGTTTTGTGCCATTTGAAAAACAATATATCCTTTATATAATGTTGTTTCGGCAGACTCTTTTTCAATTTTGGATTTTGGACAAGAATGTATCATTGAAGTCATGTGCATCATTGGCATCCAAGTAGCTGTCGCGTTTTTTACATACTGACCAGTTACATTATCCTTGATTCTAAAGGCAACTTCGTTAAATCCTTGTTCTAAACCGCTCATGTGTTTGTATAATTCGATAGTATGAGTTGTATTGGTTATTTCTTGAAATTTGGTTAGACCATCAAGCTCATTTACTGCAGGTTCTGTAGAATCAGAAGAACAAGAGGCAAAGGCAAGAGCTACTACTATTAATATGATATTTTTTTTAAATTGAATTTTCATTTGAAAAGTGTTTTTATTAATTAAATTTTGGATAAAGTTGTTTGTTTTGCGTGAGGGATTGCAGTGGAGCTCTTTTTTTATCCCGTTTTTTTACGGGATAAAAAAAAGCGGGAACGTAAAGCCCGACCCGAGCCCGATAGCCATCGGGGCGACGAGGGTCACGCCCAAATAAAATTTAGCCTACTCACGAAGCCTATTAAAATACTAGTGTTATAAATTAATTTGCCAAAAAAACGGAACAATTGATTCCATATAAAAATTGCCTTTTGAAAAATCAAAAAGCCGCAGTTATAGTCCTCAATAAAAATTAAGAAATAAAAATGGGAGGTCTGAAAATGAATTCCAAATGAGAATTGGAATATAAATTAGAATAGATATAATTGCAATTTTCGTTATTCAAGAAAGAAACAGCAGCTATTGCAAATGGGTTAATTTCCTCAAAAAACAATACTTCAAGAACGGAAGAATAGCCTTTTTTATCGGAAGAGGCGGGCTTTTCGTTTTCGGCAGCTTTGGCCAATTCTTTCATCAAATGACATTTTCCGTTACAATGCATCATTGGTTTGGCTTTGTTTTCACAAAGTACCTTTGAGATGTATTCATAATTGATTGCGTAATCTATAACCGGAAAAATCGGTTTTAGAAATACAGCAATGATGATTATGAATATGATATTTTTCACGATACAAAGATAGGATACGATTTCTAAAATGATATGACTAAAATCAGTTTTTGATAAATTAACGTTAAAGCATTAAACCTTTGATTCTTATATTCGTCTTATTGCTGTAACTTAAAAACAAAATGAAAATGAAAAATTTAATTATTGCCTTAGTATTTGGAATGGGCTTAACTGGATTTGCTCAGGAAGCTACTCCAAAACCCAACAGAGCCAATATGGAAAAAATGACTCCTGAACAACGCCAACAAAAACATTTGGCCTATTTAACCAAAGAATTGACGTTGGATGCCAAACAACAAGAAGCTGTTGGTAAAATATTAGCGGACAAAAAAGCTAAAATGCAAGATGCAAAAGAGCAAAAAGACACTCGAAAAGCCAATGGAGATAAATTGACTTCAGAAGAAAGAGCTGCATTCAGAAACAACATGCAAGCCGAAAAAGAAGATACTGAAGCTAAAATGAAAGCGGTTTTATCTGCCGATCAATATCAAAAATGGCAAGATCTGAGAGCCGAAAAAAAAGATAAAATGAAAGACAAGATGAAAGAAAGAAGAGGAGGAATGTAGAAAATCATTCCAATTATATTTAAATGTTAAACGAAAAATTCCACTAATAAACACAAATAGATTCGTGCTAATTAGTGGAATTTGTGTTTTTACTCCTGCAGGGTTTTTTCTAACCTTGTAGGTGTTTTTTTTTAATGTTCCTTATAAAAGTTATACCTACAAGGTTAGAATAAAACCTTGTAGACATCGAGAAATTAAAATGTTTTAGAAACTTTATCAATCGCTTGAATGGTGAAATCCAAGTCTTCATACGTTAATGCATCGGTGATGAACCAAGTTTCATACGCAGATGGCGCGATATAGATTCCTTCGGCCACTAATCCGTGGAAGAATTTCTTGAACGTTTCATTATCTCCCGCAGCTGCAGATTTAAAATCGGTTACTGGATTGGCATCAAAGTGAACTGAAATCATCGAACCAATTCTATTGATGGTAAAAACCACATTATTGGCTTTCAATACCCTTTCGATTCCAGCTCCTAAATAAGCTGTTTTCTCTTCTAATCTTTTAAAAATAGCGCGATCAGTATCTAATGCTTGCAACATGGCCAATCCAGCAGCCATAGCCAATGGGTTTCCGGACAACGTTCCCGCTTGATAAACAGGCCCTAATGGCGCCAAGAAATTCATAATTTCGGCACGAGCTGCAAAAGCTCCAACGGGCAAACCACCACCAATTACTTTTCCGAAACAAACAATATCGGCATTAATATTGAACAATTCTTGAACTCCACCTCTGGCCAATCTGAAACCTGTCATTACCTCATCAAAAATCAATAGGATTCCATTTGCTGTACACAACTCGCGCAATCCTTCTAGAAATCCTTTAGCAGGTGGAATACAACCCATATTTCCTGCAACGGGTTCTACAATTATAGCGGCAATTTCATTTTTATTGGCTTCGATTAAAGTAGCCACATTTTCCAAATCATTGTATTTGGCTAGTAAAGTGTCTTTGGCAGTTCCAGCAGTTACACCTGGACTGTTTGGTGTTCCAAAAGTAACAGCACCACTCCCCGCTTGAATTAAAAACGAATCGGAATGTCCGTGATAACAACCTGCGAATTTGATTATTTTGTCTCTTTTGGTAAATCCACGAGCCAAACGCACCGCGCTCATACACGCTTCTGTGCCCGAATTTACAAAACGGATTTTATCTATATTTGGAACCATCGAAACGGCAAGTGCTGCAATTTGAGTTTCCAATTCGGTTGGCATTCCGAAAGACGTTCCTAATTTGGCTTTTTGAATTACGGCTTCGACCACCGGTTCGTAGGCATGACCCAAAATCATTGGTCCCCAAGAATTAATATAGTCGATTAAACGGTTTCCGTCTTCATCGTACAAATAGGCTCCTTTGGCACTTTTTACAAATATTGGTGTTCCGCCCACAGCTTTAAACGCTCTTACTGGTGAATTTACTCCTCCTGGGATTACTTTTTCTGCTTCCGCAAAAAGTTCACTACTTCTTTTGTATATCATTACTATTTATGATTTTAGATTTTTGACTTTAGATTTTTATTCCCCCTTTGGGGTTTAAGGGGGCTATTTCACTATCAACTTCTGTCCTATCGAAAGTGCATTCTCAGTTAGATTATTTTTCTGCTTTAATTCGTCAACCGTTAAATTGAATTTTTTAGAAACCGAATAAAAAGTATCTCCTTTTTGAATTTCGTACAAACTGGCTTCATCAGTTCCAAAATTATCATCAAGCAATACTTTGGCTTCTTCTTTTGCCATTTTATTTCCTAAAACTTTAGTGTCGTATTGGCTTAAATTATAAGTTTCTATATAGCTTATTAATTTTTCTGGATATCTAGGATCGGTGGCATAACCAGCGTCTCTCAGTCCTTTTGCCCAAGCTTTGTAATCCGCTTTGGGCAAAGTAAATAAATTGGCATATCTTTTTTTTCCTGTCAATACCGTCGCGTGATCTTGGTAGGATTCAGAAGCTTGATTGTATTTTCGAAAGCATTCTTGCAACGAATCATCGTCTTTATAAACCTTGTCTCCCGTCCAATCGTTATGGCATTTGATTCCAAAATGGTTGTTGGCAGTTACAGCCAAATCACTTTTTCCTGATCCGGATTCCAAAATTCCTTGTGCCAAAATAATGCTTGCAGGAATTCCATAGGTTTTCATATTGGCCATTGCAACGGCATTATATTGTGCAATATAGGCATTTGTTACTTCATTTATAGTCATTGGTTTTGAAGTGGACTGTGTACCAACTTTTCTACTGCTGCCGTTTTGGATTGGTTTGGAATATTTCCACCCTACTGGTTTTTTGGTAGTAACTATTGTAGGTTTCGAAGAGCCACAGCTCATAAGAAATATAAATAAAAGAAATGAAAATATTTTCTTAACCATGTTTTTGCTTTACAATATTATTATTTGGCATTGATTTTTGCCATTGCTATTGAAATTGAATCACTGTTTTATTTTTGCTTTTTAAAAGCGCATTCATCCCTTGAATTCCTTGCAATCCTCCAGTATGAATCAATAAAATTTTGCTATTACTGGGGAAATAGTTTTTCTGAATTAAATCTATAACGCCAAAAACCATCTTTCCAGTATAAATAGGGTCTAATGGCACTTGCGTTTGTTTGTAAAAATCATTTACAAACTGAATCAGTTCTTCATTTACCTTTCCATAGCCTCCAAAATGATACTCTGTGATCAATTCCCAATTTGCATTGGTGGCAAATTTACAAATTTCTTCCGAAAAAGTAGTTATTTGCCTAAGGTCGTCAGGAACGCCATTTCTATTTAATTTGGAAGAAAATTTATTCATGGGCGTTTCATCTTTTAAAAAGTCTCCTTTTAATGCTGGAAATCCCAAAATTTTTTGGTGTGGCAAAGCACTGTTTATAATTCCCGAAATGGTTCCCCCTGTTCCGACCGCACAACATATGTAATCAAATTTAGCATCTTCCTTCGTCAAAATTTCTTCGCAACCTTTTATTGCATATTCATTTGTTCCGCCTTCTGGAACGAGATAAAACGATCCGAATTTCTGCCGTAGATTGGCAATAAAATTAGGTTCGGCTTTGAATCGATAGGATTCTCTGGTAACGAATTCGAATTCCATTCCGCATTCTTGGGCAAATTTTAACGTTGGATTTTCGGCAATTTTATCACCCAATTCATCTCCGCGAATCACTCCAATGGTTTTAAAACCTTGTTCTTTTCCCGCATAGGCCACCGCCGCAATATGATTGGAATACGCACCGCCGAAAGTAAGTACTGTTTCCTGATTCTCGGCTTTCGCCTGTAGCAAATTGTACTTTAGCTTCCTGAATTTATTCCCTGATATAAAAGGATGAAGCAAATCTTCTCTTTTTATTTCAAGATAGATTCCGTTGGGCAGTTCGTATGTTATTTTTTGATTCAAAGTTTATGGGGTATTTATAATGGATTGCTTCAAAGTTTAACCGCAAGGTTCGCAATGGAAGCGCTATGTACGCAAAGCTTAGCGTCCCGATAGCTATCGGGATTGCGTAATCCTTTGCGCGCTTTGCGGTTAACTATTCTTTACTTGCAAATACTTTAAAAAACGAAAATATGTTCTCGTTTTAAGGTAATTCAAATCGAGTTCATTCGCATAAGCTTCTCTTTCAAAACTGATATTTCTATAGGCCAAATTAGCGTTTTTATACTGGAGCAAACGTACCGCATATTCGACAAAATACCAAACAAAAAAAGGCAAAACGAGTAATTCTAATTGCTGTCTTATATGTATTTTCTCGTGATTGACCAAGGTTTTATTTTCGGAATCAAAGGCATATTTCACAAACACGAACGGAAAAAGGGTTAGCCCGCGATATCCTTTCGGAATTAAATATTTGGCAACAATAACAAACATTGATTATAAAATTTATAGATTTGTACAAACAAATTAGTCCAAATTAAAGAAAATCACAATCGTCTAGTAGCGAATTTCAAGCATAAAAACAGAATGGCAGAACAAAGTAATGAAAATAAATTAATAGAAGGTGAAGATTTTTATTATACACCCGAAGGTTACAAATGTTTTACCGAAAAGCACCATTTGAAAAGAGGGTATTGTTGTAAAAGCGGCTGTCGTCATTGTCCCTATGGATTTGATAAGAAAACAGGGCTTTTGAAAAAGTGATCAGTGTTCCGTTTTTTAGTATTCAGCTTTCAGAAAACAGTATTATATTATTATTTATGGACATTCTTTCTTTAAAATATAAAATTAAAATTCATAAGTCCTACCACAGGTCGGATATACGATATCCTTAGTGGCGAATTTCTCTAAATTAAGAAAAATATCTTGATTTACGGGATGCGAGAGGGATAAAAGCAAACTACCGAAGTAGTGCGGATAGCCCGACCGCATTAAGGAAAGTGGCCGACTAACCGACACGAAACGTAGGCCACTTTTCTTAATGTGGTCTCGCCCAAAAGTTGCTCATTAGAACAATTAATTTTAGATTTTAAATACCAAAAAAATGACTTTTCAAGAACAAATACAACAAGGAATTCCTTCTATATTACCTCAGCCGAAACCGTATGAGGCCAACATTAATCACGCGCCTAAGCGAAAAGAAATCTTGTCTGACGATGAGAAAAAACTAGCGCTACGTAATGCTTTGCGCTATTTTGAGCCGAAACATCACGCAGAGTTAATTCCTGAATTTCGCAATGAACTAGAGACTTATGGCCGTATTTATATGTACCGTCTGCGTCCTGATTATAAAATGTATGCCCGTCCAATCTCGGAATATCCTGGAAAATGTGAGCAAGCCAAAGCCATTATGCTGATGATTCAGAACAATCTGGATTATGCGGTGGCGCAACATCCGCACGAATTGATTACTTATGGCGGAAACGGTGCGGTTTTCTCGAACTGGGCGCAATATTTATTGACGATGAAATACTTATCGGAAATGACCGATGAGCAAACGTTGACGATGTATTCCGGGCATCCGATGGGATTGTTTCCTTCCCACAAAGAGGCGCCGAGAGTGGTGGTTACGAATGGAATGGTAATTCCAAATTATTCTCAACCCGATGATTGGGAGAAAATGAATGCTTTGGGCGTTTCCCAATACGGGCAAATGACCGCAGGCAGTTACATGTATATTGGGCCGCAGGGAATTGTTCACGGAACGACAATCACGGTTTTGAACGGTTTCAGAAAAATAAAACGTTCCCCAAAAGGAGGTTTATTTGTCACCTCAGGACTTGGCGGAATGAGTGGCGCGCAACCCAAAGCGGGAAATATTGCGGGTTGTATCACGGTTTGTGCCGAGGTAAATGCCAAAATCACGCACATTCGACACAGTCAAGGTTGGATTAATGAAGTGGTACAAGACATTGACGAATTGGTCAAAAGAGTGGCGCTGGCGAAAGCCAATAACGAAACGGTTTCTATTGCCTACCTTGGAAATGTGGTGGATGTTTGGGAACGTTTTGACGAAGAAAACCTTTATATTGATTTGGGTTCCGACCAAACTTCACTACACAATCCGTGGGCAGGTGGGTATTATCCAGTTGGAATTTCATTTGAAGAAGCCAATGATATGATGGCGAACAATCCTGCTTTATTCAAGGAAAAAGTACAAGAAACTTTGCGTCGACACACAACAGCTATCAACAAACACACGGCCAAAGGAACGTACTTCTTTGATTACGGAAATGCCTTTTTACTGGAAGCTTCTCGTGCAGGAGCCGATATTATGGCCGAAAATAAAATTGATTTCAGATATCCGAGCTACGTGCAGGATATTATGGGACCTATGTGTTTTGACTATGGTTTTGGTCCTTTCCGTTGGGTTTGTGCTTCCGGAAAGCCAGAAGATTTAGCCAAAACTGATACTATTGCTTGTCAAGTTCTGGAAGAAATGGCTAAAACTGCTCCTATTGAAATTCAGCAACAAATGCAGGATAATATTCAGTGGATCAAAGGCGCACAAGAAAATAAATTGGTTGTGGGATCTCAAGCCCGAATCCTATATGCTGATGCCGAAGGTCGTGTGAAAATTGCCGAAGCTTTTAATCAGGCGATTGCCAAAGGAGAGATCGAAACCGTGGTTTTGGGTCGCGATCATCATGACGTTTCGGGAACGGATTCTCCTTACAGAGAAACTTCCAATATTTATGACGGGTCTCGTTTTACGGCGGATATGGCGATTCAAAACGTAATCGGAGACAGTTTCCGTGGCGCCACTTGGGTTTCCATACACAATGGTGGTGGCGTTGGCTGGGGTGAGGTGATCAACGGTGGTTTCGGGATGGTATTGGACGGTTCCAAAGAAGCTTCTCGACGCTTGGCTTCCATGCTTTTTTGGGATGTCAACAACGGAATCTCAAGACGTAGTTGGGCCCGTAACGAAGGAGCTGTCTTCGCCATCAAACGTGCTATGGAAGTTGAACCTTTATTAAAAGTAACATTACCGAATTTAGTGGATGATGCCTTATTGAATTAGATTCTTATTGTTTTGTATAGAAAACTAAAACATTCAAAATGTACTTTTAAAAAAATTGAACCATTAAGACATTAAGAAAATTAAGATTAGTTGAATTGCTTAATATAACTTAATGCCTTAATGGTTAAAAAAAGTCACACCTTTTAAAATTGAGCTGTGAATTAATTATGTCTATCCAAATTTGCTACAAGTTTTATATTTATGTTTTTTTAATCTGCGCCAAAAAACCTTCAGAAACCTTTATTTTAAAATTAACACTTATTTGGCTGAATTGGTACGATTTTTGGGCTAAATTTATTTAAACATTAATTATATGAATATGCAATCGCTTGATAACAGTTGTCGCAAACACAAATAAAAATCTAGCAATACCATATTTCATTAAAAAACAAATACTATCTACATATGAAAACTATTAAATTCTTGCCTCTATTGTTACTTTTCATAGTTGCTTCTTGTGACACCGTGAAAGTATATTCTGATTATGATAAATCAGCCGATTTTACACAGTACAAAACATATGCTTTCATGAAATCAGGTATTGATAAAGTCGAAATTTCTGATTTGGATAAAAGAAGAATTCTGAACGCTATTGACCAACAATTACAGACCAAAGGAATGACCAAAAGCGAAACTCCCGATTTATTGATCAATATTTTCACTAAATCTAGAGAACAAGTTAGTGTAAACCAATTCAATGCTGGATATGGCTACGGTTGGGGATGGGGATGGAATCCGTATATGTATGGTGGACAAACGTATGTAAGTTCTTCTACCGAAGGCACTTTATACATTGACCTTATTGATGC
The DNA here is from genome assembly GCF_026810365.1 of Flavobacterium praedii. Classification (NCBI taxonomy): domain Bacteria; kingdom Pseudomonadati; phylum Bacteroidota; class Flavobacteriia; order Flavobacteriales; family Flavobacteriaceae; genus Flavobacterium; species Flavobacterium praedii. The sequence continues at coordinate 2,271,652 of NZ_CP113948.1, forward strand.
CAAAAAGAAAGAACTGATTTGGCAAGGTGAAGGAACTGGAACGCTTACCAAAGATATGGATAGAAAAGACGAAATAATTAATAATATTGTCACTCAAATTTTGGCTCAATACCCACCAGTTATAGCGGAAAAGAAAAAATAATTTATTTAAAAGCCTACCTTTGTGTAGGCTTTTTTTACACCATATCATGACAACATTAAGAGACATCACAAACATAGAAGACATTCAATTATTGGTCAATACCTTTTACGCCAAAGTACAGAAAGACGATTTGATTGGCGCTATTTTCAATGAAAAAATAGGCGACCGCTGGCCTGAACATTTGGAGAAAATGTACCGTTTTTGGCAAACGATTTTGCTCGAAGAACATACCTACTCCGGAAGTCCTTTTCTGCCCCACAAACAACTGCCGGTAGAGAAACAACATTTTAACCGCTGGATGGAAATTTTCACCGAAACTGTGGATAGTTTATTTACAGGTCCACTCGCCGAAGAAGCTAAACTAAGAGGTCAAAATATGGCCGAAATGTTCAATTACAAAATTGAGTATTTTAGGCATGAGGGGAAGCATCCGCTTTTGTAAATTAAAATAATGGAATTGTATTTTTTTTGCCACAAATTACACAGATTAGCACAAATTTCTTTGAAAATTTTAAAAAATAATTTGTGCTAATCTGTGTAATTTGTGGTTTCTTTTTTTTGATTTTAAATAACTATACTTGTTGTTTTGCAAAATTCCATTAGTATCAAAACCATTGTATTACTTTTGCTACACTAACAAAAACCAAATTACAATGACCCATTCTTTAAAAACAATTACTTTTCTACTAATAGTGCTCTCGTTTTTTACCAGTTCTGCCCAAAAAGACAAAAACACCACGATATATCAATATGCTACAATCAACGCTTTGATGGAAGGCGGTTTTGATGGTGATATGACTCTGGCCGCATTGCAAAAGAAAGGAAGTTTCGGGATTGGAACTTTTAATGAATTGGACGGTGAAATGATTGGGTTTGATAATCATTTTTACCAAATCAAATCGGATGGGAAAGCATATGCGGTAGATCCTTCACAAAAAACACCTTTTGCGGTGGTGACGAATTTCTCAAAAGAGAATGTTGTTTTTGCGCACCAATCCTTTGACCTCAAGAAACTCTATGCTTTACTGGACACCATATCGCCCAATAAAAACTTATATGTGGCGTATAAAATCAAAGTAAAATGCCAAACGATAAAAACCCGATCTGTCTCTAAACAAATTAAACCGTATCCTTTGATGATTGATGCCGTAAAAAAACAATCGGTATTTGAGTTGGGAACTATTTCTGGAACGTTGATTGGCTTTCGATTTCCTGAATACATGAAAGGGCTGAATGTGCCAGGCTATCATTTTCATTTTCTTTCGGATGATAAAAAGGTGGGAGGACACGTATTGGATTTATTAGGTTCTAATTTTGAAATCGAAATTGACTATATGGATGATTTTGAAATGCATATTCCCAACAATGAAGCATTCAATAAACTTAATTTAACCAAAACCAAAGTGGAAGATTTGGAAAAGGTGGAGAAATAATTTATAAAAAAAGCCTATATCTAAAACAAACAGCCTTTAATTTCAAACATATAAGTCATAAAAGTTTAAAAAAACTAGTTTACCAAAATAGTATTAAAAAAGTGAATATAAGTCAAAAACGATTTCCGGAAAGGGAAATGACTTTGTTTAAATGAACTATTGATTTTACTTACTTTTGTTCAAATTAAAAACTTATATGACTTATATGTTTAAAAATGTATTTGACAAAATGTTGCTATTTGCAGAATTAAGCACGTAAACACTGGAAATAGTTTCTGAAAATTGTACTTTTGCACAAAAACTATATCGTTTTCGTTATGAACACAAAAATAAAAAGTAATCCGTTGTTAGACCGTTTGCCGAAACATTTAAAACAGTTTATTAAACCACAAGATTATAGCGATTACACTCCCATAAATCAAGCGGTTTGGCGTTATGTGATGCGCAAAAACGTGAATTATCTCTCGAAGGTAGCGCATAGTTCGTATATGGAAGGTTTGAAAAAAACGGGAATTGAGGTAGATAACATTCCAAGTATGTACGGTATGAACCGCATCCTGAGCGAAATTGGCTGGGCTGCTGTGGCAGTTGATGGTTTTATTCCGCCGAATGCTTTTATGGAGTTTCAGGCGTATAATGTTTTGGTCATCGCATCCGACATTCGTCAACTCGAACATATTGAATACACTCCTGCTCCCGATATTATTCACGAAGGTGCTGGACACGCGCCTATTATTGCGAATCCCGAATATGCAGAATACCTACGCCGTTTTGGAGAAATAGGTTGTAAAGCCATTTCTTCACATAAAGATTACGAAATGTATGAAGCCATTCGCTTGCTTTCTATTTTGAAAGAAGCGGAAGGCACACCGCAAGCCGAAATTGAAGCAGCCGAGAAAGCTGTGGAAGACCTGCAAAACAATATGGGCGAATTGTCTGAAATGGCTCAAATTCGGAACCTGCATTGGTGGACTGTGGAATATGGTTTAATAGGAACAGTTGAAAATCCTAAAATATACGGCGCCGGATTATTGTCATCCATTGGCGAAAGTGCTTGGTGCATGACGGATAACGTGAAGAAAATCCCTTATGGTTTTTCAGCAGTTAATCAAAGTTTTGACATTACAAAATTGCAACCGCAGTTGTATGTAACTCCCGATTTTGCTTATTTGAGTTTAATTTTGGAAGAGTTTGCCAACACTATGGCTTTGCGTACAGGAGGATTGTCGGGGTTAAAAAAACTAATCCATTCGAAAGCATTGGGAACCGTTGAATTGAGTACTGGTTTACAGATTTCGGGTGTATTTACAAATGTTATTGAAGACGAAGGAAAACCAATTTACTTTCAAACCACAGGAAAAACAGCTTTGTCGTATCGCGAAAAAGAATTGGTGGGTCACGGAACAAGTACACATCCAGAAGGTTTTGGTAGCCCGATAGGAAAGCTAAAAGGTATCAATCTGGCAATCGAAGATATGAGTCCAAGAGACCTAAAAGCTTATGGTGTTTATGAAGGTCAAACGGCTACTTTGGAGTTTGAAGGTGATATTAAAGTTGTTGGAGAAATCATTACTGGAAAGAGAAATTTGCATGGCGAAATTATTTTGATTTGTTTCAAAAACTGTACGGTTACACACGGAGATACTATTTTATTCCAACCAGAATGGGGGAATTACGATATGGCGGTGGGCAAAAAATTGGTTTCGGCTTTTTCAGGTCCTGCCGATGTGAATAGTTTTGATTTGATTTTGCACGTACCTTCAAGCAAAACCATTAAAGCCAAACAAACGACCGAAAGAGACGACTTGGAAGTTTTGTACCAAACCGTAAGAAGTATTCGAGAATCGAATGACACGACTACTTCATTAGAACCTATTTTTGAAAAACTTCAAAAAAATCACTCTAACGACTGGTTACTTTCTATTGAAATCATTGAGCTTTTGAATACGAGAAACGAAACGAATTTGATGCAAGAGGTGCTTTTGCATTTGGAAAATCTTAAAAAACAACGTCCCGAAATCTACAACTTAATCTCAAATGGATTAGAATTGATTTTTGAAAATGAAACGGCTTAAATAGATTTTAGTTTATCATTTTAATACAAACAGGTTTGTTGTTCTACACAACAAACCTGTTTTTTTTATATAAATCTTTTTAAAAACAAATATTAATCTGACAAATACTGTAATTATATAACAATTAAATTATTTATTATAAGATAGTTAGCTGTTATTTTAAATATTTTTGAAATAATATTAAAAGTAAACGTCATGATAGAAAAAATAAAAGATTTACCCTCCAATATGGTAGGATTTCGTAGTGAAGGTGAAGTCGTAAAAGAAGATTTTGATTTGGTTACAAAAGAAGTAACTGCTTTGGTTGAAAAAACAGGTAAATTGAATTATTTGCTTTTCCTGGATAATTCTCCAGCCGATTTTACCTTTGGCGCTTGGATGGAAGATGCCTTTTTGGGAATGAAAAATATCCTAAAATGGAACCGTGCAGCTATAGTCACGGATTCTAATACTGTAATTCAATTCACAGATATTTTTAGTAAAATAATGCCAGGAACTTTTCGCGGATTTAGCAAAGAAGAATATTTACTAGCTATAGAATGGACATCAGAAAAAATAGATTTAGAAACTTTAAAATAAAATATCATGCATGAAAATTTAATTAATGCCGAGGCAATCAAGAAAATAAAATCACTTGCAGGCGATATAAAAATAGCCATTTTCTGTACACAATTAGCTCAAATCCCTATTCAATCCAGACCTATGGCTGTTCAGGATATTGATGATGAAGGAAATTTATGGTTTATCAGTTCAACGGACAGCGATAAAAATCATGAAATTCAACAAGACAATCAGGTACAGCTTTTTTTCTCTAATATCAGCAGTTCACAATACCTTTCAGTTTATGGACATGCAACTATATTTAGAGACCAACAAAAAATCGATGAATTGTGGAGTCCTATTGCAAAAGCTTGGTTTGAAGAAGGAAAAAAAGACCCAAAAGTATCGGTGATAAAAGTGACACCTGCTGATTCTTATTATTGGGATACCAAAAACAGTAAAATAATTACGTTATTAAAAATAGCGAGTGCAGCTGTTTTTGGAACCGATAGTGATGTGGGGGTCAAAGGAAACTTGAAAGTATAATTCTAATTATAAAAGCAAAAACCGCACAAAAAGGTGCGGTTTTTTTATGTTTGAAAAATAAACGGTTTTAAATTAAAAAGGATAACCAATAGCGATATTGAGCATCAGATTATCTTTTCGCCAAGATCTGTTTCCAAAATCGACTGCATCTATCACCCAATTGCTTCCGTTTACCAAATAAGGTTGTCTAATAGGAAAAGCCAAGTCGGTTCGTAGGATTAAAAAAGAAAAATCAAAACGTAACCCTGCTCCCACTCCGACCGCAATTTCTTTCATAAAATCTTTTGAAAACTGACCACCTGCTTTATTTTTATCTTCATTCAAGAACCAAATATTTCCCGCATCTACAAACAAAGCGCCTTCAATAATGCTAAACAATTTAGTTCTATATTCTGTATTGAATTCTAATTTTATATCTCCCAATTCATCCTGTAAAAAAATAGCATTTGGATCGATGTTTTTGTAACTACCTGGCCCAATCGATTGAGATCTGAAAGCGCGAATACTATTGGCTCCACCAGTAACAAACTGCTTTGAGGATGGCATCACGGTATTATTTCCATAAGCATAACCAGCGCCTGCGATGAATCTCGAAGCCAATTTACTTTCTTTACCTAATTTTAAGTAATATCTAAAATCTGTTTTTACTTTTACAAATTGACTAAAAGGTACATCAAAAAACTTGATCGTATCGCCTTTTTTGGCATTTGCTCCCATAAGCAATCCTGTTATATTTCCCGCCAAATCGAGTTCACCATTGAAATAGAACGTGTGTGTTTTTCTGTTTTTCTGCGTATTTGTAAAAGTATACGAATAGGTTGGTCCAAAAATAAGCTGCTTTTCGATCACTTTTGACAATGAAGAATTTGTGGCTGCTTCTTCCAAATAAGAAGCCGTTACATTTTTTGGACTCACATAATTAATTTCCAATACTTTCAATTCGTGTTCTGCTTTAGCGCTTTCTTTCCACAAATAACCAAATGAAGTTTTAAAAGAATTCAAAGTATATTGCTCTGACTTACTTTGGCGTTCATAACGGATTAGTACTTTTGTTTTGGGAACAAATTCGCTTGAATTTTGCCATTTGAAAGGTGCAACTAAACGTGGCCACATTAAACTTGCTTCGCCTCCAAAAGTATAAATATCATGTCCCCCATTCTTTCCTGAAATTTGAAAATCAATTCCACCAAATAAAGAAAGTGTGAATAATTCGGCACCACCAAGAAAATTTCTGTTGCTCCAATTAATTTTCGATTCAGAACCCGAATAACCAGCCGAATTGGTACTACCCTTAACTTCAAATCGAAGGAATTTTTTTGGCAATAGGGTCAGGTAATAATAAGCGTTTAAAGCATCTGGAATTGAATCATCTACCTTGAATTCATTTTTAACAAACTTAAAAGTACCGAGACTTACAAAACGATTCAAAGAAAGATTATGATTTTTTCTGTTGTACAAATCGCCTTTTTTAAAATACAACGTGCGATCAAAAACCCTAGGGTTGAAAGTATTGGCCGAATCAATGATGGTAAAGTCTTTGTAATGTAAAATATCATCCTTTTTATAAACAATACTATCTGTTAAAATTGAATAATTTGGATACACAATAATATCATTTATAACATAGGGTTTCCTAGCTTTTGAAGGTGTTTCTTCTTTTATTTTTAGACTAATATTCACTTCGTGATCTCCTTTGGCACTATCGACTTGAGCCAAAATATAATCGGGATTAAAAAAATAATATCCTTTTTCTTTTAATCTGGCATCAATACGGTCGCGTTCCTGTTTTATAACTTCCAAATCATAAGGGTTTCCCGGAATTAAAAGACTTCTTTTCTGAGTTCTACTAATTGCTTTTCCCAAAGCAATGGAATCATCCGGAAAAGAAATGTTTTTAATTTTATATTGTTTTGAAGGTTTAACAATATATTCTGCTGTGGCTCGTTTACCATTCCTCGTTGAATCTGATTGCACTTTGGTTTTAAAATACCCTCTGTTTTCGGTATAATTTCTTAATACCGAAGCATTGTATTCTAAATCTACTTGACTGAATAAAACCGGTGGTTCCCCAACTTTGGTACGCAACCAATGTCGAATCCCTTTTTCTTTTTTAGGTTTGCCTGCTAGGTTATAGATATACAATTTGGGCCTTAATCCCAATATTTGTTTGTTTGGTTTGGGGCGCAACAGATTTTCTAATTCTGTTTCTAACGCTTTTCTGGCTTTTCTTTTTAGAATTGAATCTTCTACTTTTACGGAACCGCCAGTATATAGCAGGTCACCTTCGGTCAAAAACTTGGTGTTACTGCATCCCAGAATAAAGAATGAGCATAGAAGTAAAAGATATTTTGAATAGTTAGTTTTCATAAGACACCTTTGCATTTTGTTTCTCTTTCTCCAATTTCTTTTTTTCTTTACGAATCTGTTCCTTTTTGGTAATCTCAATTTCTTTGGCACTTCGTTTAAACAATTCTTTGAATTTATTGTATTCCATTGTGATGATAAAGATCACACCTGTTTCTACAATTTCACCTTGAATGGCCACTTGGTATTCATTTTTTCGGTACGCCCTAATCATATACCTGCCGTCTTTACTCAATTGATATTCTAAGGAAGCATCACCAGCAATATTAGAGGCATCTTCATTGGCCCGTTCTTGTCCTTCCACTCCAAAACTGCTTCCTACGGTCACTTTCAATCTGTCGTTCAAAAGTTTTTTAGAAACTCCAACATTCAAATCGGTTCTGGTTTCTTTAGCCCCCGAAGTATAATCTTCGGTCGATTCCAAATCAAATTCCAATTGAACTCCTGCAATTAAATCTCCCGCCAAATCATTCATCTGTTGCGATAGAATTTTGCTAGCGCTTTGTCGGGCGAGATATTCGGCACTAGTGCTTCCACTTTCGCTAGAAAAAGGGTTTTCGCCAACAAATCGATTCAACAGTAATAATGCAAATACTTGTTTGTTCAATTCAGACGGATCTTGTCTTAGCTGTTCTAATTTGGTTTGAGAAGCACTTACTATATCCGATGAAACATCATAATTCCCATCAGGTAAAATGATGTCAAAAGTAATTTCTGGTTTTAATAATTCTCCATTCATTTTCAATAAAGTCTGAAATGGAATTTTTTGTTTGTAGGTGTTTCTAACAGCAGGAGTCATCGTTCCAAGTTGATCGCTTAGTAAATCCAACGGTGCTGTATTGACTTTATAAATCGCCGTAATATTGACAGTTGCCATTGTTGGTTCTCCATTCCAAATAATATAGCTACCTTTCTGAATGTCAAATTTTCGTCGGATCATATTGAAATTCATTTCATATGAACCTCCACTAAACTCGTATTTACCCGTCAGCGTAGTTTTTCCGGAAGGGTCAATTCCGGCTGTAAGTTCCGCTTCACCTTTCAAGTTCAGATAATCCCCATTCCCTTTGTCTATTACCAAAGTGAAATCGGCTTCCTTATCTATAGTGATAGCGACGGATACATCCATCCCTATTAATTTCGATTGATTCAGCTCTTTTTGCAATGCAACTGTTTGTTTTAAATACAGATTATCTTCATCGACAAACTCCACAATTCCTTCTCTGTCCACAATAGAAGGATCCGACTGTGGCATAACAACCGTAAATTTTGTTTCGTCATTAATCTCGACATTTCCTTTAACAATAGGATTGTCAAGTGTTCCACCAATTTTTAGTTTGGTATCCAAAAATAAATCTCCATAAAACAAATCATTATCGGTGACTTTAGAATGAATAGCCCTAAAATCATCAGCCGTAACGATTAAATCAAAGTTAAAATCCCTGAAATTTTGGGTTGTCATTTTCCCGTTTACTGCCAGTTCGTTTTTATTTTCATCAAAAATGGAGAAATGATCAAAGTCAATTTCTTCATTTCTCAAAGAAACCTTCTCGTCATTTACTGTAAAATAAGAATTAAGCTTTGTGATTCGGAAACCAGCGTCTTTAAAAACTAACTCTCCGTTTACTTTTGGTTCCGAAGCATTTCCGGTAATTTTAAATTGTCCAGACAAAGAACCTTTTCCATCGGTTATATTTCCAAATGAAAACCCTTGAATACTTTTGATGTTTAATTGGTTAATATCTAAGTTCAAATCGAAATTTTCGTTGTCTATTGTATATTTTCCCAAAAGAGCCAAATCATTTCCTTCCCCAGATAGCGTCATATTTGCCGAAAGTATATTTGACGTTTTGTTATTTATTTTTAAATTGATATCTCCAACAGCCTCACCGCCAAAAACAAACGTATCAATGGTCAAATCTGAAGTAAAAATGGGATTCGTCATGACGTTTTCGACTACGGCTGATCCATTTATCAAACCTTGCATTTCCAATTCATCTTTCTTTATCATGTTCAAAATTGTCTCTATTTTGAAATTCACAAAATCAACATGAAGCGGAGCATTATTTAGATTGTCTTGCGATTGAATCTTCAATTCATTTCCCGAATTATCCAGATAAAATTTATTGACATAAAGTCTTTTATCTCCAAATTCAATTGCGTTTTCTGGGTTTATATTCCATTTATCATAATTCAAAACCAAGTTTTCCGCATTCAGTTTAATGATGTTTTTGGAATCTTCATGAAGTAATTCACCAGCAATAAAATACAAATCTTTTTTGTCTTTGTCTTTTACCTGCAAAGCATACGAAAGAATATTATTTTGCGCTTTTCCTGATAAATTTGTAAACGGAATTTTAAATTGTCCGCCTTCAATGGTTGCCACAGAAGCTTGATATTCTAGAGCATTTTCCTTTGTTTCAATATTTATCTTACCGTCAGATATGGTCGTGTTGGCATAAATAATTTTCGGAATGGCTCCTTTTAGTTCCAATGAATCGCCAACACTATTGTATTTTCCTGAAATATTTATGGGCTCAAGTCCTGTTAATTTGGGAATCAATTTATACAAAACAGGGTCGTTCTGAATCGAAAGATTAAATGTCAATTGTTGTTTTTCTGAATTGGTTTTATACTTCGCAGTTTGAACATTTACATATTTTGAAAGTGAATTTTGTATCGCATCCGAAAGTGTGGTCAATTTGTATTTTCCATCTATTTCGGCATTAACAAATTGCGAACTGATTTTAATATTGTTTTTTTGTTTATCAGCAAAAGCCGTAATTTTAACCTTATCCAAAACAATCGGTTCTGCATCTTGCAAAATTTGGACATTAGAAGCTACAATTTCTCCGTTCAAATAATCGGGATTACTGTTGGCAATATCTGCGACAACATTTCCTCTAAGTTTCATCGGACCGGCATGCAGATTCAATTTTTCCAAATCGGCGATATCAAGATTCAGATTCAATTTTACTGCCGGATATTTATCTTTGAAACCTCCATTGGCATCCAATTTAAATTTTAGATTTGGATCTTTACTGTCGGCTTTTATATCAAAATTTCCTTTGGCAATCGTACCTTTCAAAGCCATGTTAGAGTACGTATATTTATTGAAATCCGCTTTTTTTACAATGGCTACGAGCTGAGCATTTGCCGTTTTAGGATTCAGTCCTTGCCCTTTAACTTTTGCATTTAACGTAATTTTCCCCAACGAATCATTCTTGATCAGTCGTCCAAGATTAAAATCCATAAAAGCAATCGTGGCGTCATATTTTTCACTGTTTTTAATTCTATTATCAAAAAATGCGTCTATATTGGCTTTGCCATAACTGCTGTTTAACAACAATTTGGTTTTAAAATTATCAATCGAACCTTTAAATTTTCCGCTACCGTTAAATTGCTCCGGAAGCCGAATCGTCTTGGGAAGTGTTCCTTGAGGTATAAAAGAAATTACATCACGAGAAGACGACGTTATATTTTTTATATCCAAATCAAAAAAAGCTTTTTCATAATTGGGAAGTCCTTTTATTTTTCCTGAGACAGAAACTTTTGTGTTTCCAATTCCCTGCATTTGAAAATACGGAATATTCAAATCTTTCACCTTACCATTTACACGAGAATTAATATATAAAATGGCACTGGGATTCGATTGAAAAGGATTCATTTTACGCAATTGTGGAGCGAAGAGTAGAATATCCTTAAAGCCAATTTTCGACTGACTCAAATTAGCATCAACCAACAAATCTCCTGTGTTTTTTGAAATAGTTGCAAGCGATTGATAGTTCACTTTTAATTTGTCTTTCAACTCTGTTTGAGGTGTTCTTAGATACAAATTATTCAGATAAGCTTGTTTTGGTCCATAAAAAAACTGTGTTTGGAGTTGTTGAATTATCAGTCCGCTTTTCTCATTTAGGGATAATGATTTCACACGCCCAGAAATAGTCTCATTTCTAAAATAAATACCTTCGGCTTTTGCATTCAAACCATTCCAATTAAGGTGACTGTAATCGATTCCATTTGCAATTGCAAGAGATTCCATATCATCAAATTGGAAAGCAATGTTTTGCAAATCGATTGTTTTCAGTTTCATTTTCCAACCATTTGTTGCAATGGCTGTTGTATCTAAATTGGGTGTTTTTAGTTGCTTGTCTTTTTTACCAAGAAGCAGATTACCTTTTACATTTTTAACTTCAAAACTGTCAAAATCGAGTATCTGATTTTTTATATCCAAATCATTAACCAAAAGTTTTAAACTCCCCAACGTAAATCCTGAATTCATTTTAGAATCTTTATTGTCGTATAAAACCTTGATTTTAGACAATGTGATTTTTTTTAATTCCAAGTTAAAATCACTTCTCTTGGCAATCGTATCAGCGGTTTTAACAGAGACCTCAGCAATTTTTTCGACCAAATCCTGATTTAAAACTACATTCAAACCCTTTAAATCTATATAAGGAATATTGAAATCCATTTTGTCCAAATCGAACTTTTTGAATTTTGTGCTGAAATTTTCCAGCTTTAGGCGAATGTCATTTTTGGATAAATCGTCTTGAAAACTAAACTTGATGTTTTTTAAATCCACATCAACAACCGATACAACATATGGTTTGCTTTTAGGATCCGCTGGCGCGTTGGAAGCAAATGCTTTGATAATGTAATCGAAATTGAATACTGCATCCTTATTCCTTGAAATATTGGCCGTTGCGTTTTCCAGTTCAACCGAGTTTATTTCTATTTTGTGATTGAAAATTTTAAACAAATCAATATCAATAGCCAACCGTTTACCACTCAATAAAGTGTCCTTATGTTGATCTTCAAAATAAAAACCTTCTAGTACTATCGTTTTTGGGAAAGTTATAGCAATATGATCTAGAGAACTTTTGGTTTTTAGCTTTTCATTGAGATAAGTTAGTACCTTATCTTTTGCAAAATTTTGGATAGCTGGAACTTGAATTAAAACAATAATTAAAAGCAAAAAACACACAATTGTAAGAGCGCTCCAAAGTATAATACGCTTTGTTTTTTTTACAAAAGAATTTAGTTTTGGGTTCATATAAAAAATCTTTGTAAATAAATGCGTTTGAATTCTTGCTATTCATACTATTTATCAGGAATTTTTGAATCTACAAATATGCAACAACTACAATTTTATAAGTTATACAATTCCACTAATATGTATTAAAATTATTGGGTGATTCTCCAAAGTATTAGCAATAATTTAGTTGTTTTCACTAAAGTTGAAAACAGTTCTATAGCTTTACTTTTGTAGCAAAGTCCTTTTCATTTTCAATCACTTTACCTTCGTATTGTAGTTTCCATCCCATTGTATTGGTCAAAATTAAAATCTTAGACAATTCACTTATCAAACGATTTTGGGCATTGGATTTCAATGTGGATTTTTCGATTTTTTTTGCCAAATTAACCTTTACTGATTTATTGATTTTATTATAATCATCACCTGTAAACGGATTCATCTGACTTTGCTCTACATCATAAAATTTGATGTCTGGGCTTATCTTTATTTCTTCTTTTGGAATGCTTAGAATTGTGATGGTTTTATTGGCTTCGTCAATATCGTATTTCATCTGATGCAAATCATAGGAAACGGTAACATCGGCATTGACTATTATTAGTGCTTTTTTCTCAAACGAAAGTATATCCATCATATACTTTTGTTGGTTTTTATACGTCAATACCTCCGAAAAATGACCTTCGGTAACGACCAATTTACCCACATTCACGATTTGTTGCTGAATCAAATTGGTATTGTAATCCAAAGTTGAATCATCCTCTTTCTTGAACTCACAAAATTTGAATGCCAAAATTATGACCACTACTACTATTGCACCAACTATAATTTTCTTTAGCATAATTAAAATTTCATAAATGAATACTGAGCTACTAATTTAGTTATTTTTTCCTTCAATTTCAATTCGAATTTTTTATGACTTTCGGAATTTGGATTAAAAGGACGGTGTTGCATACTTTTTTGAATACTTTCTACAATTTCCATTGTATCATAAGCCGTTTCTGCAATAGTACTTTTCTTGAATTTTTCCCATATATAATCAATCGCTACTTGACTTGGATGTATCATATCTTCAGCATAAAAACGATAATCCCGAAGTTCGTCCATCATGATTTCGTAGGAAGGGAAAAGCCCCCTAGCCCCCGAAGGGGGAACTACCACCGATTCTTTTAAAATATCATAAACAGCTGTAATCAAATGTGCTTTACTAACCTGATTTTCAATAAAACCGTCTTTGAGGTGACGTACTGGTGAAATGGTAAATATGAAATTGCAATTGGAATTTATACCTCGAATCAAACTGATTGTATGATCGATACTTTCTTGAATGGTCTTTACCGAAAGTAATTCTTTGACGAACTGCTTTTGGGGCACTTTATGGCAATTGGCAACTATAGCGTCTTTTTCTATATTTCGATACACCCATGAAGTGCCATACGTGATAATAACATGAGTCGCTTCCTGCAATTGTTTCTTGGTTTCCTCCAAAATTTGATTCAGATTTTCCAATAATTCCTCTTGATTAGCATGACTTAAATCTGAATGTACTTCAAAAGAATGCCAACGCTCGTTATGAAAAAAGATATCTTCTTCAGTAAACAATAAATCATTGATCACTCTATCCATAATTTTTTCAATAGAAACTGGATTAAAAATTATTCCGAATGGATTGGTCGTGCTTTGAAATTTAAAATATTGGAATTTATCTCCCATATTTTCAGCAAAGCAAGAACCCAACGAGACTATTTTGGAGTTGTAGTCTATTGGATTGGAGTTTTTTCGAATGGGAATTTGGGTTGTGAAGTTCATTTGCAATAGTAACTTTTACGGATAAATGAAACACAAAAGTAGTTTTTTAATTTATTCCATAAAAAAAAAGCCAAACACTAAATGTATCTGGCTTTTTAGATATATAGAATAGGGTTAAACTAATAAGTATATTCCGTTATTCCATCAACTGTTGTTCCGTCATTTTCGTAAGAGGTTTCTTTTGTAACATATCCATTTGCGTCATAAACATAAACTGTTTTGTATACATTAGTATTCGATGTATTAGTTGACATATCAACAGACGAAGAAGTACTTTTGACAATATTATTAATAGAGCCAAATCCTTCATCTGTAATAGCTAATAAATTAAATCCTGCAATATTTTTAGTCGGATTATTTTTAGCATCAAATTCATAAACAGTTGTATAAACACTTGATCCAGGAGTTGAATTTATTTCTACAACTTTAACCAAATTCCCATTCGAAATAGTAGACAATCTTTCATTATTAGTTTTTGACTCCACACCAGTAGTAACATCTGTTGTATAATATAAAGTCTTAATAGTCCCATCAGAATTATAAGTATATGCAGTCCTCGTCTTGTACTCACCTGTTGGAAATTTTGATGTAAAATTTTCTGCATAAGAATAACCCGCTAATTTACCAACTGCATAAGTATAAATCGCTTCACTATCTTTATTACCAGCTGCATCGTAATCAGTAGTTTTTACAATTACATTTCCATCATAAACATAATCTGTTCTTCCATCTTCACTTTTAATGCTGATAATTTTATTACCATCATAAGAAATAGTTGAATTCGAATTATCGGATGGATAAGATGGACTAGTGTACTTTACTGATTTTGGTAAAATCATTGAAGCAGAATCAGATGAATTAGCATCATCACTAGAACAAGATGTAAACACTAATAATGTGGCACTAAATAAATAAAGTAATTTTTTCATAATTATATATAGTTAATTTTTTACAAAAAAAATCATAAAAAAATGAAAAAACAAATTTTAAATCATAATTTTTTATCTAATAATACGTACAAAATCAAAAAAAACATAAAGCATTGTTTACAAGTAGGTTACTGTTTTAAAATTCGCTATAAAAATAAAATCTCCCATTTCAATTCAATAATCATAAAAAGTACATTCTTCTATAATTAGGATTCAATGAAAAACCCTTAAACAATCTGTATAAACAGATTATTTAAGGGCAATATTAAATTATTTATCTTTATAAAAGATGATACATATGTTTTGAAATCTACTTAATAAACTCAACCGCCTTAGCCAAAGCCTCTGCAATTCCATCCACATTCTTCCCTCCAGCGGTAGCAAAGAAAGGTTGTCCTCCTCCTCCACCTTGAATGTATTTCCCTAATTCACGAACGACTTGACCTGCGTTTAGTTTTTTATCAGCCACCAATTCTTTAGAGATGTAACAAGACAATGTTGGTTTTCCTGCTTCGGCTGTAGCCAAAACCAAGAATATATTCGTTCCTAAAGTACCCAATTCATAAGCTAAATCTTTGGCTCCTTCTGGACTCAGATCAACTTTTTTGGCAAGGAATTGAATTCCATTGATTTCTTGTAATTCCTGAGCCAATTCGCCTTTCATATTTTTGGCTTTATCTTTCAATAAAACCTCCAATTGTTTTTTAAGCAAAGAATTTTCATCTTGCAATGTTTGAATCGCTTTTACTGGATCAATTGCATTTTTCAACACATCTTTAATCTCATAAAAAGATTGTAATTGTGATTCGAAAAAGTCTTTGGCCGCATCACTGGTAATCGCTTCAATACGGCGAATTCCAGCTGCAACAGCACCTTCTGAAACAATTTTGAAATGCCAAATATCACTTGTATTCGGAACATGTGTTCCTCCACATAATTCTACTGAATCTCCAAACTTAATCATTCGAACCAAATCACCATACTTCTCTCCAAACAACGCTATCGCACCTTCTTCAATCGCTTGGTCTTTTGGAATCGCTCTTTTTTCTATCAAAGGCAAGCTTTCGCGAATTCTAGCATTCACAAAATTCTCCACTTCTTTTAATTCTTCATCCGATACTTTAGAGAAATGTGAAAAGTCGAAACGCAAAGAAGCAGAACGCACCATTGATCCTTTTTGTTCAATATGTGTACCCAATACTTTTCGCAATCCTTGGTGCAACAAATGCGTTGCCGTATGATTTGACGAAGTTCTAGCCCTTTGATTTACATCCACAATAGCCGTAAAACTATCGGTTAAATTATTAGGCAACGATCTAGTCAAATGTACAGTTTGATTATTTTCTTTTTTGGTATCTATTACATAAATAATATCACCGTTTTGTGCTTCCAAATATCCTTTATCACCTGTTTGTCCTCCGCTTTCACCATAAAATGGAGTAGAATTGAAAACCAACTGATAAATTTCGCCATCTTTTACACTATCTACTCTACGGTATTTGGTGATTCTTACTGGGTGCTTCAATCGGTCGTAACCCACAAATTCCTGAACATCATCTTCAACCAAAACATTCCAGTCTCCTGCCGTAACTTTTGAAGCCGCACGAGAACGTTCCTTTTGCAATTGCAATTGCTCTTGAAAACCTTTTTCGTCCAATTCCAATCCTTTCTCAGACAAAATCAAAGCCGTTAAATCGATAGGAAAACCATAGGTATCATACAATTCGAATGCTTTTTTACCATCGATTACCGTTCCAGAATTCGTGTTAATCACAGCATCCAGCAATACCAATCCTTGATCCAATGTTCGCAAGAAAGAACTTTCTTCTTCCCGAATCACATTCGAACACAATGCTTTTTGAGTACGAATTTCAGGGAATGAACCACTCATTTGGGTGCTCAATGTTTCTACCAATTTGTAAATAAAAGGCTCTTTGGTATCCAAGAAAGTAAAACCGTAACGAATTGCACGACGCAAAATTCTACGAATTACATAACCAGCGCCTGTGTTCGATGGCAACTGACCATCGGCAATCGCAAAAGCCACCGCTCGCACGTGATCTGCAATCACACGAATCGCAATATTTATTTTTTCTTCTTCTTCGTCTTTCGCCTTAATGGTATATTTAGCACCCGTAATCGTTTCGATTTCTCTAATTAACGGTGTAAAAACATCCGTATCATAATTCGACTGAACTCCTTGCAAAACCATACAAAGACGCTCAAATC